>JBAZTR010000001.1:0-366405 GCA_041661745.1 Patescibacteria group bacterium
TTCACACACACGATGCTACGGGTGGAACAGGCGGTGATCCGTTAGGAGCAACGGCTACCTTATCGAATTCTGGTAGCGGTGGTGCTGGTGGCGGAACTTCCAGTACTACGCAGGGATTATCAGCTGGAGCAGCGGGAAATTTTGGCGGTGGCGGCGGTGGTGCTTCTACAACAACTGGTACGGCAAACAGTGGAATGGGTGGCGATAGTATTCGTGGTGGAGCTGGTGGTGGAGCTGGTGGAAGCTGTACCATCACAACATGTGCAGCCCGTAATGGCGGTGCTGGTGGAAATACATCAAGTGGTGGCACTGGTGGTGGTGGCGCGGCTGGAACAGCCGGCGGGGCTGGCGGAGCTGGCAATGCCGGGGTTGGTACTGGCGGTGATGGTGGTGGTGGTGGAGCAAACAACGCAGCTGGAACAGGCGGCGCTGGAGGCGTTGGTGGCGCGCAAGGTGGTGGTGGCGGTGGTGGTGGTGCTGGAGAAACCACAACTGGTGGTGCCGGTGGTGTTGGCGGTGTTGGGGAAGTTCGTGTTTGGACAATTAAAGGATCTGGTGCCGACTTAGCTGAAATTTATGGAACAACTGATTCTCTGCAACCGGGGGACGTTGTTTCACTTGACCCAACACTTATTTCCGGTGTGAAAAAGAGTACAACGGCTTATGATCCGACAGCAATCGGAATAATTTCTACGCAGCCGAGTCTTGTTATGGGAACGGTTGAAGACGCTGGTGCGAACGCAGCTATGGTTGCTCTAACCGGTCGTGTTCCGGTAAAAGTTTCTGATGAAAACGGTCCGATTTATGCCGGAGATTATTTAACAACGTCTTCAATACCTGGCGTTGCCATGAAAGCTACAAAAGCCGGCCAAGTGATTGGCCAGGCTATGACGTGGTTTGAAGGCGATTTGACGACCGAGGAAGCCGAACAGGGAATGATTGTTGCGTTTATTAAACTTGATTTTTATAACGGATCTAAGATGGAGGATTTATTGCCAGGGCTTAGTGAGGGCGGTGAACTCGTTCCGGTAGATGAAATGAGTAGTCGTTCGCTTATAAGATTAGTTGAAGAAGCGCCGGAACTTATTGAATCAGCAAGTCTCTCTGAAATGGCCACCGATCGTTTGGTCGCCGGACTTGAAATAATTACTCCAAGATTAATTGCTGATGAAATCGCGGTAAACACGATTATGCCAGCCACGGGAACCGAAGTAGCAATGGCACTTTCTGGAGAAGAAAAATTTGTTGTTGAAACAATAACTCCGGCTTCGGAAGATGGCACAATTCCTGAAATTACCAATACGGTTATTACCTTTGACGCACTTGGAAACGCGACTTTTGCCGGTACGGTTAGCGCGCAAGAAATTGACGCCCAAACAATCAGAGGACTTGATATCTACGTCGATCGCATTGCAACGCTTTCTGACGCCGTGGCCGGACTCGAAGCTGATACGGGAGAGGTTACAGCAACAGATCTCGCTTCTGTTCGTGACTTAATTGCCTTAGTAAGTTCAAACGTAACGAACGCGACGGCTGAAACGAATAACACACTTGTTGCTCGTATTGATGACGAAGTCGCAAAACAACTCACAATCAACGAAACAGTTACGGCAGGAATCACCGCTCTCGAAACCCGCACGCAAGCCGCCGAGACCACACTTGCGACGCAAGGGACAACAATTACCGAACTTCAAACACGTCTGTCTGCTCTTGAAGAAAAACAATTACTTGATCTTACTTCGTTAAATTTAAATAGCGACCTGACCGTCACTGGGCTTTCCACTTTTGGTGGTGGGGTGCAGGTTGATTCGATTTCCTCAATCAACGATGTAGTTTCTTTCATGAGTAACCTTGTCTTAATTGGTCGTCCATATTTCAACGACGACACGGCCGGGTTTGCCATGATTCGTACCGGTGAAACTGAAGTTCGTGTGAATTTCACAGATGCTTACTTGGAACAGCCAGTCGTTCAAGCTTCGGTTACTTTTGAAGAGGGAACTGCATCAGCTGATGAAACCTCAGAAGCAAAATTGGCGCGAGAACAAATGCTTGCGGCGGCCGAAACAAGTTTCCTTTCTGGGACAACAAAGTTTATTGTGACTCAAAAGAGTAAAGAAGGTTTTACAATTCTCTTAAATCAGCCGGCCGCACAAGATTTGCGTTTCAGCTGGATTGCTTTAGCTGTAAAGAACGCCAAAACTTTCTCCTCAATCCCAGAGACCCCGGTTGTTGAAGAACCACCGGTTGTCATCCCCCCGGTAGTTGAACCGATAATCGAAGAACCTGTCGTGACTGAAATTATAGAAGAAATAGTCCCAACCGAAATTACCGAGGAAGTAACAACACCGGTCGAATCACCGATAGTAGAGGAACCCCCGGAAATTTCAATAGAAACTCCGGTCGAAACTCCGACCGAGGTGGTTTCTGATTCATCGACAACAACAGAATCTGTTCCGGTACCTGATCCGATACCTGAAACTTCTAGTATCACGTCTCCTGAGTCAATTCCGACAACAACCACTGAATCAGTTCCGACCAGTTCAGAAAGTTCTGAAACCCCGCTTTAAGAGCACTTGTCAGTTTTGGTTGCGGCCTATAAACTATAGTAAATCCGGTTAAAATTAATTAATTTTTTACAGAATTTTATGGCAAAAAAGGTAGTAACGATTTCGTTTTTTGTAATAATATTAGTCCTTTCGGTCGTGGGTAATGTTTATCTTTTTCAAAGACTTTCCACGGCCGAGGCTAATCCGCAACAAGAAGCGGTTCAGGAAGTAGCCGACTTGGTGGAAACCGTTGGAAAACTTATTGTTCTTCCGGCTGACGAAACGCCAACCGTGGCTACGGTTTCGGATATCGAAAAATTAAAAGATCAAGAATTTTTTAAGAACGCACAAGTTGGTGACAAAGTTTTACTTTATACAAAAGCCAAGCGTGCCATTCTTTACAGCCCGACCAGTGGAAAAATTGTTGAGGTCGCCCCAATCAATATTGGCGAAAATACCGGTGCCACGAATGTTGAAACCCCTGCTGAAACCAATACCAGTGCGGAAACAACCCCTACAACACCTTAAAAGGTTCGCTGAAAACAAAGCAAAAAGATATGCCGTGTAATTCGGTGAAAAATTTTTTGGTTTTCATCATTGTGACGGCAATTTTCGTGGTCGTGCCTTTGGCGAACGCTTCGGAAAGCAGCAGTACGAATTTTCTTCTTCAAGACGAAGCGTTAATGACTGACGGCGGTTATTCTTCTTCGAGTAGTTTTCAATACAATTCCCTTGATGGTCAAACTAGTGCTGGTGAAGGCACCGGAACAAACTTTATTAATCGCTCCGGTGTTTTATATTATCCGCAAGCCACTTCGCCGGTTTTAATTGCCACGGCCGGCGATGCTCAAGTTGTTTTAACTTGGACTTCTTCGGTCGGCACTTTAGCTAACATTACTGATTATCAGGTTGGTTTTTCCACCTCAAGCAGTGGTCCGTTTACTTATACGGCTGTCAGTGATGTTTTGACTTATACCAAGACCGGTTTGACAAATAGTACCGCTTATTATTTTAAAATTCAGGCTTATGCCGGGACGCAGTTTTTGGCCGAATCGGCTGTCGGATCTTCAACACCGACCGGTGAAGAGGAAGAGGGTGGTGGCGGCGGTGGTGGCGGAGGCGGCGGGGCAATCACGACCGGCAGGGCAAGCGTGACTTTTTCCGGGCGAGCTTACCCAATGAGCTATGTGACTGTTTTGAAGGATGGCCAAGAAACAATTACCACCATTGCTGGGCCAGATGCCATCTTTGAAGTGACTTTATCCGGACTTTCTTCTGGCGATTTTAATTTTTCTTTGTATGGCACTGATGACGCCGGTCGGCGTTCTTCGCTTTTTACTTTCCCGGTTTATGTAACGGCCAACACCTCAACCACGGTTAGTGGGATTTTTATTTCCCCAACCTTGGCGGTTGATAAGGAAACAGTGGCTCAAGGCGATAATTTAGCGATTTTTGGCCAAACTTCACCTGACAGCAATGTGACCATTGCCGTTAATTCTGAAAATTCAATTTTTGCTCAGGTTTCGTCCGATAACGACGGAGTTTATCTTTATAATTTCGATACTTCGGTTTTGGAACTTGGTCAACATTTTACTAAATCAAAATCAGCTGTGGCCAGTACTATCAGTAGTTATAGTCGCAGTGTTGGCTTTGTGGTCGGTGATATTTCTATTCCAATTGATGGGGTCGAGACTGGTGTTTGCGGCGGAATTGCCGATCTTAACTGCGACGGTCGGGTTAATCTTATCGATTTTTCCATTGAAGCTTATTGGTATCTTCGCCTCTCACCACCAGCCCAGGTTGATTTAAATGGCGACGGTGGGGTTGATTTAGTTGATTTTAGTATCATGGCTTATTACTGGACAGGTTGATATGAAAAAAATATTTTTTGTCATTTTTTTTCTTAGTTTCTTTCTTTTTACGGCCACAGCCCGGGCAGCCATTTTTTCGATTGAAAGTCCGGTTACTGATTTACCCTTGAATCAAAAAATTACGGTTAAATTTTATTTAGACGCACAAAACGAAACTATTAACGCCGTTGAAGGTAAGTTAAACATTCCTGATACTCTCCAGGTTGTCGGAATTAGTAACGGTGGATCAATCATAAATTTTTGGGTTGAAGAACAGGCTTCTGTCAGCGATAACTCACTCGCCTTCAGCGGGATTATTCCCGGAGGTTTTTATGGAAAGCATGGTTTGCTTTTTTCCATTGATTTTTTGACGACCGAAGAGGGAAGTCCAAAGCTTTCTTTTTCCGAAAGCACTGCTTTGTTGAACGATGGTGCGGGTACAGCCGCCCAAACTTCAACAAATGATCTAACTTTTAACATTTCTTCGGATATCACTGGTGTGTCCGGTTTAGAGGAGTCGGTCGTTGATACAACCCCACCGGAAACTTTTGTTCCCGTTGTCGGTCAAGACGTTTCGCTTTTTGACAATCAATGGTTTTTGGTTTTCTCTACCCAGGACAAGGAATCGGGAATAGCCTATTACGAAGTTCAGGAAACAAAATCGTCTAAACCGGGCGAGACCTGGATTCGCGCTGAGAGCCCTTACCTATTGTTGGATCAAAAACTTAACAGCCACATTTTTGTTAAAGCTGTTGATAATTTTGGTAACGAAAGATTAATTAAAACAGCTGGTTATCCACCATTGTGGTATCAAAATAGTGTAATTTTAGTTATAATTTCAGTAGGACTTTTGTTGGCCTTGGTTTTGATTATAGGAATATGGAGGAAAAAATTAAAAAAATATCCATTGCGTTGATTGCTCTGGTAATCATAACTCTTGCTTCACCGGTTAAAGCGGCCAGTGTGGCTAGTTTGTATTTTTCCCCTTCTTCTAATTCCTATTATTTAGGTGAAAGTTTTTCTGTTTCAGTTTATGTCTCCAGTGCCACCCAGGCCATGAACGCCGCTTCGGGGACAATAATTTTTCCAACCGATAAATTACAGGTTTCGTCAATCTCAAAAAGTGGTTCGATTTTCACTTTGTGGGTTGAAGACCCAATATACTCCAATACTTCCGGGGCAATAAGTTTCGAGGGAATTGTTTTGAATCCCGGCTATGTCGGTTCTGGCGGTAAAATTTTAACCATTAATTTTTTAGCCAAAGCCGCCGGAACGGCTGCCTTAAGCTTTTCTTCTGCTTCGGTTTTAGCTAACGACGGTTTGGGTTCAGAAATTTTTTCCGGCGCTGGCAGTGCCAGCTTTTCCATTAGCACCGTGGCTACGACACCCGAAGCCGAGGTAAACGAACCGACGACTGAAGGGGAAGGGAAAAATGAAATTTTAGCGCCAGCTGGTCAATATCAAGTACCGGCCGCGCCAATCGTTTCTTCATCCACCCATCCTGATCAAAACAATTGGTATTCTTTTAACGATGTTAAATTAGAGTGGTCGCTACCAACCGATGTTATCGCGGTTAATATTTTAACCAACCAATTACCATTTTCCGATCCGGGGACGGTTTCTGATGGCCTTTTTAGTTCCCAGTCTTATGAAGATGTTAAGGACGGCACTAATTATTTTCACATAAGATTTAAGAATAAAAACGGTTGGGGACCGCCAACACATTTTAAATTTCAAATTGACACGGTTAATCCCAATCCGTTTGAGGTAACCGTACTTGAAGACGGGGATAATACCGATCCAACACCAACCTTGACTTTTAACGCCACTGATGATTTATCGGGGATTGATTTTTATAAAATAAAAGTCAGTTCAGCTGATTATATTTTTGTTGATGTCGAAGAATTGGTCGATGGCACCTATACCATGCCCGTGCAGCCACCGGGTGAAAATATTATTCTCGTTCAAGCTGTTGATAGGGCCGGCAATTATGCCTCGGCAGTAACTAATCTTTATGTCCTGCCGCTTGAGACGCCTGTTTTAAATGAATATCCAACCGAATTGCGCGCTGGTGAAACCTTTATTGTTCGCGGGGTTTCTGAATATCCCGGAGCTGAGGCAAAAATTTGGTTTAAAACCGAGGACGGAACGGTTTCAAGTGAAATGGTTCTGTGTGACTCATACGGCCGTTTTACCTTTGTTGGTACCAAAAAATTAGACAGTGGTTTGTACGAATTTTGGGCTACAGTCGTGACCGCTGATGGCTCTTCAAGTTTACCAACCGAAAGAATCGGTTTGAATGTAAAACCCTTTTGGCTTCTTAAGATTACTGACAACATAATGGATTTTACCTCGGTGCTAACGCCATTAATGGCCGTAATTTTGCTTTTAGCCTTTTTGCTTTGGCATATTGCTTCACGCTTCCGTTCAGTTCGGCAAAGTTTGCTTTCCGGCACGCAACATACCAGTAAAGATATTCACAGCGCCTTTTCTTTGTTACGCAACGATTTGGTAGAACATTTTTCTGATCGTGACGAGGAAGAACTTAAAAAATGTTACAGTCATATGGAGAAGATTGAGGAAATTTTACAACGTGATGTTAAAAAGATCGGAGCGGAAGGCGAACCTGTTAAAAAACCTATCGAACCGAATCATCCGTCTTTGTAGAACAGGGAAGTTTTAATAATTTTTTAAGAAAAACAAAGGCATCTCTTCGTTTTAACTCTGGGGTTGACACGAAGAGTTTTTTGTTGTTACAATTTAGCCGCTTGGGTATCTTTCCCCAGGCCACGAGGTGCACAATGCGCGTCTTTGCGCTGGTTCTCGCGTTTCTGTTCGGCCTTTTCGGCCTTTCGGCCTGTGAAGCTCCGCCTGTCGAGGCCGAGGTGGTCTACGACACGGCCGGGGATCCCATCGAAGCCGTCGCGCCCGACATGGACGCCGACATGCTCGAGCGGACGAACACGTACTACATCTACAACCCGACGAGCGGCGGGTGTTCGAGCGCCCTCTGGCTCAAGGCCACGGGGTCGAGGATCACCAAGATCACGCCGTCGGGGTGCGTGGTCAACGGCACCGCTGCCACCGCCCATCCGAGCTGGGACAGTCTCACTTCGAGCGGGACGTCGACCCTCCAGGACACGTGGTACAACCGCAGCAACAAGTTCGACAAGGACTACACGTCCGCGACCGGTGAAGCGTGGTGTGGGAACGACACGAGCACCAAGGTCAAGGTGATCGTGGTCGGGACCTCGATCAGCCACCTGTACTACTGGTTCACCGACGACGGCGACTGCATCTTCTGATCCGCCCCAACCGGATCACCGTGGCTCTGATTACACATCCGGGGCCACTTTTTAAATATATGAATACAAAAAAACTATTAATTTTCATCTTGTTGTCCATCGTGCTGTTGGCGTCGACAAGTTTTTTTATTCTTACTTATTTTTCAGTTCAAGATAATTCATCCAACGCCACAATTGAACTTCCTGAACCTGTCGACGGCATACGTGAAGGAGACATTATAACTTCAGACGGTGTTCGTTTACATTATTGGTTTTATGATCGTGGAACTGATACAGTAACAATTTTTCTCCATGGCGGACCCGGCCACGGTTCAGAAGATTTCCGTACAATCCAAGCCCAGGCGTACGCGGATATGTTTGGTTCGCTTATTGTTTATGATCAGCGCGGATGTGGCGAGTCGCAACATACGTCAGATTTAGCTGACAGTATGACTTTCGCTCGAGCCGTTGCAGATATTAACGAGTTGCGAGAACAAATCATTCCAGGAAAACCTATTGTAATTTTTGGTCGATCTTTTGGCGGGCTGCTTGCGGCAAAATACGCCAATTCTCAACCGGAAAATGTGTCTGGTTATATTTTGGTTGCTCCAGGAACTTTCAGTAAGGAAATTTCTGATCAGGGCGGCCAATTACTAATAGATCTTCAAAGAGCAGAAACCGATAAAATTGGAGAGGATTCTATTAGTCAGGCAATTGGAGCGGAGCATGTTCGAGTTGGAATTTTATTGCATCAAGATTTTTCAGTTTCTGAATTCGTAGAAAATCCTGAAAACGAAGTGTTGAGCGAAGAAGAAATTTTGGCTCAACAAAATGAGCAGGAAGTCTCAGATTTAAAAGACGCATATCATACAAACGAACCAACAATGTTTGTCGGGAATGATTATCCTCTACTTTTGTTCATGAGCGAACTGCCCGTCCTTGTTGTTTCCGGAGAATATGACACCGTTGTTCCGCCTCTTGCGATTGATGAAATGAAACCATACCTTCCAAACGCAACATTTTTACAACTTGCCAAAGGTTGGCATTTTGCTGCTTACGATCAACAAGAGGTGTTTTTTTCCGCAGTGAGAGAATTTTTTACAAAATATTCAATTTTAGAAGCCCATGAAAAGAATCATTAAAATATTTTTATTTGTTTTTTATTTTTTATCGGTTTTCCAGCTTTCCTAGGTTTTTTCTTTTTAAAAATCCATCGAAAAAAATCATCCGTCTTTGTAAAGCAGATGACTTTAATCAACAAAAAAATCCTTACTAATTCAGTAGGGATTTTTTGGCGGAGAGGGAGGGATTTGAACCCTCGCGCCGGTTTTAAAGCCGACCTAGGAGATTAGCAATCTCCCCCCTTCAGCCTCTTGGGTACCTCTCCGTGTTTTTAATTTTTTCTGCCCCACTTCGCTCTCGAAAAAAAGTCTCGAGCTTCGTTGGGGGCATCCCTCCGAAGCCCCACTAGACGTGGCGAAGGGGGATGGCGGAGAGGCAGGGATTTGAACCCTGGATACCTTTCGGTATACTTGCTTTCCAAGCAAGCGCACTAGACCACTATGCGACCTCTCCGGATTTGATTGTTTTGGTTGATGGCGCTTGCTTGTAATCAAGCGCATCCCGCCGTCGTCCAAACTCATGGGACTTTGGCGGGACCCCGACCGAGTATAGCGAGGCGGGGCTAGACCACTATGCGACCTCTCCAGATTTGACGGGTTTATGATATACGAATTGCCTTTACTTGTCGAGAGCCGGAAATTAAAAAACCCGCCTTTTCTAGCCAGGGGGCGGCTTGGGCGGGCGCGAGGTGAGGTCCTCGATCCAGTTTCCGACAGTGAACCAGAAGCCGGTCTTGATGGCCACGGCGCACAGGCCGATGAAACCGACGAGGAAGACGGGGTAGATCAAGAAGAAAATGCCGTCGCACACGATCTCAAGCCAGACCGTATCGGGGTGAACGTGTAAACGGTTCAAGACCAAAACCACGATGAGGGACGGAGGACTGGCCAGAGCGGCCGAGAGAATCATAATTCCTGGAAGGGACTGACGAAAAAGCATGCGAGCAGTATTCCAGTTCATGAGAACCTCCTCGGAGAATTGTTTATCATTATTTGTGTTTTTTGTCTATCGGAGCTCGTGTTATAATAGTTTTATCTTTAATATGACAAATAAAATAAATTTTACCGCGGTTATGGTTAAGGCCGATCGCGCTGCGGCTTGGGGGCTATTCATCACAATTCTGTTTTACGCCATTACCGGCTACGGCATGACCAAGGGGATTATCGATCGAGACTTGGCGCGAACTCTTCATTTAAATTGGCTCGGCCTTTTTGGTCTCTTGGCTTTCGTAATTCATACCAGTTGGGCCATTCGTCTTTTCTTTGTTCGTCATCGTTGGTGGAACACAGCAACAAAAATTATTCTTCCAGCTTTTTATATTTTGTTGGTTCTAGTCCTCGGATATTTTCATTTCTTTTATGTTCCGCCTACAGTCGCAGTTAATCCGGTAGTAGTTTCTTCGTCCACGACCACAGTTTTTACCCCACAAACCCTTAGCGTCTACAACGGTCTTAATGGTCAACCGGCTTACGCCGCCGTTGATGGTGTGGTTTATGATTTTTCATCGGTTTTCGTAAACGGTCGCCACGCCGGTTACGCGGCTGGCCAAGATTTAAGCCAAGCCTTTCATTCGCAACACCCCAGCGATTTATTAAAAAGTTTTTCCAAAGTCGGTACCTTTAGCGTTAATTAAAAATTTTGCCCTTGCCGTCTTGACACAATTAGAGCTATATTAGGTTATAGAGAGAAAACGATTCTCCTGAAAGTATATGAAGTGCTTTCTTTCGAACTTCCCGTCGGAGAAAGCGTCCGAGCTCATGCGTTGGTTTGGCTTCAGTCCTCATAAGGAGGACGATGGCCTTTTGAGCTTTGTGCGATCTCCACTTGCGCCCGAAGCGCGGTTTCCGCGTTTCCATGCTTCCGTTTGTTCTAAAGATGGTGGTTTACAAGTTAATATTCACCTGGATCAAGAAGATGAAAGCCGACAGGGAAATCACCAATTCGTTTGGGCTTATCATAATCCTCTGGTCATGGAAGAAGGGCGTCGCCTGGAAATTTTATTTGATCGTGCCCGAGAACAATTGTTTAAAAAAACAAAGGTCACTGTTCATCCATCTCAATCTAAAAATAAATCAATTAAAATCGGTTCAAAAACGCAAAGGTTTCTTTCTTTTCTTTCCAGACAAAAAATATTATGCAGGTTTTTTTAAAAGGTCCTTTGCCAGATAATGCTCGTAATTTAATGCGACGATTGGGCTATGGCGAACATGTGGGGCACGGTGGGCAAACAAGTTTTTCACGGCGTTTGTCTGGTTCTGATTTCCCACGCTTTCACGCTTATGTTGAAGACAAGGACAGTGGAATACAAATTAATCTTCACCTTGATCAAAAACAATCCGGTCTTGGTTCTGGTGCTGCCCACGGCGGGGAATATGAAGGACCGTTGGTAACCCAAGAAATAAATCGTCTGTCGCGAATGATACAATCTTTCGTAGCTGTACCAAAGGCTATAGATGAGGAAGACGGGAAAAAGGGTTTTTGGGGAAAAATTTTCGGTTAATTTTTTTAATTCATAATTTAAAGGAGGTATGAAAAAAAATAGAAACATCCTGGGTTTTACTCTCGGGCTTTTTTTGTCTTCGTTACATTTTATTTGGTTGCTTTTAGTGGCCTTTGGTGTGGCCAAGCCAATTATGGACTGGATTTTGATGCTTCATCACATCAATTTTCAATACACTATTGCCCAGTTTAATTTTGGTTACGCCGCTTTCTTAGTGGTTTTTACTTTCGTCGTCGGTTTTGTCTCGGGCTGGATTATTGGCCTTTTTTGGAGCCTAATGCCTAAGAAATAGGTTCAAGAAAATAGCGATTTTTCGGCAAATTCCGCAATTTGCTTTATTTGTCGTTTCAAGGCAAAATTGACTTGAATATATGGACCCGCGTGAGGAAATAAGGCGGCGAATTGATGTGGCCGACTTGATTGGTGAGTCGCTACAGCTTAAACCGGCTGGTGGCGGCAGTTTTAAGGCTATTTGTCCATTCCACATGGAAAAAACGCCTTCGCTTTATGTTTCTCGCGAAAAGCAAATTTGGCATTGTTTTGGCTGTGGCGTTGGTGGCGATATTTTTTCTTTTATAATGCAAATGGAGGGAGTAGATTTTTCCGAGGCTTTGCGGACTTTGGCAAAGAAAGCGGGAATTGAAATTCCACGCTACGACACAGCTCGCTCCAACGAAAACGAGCGCTTGATTCGTGTTAATGAATTCGCTGCCGCTTGTTATCGAAAAATTTTAGCTGATTCTCCGGCCGCGGTTGAGGCAAGAAATTATGTCGAGCGTCGCGGTATCACCCCCGATCTTTTAGAAAAATTTGGGATTGGTTTTGCTCCCGATGCTTGGGACACCTTAACCGGGTTGTTGGAGAAAAAGGCAATCCCCGCCAAAGATGCCGAGCGCGCCGGTTTATTGTTGGCCCGTCGTTCCGGTTCCGGTCATATTGATCGTTTTCGTAATCGTTTAATGATTCCGCTTCGTGACGCTCGCGGCCAGACGGTTGGTTTCACTGGGCGAGCCATGCCCGGGGCCAAAGATAACGAGGGCCCGAAATATTTGAACTCGCCAGAGACGCCGATTTACCATAAAAGCGAATTGTTATTTGGATTGGATTTGGCCAAGCGCGCGATTAAGTTGGAAAAAGCCGTTATAATTGTCGAAGGTAATCTTGATGTCGTGGCTTCACATAAAGCCGGCGTGGAAAATGTCGTGGCTTCGTCGGGCACGGCCTTAACCGAAACACAGCTCGAGATGTTAAAACGTTTAACTGATACGTTGATTTTTTCTTTTGATCAAGACGCCGCCGGTTTTAATGCCGCCCAACGCGGTATTCGTTTGGCCAGACAAAAAGATTTTCAAATTAAAGTGGCGTTGTTGCCACCCGAAGCCGGCAAGGATCCTGACGAAGCCGTGCAAAAAGATCCGACCTTGTGGCGCAATGCCGTGGCCCACACCATTCCGGTCATGGAATATTTAATTGAGCGGGCCACTAAGGGTAAGGATTTGTCGCAAGTTGAAGTTAAAAGGGAAGTTAGCGATATGTTGTTGCCCGAGCTGGCCTTGCTACAAAATATTGTTGAAAAAGAGCATTGGTTGCAAACCGTCGCCGATTTATTACGAATTGATTTAAAAATTTTACGTGGGGCCATTGGTCACACCTCGGCCGGCCCGACCCTCCACAATAAACCGGCTCCGAGCGCGCCAGTTTCGACAGCTAAATCTCGGCTAGCCTTGGCCGCAGAAATGATTTTCGGTTTTTTTATTCAAATCCCCGAACTTCAAACAGATTTTTTTAATCAACTTAAGGCAGAGACCTTGCCCGAGGGCGAACTTCGCGAACTTTACAGCTTTATTGATTCGGGCTATACTTATACTCGATTTTTGTCGGGTTCCAACCCATCGTATTTTGAATGGGTTCTCGGGGCAATTAAGGCTGAGGGACATGATTCCCTCGCCCCCGTAATTATTCGGCTCGGCATGCAAGGCGAAACCGACGCGAACGGGTTGACCGCGGACCAGATCCGCAAAGAACTCGCCGCGCAATTGAATATCCTTAATGGTGGACTCCGCGATGCGCGTCGGAGAGCCATTGAGTCCGAACTCCGCCGCGCTGAAGCGCGGGGTGACAAAGAAACCGTGAATAAATTAATGCGCGAATTTCAAGACATTGCTTAACCCCTCGAGAGTTCTCGAGGTCTTCGTGTTTCTTACTTATGCCTCAAAAGAAAAAAAAGTCCGGCGGAGCCGGATCCGGCTTCGCCGGAAAAAAGTCTGTTAAACACCCGGCTCATTCGGCCAAGAAAGCTGTTAAAAAAGCAGTCGTGGCCAAAAAGCCAGTTTCTAAAGTTAAAGGGGGCAAAAAAATGGTCAAACGCCCGGCTGAGCGTTATGTTAAGGCTAAACCACCGACCGAGGAAGAAATAAACAAATTAGTCTCGCGCGGTCAGACTCGTGGTTTTATAACCGAAAACGAAGTCTTGTCTATTTTTCCGGAGATTGAAGATTATGTTGAGGCTTACGAATGGTTTTTAGATGAACTTGATCGTACCGGTATTCACTTAGTTGAAATGAAGGAAGGAATTTTGGGTCAGCGTTCAGAGCGTGTCGCGGCCATGGATTCCATTCGTATCAGCAGCGATCAAAACGCCCCGGCCTCAATCAATATTACTGATTTGACGCAAGATTCTATTCAAATGTATCTTCGTGAAATTGGTAAAATTCCGCTTTTGACTGGTGAGGAAGAAGTTTCTTTGGCTAAACGTAAAGAGCGCAACGATCACGAAGCCGAACGTCGTTTAATTGAAGCCAACTTGCGTTTGGTTGTTTCCATTGCCAAAAAATTCGTTGGTAAACAATTGTCACTTTTGGATTTGATTCAAGAAGGCAATATTGGTTTGTTCCGGGCCGTGAAAAAATTTGAATATCGTAAAGGTTTTAAATTTTCCACTTACGCCACTTGGTGGATTCGTCAGGCTATTACTCGTGCTTTGGCCGACCAATCGCGAACCATTCGTATTCCGGTTCACATGGTGGAAACCATTAATCGTTTCCAGCAAGTTGAGCGCCGTTTGATTCAAGATCTTGGTCGTGAACCACTGCCCGAAGAAATCGCCCAAGAAATGGATGAGGATGTTGATAAAATTCGCCATATCATCAAAATTTCTCAAGACACGGTTTCCCTTGAAACCAGTGTGGGTGATGATGACGAAGATTCCAAACTCGAAGACTTTATTGAGGACGTTAAAAACATTTCCCCTGATCGCGCTGCCGGCCGAGAACTTCTGCGCACTTATGTGCAGGAAGCCATGAAGGATCTTTCGCCGCGCGAACAGAAAATTCTGGAAATGCGTTTCGGCTTAACTGACGGAGTTTCTCACACTCTTGAGGAAGTGGGCAGGGAATTCGATGTTACTCGCGAGCGTATTCGTCAAATTGAGGCTAAGGCTTTGGAAAAGATTCAGGCCAACCCAATGATTGTTAAACTTCGCGATTATTAAAAAAATAAAAAATCGTCTCAGAATAAAATCGAGACGGTTTTTATTTTTAAATTATTCCGCTGTTTCCTTCAAATCTAACAGGAATTTGTATCCGGGAAGATCTTTACACGAAGTAATGATCTTTTGTTCAACTTCGACAGGTGTGGGTGGAAGCGGGCAGTAATCATTGTCGCAATCCTTTCTATTGGGCGCGGTTGGCCGCATTTCGTTTCCCCAAAGAATAACAAAACAAGCGTTAAAAGCACTGTCGTCATCTTCGCGCCAACCAATGAGCCGAATGTTAGCGTTGGTTTCAATGGCGGCCTTATCGGTTTCTGACAACTGCGAAACATTAACCGTCCACTCGCTGCCATTTTTATCGCTTAAAACAAAGGTTTCGTTGTCATTGTTTATGGAAACAACATTACCGAAAAGTAGACCTTCGTTTGGTTTGGACCAAAATTCACCCTGACGTTCCATAGCTGAATGACCGAAGGGCAAACGTGGGCCAATGTTTTCATCGGCCAGTCGGCCAAGGCCAACCGCATATAAAACAAAGCCACCAATTAGACATGTAACCAGACTTAGTCCAGCGATAAGGGAAAAAGTATATTTATATCCTTTCTTGGTGTTTTTAATGTCTTCGTAGCCAATGACCAAAAAGACCGCCAAGATAATAAGCCAAATGTACGGGAAAGTATCAATGATAAAATTTCCTAGCGAACCGTGAGTAACCTGATAAAAATCCCAGCCGGCAAAGCGCGTATGAAAGGCCATGGCTGAAACCGCCAGCGAACCACCGCCAACGACAAAAACAATCCAGAGTGTCCAAAACAAAATATTTTTTGTTTTAAACCACCAGCCAGGAATTTGTTTGACCCCCTCCTTGTCAATACGCTCGAGAATTTTATTAGACAATTCGTCGAGATTTTTTTCGGTGTTTTCCATAGGATTTTATTTGGTAAGGTGTTTGAGCTCTTTTTGTAGAGCTTTTTTGGCGCGATGCAGTAAGGTGGCCACCGAACCAGTTGGCATGCGTAGAATATCAGAAATTTCTTGATAACTTTTTTCTTCAAAATAACGGAGAATAACGGCATCGCGATATTTTTTGGAAATTTTTGGCAGAGCTGCGGCCAATTCATCGGCTTCAATTTTTACATCTAACTCTTTTTCAATATTGGTTTCGGAATCAAGGGTTAAAAAAGTTTTTTCCGGATCTTCAACATAGTGTCCGTATGGCCGTAAACTTTTTTTCCGAAAAAAGCTCATGGTTTCGTTGTGAGTAATGCGATAAATCCATGAGGAGAACGAAAGAGAGTCGTCGAATTCTTGTAAATTCTTATAAACTTTAATAAAGACATCCTGCAAGATATCCTCGACTTCTTCTTTTTGAAACACGCCCAAACGCCTGATGTATCGGCTTAAGCGTTCTTGGTAGCGCGCCACGATGACGGAGAAAAGAAAGCGCTCGTTAATGGACCCTTTAGCCGCTTCTTCATCCGTTAATTCTGCCAATTTTCGCATAGACCTATGTATTATACGCCTATTTTTGTTTTTTGTTTCAAAATTGCCTTTTGAAAGAATTTTGGCCGGCGTGGGTATTAATAACAGAAGCGCGCTTTAACAAATAAAAAAATAATTTTTCCTTTAAAATTATGCGAAAAAACAAAATCACCACTGGTTTGGCCCTGCTTGGCGTACTCGGCATGTCCGCGGCAGCGCCAAGTGTTTATGCCTCAGACTCCGCTTCTGATTCTGTTTCGGACGAGCCTTCAACGGTTTTTTTAGGTGAGTTTGGCCCTGGTTCTGGCCATGACTCTAAATGGGAAGGGAAAAAGCATCGCGGCCCTGGTCCGGGTGGCCCCATGACAGCCGAGGAAATTGAGGAAATGTCGACAATTTTAGCTAATAATGATTTTGCTGCGTTTTTAGAAAAAATGAGTGAAAACGCTCCGGCCGATGCTCCGATTATGACCGATGAACATATAGCCGAAATGCAGACCAGATTCGCTCACATGATCGAGCTTTACAATAATGGTGAGCTGCCCGGTGATCCGCTGACTGGCGTTCCCTCGGCTGACGGACGTGGAGCGCACGGCCGCGGCCCGGGCGGCCCGCCGATAAAAAACCAGGCTGACCTAGCCACAGTTTTGGCCAATGATGATTTTGACGCTTATCTTGACCTGTTACAGGAAAATCGTCCGGCCGAGGCACCGGTTTTGACTGACGAGATGCTCCAAAAGATGCAAAACCATTTTGATCGAATGGTTGAACGTTATAAAAACGGGGAAATGCCATGGCAACAACCGTCCGCTCCGGTCGAGGCGGAATAATAACCAAGCGGGGAGATTTTCTTCCCCCGCCTTCCTAACCCTCTTACATTCGTTTGCGCCACCCCTTATCCAAGGGAAACGAAAAAGAGGGTTAAGAAGGCGGAATTTTTAGAAAAATATATATGATAAGAAAAATTTTGGCGCAAATTAAGAAACGAAAAAAAACTTTCGTTGTTTTGGTTGTGTTTCTGTCAATCGGCGTTGTTTGGACCGTGAGAGCCATGGGAGGCGACACAACTGAAACACGTTACTATTTATCAACTGTGGAAAAGGGAACTGTTTCTACGGTTGTCTCTGGCAGCGGCCAAGTTTACGGTAATGACCAAATTGAATTAAATGCGGAAGTTTCAGGAAAAGTGACGCAGGTTTTAGTCGCTAATAATCAGACTGTCGCCGAAGGGGCGACGCTTGCCACGATTAGTAGTACCTCGGCGTATCAGTCGGTTCGTAGTGCTTCAGCCGCTTTGGAAAGTGCTAAGTTGGATTTGGAAGAACTGAAATCACCGACCGACAGTTTGTCTTTGTTGCAAGCCAAAAACGCTTTGGCACAAGCCAAACGAACCCTCGCCGGTCTTCAGCCGACTGACGAGGAAATTGAGGATGCCGAACAAGCTGTGGAAAAAGCCGAGCGTGATTTGCAAGAAATAACTCTAACCTCCGAACAAGATGTTTCTTCGGCGATCGAAGAGGGTTATAACGCCGTGGTTTCGGCTTTCTTGGAATTGCCGGGAATCAAAAACGATTTAGCCGATCTTCTCGGTACAGCCAATAGTGTCGAAGAATATGTCGGGTTCTACGAATTATTAGTTGGTTCAGATTATACCGAAAAATTATTGATTGATTATTATTTAGCTGAAGAAAAATTAAATGCCGCCTTAGCAGATTATAATGATGCTAATTTATCCAGTGACAGCGAAGTTAAAACAGAATTATCCGAGAAAACCCTTGAGGCAGCCAAGGCGCTTTCTAACGCGTTTACTGATGCTCAAAACATGTTGGATGCCATTGAATCCGAAGATTACGATCGTTCCGCGGCCGCCAGCGTTATTGATGAAATGTCCCCGATTATTTCTTCCGATATCCTTTCTATCAACTCTATTGTTTCTTCGATTCAAACCTCGGTCGATACTATTGAACGAGTCAACCTGACTTCGCCATACGATTTATCCGATGCCGAGGACACCTTGTCCGACGCTAAGGAAACTTTGGCTGAATTGAAAGACGGTCCCGAGGCTGATGATTTAGCCAAAGCCGAAGAAGATGTGGCGGAAAAGACACAACAGTTAGCTGATTTGGAAGCCGGAGCAACGGTCGCAGAAATCGAGGCACAGGAAATTGTTGTGGCCCAAAAACAAAATGATTTAACCGAAGCCTACGAAGAACTGGCAAAATACACCATTAAAGCACCAGTCGCCGGCGCTGTCGCCGGACTTTCAATTAAAAGAGGCGACACTCTTTCCTCGGGAACTACGGTGGCCACGATTGTGTCCGATCAAAAAGTGGCGGTGATTTCTTTGAACGAAGTTGATGTGGCTAAAGTTAAAGTTGGTAACAAAGTTACTTTATCTTTTGACGCGATTGAAGACTTGGAAATTTCCGGCACAGTCGTTGATGTCGACATGATCGGCAGTACCACGCAAAGCGTGGTGACTTATGATGTTCACATTGCTTTTGATACACAAGATGAGCGAATTCTTCCAGGAATGAGCGTGACGGCCGATATTATCACTGATGCCAAGGTTGATGTCTTAGTTATTGATAATGGAGCAATTGAAAGTCAGGGCGATATTTATTATGTGAATAAATTTGACAAAACATACACAGAAACAGAGATGACTGAGGGAATTGTTTCGTCTACTGCGCCCACAGCGACGCAAGTGGAAATTGGTTTGGCCGGTGACACCCAAACAGAAATTATTTCCGGTTTAAGTGAAGGCGATCAGGTGGTTGTTCGCACCTCAACCAATTCAAGCAGTAGTGCCAGTTCTTCCAGTACTTCCTCGGCGGCCAGTCTATTCGGTACCGGTGGCGGCCCGGGCGGCGGTATGCCACCGGATTAATATGATTGAAATTAAAAACATCTCCAAAAAATACGAAACTGGCGGAACAGATTATTTAGCGTTAGACGACGTCAGTTTTAAGATTGAAGACGGTGAGTTCGTGGCTATTATGGGGCCGTCCGGTTCTGGTAAGTCGACACTTATGCATATCTTGGGGGCGTTAGACACACCAACCTCTGGTTCGTATTTTCTCAACGGTCAGGATGTTTCTTCGTTAAGCGAAGACGAACTGGCCGATATTCGTAAAGATAAAATCGGTTTTGTTTTTCAGTCTTTCAACTTACTGCCGCGCACCAGCGTATTGCGCAACGCCATGCTGCCTCTGGTTTATGCGGAAATGGACAAAGACGAACGAGTGAAAACTGCCAAAAGTTCCTTGCGGGCTACTGGCTTGGACGAGGATCACTTTGGTCATATGTCCAACCAACTTTCCGGCGGACAGATTCAACGTGTAGCCATTGCTCGAGCTTTAGTTAATAACCCGACCCTTATTTTGGCCGATGAACCGACCGGCAACCTTGATTCCAAAACCGGCGAAATTGTCTTGGCCACCTTTCAACAGTTGAACGAAGAAAAGAAACGCACAATTATTTTAATTACTCACGAACCTGATGTAGCCGAACACGCCAAAAGAATTATTTTAATTAAAGACGGTAAACTGGTCAGCGACAAAAAAAATCACGATCGTCGCATTGCCCCTCACCCCTAACCCCTCTCCCAGAGTGAGAGGGGGAAAAAACTATGATTTTTTCTGATGTCTTAGAGGAAACCTTCTTTGCTTTATCAGCCAACAAAGTTCGTTCAGGCCTGACGGTTTTAGGTATTGTTATTGGTATTAGTTCGGTTATTGCCATGACAGCTATTGGCCAAGGAGCGCAGAATTCCGTGGCTTCGAGCATTGAATCTGCTGGCTCAAATTTGATTATGGTTAGGCCCGGGGCTTCACGCAGTATGGGGGCAGGGGTTAGTTCGGGCATGGGCTCGGCCAGTACTTTGACCTTGGATGATGCTGAGGCTATTGCCGCCGAGGTTTCGGATATCGAGGCCGTGGCCCCTGAAAATTCCAGCCGTTATCAAGTTACAGCCAAGGGTACCAACACTAATACTTCGGTTGATGGCGTAACCGCCACCTATTTAGAAGTAAAAAGTTTGGAAATTGCCGATGGTTCTTTTATTACCGAACAAAATATAAAAAGCAGTTCCAAGGTGGCGGTGTTAGGTCCAACCGTTCGTGATGATCTTTTTGGTGAAGATGCCACTGACGTGATCGGCCAAAGTGTTCGTATCAACAGTATTGAATTCAAAGTTATCGGCATAACCGAGGCCGAGGGCGGCACCGGTTTTGGTAGCCAAGACGACATAATTTATATTCCTATTAGTACGGCCCAAAAATATTTATCTGGCAGCGAAACTGTCAGTACTATCAATATTAAAGCCTCGAGCTCGGAGGTTATGACTTCGGTTCAGGAAGAGGTTACTAGTCTTTTGTTGACTAGACATGATATTAGCGACTCGGCCTCGGCTGATTTTTCTGTAATGAACCAAGCCGACATTATTGAAACGGCTTCCAGTGTTACTTCAACTTTTACCACGCTTCTTGCTGCCGTGGCTGCCATTTCACTTTTGGTCGGCGGTATCGGTATTATGAACATGATGTTGACCAGTGTTACTGAACGCACCAAAGAAATCGGTTTGCGTAAAGCCATTGGCGCCAAGCGTCGCGAAATCAGTTTACAGTTTTTGACCGAGTCGGTCGTTTTGACCATGCTCGGAGGGACATTGGGAGTAATCTTAGGTTGGTTAATTTCTTTTATTCTATCGACTTTTAATATCGTGGCTGCCGAAGTTTCGTGGTATTCGGTAATTTTATCTTTTGTCGTTTCCGCGGCTATTGGTATTGTCTTCGGTTATTATCCGGCTCGCCGGGCGGCCGGTTTGAATCCAATTGTCGCTTTAAGATATGAATAATAATTAATTTATAAAAAAATTATGCAAAATAAAATTATTGCGATTGTTCTCGGGGTGATCGTTGTGGCCGGTCTGTCATTTTTTGGTGGTATGAAGTACGGACAAATGAGTGGTGGCGGTTTTGGTGGGGGAATGCCACCAGATGGGATGGCCTTTAGTGGCGGCGTGCCGGATTTAAATAGTGAGGTTTCAATACGAAAGATCGGCCAAGGCGGCGGTTTGATTGCCGGGGAGATCATTTCTATTGGTGAAAATAATCTGACAATTGAAATGTTCGACGGTGGTTCAAAAACCGTATATTGGTCCGATTCGACGGAAGTCACCAAAGCCACGGCCGGAGCAACAACTGATTTGATTGTCGGGGCTCAAGTGACGGTCACTGGTAGTGAAAGTAACGGAACAACAACAGCTAAGACGATTCAAATAAAATAGTTTAGAAGCAAGTAAGACAAAAAACACTCCAAACCAATGGAGTGTTTTTTTATAGTCCGTTCGCGGCCTGATTTGGCTCATATAAACAGTCGGTACCTTTCTTGAAGTTATTTCAATGAGGCCGATGCAGCGTCTTTGTGCGGATAGTCTTGCGACCAAAGGCGTTCGACGCAGATGATTTTCCCGAATAAACGGGATAACGCGGGGTTCTGATACCGCCGCCAAAGCAACGATAATTCCAAACCCATGAACCAAATTAGCCCAAAACAGTACCGCGAACTGGACAATTTTATGGTATCATATTAAGGGTTTGGAAGGGAGAGGAAGGGTCGGAAAGCGAACCCCTCGACTCCGAGACGTCGCTCGGGGCCTTCGGGGGGGGGACGAAGGGTTTTATGAAAATAAAAAAAATAGTTTTTTACAGCTTTACTTTTGTTGTTTTCGCAATAATTGTTTTGTTTTTCGTTTCGCAATTTTTAGTTTGGCGAGCGGCTGAAGGAAAAATGTTTTCAGTGGCGGCAGCACCAAGTGAAACCGTGGTAATTGTCCCCGGGGCCAGTGTTCTTCGTTCTGGTCAGCCCTCGGATATGTTGGCCGATCGTTTGTTGACAGCAATCGATTTGTATCAGGCTGGTAAAGTTAGAAAGTTTTTGTTATCGGGCGATCATGGGCGAACCGACTACGATGAAGTCGAGGCGATGCGCGAATATTTGTTAGCGCGTGATATTCCCGACGAAGATATTGTTCTCGACCACGCCGGTTTCGATACTTATGACACCATGGTCAGGGCCCATGAAATTTTTCAACTTGAGGCAGTTCTGGTTGTCTCACAGACTTATCATTTGTCGCGAATAATTTATATTGGTGAAAATAACGATATGGAGGTTTATGGTGTGTCAGCCGATCGTCAGACTTACGTTAAAATTGAATATTTTAAACTTAGAGAATCTTTAGCCAGAGTTAAAGCCGTTCTGAACGTTTGGTTCAACAGTTCACCAAAGTATTTGGGTGAACCTATTCCCATTGTTTTTTAAAAATTTATGAAGTATCGCGGTTTAACTTCCAACGAAGCCAAAAAAAATAAAGGGCGTTTTGGTGCTAATGTTTTACCGGAAGAAAAATTTGCTTCTGGTTTATCGATGTTTTTATCACAGTTTGCCAACCCATTAGTTTATGTTTTGCTGGCGATTGGGGTTGTTTCGCTTATTGCCCAAAAACCCAGTGACGCAATTTTTATTTTTTTGGTGGTTTTTTTAAATTCAATTTTTGGTTTTACTCAAGAATATAAAACTCAAAGAACTTTAATTGCCTTAAAGCGTATTGTTAAACCAAAAGCTCGAGTTATCCGTGATGGTCTGCGTCAAGAAATCGAGGCAATTGATTTGGTTCCAGGAGATGTTGTTCTTTTGGGGATTGGCGATCGCGTGCCGGCCGACGGGGCGATTCTGGAAGCCTCGTCTTTTTTTGCCGATGAAGCCATTTTAACCGGTGAAAGTGAGTCAATGGAAAAAAAGAAAGATGATTTGGTTTTTATGGGGACGATTGTAGCCTGGGGTACGGCGGTCATACAGATTAAAAAAACCGGCGCGGGCACCAAGATCGGCGAAATTGCCAAAATTATAAAAGAAACCATCCCCCTGCCGACAATTTTACAAGTCCGCCTTAAAAAATTGGTGCGAGGCATTATTTTTATTGGATTTTTTCTGTGTACTTTGGCACTTATCGTCGGTCTTTATGTTGGTTATGATTTTTGGGAAATCTTTGAAATCATTGCTGTTTTACTCGCAGCTATTTTGCCCGAAGCTTTGACCATTGCCGTGACGCTTATTTTGGTTTTGGCCATGCAAAAAATGCTTAAACGTAAAGCTTTAGTTAGAAAACTTTTAGCCGTGGAAACTTTAGGTTCGGTTTCGACCATCTGCATCGATAAAACCGGAACTTTAACCGAAGGAAAGATGCGGGTGACTAAAACCGATTTCACCGATCATACTCGAGCCCTGACAACCCTGTGTCTTTGTAATAACCTTTCCAACCCAACCGAGCTGGCTTTGTGGGATTTTCTTTCAGAGCAAAAAAACTTTTTATCCCAAGAAATTTTCGATAGCCATACTAGATTTTTTGAAGTGCCTTTTAGTGGTCAACATAAATTTATGGCTACGGCCAATTGTCCGCCGCTCGGCGACGATTGTGCTTTGTATGTTAAGGGCGCCCCGGAAATCGTGGCGGCCATGTGTGGACTGTCGGCCGGTGAAACTAAAAAGATTTTGCAAAAAGTCGAGCGTTGGGGCAAAGACGGTCTGCGAATTTTGGCTTTGGCCGCCTGTCCCATTTCCAAAGATTCTGTCAAAAAGTTGGGAATAAAATCAATTCCTAAACTTGAATGGCTAGGCTTAGTCGCATTATGGGATCCACCGCGAAAAGAGGTAAGGGAAACCCTGGCTATAGCCAGCCAGGCCGGCATTAAAATTAAAGTCATTACCGGCGACTATCGTTATACGGCGGAAAAAATAATGAGCTTTTTGGGTTTTGAAATTAAAGCCGGCGGCCTGATAGAAGGTCATGAATTGGAAAGACTGTCTGATAAAGATTTAAAAGTCCGAGTAACTGATGCAGTTTTATTTACTCGGGTTACGCCGGAGCAAAAATTAAGAATAGTCTCGGCTTTACAGGAACTTGGTGAGGTGGTGGCCATGACTGGCGACGGCGTTAATGACGCTCCAGCTCTTAAAAAAGCCGATATTGGCATTGTTGTTGGCGAGGCTTCGGAAGTTGCCAAAGAAACCGCCGACATAACTTTGCTCGACAGTAATTTTAAAACCATTGTCGCCGCGGTCGAAGAGGGAAGAGTGGTTTTTGAAAATATTCGCAAGACGGTTTTTTACATGATGGCCGATTCTTTTTCGGAAATTTCTCTAATTTTAGGTTCGCTCCTACTTGGTTGGCCGTTGCCGCTTTCGGTTCTACAGATTCTTTGGATCAATTTAATTTGTGATGGCCCACAAGATATTTTACTTGGTCTAGAACCCAAGGAACGCGAAATTATGGCCGAAGGCCCCAAACGGATAAATGATAAAATTCTTAATCGTTTCCATTTTTTTCTAATTATCGTTATCTCTCTACTGGTGGCCGGCTCGGCTCTTTTGTTGTTCTGGTACTTTGGTTTATACCTAGGTGATTTGCGTCTGGGTCGCACAATGTCATTCATGATGGTGGTATTGTCTTCAATTCTTTTGGTTATTCCGGTCAGAAGCTTCCGAAAACCTTTTTGGCGTTACGAAAACTTTTGGGCCAATCCTTGGCTTTTGATAATCATGTGTTTCAACGCGATTCTTCAGGTCACTATTATTTATCTTCCCATCACACAAAGAATTTTTGAGCTTCAAGCCCTGCAACTTACCCATTGGATAATTTTATTTTCCTTCGTGGCCATGACAATATTGATTGTTGAAGCAATAAAATGGATGCGCCCGCGGAAGGTTTGGTAAAATAAAATAAAAACAAAATCCGGCCGGGTTTAGCGGTCGGATTTTTAAATTTACTTTTTCTTTTTTGCGGCAACTTTTTTGGTTGCGACTTTGGCCTTGGCTTTGGTTTTCTTTTCCTCGACGACTTCCGGCTTTTCAATCTTTTCAATTTTCTCAACCGCTTCTTCCACTGCGGACGGGGCCAGAATTTTTAGAAGCTTATCAATTTTTGCATTTAAAATTTTAAATTGATCCATCAGCTCACCGGAATTCCTCTGCGGTTTTTCAACATTACTGGCACTGCGATCAAAGCAAGCTTCGCAGAAGATTGGTTTGCCAGCCATTGGTCGGAAGGGAACTTGGCAATCCTTGCCGCACTTGTCGCAAACAGCATCGTGCATTTGGCGCTCTTCGAAGCGCGGGCGTTCCGGTCGGTCACGACGTTCGCTTTCGAAGCGGTTAGGTCGGCCGCCATCATCACCCTGTTGCTTGGCAAAACAGTTGCTGCAAAACACCGGGCGCTCGCCGGTTGGTTTAAAAGGTAATTGACAATCATCACCACATTCGCTGCAAGTAGCTCTAAACATAGCTGGTCGACCACCGTCTCGACCGCCAAATTTTCTGGGTCCACCAAACCCACCACGATTAAACCCGCCGCCCGGACGCTGAAAAGTTCCCATAATTAACATTTAGATTATTTAAGACGGTAATAACCTTAGCATTTTTTCCAATTTAAATCAATGGTAAGCGTCCATAACCGGGATGTTATTAGACAGTCTTGCCTTTTTTCGACTGATTCCTTATAATATCCACGCGTTCTTTCGAAGATAGTAAACATTCCGGGGTAGCTCAGCGGCAGAGCAGTGGACTGTTAATCCATTGGTCGTGGGTTCGATCCCCACCCCCGGAGCCATGCACCGTACGGTGCATGGCGGAGCCATCAATAAGGTTTTGCTATGTACCAACAGGTGCATGGCGGAGCTATACACCGAATGGTGTCTAGCGGAGCCCTCACACCATTCGGTGTGGGGCAAGCCTTTATTGGTTTGTATGGTTTCGCCATGTATCAAAATAACGGTGAACCGCAAAGACCACCAGTGAAAATTGGCGGTTTTTGTTATACTAAAAATATATGTTTTATGTTTATATTCTTATTTGTGTCGATAAAAAGTTTTATATTGGTTTTACTTCTGATCTGAAGAAGAGAATTTTTCAACACAAAAACGGCGAAGTGCTATCTACTAAACCAAGATTGTCGGTTAGATTAGTTTTTTACGAAGCTTATCTTGATAAATATGATGCTCTGCGACGAGAAAAATATTTGAAGACGGATAAAGGAAAAACAACATTAAAATCAATGCTAAGAGAGTTTTTAAGTAAACAAAAATAGCTTCACTTTTTGTTTACACTTTGTATATGACCAAAAAAGAAAAGGAGCAGTGTTCCATTGTGAAATTTTTCGACGAACAAGACATCGTCGGGAAAAATTGTTTTGCTTATGCACTTGGTTTAGATGTTTATCCGAACAAAAATTCCCAGGAGGCGTGGATCGTCCCCAGTTCTGTTGATATCGCAGGCTGGCTTAACGATCTATTAGTGGAGGACTCCTCGGGTGATATCATTGTTTATTTTGACGCTGATAAGTTGCCTTGTCATATGGGATTGGTGAAGGGTGAATATGTTGAATCAAAATGGAGAGAATCTCACGTTTATCGTCATGATATATTCGCTACCCCTTACGGACGAGCTGTAAAGAGATATCGTGTTACTGATTTTGAGCGGCTAAAACTCGCTTGGAAAGATGAGGTGGATTGGATGAAAAATCCTTAATAATCGATGAGACCCACGTGCTATCCTGACCCCCTGAAACAGCCCCCGAATCATTGATCAAAGGCGAGTTCTGTACCCGTGTGCGGAGCCAAGAAAAAACATCTATTTATTTAGATGTTTTTTCTTTTGTGGGGAGCGAACCGGAAGGGGTTTGGGGAAACACGCTGTTTCCCCACCAATAGCAGAGGAGGGGTGACAGGCCAGCTCATGCTGGCCGCCATAGGGGAACGACGTTCCCCTATGGAATGTGAGATCCCCACCCCCGGAGCCAAGACTGACAAACCGGGCTTAAAGACTCGGATTCTCCTTTATCTTTATCTGCTTATCGATTTTCAGGTTCGAGCGTTGGTTTTTTGCTGTAAGAATACTGTTAATTAAAATTGAATATAATTTCTCAGTTATACTAAAAATTGCCACTTTTGACGATGTAATTTGAAAGAGGTAAAATCAACACGAAAATCAAGTAGTAATTTTTGCCATACATATAAACATTGATAAATTTTTTACGATTGAATAAGTGACGAGGATTCTAAGAGTAAATATTCGTTCCGCAAATCGCCACATTGGGTCCGACCGCCTTTAGACGTCCAAACTAGGAGTTTGACCTATCAAACAGTCTAATCTAAACGCTTTTCTTAAAGGTACGGGAATTATCAAACAAAAAAAGAGGTAAATATATATTACAGGAAGTTACCAAGAATAGTTATGAAGAATTTAGATTGGGGGAAAATAAATAATGATAGGGATTTTCAACGTTTAGTGAACGATCTTTTTGCATTGGAAATTAACCACCCTGCTTTTCTTTCAAGCAATCCAGAGATAGGGGCAGATGGTGGTTGGGACGGACGTTATAGCGGATCATACATGGGCCTTAGCGGTGTTTGGGATTTCCAAGCGAAATGGACTAAACATAATCTTGATGCAGCTTATAAGCAATTACACACGGAGATTAAAAATGAGTTGGAAAAAGCGAAGAAGAACAAAGTACAATTTTTATTAGTTGCAACAAACGCTGATTTAAGAATCGGCACTAACGATCATGTCGGTAAACTTGAGAAACTAAATGAGAACAAAAAATTTGTCGACCAGTTATTTATTTGGCCACGAGCCAACTTAGAAAGTAAAATAACCCAATATCCGCTGTTAAGGCATAACTACTTTGGCGATCCCCAAGAGCCGACATTCGTCCCAGCTCATGTATTTGCAGAATCAGAGCCGCTTCTTAAGGGAGTTTTTGTCGGACGAAAAGAACCAGTAAGTGTTTTAAAGGGATTTATACAAAAAGATACATCCAATCTCCTCATTATTCATTCTGGAGGTGGCTATGGAAAAACACATTTTATTGTAGAATCTGGAAAAAGTGGAGATTCTCTATGGCCAGGTGTTCAAACGTGGTTTTGTCGACCTGGAATTAGAGATATTAACGAAGCTATCAATGAGTTAGACCATGAAAAGGATTGCTTAATATTTCTAGATGATGCTGAAAGATATTTGGATGATGCAAAAAAACTAATTGCTCACATCAAGACATTTTCTCCTGGAAAATTAAAGGTTATATTGTCTTGCCGCAGCTCAGGCAAAGAAATTGTCAAAAATTTAGCGGATTCGCAAAGGGTGGATAATTATAATTTGCTTGAGTTACCTCATCTTTCCGAAAAGGAACTTGTAGAAATTTTAAATCTCGCGGCGGATTCAAAAAAGATTGATCATCCAGAAAGAATTGTAAAAGAACTAAACGGAAATCTGTTTTTGATAATCACGACAGGGAAGCTTATTAAAGGTGGCGACTTAAACCCAGGCCAGGTTAAAAAGCATATCAAAAATAATTTAGATCAAGAAACCGTCAATGCACTTAAGGATGTACTAGACGAACGTAATTCAAAGGCTTTTTTAAAAGAGCTATCTATTATTGTTCCATTTTCAAAAGAAAAGCGTGGGAATAACGTGCTTGATAAATTGGCAGCCGTTTTGGAATTAAAAGTAAATTTAATAAACGAAGCTCTGAATAAACTTATTGAGGCAAAAATTCTTCGTGTTGTTGGCGCCTCGGTAAGATTTAATCCTGATATGAAAGGCGATATTTATCTTTCTGTAGAATTAGATAAAGAAAATGGGAAAGATTTAGCGAACAAAATGTTTGAGAATTGGTTACCTATTTTTCCTAAACAACTCACAGCAAACCTGGCCGCTGCATCTAGACATAAAGATACGAATTCGGCGAACGAAGCCGTGAAGGAACTTTTCCAAAAATGGATTAATGAAACATCTGAGACTTCCGATTCATTTAAATCTAAAAGATTAGAACTCGCTGCTTCTATTGCTTTTTTAGCCCCTGAAGAGGCAATCGGTTTGGTTTATGCTTATGTAAATTCATCGAATACGCAGAATTCATATGGACTAAATCGAGATACTTATGGGCCAGTCATTTACCATGTTTTGCACGTACCTGGATTTGAAAAAGCAATATTAAAATTGATTCTTTATCTTGCCCAGAAAGACCTTAAGGGCACTTACGATAATTACAAGCCCACCAGTCTTATAAAACAAGCGATATCACCCGTTGAAGTAAATATAGCTTCAGCTACTCAATCACTAAAGGAATTGTTGGATTGGGTTAGCAAAGAAAATTGTACCGAACTCGAAGCAAGGCTTGCTAGCGATGGTGTCTCGGAGTCCCTTTCTGGATCGCACGAACATAGGGAAAGTTACGGTAACCAAATAACCTTTGGCAGAAGAATTCTGCGTTATGAAGGTATATACAAAAAACCAGTGGATGAATTTAGAGATGTAGGAATGGATGTCCTGAAAGAGTTGGTTCTTCATTCCAATGACAAGATTAAAAAAATAGGCGTGGAAATTGTTGACGACATCGGTCACGAGGCAACCTCCACAAGTGATGATCTTTGGAAGAGGATTCTATCCGATAAAACAAAAGCTATTGAATGGTTAGAGAAATTAATTAGCGAAACAAGTTCTCATGAGGTGCTTAGTTCTATCGAAGACGTTCTTGTTAGATATTGGGCCAATAATAATATTTATTTAGGTTTGAGCGATAAAATTGCTGGCATACTTAGAAATTTTCCGAGATCAACGGAATACATTATTTTTCGATATTTTGTGGCTCGTGATTTGATTATTTCCGATTTTAAAAAAATAGAGTCTGGGGCTCCCGAGAGCGATAGATGGTCTTGGCTTGTTCAGAATCACTTTCGACTCCATGATTTTCCACAGGAAGAGTTGGACGAGGTAGTAAAAAGGTTATCTGATAAATATAAAAGCAAGGCCGAGATTATTAAATACTTATATGAACTCGAGAATGAAGTAAAAGGAATTACTCAATGGCAGACCATTCCTTTAGTTGAGACTTGGTCAAAATTCAATAACCAATCATTTATTGAGATCGCAGATGATGAAAGTTTGTTGAATAGTGTTCCTAATAGATTCCATCTCGGAATTTATAGAGTTGCCTCCGATAGGGATAAACAATACATAGTGAAATATGCTAGCCGAATCCTAGGAGATTTAAATAATCTTCAACGCCAAGCTGTAGACAATCTTTTAGACCTTATAATACGACATAGTGTTTCTACGACAGAATTTATGCCGTGGATATCTCAGATTATTGAGAAAGCAGACGATTATCTTAAGAATCTTATTCTTCATCGTTCTTATTTTATTTTTAAGGACAGGGAGCAAACAGAAAAAAAAAAGGTTGTGAATATTCTTGAACAGTCTTTAAGTGGTGTAGTCAACAGCAACGTATTAGATATGTTCGATTTCCTAGTTCACAGTGCCATAAATTGGAATTTACCAAGCGATGATTTAGATAAAATTCGCAAAAAATTATTTGAAATAATAAAAGATATCCCTTCGGTAGATTATCACACAGACGATCTATTAAAATTTGCACTTAATGGTGATTTGGATAAGTTTATTGAATTGGTTGAATATCGTCTCAAAAAACAGAGTGAATATTTTAAAAATAGAGGCGCTGAAAAATTTGATGCAATTCCCTTTGACGGTTTTCGTTCGGCCACGGAGTTAATTAAGAACTATGACGATTTCGCAAAATTGATGGATAAAATTAATTTTTGGCGAAATGAGGAGCTTTTATTCTCCTTCGATATTGATGGATTTTTGGGTAAAAGCATTGGTGGCCATGATAGTGAACACGGCGACTATTTGTTGCACTATATTGGTGACAAAATAAAGACTGGAGATGCAGAAAGTTTGAAAATAGCTACTAATGCTTTTTTTGGCATCTCCTTTGGTGTAGATACAATTGATTTGTTTTTGAATTTTTTGATGGCAGCTGAAAAAGCAGGAGTGTCAGATGAGGCAAAAGACGTTTTTACCCACCAGGTGATAAGTGGTAGTTATAGTTCCGCGGTAGGGCAAGCTCCACCCGCATTAGTAAATAAAAAAGAAGCATTAGAAAAAATGAGCGCCAAATGCCAGCCAGGAATTATAAAAAACTATGTAGATTCTTTAACTGGATCAATCGCTGACGATATAAAAAGACACCTAGATGAAGGTGAGGAACTTATATCGCCAAAATCGTAAAATATGGCCTTAATAATTAATAACAGAATATGGGAATTATCTGAAAAGTTATACATACACTGTTATGAAACTGGTGGATTTGTTGATTTTTTAAAATCTAACGGGATTAATTTACCCGATAATTTTTATGGTAACTTTGAGGCCTATGCATTCATGAGTACTGAGCAAAATAATTTTTCTCAGTTCATGCAAAGAGTTCCTTCATATAGATATTTAGCCATTTTAGAGAAAGTAATTTTTGATGAAAAAATAAAAAATACACAGAGAGATAGCTGGAATTATTACGGAACCTATATTAAAAAATGGTATCCAGAATTATTAGACGAAGTAAAAAAATCCAATTTTAAACTAGACATTTCGCAAAACAAAATAGAATTATTAGAAGAAGGAATAAGTGGGGTTCAAAATAGTTTAGATTTTTTACAATATGATTTTAATGATCCATTTTTAGATTACATAAAAAAAGAAATAAATGAGAGCTATAGAGAAGGACTTTATTTAGCCGTGATGATTCTAACCAGAAAATTAATAGAATGCATAATTCATAGAGTTTTTGAAATAGTTTTCAGGGAACGGGATGAAAATGGAAAATATATACAGCAAAATCACCAATTATGGTATGACACAACTAACGGAAGAATTTTAAATCTTGATAAATTGATTGATAATTTAAAAGCAAATTCATTCGCCTTTTATGATTTCAAAGATTTGATTGAGGATTTATGTAGTTTAATCAAGGTATTTAAAGACGAAGTAAATAAAATGGTGCATCGTGATTATAAAATACCCAAATTAGAAGACGTCGAGAAAAAAGATATTCCTGGATTATGTAATAAATTACGAAGAGTTTATAAAAGATTTTGTAATCCTTAATTATTAACAAGAATGGAAAATCGAGCACACAACATAGAACCATTAGAAAAAAGAATTAATCGTTTTCAAAATGGTCATCCGATAGAAATAATTGAGACGCTTTTAAATTCTATCACTATTTTTTTTAATAACGAAATACGTTTAACGATTGAGCGTGACAATTATCAAACCTCTTTGTTATTTCTCGGGATTCATGCTGCAGCACTGACGATAGCCGAGGGATTTTTCGGTAAAAAGGGTCCGGATGGATATAAATTATTTTTAGAAAAATTTGTCGACGGGAAAACCCCGGATACCAAATTTTCTTCAATAGCTGAACCGATTCATAATTGGCGAAATATAGTCGCCCATCAATGGTTAGGTATTGTCGGATACGATATTGAATATGATTATAATTCGGTAAAAGGCTGGGAAAAACGGGACAACACTATTTTTATTAATCCAAAAATTTATTGTGAACATTATCTTAATGCTTTTTCCTCTAAGGGTAAACTATGGAAATATCAGGATATATTTACCGAAGAAGAACTATATCAGATCAAGGATCGGCTTCTTAACAAATTTTTACGACGTTAAACCGGGAACTTTCCTTCCAACATATCCACGGCCGCGTCCAGTTTGTAGGACTTCCAACCGCTTAAACTGATAGTTCGAAGTTTTCGCGCCGCCTGGAGCCAACATAATCTCAGTTTTAATAACTGAGATTTTGTTTTACTTAATCAATCGCTTTTTATTTCAAAATAATGTAAAGTTTAAAAAGTGAAGAATATGAAACGCCGCAATATCTTATTAGTAATCGGCTCGCTTATTTTGCTTGGCGTCGGTGGTTGGTTTGTTGTTCGTCTCATTATTTCAAATCACCAATCGGCCGAAGAAAAACAGGCTAAGGACGAACTGCAAGCGCAAATCCAGTCAGTCGTTGATGCGCGGCTTGCGGTGCAACTGAGTGGGGAAGAGACTGATCCTTTTGGTGAGGATGGAATTCTTAGTGTACTTCTGCTTGGTTTGGATTCTCGTTCTGGCAGCACTGTTGGACACTGTGACGCTATTCAGTTTGTGGAAATAAACAAAACCAATCAGACAGTAAATATTACTGCTGTCCCGCGCGGCACCTACTCGCCTTTGCCGGGCAGCGGTCATTTGCCTAGTGATTATTATATTTCGAACGCTTGTGAGATTGGTAGTCTTGATTATGGTATAACGCAAATTGAAAAGATTTTGGGACAAAAAGCTGAATATGTGGCCATGGTCGGTTTTTCCGAAGCCCTCGGAGCTTTTCGTTTACTTGGTTTGCCGACGACGGAAACTTTGCAATGGCTTCGTCTACGCCAAGGTTACGCCATCGGTGAACCGCAGCGGGCCCATAATCATTCAACTTTTTTAAAACAACTTTTGGTAAAATTTACTCCGACCGATCCTTCGCAGTTGGATTCAGTTTGGGAATTTCTTTTGTATCAGCTGGTGGATACCGATCTTTCGTTTAAACAAACCCAAGATATTGTCGCAGTCCTTTCGGCCATGGATTTTGCCAATTATCCGGATCGCGTTAGTCTTTCCATGAAGCCAGCTTATGCCGTGGCCGAGATCCCTTATGATTCTGAAAATCTTGAGGCGTATTTATCGGCTATGTTGGATCCTATTTCCGCTGTTATACCTGAGGGCGCTTACACCGGTCTTTCCGAGCTCGAAGAGCAACAGCAGCTTATGGCTTTAATTAACGCCGGTTTGGAAGACACTGATTTTGTAAAACGTGCCTTTGAACAAAAATTATGGTTGCAGATTGACGACGCCTCAACGCGCGAGTCTGTTCATCTTGCCTTGCTGTCAAAATATCTTGCGGGGCTGTCGGACGGCGAGGAAATTAAAAAACTTTTGGCTGATTATATAATCGAGATGGAAGCCGGCGGACAAATTGATTGGGCCGCGGCCGGGCGTGAGTTGTTAGCGCAAGAAATTTAGTAATTAAATAAAGAAGAAGACGGCCGGGGGAAGGGCAAGACGACAGGGTCGCTTGTAAAGACAAAACTTGGTGTTTTGCCTTCATTTAGCGTAATTCAATCGCGGCTATGGACAAAGCGCGCTTTACCGTGTATACTTTAATTATTAAACAATCATTTAAATATTTAACTATGTTGAGTAAAAATGAGATCCAAAAAAAACGCAAGCTTTTTAGTCAAACCGACAAAAATGTAGTGGTGGCCTTTAAGGCGCTTAGTGATGTTAACCGTTATAGAATCTTTCGTATTTTGACCGAACAACCTAAGCTGTCGGTTAGTGATATTGCTCAAATCTTAGAGCTTTCTTTACCTTTGATTTCTCAACATATTAAAATTTTAGAACATGCTAACCTGTTGCAAAAAGAACGTTATGGGAAAAAGGTTTTTCCAAAACTTGAATACGCCAATCCCTTCGTAAAAATTATCATTAAGACAACCAGAGTAATGGCAAAATAATTAATAACCATATGAACAAGGTAATTAATCCGCAAAATTTTTTTCGCCACAGCCTTATTTTAGGCGGAATATTTGTGGCAATGTTTTTTACTTCGTTTGTTGGTATTAATAATGCTAGGGCAGAAATAACCGGCCAATTAGATTTAGGCGCAAGCGGATTAAATGTTGTGGCCCTCCAGACATATCTTTCTACCGATGTTGATATTTATCCCTCCGGCCTTGTCACGGGATATTTTGATTCCCTTACCCAAACAGCAATACAGAAATTCCAAACAGCCCAGGGGATCGTTGACCACGGCACGCCCAAGACCACCGGTTATGGCCGAGTTGGACCCAAGACCTTAAAAAGGATCAATACTTTTATTGACGCAACCCCCGTAGACCAGGTCCAGAATGAGCTGACGCTTCCGATAAAAATCGCCACCGTTTCCATAAATCAAAAACCAACAATTTCCGGTTTGCCGATGCGGCTGGAAATTACAAAAATTGGTGTTAATACTACTGTTGATTCCGTGGGCCTTTTGCCAGATGGGGCAATGGACATGATAAAAAGTGTAGATAACGTAGCCTGGTTCGCCCCCGGCCCGCGACCCGGAGAAGAAGGTAACGCCGTCATTGGCGGACATTATAATGGTGGAAAAGATAATACCATATCAGTTTTCGATAATTTAAATAAATTACAAATAGGCGATAAATTATACATTAAAGACGATAATAATGTGACCGTTTCCTTCGTGGTACGCGAGATTCGAATCTACGACCAGAACGCGGACGCCACCGATGTCTTTGTTTCAGAGGATGGGAAAGCCCACCTTAACCTTATTACTTGTGATGGAGTTTGGGACAGTGTTTCAAAAACTTATTCCGGACGACTAGTGGTGTTTACTGATAAAGAATAAAACCATCAAATTAATCAAAAAATTAAAATCTAACCCCTTTACTATATGTTGTGGACCATTGTCGTTATCTTAATCATTTTGTGGCTGCTCGGACTCGTGACTTCTTATACCTTGGGTGGTTTCATTCACGTCTTATTTGTTGTAGCCATTATCGTTGTGCTTATTAGATTAATTAAAGGTGAAAAAATAATTCATTAATTAAATTATGAAAAAACTTATCGCTTTAGGCCTTCTGTCGTTGGGAATTGTCTTTTTGGCAGGTTGCGGCCAACAACAAAATAGTCAAACAGCCAATCAATCAGCAACGTCGGCGGTTGTCGATACCAACGGTCAAACATATACCGATGCAAAAACCGGTATTTCATTTTTCCAACCAGATGGTTGGATAGTGAGCACAAACGAAGGCGGTAATTTATATACCTACACTCAAGGACCTTATCAAACTGTTGTTTTCGAAGTCTTCACAGATAAAAATGTCTGGGAACAAAGGCAGTATAACCCAGTGAATTCGAGCGACAACTCTCTCGTCCCCGATATCCTTGTTGATAGTGGACAAGAGTCAATCGGTGGTTACCAAGCGTTATTTGAAACTTATGAGCGAAGGGATACTTTGCACAACACTGTGACCCTAAGTTATACACGTTATTTTGTGGATACTGGTTCCAGCTGGTACGAGATTGAAACCTCGGAATCAACAGAAGCTGTTCAAGAGATTGTAAAAAGTACGCAGTTTGCTTCTGTTAAATAAATCTGCTTTTTTAAAACCATCGCTAATTTCAGCGAAGGTTTTTATTATCCAAAATATAGTTAGAATCAGGATCACCGTTCTGATACTCTCCGCACACGGATGAAATCTAAAGACTATTACTCACTATTGCATAATAATAATTTTTGACTTATAAGTGACACAGGAGGTTTGTTTGATGGAGACAATCGAGGTAACATCTCAGGCCGGTTTGCAGGAGTTTTTGAATCAAAATAGAGCTTATGTAAACGGAAAAAATGGCCGTGTGACTCATCTTCACGCAACGGTTGCCGAATCCCGTTTCGAGATCGAAAACATCCAAGGTATCTACCTGGCGCGTCCGGAGTTTGCTTGGATGGCGGTCTGGATGGCTGTGACGGATAGGACAAAACTTCGCAAGCGCCATCTTTGCTATCAAATGCCTAACGGTGCTGACCGCGTTGGAAGGTTGATGATCGGCGGTCTGAAAGAGCAAACCGAACCGCGTGATCTGTTGTGCAGCCAAGCCTTTTTGTACCTATTCGAACCCGCACTTTTGCCCACGCGCGTCTTAGACATCGCCCGAGAGTCGGAGCAGGACCGACTTACGAGTCTCGTGGCGCGCGGCTACTCCTGGCAAGAAATCGAACGACATGGTCGGATGCGTCGAGCCCTCGTGCCGCCAGTCAACGAACCACCAACGATCCTTGAACTCGATGTCTGGCAAGTCGCGGTCGTTCAGATGCCGCAACTCGTACCGTCTATCGAGGTTGTGCTCTCTGGTGATGTGGTGAAGGACTTGGCCAGTCTTATCACTTTTCAAGACAAGATACCGGGGAACAATTATCTTGAAAAGTAGCTCGCTCGTCTTTCAGTTCTTTCTCAGCCGCCACAGTTATTGGTGGTTTTTTATTTACGCGGTTTTTTGGACCGAGGTGGTTAGTTCAAATGTGTCCGTCCATGCGAGCCAATAAAATTTCTTTGTCCATTGTCTGCTTTTGCGGTACGGGTTATGATTTAATAGTAAAATTTAGGAATGATTAAAATTAAAGGATTAATAATAGTTATTATGTTAAAAATTTCAGAATTCATGGATAAAGACCATGTGTATTTGAATATACTTTTGACGCATTTTTTAGAAGAATGTAAAAAGACTGAAAGTTTATTAAAAGTACGGAAATTGTTTGAAAAGTTTAAGAGAAATCTTTTGACACACATGGAACTAGAAGACGAGGTTTTGTTTCCACGTTTAAGCGCCTGTCTGGGGTTTGAGGTCGATTGTCCTTTAACAAGGCGAGCCAGGAATGATCACGCAAAAATTTTGAAGTTAACTGATTTGATTGAAAAGGCACTGGAAAAACAAGATGCGAAAAAAGTTTTTTCAGTTGGTGATAATTTGAAACATGCAATAGAAGCACACCATGACCGTGAAAAAGAAATCCATTACCCTGTTTCTGATAAATTTATCAAGAAAGTTGAGTGGTTGATTTTTTTAAGAAATTTTGAGATGAAAAGAAAATATTAAATCAGGTTATTTAGAGTGCAGTCCCCGCATAAGATTTATTGATTATAAATTAGAGAATTAACTACAATATAAGAACATAACGTTTTAATAATCAATTATATGATAAAAATAAACACTAAGGCTCCGGAATTTACACTTTTTGATCAAGCTGGGGAACAGCATAGTTTAAATGATTACCTTGGAAAATGGGTACTCCTATACTTTTATCCAAAGGACGATACACCTGGGTGCACAAAAGAAGCTTGTTCTTTTCGTGATAATTTACCCGTTTTTAACGGGTTAAATTTACAAGTTTTAGGTATAAGTACCGATTCCGTGGACAGTCACCGTAGATTCGCCGAAAAGAATTCTCTGAATTTTACGATTTTATCGGACACATTAAAACAAACGTTAAAAAACTATGATGCCGGAGGCGTTTTTACCAAACGCATATCGTACTTAATCAATCCCGAAGGTGTAATTAGTAAGATTTATACCAAAGTTAATCCAAGTTTTCATGCAGAGGAAGTAAAAAATGATTTGAGTGTCTTGCAAAATAAAAGTAGATCCAACAAAATTTCAGTTTAAACGACCGGGATTTTGTTGTATCTAAGAAGGTTTATATATGGTAGGGTTAATTTGTATGAAATATACTTTTACTGCGATTCTTCTTTGTCTCTGCGTTCTTGGGGTGGGTTGTGTTTCTGGTTTAAGCCTTACCCCTCAAACAGGAACAACTAATGTTTCTGGGACAAAACTCGATCTAAGTAATCAGGGGTTTACCGAGGTATCGCAAGATGTTTTTAAACAGACCAGTCTTGTTGAACTCGATCTTTCCGGCAATAATTTAACCGGAGCTATTCCCGGGGAAATTCGCTTTTTGGCTAATTTGGAAAAACTTGATTTAAGCGATAACGCCATGACCGGTCTGCCGGCCGAAGTCGGTCAGCTTCAAAAACTTAAAACGCTTGATTTGTCCAATAATCAATTAACGGGTTTGCCGCTCGAACTTGGTCAATTGTCAGCTTTGGAAACTCTGGATCTGCGCGGCAATTCTTATTCGGCACACGATCTTGGTATCATTCGAACAACTCTTTCGCCACAAGTAAATATTTTGGTTGACTAAAAAAATATGAAAATTTTAAGAACACGATCCTTCAAGTATTGGGAGATCGGTCTCATCAAAATTTGTTTGCTCTCCCTCGGTATTCTCCTCGGCCTGTACTTTTTTGATTATCTGATCGGTTTGTTGTGGTTGTGGTGGTTGTTGCTAGCTGTGACGACAATTTATTTTATTATCAAACTTATAAGAGAAGGTTAAAAAATAAAAAAACACCCACTGGTTTCTGGGTGATTTTTGGTTTAAAAAAACCGCGCGTATTTCAGCACGGAAAGGGACCCTTCGACTTAGCTCAGGGTCTTCGAAAGGCGGACGACCTAGATCGTCCGGGGGCGGGGGAGCCAGCCGGCTTCAACCCCCTCGTTGATCCAACTGATGTGGTGCTCGACTAAAATTATCGAGCTCCTGGTGGCAACGGTAAGCTTGGCCTTGGGGTGGCCGAAAGGAAGCCAGAACTCAACGTCGGCTACGGCAAAATCCGTTAGAACGTCACGCCGAAGAAGAACACGACGGCGTTCTTCTATGTCCTTAAGCGAGTCGGTGTGGAGAATCCAGCGGTGAGCCTGTTCAAATGAAATCGTGCCGTAAATTCGGCGAAGTTCACCAACCAGTTCTAGGTAAGGCACACGAGGATCGGTGACAGCCTGGTTGGCTTGTCTAGCCTTGTTTAGACCCAGGAAGGCCCGACCTAAGTAGGGGTAGGTTCGACCAATAGTTGTGCTATGTGTTAGGAATATGTCCACAAGGACAAAAGGGGCCAGCTCCACGATCCCTCCAAGAATCGCCGGACTTGATCGAATACGCCAGCAAGGAGAATAGTCTAAAAAAGCTTTCATGTCAACCTAGACGATTGACATGAGGGTTAATTTGTACTAAAGTGGTGCACTGTCCTTAAACAATTCAAAGAAAGGTAGACCAGTGCCCAGCACCACATATTTTGATCCGTCTGTTTCACTCGAGGCACGCCTGGTCGCTGCCTTCGACGAGTTGGAGGTGGCCGGGGAAGTAAGGGGAGCGGCGGCCGCGCTTCTTGCTCCGCTTCGCAACAACGGCCCGATCACGCGCGAGCACTATGAACACAGCATCAGAGTGGCTTTGGTTGCTCGGGCCATCGCACCCCATGCCGGCCTGATCGAAAGGGCCATGTTCTACGCCGGTCTGCTGCATGATGTTGGCAAGGCCCGCACGCGGCTTGAGCTTCTCGGCAGGCACGGAAGCTGGTCCGAGGATGACGCCAAGGAAATGGAAGAGCATGTCGTCGAGAGCTGGCGGATGCTTCAAGGTTCGTTCAACTTTACGTCGAAGGTGGCTCTGCGCCACCACCGTTCGCAAAAGCGGCGTTATCCGGAGAATCTCCCTCAGGACGATGAAGCCGACCTCTACGCTCGGCATCTCGCCCTGGCCGACAGCTACGACGCCATGCATCGGGTGGACACGAGCACTGGTGGCCGAGCCCTGACCGGCGAACAGATCAAGGAACGCATGCTCGAGGCTAACCCCGACCTGCGCGATCTGGTCGAAAGGCTCTACCAGGTCGGCGTCTTCACAACCACGATCTACGATCCTTAGTGCTTCACCACCCCTTACGAAAAGGCGGTGGTTTTTTAAAAAAAATAGGGCTCCACATTGTTGGTGTGAAACCCTTTGAAGTTACGACTAGCAGCAGCCTTTGGACCGTTGTCGTCCCCGAGCCACCCCGGTCTCTAGACGGCGTTGTTCGGCTGCTTTGGGGAGTTCGTTGGCCAGAACTGCCTCCAGCACGGCCACGGCCTTGTCCACATCATCTTTGTCGTTGTAGATGTGGAAGGACATGCGCATGGCGCCGTCTTCCAGGTTGAGACGGTCCATGAGCGGGTCGGCACAGAACCGGCCGGCCCGGATGGCGATTCCGGCCTCGCTGAGAGCCGCGACGAAGGATTCGTGATGGATCCCTTTCTTCGGCATGAACGTGAAGGCTACGAGGGATCCGGAACCTCCATTGTGTACGTTCTGTCCGAGTATGGTTACACCTTTCAATTCTCCGATATGGTGCTGGGCGTACTGGCCAAGACTTTTGATGTGAGCCTCGACCCGGGCCATTCCGAGTTCTTCCAAGTACCGAACTGCCGCTGCCAAGCCGACGGCCCCGGCCACATTTTGGGTGCCGGGCTCGAGCAGGTGGGGCATCGGCTTTGTCTCGAAGCTGCGAGTCGTCACCCGGGTGATCATCTCGCCGCCGCCCTTCCATGGTCCCATACGGTCGAACATGTGTGGGGCCACGTAGAGGCCGCCGATGCCGGTTGGTCCGAGCATCTTGTGACCCGAGAAAGCGTAGAAGTCGACATCCAGTTCTTGGACGTTGACCGGCATGTGCCCCACGACCTGAGCCCCGTCGACGAGCACGGGCACGCCGTGGCGGTGGGCTGCTTCTACGATTTTTGCGATATCGTTTACCATCCCAAGGACGTTGGAAATGTGAGGAATAACCAGTAGAACGACATCCTGAAGCCCATCGAGGAAGTCGTCAACTTCCAGGGGGTGATGTAAGAAACAATTTTCACAGAATCCCATTACCCTAGTTTCCACGCCCGGATCGTTTTCGAATACTCCTTCTTTGAGGATGTGCCACGGGACGATTCCGGCATGATGATTGTCGTCCGAGAAGACGATGGTACCGCACCGATCCTGTTGGTTGATCTCGGGAACAACGAAGGCCCCGGCCACCATGTTGATGGCCTCGGTTGTGCCGGTTGTCCAAACCAAGCACTCCGGCTCTTCGGCACCGATGAAGCGGGCAACGGTTGCCCTGGCGCCCTCGATCATCTCAGTAGCGCGACGGGACTCCCGGTAGGAGTTGCCGCGGCCGGTGTTTGAATTGAACTCCGCCATGAATCTGGTGACAGTATCAATAACAACTTGCGGTTTCTGAGTCGTGGCTGCCGAGTCCAACCAAGTGGTTCCGGGATTCGCGGCAAAGAAGGGAAAGCTATCCTTTACGTGGGTCATTGTGCCTGTCTCCGCTATTACTGGTTACGTCATTAGCGAAATTTGTGTTAAAGAACAAGGCACAATAATGTACGCTTTTTTCGATTCCTGTCAATAACCTCTTATAAAAGAAAAACACCCAGTTTTAGTTGGATGTTTTTTCTTTTTCCAATTTTAGCCACTCTTTTTCCGTTTGAGAAATTTCGTCATCAATGTCTGTCAAACGTTTGGCTTTGTCTGGTGCGTAATCAGTGGGGTTTTCAAAATAGAATTTAAGAATTTCACCTTTTTCTTTTTCTAGGTTTTTTAGTTTTTCATCAAGCCGTTGTTGAGTCCGAGAAAGTTGGCGAAGCAGTTGAGCATTTTCTTGTTTGTTTTCTTTTGTCTTTGAAGCCTTTAAAGCCTCTCCGGCCCCACCGGCCTCTTCGGCCTCAACTGTTAGGTCGGCCACGTATTCTTCGTAAGTGCCGGTGTAATGTCGCACGGTTCCGTTTCGAACTTCGAAAATCGTATCAACAAAAGCATTCATGAAAGTACGAGCGTGGCAAACAATAATGACCGTGCCCTCATAATCTTTTATGGCTCGGGCTAATACCTCAACCGTTTCCGTGTCCAAATGGTTAGTTGGTTCGTCGAGAATCAAAACGTTATGTTCTTGCAGAATTAGTCGGGCCAAACGTACCCGCGCCTTTTCGCCACCCGAAAGAACCCGACAAGTTTTTTCCAAATCATCATGACGGAAAAGGAAGGCACCGGCGGCCGCAAGAATTCGTTCGGCCGGGGCACTGGCCGGGGCGGCTTTGGTGAGCGCTTGCAAAACCGTCATTTCCGGATTCAAGGTGTCTTCAGACATCTGCGAGAAATAACCAATATTGGCATGCGGCCACCATTTTAGTTTTCCACCTAAAGAGGGAATCAGATCAGCTAAAGTTTTTAGAAGGGTTGTTTTACCATGACCGTTTTCACCAACAATCGCCACTTTGGCGCCACGGATAATTTCCAAGGTTATGTTTTGGGCCACGGTTTTTTCCGGATAACCAATAACTAAATCCTCGGCCCGCACTGCCGGACCCGAAGTAACCGAAGGGCAGGGAATGCGAAAAGCGGCGGTTGGTAAAGCTGTACCAAGCTCCTTCATTTGCGCCCGAAGTTTGGTAATGTGTTTTAGTTTGCTTTGCGCCTGTGAAGCCATGCTGGCCTTGTAACGAAAACGATCGACAAATTCCTGGGTGTGACTTATTTCGCGGCGTAATTTTTTATTAGTGCGGCGAGCGAATCCAGCTTGTTCAGCTTTGTAGTCAAGATAAGTTTCAACATCACCGGGGAATTCCGTTAACTCACCCTTTTCAATCTCCCAGGTTGAAGTGCAAATATTTTGCATGGCTTCACGGTCGTGGGAGATTAGAATGAAAGTTCCGGCGTAGTTGCGTAAAAAAGTTTCCAAAAGAAGCAGAGTTGGTAAGTCCAAATAGTTCATTGGTTCATCCAGCAGTAAAAGATTTGGATTATCAAGTAACATGCGCACAATTTTTACGCGCATTTGATAACCGCCGGAAAGAGCTGTAGGCGGCAAAGCCAAATCACCAGCTTTTATACCAAACTTGGCGGCTAGTTTGGCGGCTTCCCATTCAGGTCGGCCACTGGCTTCGGTTAAAAATTGAAGAGTTGAAAGATCGTCGGGCAAAGTTTCATTTTGCTTGATTACTCCCAACTTGGTCCATGGCATGAATTTGATTTCGCCATTGTCTTTTTCTTCTTCACCGGTGATTAAACGAAAGAGGGTGGTTTTGCCAGCCCCATTACGTCCGATAAGACCAATATGCGCCCCTTCGGATATTACAAAAGATAGGTCGTCCAGAATTACTTGACGACCATAAGTTTTTGCTAAATTTTTAGCTTCGAGCATCGGTCTCATACATTATTCAACCTTTACTACTTCCACTGTTTGATTATTAAACAAAAATTTTTCGCCAACCACTTTTCCTAAAAGCGCTTTTCCGAGTGGTGAAAGATGCGAAATTTTTCCATGAGCCGGATTAGCTTCTTGCACACCGAGAATTTCGTAAGTCGTTTCTTTTCCATTCATAACAAAAGTTACCGTTGAACCCAGGGCGACCCGACCATCAGTGTTGGCTTTGATAACCACGGCGCTTTTAAGTTTTTCCTCAAGAATGGTGATGCGAGAATTAATTTGTCGCAAACGTCCCTTGGCCATTTGGTATGCGGCGTTTTCGGAAAAGTCGCCCATTTCGGCGGTGCGTTGAACTTCTTTAATAGCTGGTTGACGTTGATTTTTTAATAAGTCCTGCAATTCATTTTTGTAACGCTGAATAGCGGCTGGCGACAAAAAAGCGTCAGACACCTTTTTGGTGCCCTCGAGAATTTCCGACTTTCTTGTGGGGAGTCGCATAGCGCCCTTTATAATAAGTTATTTTCGCGAAAAAGAAAAACCGCGAGCCTTGAGGAGTCAGACTCGCGGCAGACCGGAAGGTTTGGGTGGTCCGAAGATGACGTTGATGTCACACTCGACCCCGTACCTATTGGCGCGCTCAATGGCCCGCACGATGGCCGGAACCAGGAAGCTGATTCGCGAACAGCCGACCAGATGGATGTGGGGATCGTCGGCACGCCAGCCAGGATGCTGACGAGACAGTACTTTGCCGACTGTGATCGTGTTGAAGCCGATCCATCGCGCTTTTTCGACCGCTTCGGTCGGTAAGAGCAAGGCTTCAGTTTCTTCAATGAACTCGGTTCCGTCTGGCATACGAACCACCACAATGCCGACGTCGTAGAACTGGCCGTCCTTTTCGATGACGCCGTTTTCGATGCCGAGTCCGGTGAGCTTGGGAAAGTGCTGGCAGGCAGCCAAGGCGCGGTTGCGTGCACCGTGAGTGGTTTCTTCTGGGCCAAACGGCTGCTCGTTGACTCCAGAGGCCGCCTTAACAACCCCAATCAACCACTCCGGATACTTCACACCTAATTCTTCCAAGGCCATACAAAGGGCAAAGTACTTGATCGGGCTGACCGAGCCGATGGCAAAGCGGGGCTTGAAGGGAATTTTCTGGTAGCTTTTTAGGGTCGCCATGTTTACCTCGATGGGGTTGGGAAAAATCTTGGTTGAATACTTTATGTGTTTTCTCTTGATTTGTCAATGATTAAAAAAAGCTGCCGGAGGCGGCAGCGAGTCGAGCGAGGCTCGACGAAGGTGGTCAGGTGACGCGGCGGATGTCGCGGTCCCAGTGATGGAGGCGAACGATTACCCCAAGGGCCTTGAGCCACGAGACGACCACGATCTTGCCCGAGGCGGTGAGCGGGGCGAGCTCGGGCCGGTTGTCGAGAGGAATGGTGTCGGTCACGAAGATCCGGTCCACCGGGCAGTCGGCAGCCGACATGAGGTTGATGGCCGGGCCGCAGAAGACGCCGTGTGAAGCCACTGCCCAGACTTGGGCTGCACCGTAGGAGGTTCCCTTGAGGGCTCGTGCGTACTTTCCGGTGGTTCCGAAGGTGGCGATTTCATCGTCCACAGACAGGACGATGGAGCCGCGAACCCCTTCGATGTTTCCGAAGATCTTGTGGAGGTCTGATTTCTCGCTGGAGACGCGTCGTTTGGCCCCGAAGACCTTGGGAAGATCCGAGAGACCCAGACGATTGATGATTTCCTCGATTGCTCCGGCGTCGCGTTTGGCTGCGCCGTCATCGGGGTAGGCCAAGCAGACCCGATCCGTCAGCTGCCGCGCCTCAGCCACGGCTTGCTCGAGGAGTAGCCGACCGAGGTGGATTTCGGTGATCAGACCGAGCGGGCCGCCGACGACGCTCTGCGGAGCGTGCATGTCGGCAGTGATGACGCGATCGAGTTTGCCGTAGGCTGCGGCTTGCAGAAGATGGGTGACGAAGCCTGGCAGAGCCAGTTCGTTGTTGGCGTCTTCGTCCTTGTCGGAACGACCAAGGAAGAAGTAGTCCATGACCACGGCGATGCGGCCGGCGCGACGGCCGGCGAGATAGCCGAGGACAAAGAGAAGTTGACCCAGTCGTTCGTAGGTGCAGGGTCCGCTGGTCAGGACGACGCAGTCGTGGCCGCCGATGTGTTCCTTGGCGAGCCGACAGAACGGTTCGCCGCTGGCCCGCGTGCCGAAGAACGGTGTGGCGATGTCGACTGGTGTTTTCCTGAACTTGTGTTCGGCTTCGTGTTGAGCGATGGCCGCCTTGATCGTTTTGGCCGCGGTTTCGAAACCGGGCATGGGAACAAGGGTCAAGCCACCGTGGCAGTTGTATGGACCCTGTGGCATGGTCGTTCTCCTGTGAAGAGCCGCCTCATCTTAGGCGCATTTTTCGCTTCCTGTCAAAGAAAGGCAATCTGTGCTAGGATAAGGCCATATGCAGCGAATTTTCATTCCATTTTTTTTAGCGGTAATTTTAGTAGGGGCTGGTTGTACCCCAGTTGTTGAGGTTGAAAAACCGGCTCCGGTTTCATCTGACAATATTACGGTGTCTTTGCCACTTACCGGGGATGTCGTGGGTAACCCAATTCATGTCGTTGGTGAGGCACGAGTTTTTGAAAATGTCGTTTCTTGGCGTTTGCGTGATGCCGGTGGAAGTATTTTGACCAGCGGTACCACCGAGGCGGCCGCGCTTGATATGGGGCTGTTTGGCCCGTTTGATTTTTATGTCGTTGTTCCGGCTCCATATTATCCTGGCGATCCGGTAATGACCGACAGAAATATGACGCTGGAAGTTTTTCAAGCTTCGGCCAAAGATGGTTCTGACACTGATTTGGTTTCCATTCCTTTACAAATTGATCGGCTTGATATAGCTGGTGTTGAAATTTATCTTCACAACGACACAATGGATCCGGAAATGACTTGCACTAAAGTTTTTCAAGTTACGCGAAAAATTATTGCCACAGACACTCCGGCACGTGCGGCCATGGTTATGCTTTTGCAGGGGCCGACACCTTTGGAATTAGCCAATCAATATTCGACAATAATTCCGTTTCGAACTGAACTTAAAGACATAAGTATTTCTGAGGATGGTGTGGCCACAGTTGACCTAAAAGGGGCCATTGCCGGTTCAATGGGTGGGTCATGCTATGTCAGTGCTATTGCTCGTGAAATTGAAGACACTTTGAAACAATTTAACTCGGTTAAAGAAGTTAAGATTCTTATCAACGGCGAGGCCGATAGACTTCAGCCGTAATAGTTGACATTTCTCTTCGGTTATATTAGTATATAGCCACATTATTAATAAATGATCACTGGCAAGCCCGATTAAGTTCGCGGAAGCCGTGAGCGCAAAATAGTTATGTTCGCAGTCATTAAGACCGGCGGCAAGCAATATCTTGTCCGCGAGGGCGAGCAACTCAATGTTGAGAAGCTCGAAAAAGACGCGGGCGCCAAACTTGAATTCGAAGCTCTTCTCGTCGCTGATGAGGATGACAAGGAAGTCAAAGTCGGCAAGCCCAACGTCGGCCAGGTCCAAGCCACAGTCGTGGAACAAGGCCGGGCCAAAAAAGTTGCGGTGATTAAGTACAAACCGAAAGTCCGTTATCGCCGTAATGTCGGTCACCGTCAACCGTTTACCAAAATCAAAATTGAAAAAATCGTCGCTTAAGCGGCGATTTTTTTATAAAGCTATCCTTGACAAGGATAGCTTTTTGGTTATAAATTATTGCGTCGTGTTGAGGATTGGCCCTACTACAGGGGGAGACACAAGTGGCCCGCTACCTCCGTTCACGTAAAGACATCGAAAGAAGGATCAGAACGATCGACAGGGAACTCGCCAGGCGAGAGAACCAACAGCCGTTCAACTGCCGGGCTGATGAGTTCCTCCAGGTCCTGGCGCAGGGTCAGAAGATCAGAGATGAGGCTGTAGCCGCCGGTCTTCAAGCGTTCCTGGAACACCCCGTTGTTCGGGATCGTCTTGACCTCTTTCGCGAGCGTCACGTTCTCGAGGAACGCCTCGAGGCCTTCAACCGTCTTCGGCACTAGTCCCGGTCCTTCCGCGCTTCTTTGACAACCTTCGCCGGTTGTCTTTTATATTTCCTTTCGCCCTTTAAGAGCGTCACCCAAAGTAATTTCATCAGCAAATTCCAGGCTGGCGCCGGCCGGGAGACCACGAGCTAAGCGGGTGATATGTTTATTGAAACTTAGTAGTTGTTTGGTTAAATACATCATGGTGGTTTCGCCGTGAACATCGGGGGAGAAGGCCAAGATAATTTCTTCGACAGCGGTATCCTCACGAAGTTTCTTAAAGAGCGGTTGAACCCGCAAAACATCCGGGGTCATGCCCTCAATCGGATTTAAAACACCACCTAAGACAAAATATTTTCCATGATAAGCACTGGTTGCTTCGATGGTGGCAATGTCGCGCGAAGTTTCCACAACGCAGAGGAGGGAAGGGTCACGACGCGGATCCTGACAAATGTCGCACAAGTTACTTTGAGTGTAACTAAAACAGCTCGGGCAAAGGCGGACTTTTTCACCAAGCTCTTTTATTAGATTTGAAGTTTGAAGTAATTCCTCTTTGGATAACTGAAGCAGGGCAAAAACATAACGCAGGGCCGTTTTGGGCCCCACGCCGGGCAGTCGCGTTAATGCGGATGCCAAATTTTGGATTGGTTCGGGAAATTTTCGCACATTAGAGCCCAAGATTTTTGAAAGCATCTAGGCCGCCCATTTCTTTCATCTTTCCGGCCATTTGGCGTTGGATTTTTTTAATGGAATCGTTGGTGGCATCTTTAACCGCTTCTTCGAGTTTATTTTTATCCTTCAACATTTCTTCATCGATTTTTACTTCGAGAATTTGTTGATTGCCATCAATCTTTATTTTTACTTTGCCCCAAGCCGCTTCGCCTTCGGCGGAAATTTCTGATAAACCGTTTTGAATTTTTTTGGCTTGGGTGCGGAGGTCTTTGATGGCTTTTATTTTGTTGAACATATTTTATTGTTTTAATTTAGAAGGGATTTTGCATTGAATCGATTGGCGGTGGTGGCGGCAGGGGACTTCCTGTTCCGCCAACTTCTTGATAATTGGGAGCCGAGATGCCGTTGTCCATTGACGGTGGCGGGGCCGAACGACGCATTTCCAAATTGCGGAAGCTTGTGCGTTGAGCGTCCCAGAACAATCTTATCATGCCGGTCGGACCATTGCGATGTTTACCAATGTAAATTTCGGCAAGAGTTTTTTCTTCCGGTGACAAATCTTCTTGACGATAGTTCATGTCGGCGGCTTTGCGGTAAATGAATAGAACGACGTCGGCATCCTGTTCAATAGAACCGGAGTCGCGCAGGTGTGAAAGTTTTGGAATAGCCGGTTTGCTTTGTTCGACAGCGCGGGAAAGCTGCGATAAGGCCAGAACCGGAACATTTAATTCGCGAGCGACTTGTTTAAGGGAACGACTGATTTCGGAAATTTCTTGCACGCGATTATCAGAACTGCTTTTAACACGGCTTTCGATAAGTTGAAGATAGTCGACAATAATTAAACCTAAACCGTGTTCGGCTTGCATGCGTCGAGCTTTGGCGCGAATTTGCATGACGTTGACCGTTGAAGTGTCGTCAATAAAAATTGGTGCTTCGGAAAGTTTACCTAAAGCATTACCAATTCGTGGAAAATCTTCGTTGTTTTCGGAGAGACGCCCGGTGCGTAATTTCCACAAGTCCACCCCGGCCTCAGACGAAATTAGTTTATCCACCAACTGTTCTTTGGACATTTCTAGAGAAAAGATTCCCACGGGTATTTTACTTTTAACCCCGACATGGCGAGCAATGTTTAAAGCCAAGCTGGTTTTGCCGACTGACGGCCGAGCCGCCAAAATGATTAAGTCGGATTTTTGCATGCCGGCCATTAAATTGTCTAGTTCGGTAAAGCCGGTGGCCACGCCGCGCAACTGGCCATGATTTTGATGTAATTCGTCGATGCGTTCAAAAGCCTCAGACAGAATGTTTTTAATGCCAACAAAAGCCGTCCGCAAAAATTTTTGGGAAACTGCAAATAAACTTCGTTCGGCCGTATCAAGAACCACGTCAAGATCCTCGGCTTCGTTATAACCTTGTTCCATAATGTCGCCAGCCGCGGAAAGCAGACGACGCAGGGTGGATTTCTTTTTTACGATTTCACCATAATGGGCGACATTGCCGGCCGTGGAGATTGAGTTGGCCAGTTCAACCAAGTAAGCCCGACCGCCACACATTTGCAGTTTATCCAATTCTTCCAGGCGGTTACCCAGCGTTAAAATATCAATCGGTTCATGCCTGGCGTTTAAATCAATCATGGCTTCAAAAATGGCCCGGTGAGTTTCACGATAAAAATCATCGCCATCAACAACATCGGCAATTTTATAAAAAGCCTCGGGATCAACCAAAAGACAGCCCAGTAAGCACTGCTCGGCTTCGTTACTTTGAGGCGGAATGCGTTGTTCAGGCATAGCGAGAACATCTTACCGTTGCCGTTGCCATGCTTCAAGTCCTTGGTGTGCATGGTTTGTGGTATAATTGTGTATACTTATGAAAATAATTCACGGACATCCCGATTTTGCTTGGTGGCGCACGGTTGGCACCATGATTGGCGGAGTGGTCGGGGTAGGGGTTTTTGGTCTACCTTACGCTTTTGCTCAAAGCGGTTGGTGGCTCGGATTAACCATGTTATTGGTTTTGGGTTTTTTGATAATGCTTCTTAATTTTATGTATGCCGAAGTGGTTGAACAAACCGCCGGTCGGCATCGTTTGGTTGGTTATGTTAAAAATTATTTAGGCGTCTGGCCGGCTAATTTGATGGGCGTGGTTTTTATTGTTTATGCCTGGGGAGCCATGCTGGCTTATATTTTGATTGGCGGAGATTTTTTGTACACTTTACTGTCGCCACTTTTAGGCGGTCCGCTTCTTGCATATCAATTAGTCATGGCCGCGCTTTCGGCTATTTTGACTTTTGGCGGCATAAAAAAATTAGCCAAGCTGGAAACTTTTATTGTTGGTGGTTTGATTTTTCTTTTTGTCTTTATAATTCTTTTGTCGTTGCCGTCCATAGAACCGCGCAATATCATGTCGATCCATTGGTCCGGTTGGTTTGCCCCTTATGGTGTTTTGTTTTTTGCCCTTTCCGGCCTGGGAGTAATTCCCGAAATGAAAGATGTTTTAGACGCTCGTCGTCGACACGAATTACCACACACAATTTTGTTTGGCCAAGTTTTTATTATTGCCCTATACGCCCTTTTTACCTTAGCTGTGGTTGGTGTAACCGGCCCAGCTACCACTCCCTCGGCCTTTGATGGTCTAGCCTCCATGTTTGGTCGAACCTTTGCCGTGGCTGGTTCGTTATTAGGTTCGGTTGCCGTTCTATCGATTTTTTCCATAGTCAGTATCGAGTTGCAAGGTATTTTGCGTTTTGATTATAAAATCAATCAAAAAACCGCGTGGCTTCTGACAGTTATTGTGCCAGTCGTGTTTTTGCTTCTGGGAGTAAGTCAGTTTATTGAATTGATTAGTTTCTTGGGCGCGGTTTTTGGCGGTTTGATAGGTATCATTGTGGTGATTATGTATGAAAAAATGCGTAACGCCGGTTTGTGCCCAATCCACAAATGTTTAAACGTTCCTCATTTTATTGCCTGGCTATTAGTGGCCGTTTTTATCGGCGGCATTATTCAAACTATTTTTAATTTTTAAAAATATGCGCCCGCTTCGCCTTCTTTCATTTTGGTTTTTTTCCTTTCTTTCAATTTACGCTCTTAGTTTTTTATCGGTTCTGGCCTGGGGACTGCTTAATTATAATAACGTTTTTTTAGTCGTTGGTATGGTTTGTCCGCCGCTCGTTACGCTTCTTTTTGGTTGGTTGTATTTTCGAGCCATTTCGGTTCTCCCGTTTTCCGTTAAAATAAAAAACGCGATTGTTTGGATCGCGTTGGATTTTGTGGCCGGAGCGATTATGTTGGCAATTCTGAAGGGGAGTGGGCCAGCGGATATTTTCTCTACAGTTTCGTTGATAACCGAAGCCGCAAATTTCTTTGCTCTTTTGGTAGCCGCTTACATTAGCGTGAAGCAACTAGAACATTCTGTAAAAGCATTGCCACCGTCATTGGACCTACGCCCCCCGGCACAGGGGTAAGCCAACTGGCCTTTGCCTCGACTGAAGCTCTTTCGATATCGCCAACGACTTTTTTTTCAACCTTTGAGGTGCCAATATCAATAACGACTACGCCGTCTTTGACCATTTTTCCGGTAATTAAATTAGGTTGTCCGACCGCAGTAATAAGAAAATCTGCGGTCTTTGTTTTTTCTTCCAGATTTTTTGTATTTGGTGAAACAACTTCAACCTGGGCCCCCGAGCCGTTTAAGACGGTATAAAAAGGTCGGGCCAGAACCTTACCCATAACCAAAACAACTTTTTTTTGCGTTAACGGTTCGCGCGTTTCATTAATTAGTCTCATTACCCCAAGAACAACTGGCGAAATAAGACATTTTTTGCCGGCTTCTAAACTGCACAAATTTTCTGAATGAAAACCATCGACATCCTTGGCTGGACTAATTGCCGCGATAATTCGGTCAGCGTCTTGTTTGGGAAGTGGTAGTTGAACCAAAATTCCATCAACGTCTTTTTCGTTATTCAGTTCCTTTATTTTTTTTAAAAGTTCGGCTTCGGAAACATCCTCCGGAAAAACGTATTTTTCAAATTTTATTCCGGCATCCAAACAGGCTTTTTCTTTTAAAGAAACATAAAGGTGTGAAGCTGGATCGCGCCCAACCAAAATAACCGCCAGGCCGGGAATTTTTGGTAAATGAGCCACGTTGGTTTTGATCACCGAAATAATTTGTTGGGAAATGATTTTTCCGTTTAGGAGGTGCATATATAATCAATTATACCACCAGCCACATCAATTCCGGTAGCCTCTTCCAATCCTTCAAACCCTGGGCGAGCGTTAACTTCCAAAACCAACGGGCCGCGGGATGAACGAATAATATCAACCCCGGCGATGTCTAAACCCACCGCTTTAGCCGCCGCGACCGCGATTTTTTTCTCTTCGTCTGAAAGTTCGACTGGATGTCCGGCGCCACCGGCATGAATGTTGGCCCGAACTTCACCCGGTTTGGCCGAGCGTTCCATGGCCGCCAAAATTTTATCGCCGGCCACAAAAATTCGCAGATCTTTTCCTTCGGCTTCTTTTATAAATTCCTCAAGAAGCAGCGGCATTTTATGATTAACCGTTAAGTAATCAACGATCGGTAAAAGGGTGGCTAAATTTTCGGCCAAAAAGACGCCACGACCGCCCGAACCGCTGGGGGTTTTTGCAACCAACGGAAAACCAATTGCTTCGGCTTCGGTAGCAATGGTGCTGACATCGCGAACAATCGTGCTTTTTGGCGTTGGCAGACCGGCTTTGTTTATTAAAAGTTTTCTGGCAAATTTATTTTTAGCGGCCGAAAGAATCAAATTCTGGCTGTTAGTGACTTTAAAACCAGCCGAGATCAAAGCGTCAATTGTAATGGAATGAAAACTTTGGTCTTCGATAAAATTAGTTCGGGCAATAAAAATATCAATCGGTGGTAGGGGTTGATTATCGTAAAAAATTTCCAGTCGGCCATTGTTTTGACGAAACGAAAAAAACGGTTCGCAAAAAATCTTGGCTTCATGGCCGCGAGCCATTGCTGTTTCAAACAAACGATTAGTTTCAAACGGCGGTTCAACCTCAAGGGTTTTTGGCCGGCCGAAAGTAAGAATACCGATTTTCATAACGAAGAGACTTTAGCGGATTTTATGAAAAAAATCAAGCATTGTGCTATAATTTGTTCAATATGAAAATAAGTTTCTTCGGGGCGGCGCGCGAAGTGACCGGCTCGTGTCATTTATTCGAGGCCAAAGACGCCGATGGTGTGGACCGAAAAATTTTGATTGACTGTGGCATGTTTCAGGGAGCAAAGTTTACGGAAGAAAAAAACCATCTACCTTTCCCGTTTAAACCATCGGAACTCGACGCTGTGTTGGTTACCCATGCTCACCTTGACCACATTGGTCGTCTGCCTAAATTGGCTCGTGAGGGTTACGACGGTTGGATTACCATGACTGTTCCGACTTGTGCTTTGACTTATTTGGTTTTGGAGGATGCTTTGCACGTCATGACTGAGAACACCAAGTATACTGACGAAAAGCCACTTTATACTTTAGGAGATGTCAAAAAAGTTCATGAATTTTGCCAAGGTGTCGGTTATCACGAGGAAGTAACGCTTGCTCCGGGGATCACGGCCATGTTTCATGAAGCCGGCCATGTTTTGGGTTCGGCTTATATTTCCATTGAGGCGGAAGGGAAGAGGGTTATTTTTTCCGGCGACATTGGTAACGACAGCGTGCCGATTTTGGCTGATACCGAACCAATTTCCAAAGCTGACATTGTTGTTTGTGAATCCACTTATGGTCACCGTATCCATGAAAGTCCCAAAGAGCGGGGAAATATTTTAAAAACTTATTTGGAACAAACTGTTCGTAATCACGGTATTTTGCTTATCCCAGCTTTTTCCATTGAGCGCACCCAGGAACTTTTGTATGAGTTGAACGATATTCTTTTACATAAATTAAAAAGCAAAATTCCGATTTTTCTCGACAGTCCCATGGCCATTCGGGCCACGGAAATGTATCGCCATTTTAAAACCTATTTGCAATTCGACGCGCCGATTTTTTCCGATCCTGATCGTGATTTTTTCAGTTTTCCGAATTTGCGTGAAAGTGTCTCGACTTTATCCTCGCGCTCAATTAATTTGGTGCCAGCTCCCAAGGTCATTATCGCCGGTTCGGGTATGATGACCGGTGGCCGCATTTTACACCACCTAATTCGTGCTTTGCCCGACAAAAACAGCACCCTTTTGATTATCGGCTACCAAGCCCAGGGCTCGCTCGGTCGGCGTCTTTATGAAGGAGCCCGCAAGGTTAATATTATGCGCCAAGAAATTAAGGTTAAAGCTACAGTCGAGGCCTTGGGCTCGTTTTCTGCGCACGGCGATCAAAATAAATTAACCAGGTGGTTGAAGCCGGAAGAAGGTAAAATTGAAAAAATCTTTGTGGTGCACGGTGATGAAGAGGCTTCTCTAGTTTTTGCCACACATATTCGGCACGAATTACGTCTTGAGGTTGAGGTGCCGAAAGAAGGGCAAAGTTTTGAAATTTAAACACTATTATTAAAAAATAAATATGATTAAAATTTTAATAGGACTTTTCCTGGCTGTCATTCTCTCTCCGTCGTTAATTTGGTTTGGCCAATCGCAACATTCGGAAGAAAAGTTTTTGCGCAGTAAAGAAGTTTCGTCCGAAGCTGTTCAGAATGGTTATGTTTCCGTTGTCGGTGCCTCAATACCAGACACGACTTTGAATTGCCCATTAATTAAAGTCGATGAGGTCGAAAAACCATGTCTCTTTGTTGATCAAGAAACTTTTGAATATAAAACCTCTTCCTCGGTTCTTTGCGGCGATACTCTCTCCTCGTCGTATCGCGTAATCAAACAAGTGGAAAACCGTTGTAGCGAAACCGGCGGTAATTGTGAAGCTTGTTATCAAGTGGAAAAGGATGATTGGGTTAGTGTTGAAAGAAAAGTCACCCACGTTCCTTTTAAAGTCGGTCAATACACGATTTCCCCCACGGAAAAAACCAATTTTATCGATGAATTACAAGGTGAATATTTTGTCAGTTCAACCGGCGAACGTCGTCTTGGTACCGAGATCCCGGCCCTTGGCGACAAAAATTATAAATTTATTTATTTTCCTAAACCGGAAAGTATCTTAGTAGCTGGTTTGTCGCTTGATGGAAAAATTGAAAGCGGTGGCGATAACGGAATCTTTGTGGTTTCCAATAAATTAAGGGAAGCCACGGCCTTGGCCCTAAAAAGCGAGGATAAAATTGCGGGAAAAATTCTTTCCATCTTTTCATTGTTTTTGATGATGCTGGGTTTTGCCTTTATGGTTTCCCCATTAACCACATGGATCCGCCATGTTTTTGGCGTGGCTTTGCCGGGCTTGGACAGACTTCTTAGTCGCGGGGCCAGTTGGTTAATTTATTTGGCTGCCGGGGTTGTGGGTGGAGTATTTTGGTTAATTTTGTTTTTGTTGGTTTTTTTGGTAAAAAATATTTTGATCGCCGGAATTCTCGCGGCAGTAATTGGTTTAATTTTTGCCGTGGTTGTTAGGTCCGGTGGTTTAGAAGCAATGAAGAAAAAGATAAAAAAATAATAATTCCGTTGTTTTCTCGACATTTTCGGGAATTTCCGCTAAACTCTCCCCACATGATGGATCAAAGCAAAATCCGCAACTTCTGTATCATTGCTCATATTGATCACGGCAAGTCCACTTTGGCTGACCGTTTGCTTGAAGTTACCGGCGCAGTTGATAAACGGAAAATGAAAGATCAGATTTTGGATTCCATGGATTTGGAACGCGAGCGCGGGATTACCATTAAACTTGCTCCGGCCCGCATGGAGTACAAAGGCTTCACTTTAAACCTCATCGACACGCCCGGACACGTGGATTTTACTTACGAAGTTTCTCGCTCGCTTGCCGCGGTTGAGGGAACGATTCTTTTGGTTGATGCCACACAGGGGGTGCAGGCACAAACCGTAGGAAATTTATTTTTGGCTTTGGGAGAAAATCTGACAATTATTCCGGTTTTAAACAAAATCGATTTACCGGCGGCCAATGTGGAAAAATGCGTGGCGGAATTAGTACAACTTATTGGTTGCGATCCAGCGGAGATTCTTAAGGTCAGTGGTAAGACCGGCGAAGGCGTGCCAGAACTTTTGGACGAAGTTATTAAGCGTATTCCACCGCCAACCGGAGGAACCGGCGAAGCCACTCGAGCTTTGGTTTTTGATTCTAAGTTTGATGATTATCGCGGCGTGGTCGCTTACGTTCGAGTTGTTGATGGAGCCATTAAGAAAGGTGAAATTTTAAAATTGGCAGCCACCAGTGCTGAGAGCGAAGTTTTGGAAGTCGGATCACTGGGGCCGAGCGGTTATTTGTCTTTGCCCGAGCTTGAGACCGGTCAAATTGGTTATGTTGTCACTGGATTGAAAGATTTGGCCTCGTGCCGCGTTGGTGACACCATGACCATGGCTAAAAATCCGACCGACAAGCCACTGCCGGGTTACAAGGAAGTTCGACCAATGGTTTTTGCCGGCATTTTTCCAAAAGAAGGCAGTAACTTTCAAAAACTTCGCGGGGCCGTGGAAAAATTAAAATTAAACGATGCTTCTTTAACTTCTGATCCCGAACATTCACCGGCCATTGGTTATGGTTTTCGTTGCGGATTGCTCGGCATGCTCCATTTGGAAATTGTTAAAGAGCGCTTAGAACGCGAGTACGGGGTTGAAGTTATTGTGACCACACCATCGGTGGCTTATCGCGTTACCAAAAGTGATCTTTCGCAAATTGTTATTAAAAGTCCACTGGAACTTCCCGATGCCTCGGCTATTAGAATGATTGAAGAACCGTGGGTTAAAGCCGATGTAGTTACGCCAAAAGATTCAATCGGCGCGGTTATGGCTTTAGCTCAAGAAAAGCGTGGGGTTTATCGCACCACGGAGTTTCTTTCCGAATCGCGAGCCATTCTTCATTATGATTTGCCGCTCTCGACGATTTTGGTTGATTTTTACGATCGTTTGAAAAGTGCCACGGCCGGTTATGCTTCGTTAAACTACGAGCTTTCCGATTATCGCGAGGCCGATGTAGTTAAGCTGGATATTTTGGTGGCCGAGGAAAGAGAAGATGCTTTTGCTTCGCTGGTTTATCGCGACGAAGCCGAGCGTGTTGGTCGAGCGATTGTGGAATCGCTTAAGGAAGCAATTCCGAAACAATGGTTTGTTATCAAACTCCAAGCGGCCGTGGGTGGAAAAATTGTCGCCTCTGATCGTATCTCCGCTTTCCACAAGGAAGTGACGGCTAAACTTTCCGGCGGCGACATTACCCGTAAACGTAAACTTCTTGAAAAACAGAAAAAAGGTAAAGCCAAAATGGCGGCCATGGGGCGGGGGAGTGTGGAGATTCCTTCGGATGCGTATCTTAAGGTGTTTAAGCGATAATTTATGTCAGAGGGTAATTTCATCCGAGAATCCGGAGTTACCAGAGTTGTGGATGTTTCTGATGAAGACGAAAGGAATTTTTTAGAGATTTTTCGAGATAAATTTCAAGGAGAAGTAAAAGAAAGTCTTGAGATTGAAAAAACTCCGGAAATTTTGGAATTGATTAACGATTTTAATAAAAATTTAAAACAATTTTTTCAGAGATATGGAGTGGAGTGGATGGAGGTGCCGGCCGGAAATATCCATCTCCTGGACCTTTCCTCGCTTTCCGAAGAACAAAAAACCAGAATAAAATTTGATGGATCTTTTAAATCTATAGTCCAACACCTTGTATTGATAGATTATTCGGATAAAGATTTTTCGGCCCTGGCCGTTACGTTGGTACATGAAATGATCCACTTTAATTCTTTTCAGTCGTGGCAAAAAGGCCAAAGGGGCGCGGAAAGTCTCCCGATGACAAATAAAGAAACTAACGAGAAACTTTTTTTGAATCAGCGCCGTCAGGGGATTAATGTTTTTGATGTTAACGGAAGATCTTTTTTTCGGGAAATTGATGAGGCAGTAGTTACTGAGTTGGCTATCGAATTTGATCAAGAATTTTTTTCTAAAACCAAAGGTCTAAAAGACGAGGTGGCTCTAAGAGACCAGATTTTTTCCGAGGCCGCACCAGACCCTTCCAAAAGAAGGCTTGTGAGAAAAATTATTGAACATCCCGAAAACGAAGAAGACAGAAGGTTCCAGATTTTTTCTTATAAATACGGAGAGGAAAGAAAAAAATTTTGGGAGATTGTTAAAGAAATTTTTGAAAAAAATCGCGACGAATTTACCACAGAGGAAGACGTTTTTAATCTTTTTGTTCAGGCCTGTATGACCGGCCGACTTTTGCCTTTGGCCAGAATTTACGAAAAAACTTTCGGCCCAGGGAGTTTTAGAAAGTTGGGAGAGGAAACGAAAAAATAAAAAACAACCGTCCTTGTTGGGTGGTTGTTTTATTTTTTAGTAAAACTTTTTTGCCAAGTAATTATCCAACACTTGTTGTGAGGCCAGATAAATAGGCGAAGGAAGTTCTTCAAGAGAAAACCAGCGCCATTCGGTAATTTCGTCGGGCTCCATCACCTGCGGCTCGCCGAGGGTATCTTCACTTAATAGACCGATGGTAATAAACTGAGCGTCAGGAACAATGTTATTGGTTAAGCTGATAACCTTAGTCGTGCCGATTTCCATGCCAGTTTCTTCCATGAGTTCTCGTGCGGCCCCGGCTTCAAAAGTCTCGCCAAAATGAAGTTTGCCGCCAGGCATGGTCCAAGTTCCTTCGCCGTGCAGAACACTGGAGGCTTTGGCCGGATCAACATGGCGCTTGCCTAAAAGAATTTTGTTGTCGCGCAAAATCATGACCCCAAAACCCACGCCGGGTTTTTTGTTTTCTTCGGGCATATTATTCGAAGGGATTATGTCCGGCTTTTAATAAATTTTCAGTGGTTAGAAAAAGCGGTCTTGGTAGGTCATTCCAATCGAACCAGTCCCAGCCCTCACATTTGTCCGGTTCCATAGTTTGCGGCTCGCCGGATTCATATTCGGCAATTACATAAACCGTGACGTAGTGCTTGTCTTCTTTTTCGAAAAAATCATTAGTATAAACCCACGGCTTTAAATTTTTGATAACAATCCCGGCTTCTTCCGCCGTTTCCCTGATGGCACATTCCTCGGGTGACTCGCACCATTCCAAATGTCCGCCTGGTGGGGCCCAGGTTCCATCACCATGTGCATTTTTTCTTTTACCAAAAAGAATTTTGCCGTCTTTTTTGATAATTACCCCCACGCCGACTTTTGGCCTTTTTATTTCTTCCATACTGAATTATAATAATCCCAAGACATATGAAAAACAAGACAACTAGAATAATCTGGACCATTATTACCTTTATCGTCGTTATTTCCATGATTATGAGTATGGTCATGTACGGGTTCTAGTATGGAAAATAAAAAGTGGCGGGTGGCCGAGGCAATGCCGGAGGAGGCAAAAATGGCGTTTCCGGAATTATCGCCGGTTTTAGCGCAGCTTTTGTGGAACCGTGGAGTTAAAACGCAGGCCGAAGTGGATATCTTCTTGGGGCCCGATTGGACGCGCGACACGCACGATCCTTTTTTGTTTAAGCAAATGAACGAAGCCGTGGCTAGAACCTTTGCCGCATTAGAAAAAAAAGAAGTTATTACCATTCATGGCGATTATGATGCTGATGGGGTGTGCGGTACGGCGGTTGTTTATTCAACCCTGCGTGAAATTTGTCGAGCCTTTAAATTTGATTTCGAAAATATCACCACCTACATTCCGCACCGTGAGCGCGAGGGATATGGATTGTTTGTTGCCACCTCGGAACATTTGCGCCAGCACGATAAAACTGATTTGTTGATTACCGTTGATTGCGGTATTAGCAACGCCGATGCCATCGCCCGTGGAAAAGAGCTGGGTTTCGAAACCATTATTTGCGATCATCACGCGGTGCCCGAGGTTTTGCCAGAAGCAATAATTTTACATCCACAAGTACTGGGTGAACCTTATCCCAACAAGGTTTTATGCGGGGCTGGGGTGGCTTTTAAGTTTGCCTCAGCTTTGATTGTTGAAGCACAAAAGCGTGGCGCGGAATTCCCAGCTGGATATGAGAAATGGTTACTCGACCTGGTGGCTATTGCCACCGTGACTGATGTTATGCCGCTGACCGGAGAAAATCGTGTTTTGGAAACCTATGGGCTTTTAGTTTTGAAAAAGACGCGGCGTTTGGGTTTGCAAAAATTATTTCAAGCAGCCGCCGTTAAAACTGAGCAAATTGATTCTTGGACAATTGGTTTTCAAATTGGTCCGCGTTTGAACGCCGCCGGGCGAATGGATCACGCCGATCCGGCTTTTCGTTTATTGGTTTCCGAAGATGAGCAAGAAGCCGGGACTTTGGCCGCCCAACTTCATGCGGCTAATGTTTTGCGACAAAAGCGGAGCGAAGAAATTTACCAGGAGGCTTTGGCACAGGTTGGCGAACCGGGTGAACAAAAGTTTTTGTCAGCCGCGGCCGAAGGTTGGTCAGCTGGTCTGGTTGGTTTATCAGCCGGAAAACTTTGTGAAAAATACGCGCGACCAGTGGTTATTGTGGCGCGTGATGGCGAGAAATTTACCGGTTCGGGTCGCAGTATTCCGGCTTTTGATATTATGAAGGCTTTAAATGCCGCCGCGCCTTTTCTTGACCGTTTTGGCGGCCACCCGCAGGCCTGCGGTTTTTCCACGACTGGTGAGGAGCGTTACAAACAAGCAATTGCCGCCATGGTTGCCACTGCTGAAGCTGAATTGAAAGTCGAAGATTTGGTTTCGGAAATTTTTATCGACGCAATTACCCCACTTGGAGCAATCAATTGGGAGTTGGAAGCGGCCATTGGTCGTTTAGCCCCTTTTGGTGAAGGGAACCGACAACCACTTTTTGGCAGCCGCGGTCTTCAGCTGGTTAGTTACGAAACCATGGGGCAAGAAGGGAAACATTTACGAATGACCGTTCGTGATCCGGCTGACGGAATTATTAAAAAAATGGTGGCCTTTGGTTTTGGATCAATTGCGCCAAATTTATCAATTGGCGGTATCATCGACGTGGCTTACAATGTCAGTGTTAATGAATGGAATGGAAATCGTGAGTTGCAGTTGAAGGTAGTGGATTTAAGGCTTGAGGCTCGAGGCCCGAGCCGGGAGGCAGAATCTAAATAATATCCGCCTCCCAGCTCCCGGCTCTAGCCTATGATATAATAATCTAGTTATGATCAAATCCATTCGAATCTATACTGATGGTGGCGCTCGCGGCAATCCCGGCCCGGCCGGGTCAGGAGCCGTTATCAAATCACTCGATGAAGGTGGTGAAAAAACTATAGCTAAATTAAAAAAGTTTTTTCCGCATGCCACTAATAATCAAGCCGAATACGACGCAATTATTTTGGGTTTAACCGAAGCCAAACGTCTTAAGGTTGAAGAAGTTGAACTAGTTATGGATTCGGAATTGGCGGTGAAACAGATTCGCGGTGAATATCGAGTGAAAAATCCGGAATTAGCCAAGAAATTTTTGGAGGTTTACAATCTTTCGCGAGCCTTTAAAAAATTTAGTGCTCGCCACATTATGCGCGAGCGAAATTTTGAAGCCGACGCCCTAGTCAACGAAGTCATTGATGAAAATTTAAAATAGTTTTTGCCTACCTACTACCCACTACCACCTACTTACCTTAAATATGTTTCAGTTTTACAACACCCTTACTCGCCAAAAAGAGGAATTTAAATCCCTCCACGCCGGCCATGCTCGCATTTATACCTGCGGCCCGACAGTTTATTGGTTTGCGCATATTGGTAATTGGCGTTCGTATATTTTTTCCGATGTTCTGCGTCGAGCTTTGGAACAGAACGGTTTTAATGTTACGCAGGTCATTAATATTACTGACGTCGGTCATTTAGTCGGCGATGGTGATGAGGGTGAAGACAAAATGATCGTGGCCATGCAGCGTGAAGGAAAATCAGCTTACGACATTGCTCGATTTTACGAAGCAGCGTTTATGGCCGATCGTGAAAAATTGAATATCTTGTCGGCCACGGTTTATCCGCGGGCCACTGAACATATTGCTGAGCAAATTGAGTTGGTTAAGAAACTCGAAGAAAACGGTTTTACTTATAAAACCACTGACGGGATTTATTTTGATACATCAAAGCTGCCAGAATATGGCCGTTTGTCCGGTCAAAAAGCCGAGGAAAAGCAAGGTGGAGCCCGGGTGGAGTTGGGCAAAAAGAAGAACGCCACAGATTTTGCTTTGTGGAAATTTTCACCAGCTGATTCGAAGCGTGAAATGGAATGGGAATCACCCTGGGGTGTTGGCTTCCCGGGTTGGCACTTGGAATGTTCAGCCATGTCTAAAAAATATCTAGGTGTGCCGTTTGATATTCATACCGGTGGGGAAGACCATGTTCCGGTGCATCATGAAAACGAAATCGCGCAAACCATGGGGGCTGACGGTGTGCTCGAAGCGAATGTTTGGATGCATAATGCCTTTTTAATGTTTGATGGTGGCAAAATGAGTAAATCGCTAGGAAATATTTATACTTTGGTACAATTGGAAGAAAAGGAAATAGAACCTTTGGCTTTCCGTCTCTTTTGTTTGGGCGCGCAATATCGCGCCAAACTTAATTTTACTTTTGAAGCCGCGCAAGCCGCACAAAATGCTCTCAATAAACTTCGTGAAACCGTGCGTGATTGGGACGAACCCACTTCTGATATTTGCGAGGAATACAGAAAAAGATTTTCTGAAGCCATTGAAGACGACTTGAACACCCCGCAAGCTTTGGCTGTTATGTGGGAGATGATTGGTGATTCTTCTTGTTGTTCCACGGCCGTTAAAGCCGCGACCTTGCTCGAATTCGACAAAATATTTGGCCTTGATTTGGGTAAATACATTGGAAAGAAAGTTGAAACACCCGACGCGGTTTTGGTTTTATTAAAACAACGAGAAGTAGCTAGAGAAAATAAGGATTGGGGTGAAGCCGATCGCTTGCGCGATGAAATTGCCACACTTGGCTTTGTTGTCGAAGATTCTCCACAGGGGCAAAAAATTAAAAGTGTGCTAAAATAATCAAGTATGGATTCTCCGTTGGGTAAGGAAGTCAAGAAAGAAAACCCACAAGAATTAATTGGTCCACCGGAGCCGCCAAAAGAGGCGCCGGAAATTGTTGTATCCGAAACAAAAGAAGTATCGCCAGTTTTAGAACAACCGAAAGAAACTCCTGTTGCTACTCCCGAGGCTCCATTGCCGCCGCCCCCAGCAGCCGCAACTTTGGCTGCAGCCTCGGTTCCGCCGGTGGCTAAAGACGAATTTACTCAAGAAATTGAAAGCATTTTGTCCGAAGATTTAACTGATTTGTTTTTGAAAATGACCCCCGAGCAGCAGGAGGAATTTCAGGCCAAGGGTGAAGAAACGGCTTCTAAAATTCGTATTATCTTATCATCAGCCAAAGTGGGAATGAAAAAAATCCTCGTACTTATCAGTGAATGGCTAAAGTTGATTCCCGGGGTCAATAAATTCTTCCTTGAGCAGGAAGCAAAAATAAAAACAGATAAAATCCTTCTTAACGCCGAAGAATTTCGGAAAGAAGGAAAACTATAAGCCATGTTTCTATCATTGTGGGCGGCCTTTTTGGCCGAAGAAGAGTCAACAATCGCAATACCGGGCGTCGCGGCATCAAGCGACGGGTTTTTTGCATTGATTATTTTGTCGGTGTTAGTGATTGGCGGATTAGCCTTTGTTGGATTATTAATTGCCCGATTCTTTTTATTGCGGCGTGTGCATGGGCGGACGGGTGGGTTGGAGTTAGTGGTTTTACAAATTTCTATTCCAAAATTTCGGCGGGCCGAGGAAGCGACTAAGGAGATTAATATCGAACAAATTCGCCAGCAGGTAGCCATAGCCGAATCTTTATTTGCTGCCGTCGGCGGTCTTAAAGCCCAGAAAAAATTTAAGCATTGGTTATTCGGTCGAACCGATGAAATGGCTTTTGAAATCGTCGCTAAAGATAAAATGATTTATTTTTACGTGGCTATTCCAAAATTTTTACAATCACGACTGGAGGAACAGATTTCCGCGGTTTATTCCGATGCTCACTTGGAACAAGTTGAAGATTACAATATTTTTTCGCCCACCGGCACGGTGGCTGGAATGTACCTAACTTTTAAACGACCGGTCGGTTTTCCCATTAAGACTTACCAAAAAATGGAGACCGATCCGTTAAACGCCCTAACCAACGCTTTATCAAAAATTGAAGATGGTGAAGGTGTGGTTATTCAGTATGTGGTTCGCTCGGCACGAGCCAGTTGGCGCAAAAAAGGTTTGGCCGTGGCCAAAAGTTTACAACAAGGGGCTTCGTTTGACGAAGCCATGGCCGGCCACACCCCGGGAAAATCTAAAGATGGCTTTTTTTCATTTCTAAAAAATGAACCGACAAAACCACAACAAGAACAATCGTTTAGAGTTTCTTCGACAACCGAAGAGGCTATTAAAAGTATTGAACAAAAAGCTAGCAAAGCCGGCATGGACGCCAATATTCGTTTAATTGTCTCCACGCCAAGTCCGGAACGGGCCGAAGCGACTTTGGCCAACTTGTTTACGGCTTTTTCGCAGTACAGTACCTATCAATTCGGTAACGCTTTTGGTAAAGCTGTGCCACGCAGCAAGGAACGCATGGTTAGACGGTTTATTTATCGAACTTTTGAAGAGCGTTACAAAGTTGTTTTAAATACGGAGGAAATGGCCAGTTTGTGGCACCTGCCGTTACCGACCACCGAAACGCCGAACATTCAGTGGATGGCGGCGCGTCGCGGGGCAGCTCCGTCGGAAATTCCAGGTCCGGCCGAGGAAAATATTTTTCTTGGTAGCAATTTTTATCGCGGCAAAAAAACGCCAATTTACATTAAAAAAGGTGATCGGCAGCGTCACATGTATTTAATCGGTAAATCTGGTACTGGTAAAACGGAATTCATGACTTCCATGATTTTGCAGGATATTAAAAATGGCAGTGGAGTGTGCGTGATTGATCCGCACGGCGATTTGGTTGATCGTATCGCCGGTAGTATTCCCAAAGAGCGCGTTGATGACGTTATTATTTTCGATCCGGCTGATACCGATCGTCCGGTTGGTTTAAACATGTTGGAAGCCAAGACCGAAGATCAAAAAGATTTCGTTTGCCAAGAAATGGTTTCTATTTTCTACAAACTTGTTACTGATCCGTCCATGATTGGCCCGATGTTTGAGCATCAAATGCGCAACGTCATGTTGACCTTAATGGCTGATGAAGAAAATCCCGGCACCTTGGCCGAAATTCCGCGCATGTTTACCGATCAAGAATATGCTGATCAGTGGATCGCCAAATTAAAAGATCCGATGGTTCGCAATTTTTGGGATAAAGAAATGGCCAAAACTTCTGATTTTCATAAATCAGAAATGTTGGGTTACTTAATTTCCAAAGTTGGCCGCTTTGTCGAAAACGAAATGGTCCGTAATATTATCGGCCAGTCGCACAGCAGTTTTGATTTCCGCGAAATCATGGATAACAATAAAATTCTTTTGGTTAAACTTTCCAAAGGTTTGGTTGGGGAAATTAACGCCAACTTGCTCGGTTTGATTATCGTTTCTAAACTGCAAATGACCGCCCTTGGCCGAGCTAACATGGACGAAAGTCTACGCAAAGACTTCTATTTGTACATCGACGAGTTCCAAAACTTTGTCACCAATTCCATTGCCACTATTTTGTCTGAGGCTCGCAAATATCGTTTGTGTCTGGTCATGGCTCACCAGTATTTGAACCAGTTGGTTGATAACCAGGGCAAAGCCGAGGTGCGCGACGCTGTGCTTGGTAACGTTGGCACAACCTTTGTCGCTCGCGTTGGACCGGAAGACACGGAGATTTTACAAAAAATATACGAACCGTATTTTTCCGGTTATGATTTGATTAACTCGGAAAAGTTTACCTGGTACACCAAAATGATTGTCGATAACACGGCTGTAAAACCTTTCACACTCTCGACTTTTAACAAGAACCTACCCAGAGGTAACCCTGAATTGAAAAAAGCTATATTTGAACTTTCACGGCTCAAATATGGTCGCGACAAGGCTTTGGTTAATGCGGAAATCATGGAGCGTGCCAATTTGGGTGGCGCAAATTCGCCCGAAGCTGACTTGAATCCGGTTGGCGAATCAGCCTTATAAAACAAAAACAAAATTATGAACGACGACGAATTGTTGGAAGATGATTTTAGTTTCGAGCCAGAACCGGAGGAAGCGCCGCGTAAAAGCGAACCTGACCCGCGTCTGGCTTTGGCAAAAAAGATTTTAAAGCAACTCCACGAAAATTTGGGGAATGTTATTGACTTACTCGATGGAGGAAATATCGAGGAAGCGAACACTGATTTTGCCAAACTGGTGGCTTCAAAAAAAGAAGCCGAGCATACACTTGATGATATTTCCGGATCCCGCGTAATTGAAGGCGTCTTTGATGGCCAAGCCATGATTGGTTCTGATGGCAAAAGTTATGCTGTACCGCCCAACTATGCCTCCAAATCTCGCCTGGTTGAGGGTGACATGTTAAAACTCACCATTAAACGCGATGGTACTTTCTTGTTTAAACAAATTGGCCCCATCGAACGCGCTCGTTTGGTAGGCAAGTTGGCTTTTGATGCCTCGGTTGGAACATTTGTCGCCATGATCGGCGAACAAAATTATAAACTTATAACAGCCAGTGTCACCTTTTTTCACGGTGAACCGGGCGACGAAATTGTCGTTTTGGTTCCGAAAAATACGCCCAGCGTTTGGGCAGCCGTGGAGAACGTGGTGAAGAAATAATTTTTTTATTATACTAACGTCGTGTGTATGTATTGGACTAATAATTTTAAGAAAATATCATTGTACACGGGTTTGTTTTTATTTTCATTCTCGCTGTTTTTTTTGGTTTGGAATGTCGCTTATGGAGCCAGTCCTGTTACGGATTTTGTGCATTTTGACGGAGACGCCTCGGACAATTGGGCGGGCTTTAGTTCAGAGATGATGGATTTCAACAACGATGGAAACGATGACCTTGTTATTGGTGTAATTTCTGAAGGGACGGTAGGTGCGGAAGTTGGAGCAATTTATATCATCTATGGGGATGGTTCGACCTGGACATCGATGTCAATAGCGGATGCGGATGTAAAAATTACCGGGGCGACAGATTCAAATGGGATTGCCTATATGGGGAAAGAAATTATTAATGCCGGCGACGTGGATGGAGATGGAATAGATGATTTACTTTTTGGGGCTGAACGAGGAGAAGGAAATAGTATTTTAGATAACGGGCTTGCCTTTTTAGTCTATGGCGGGCAAGGTTTGAGTGGAACGTATAGTGCAAACAATATTGGCACAACGATCGCCGGCGCGACATTCTATGGAACAGTCGCACAGGAACAGGCCGGCTCACGATTGTCTGCAGGTGATTTTAACAATGATGGGTACAATGATCTTTTGGTGAGCGGTATCCTTTATGCCACCGGATTGGCCCAACGAGGTGCAGGATATTTGATTTACGGGGATGATACACGTTTGAGTGGCACGAACGCATTGTCAAATGTCGGGGGCTCCATTGCCGGGGTTACTTTTGTTGGAGCCGCGGCCGGAGATCGACTTGGGAAAGGGGTTCGCATGATTGATGTTGATGGGGATGGCTATGATGATGTGCTTGTGAGTGCAACACTTGCACATTATGGTGGAATCGCAGACGTTGGGGTGACTTATCTCATTTATGGCAACCAAACGTTAGTGAGTCCGGTGGATGTTTCAAATGTTGGCGGAAGTGTGACTGGGGCATCATTTTATGGAGAAGTCTTAAATGATTCCTCGGGAAACGATATCATGGGCGGATTTTTCAACGAGGATGCTTATGGCGATTTTAGTATTTTTGCAAATGCGGCTGACAACGGAGCTATTAGCAATGTAGGCGTGAACTATTTGATCTTCGGGGCCGCGACGCGTTTTACAGGAGCAAATGCGCTAAGTGGCGTGGGTACCACCATTTCAGGATTGAAATTCGTGGGCGAAGGGGAAAGCGATCGGTTTGGAAATTATTTTACGTCCGCAGATATCAATAATGATGGACTGAAAGAGTATATTGTGACCGCAACATCCAATGATAATGGCGGGGCAATTACGGATAGTTATGGAGCAATGTACATTGTTTATCGCAATCAGGTGCTTACAAGCCCCATCCTTGCCTCAACCATCGGGACAACGGTAAGCGGAGTAAAATTTGTTGGAGAAGAGTTAGGCGGGCTTTTGGGGTTTGATGTGACAAATATTGGAGACGAAAACGGCGACCATTATGAGGATGTTTTGGTGGGCGCGTATAAGGTAGATGTTGGTGCTTATACAGATGCCGGTAAGGTCTATTTGGCCTATTTTTATATTGACGCGGATCACGACGGTTATCCGGGCACCGCGGGAGTTTTTGATGGTACGGATAAGGATGACGCCGATCCGCTTGTACTTGATAGTTGGCATCCGACGATTACAGGCGTCAGTGGGGTTGAGGCAACGGACGGAGGTGGGGAAGTGACGGTCACATTTACATTGGATGACCCGGACAATGACGATAATTGCCAAGCAAAAATTGAATACAGTATTGATGGAGGTTCAACTTGGAGTGATCCGACAATAAGCACCACGAATAGTGATACCACGGCCACCTATGGTGATCCGGACATTGATAATTCGGCCACGTATCAAGTGGGAAAGGCTGGAGCGTATATCACTACCTCTTCTGGAGCCAACACCGTGGTTGTTAAATGGAATTCGTTGGTCGATGTTCCCACGGCTAATGTTTCAAATGCGCAAATCCGTGTGACTCCTTATGACAGTCATGCCCCGGGCACTGCGGTCGCGTCTTCGAATTTTATTTTAGATAACGTTGACCCGGCCAGTCTTGCTTCTCTAGCCTACGGCACGTCCACTTACAATACTCTCTCCGTTACCTGGACGGCTGCCACTGATACCAATTTTGACCACTACGAACTTTGGTATGGGACAAACCAAAGTGATGTTGATAGTCTCACCGGCACGGCCGCGGAATGGGATAATAGTGATGATGCGGCACTGACCACAGCCACCACAGCTGTCACGACAATTACTAACCTTTCTTCGTTTACAACCTATTACTTTAAAATATTTGCCATCGATGATTACGGAAACGAATCAACTTTAAGCTCTGTTAGTGCGCGGACGACCAAGAAGGGTTCATCGAGCGGCAGCGGTTCAATCACGCCAGCTCAATTGTCAAACTTCGCCGTGATTCAAAAGAACTTTCCTACAGCTACAACCATAAAGACTGGCGAAGCGACCAGCTTCTCTTGGTTGTCAACTAAGATCGGCTATTTAATCAATCTTTGGTATTCCCTGGACAATGGGGAAACCTATATAAAAATTGTCGGGCCGGCCGCTGACACCGAAACCTACGAGTGGACCACACCTAGTAATCTTTCCGGCACTAAAATTATTTTTAAATTGGAGTTAACTGACTCAATAGTAATTCTCGATACCGAGATCACAGAGTTTTCTATTTTTACGGAAGCAATCGAAGAGGATGTTCAAGAAGAGATAAGTATCATTGGTGCGGTGCTAGAAAGTGTCTTCGGCGGCCGCTGGGAAATTAATCTCGAAGAATCAGGTATTACCGAAGTTTTCGGCGACTTTCCGGAAACAGTTTCCATTGGTTCACTCATCAAACTGCCTGATGATGGCGACCTCACCACTCAATTCGATTCTGCCGTTTACTACGTCGGGGTCGATAAACGTCGCCACGCCTTTCCCAATGAATCTGTCTATAAAACCTGGTTTCCCGACTTCTACGACATCAGAACCGTTGATCAAACCACTATGGCCAGTATTCCTTTGGGACCAATGGTGACTTATCGTCCCGGTTCAACCTTGGTTAAATTTCCTTCAGTTCCTAAAGTTTATTCCATTGATTCCACCGGCTGCCTTCACTGGCTAACCTCAAGGGAACTAGCTATCGACATGTATGGCACAGACTGGGCCGAGATTGTCAAAGACGTTTCCGAAGCCTTCTGGTCCAGTTACTGTTTCGGTGATGATCTGGTTGCCTCGCGATAATAACAAACATACAAATAAACACCCGGGAATTTCGGGTGTTTTTGTTTGTGGATAAACTCAGAAGTTTTTTCTGTTTTGTGCTAAAATAGAATCAAATTTTATGGCGCTAAAAAGGAATAATCCTAATTGGATAAACCGATTTTTTTCGGTTAGTTTTTTGTTTATTGTGGCTCTCTTGTTTTTCAGAGCCAGCCCGACTCTTGCTGCGGCTGTCTCTTGGGACAGTGGTGGGGCCAACAATGATTGGGAAACCGCAGCCAACTGGTCAGGCGACGCTGTGCCGACCGATGCTGATGACGTAACGATTGATTACGCTGAAACAATTAATATCAATGCAACGACGACGATTAATTCTTTGACCGTTGGCGGCACAAACGCGACAGTTTTGAATTTTGATTACGATGCGCTGACTGCGGGAGCACTTATTATCGACGCCGGGGCTTTGACTGTGGCGGCGAACGGAACGATTACTCATACAGCTGGTTCAACAACCTCGGTGCTTGGCTCAGTTTATATTGATGTACAAACTGGAGGTGCCACAATCACAGGAACAATTAATGTGGACGCAAAAGGATACACAGAGGGATATGGGACAGGTGTCGGAGGAAATAACTTTTCCGGAGGAGGATTTGGTGGTGAGGGCGGCCGAGGGGAAAGCGGAACAAGCGGTACAACCTATGGCTCAATCACAGCACCGGTTAGTTTGGGTAGCGGTGGAAACTCATATTGTGGCGCTTCGTCAGGGCATGGAGCTGGTGCCGTTCGATTGCATGTCGCTGGGGAACTTAGCGTGGCTGGCAGTATTTCAGCCGTCGGAGGCGATGGCACTGCCTGGTGTGCTGGCGCCGGTTCAGGTGGGTCGATTTATTTGGATGCAGGAACAATTTCAGGGGCCGGAACAATTTCTGTAAATGGAGGAGCAGACACAAACGGAGAATTACGAGGCGGTCATGGGGGTGGGGGTCGCGTTGCCATGTATTACGACACAAAAACCTATTCAGGAGGTTTAACCGCATATACGGGATCCTTCGGGAGTAACACTTATTATGGTGGGGCTGGAACAATTTACGTTAAGGATAACGCACAGCCCAATGGTGATTTAACAATCGATAATAATTCAAAGGACAATACCACGAGCGATACGGCGATTGGAAAGACAAATCTTTCCACCGCGACCTATAAAACGCTTACGATTTCCAATGATGGTCACATCGATATCCAGTCTGGACAGACACTTACCTATACGACGCTCACCTGGACCGGTGGAAACATAACAGATAGCGGAGGAACGCTAAATACCGTAACGACCGGGGATGTTGTGATCCCAGCGAGTTCCTATTTCTATGCCAATGGGAATTATACTGGAGCCAGTGCTTGGACGACATTGCTCGTGAACGGGGTGCTCACACATTCAAACAATGTGAACCTAGCAACATATGATTTGGATGTAGAGACGACCAGCACGGCAGAAATTGCTGCAGGCGGTTCAATTGATGTTTCCGGTCGGGGTTTTACAAAAGGGAATGGAACCGGCACTGGTAGTGGACAAGGTGCTGCGGGTGGGCATGGTGGCCAGGGCGGACCAGGTGATGGAACAGGTGGAGGAGTTTATGGTTCCATTACAGCCCCAATTACGCTTGGGAGCGGTGGAAATAGCAGCTGCGGAAGCGGTGGGCAAGGGGGTGGGGCAGTGAAATTAACTATTGGCACGACATTGACCGTGACGGGAGACATTCTTGCTTCTGGGAGCAATGCAAGCAACGATTGGTGTTCCGCAGCTGGTGCTGGGGGGTCAATTTATTTGGATGTTACAACAATGGCGGGCGCAGGGGCGATGACTGCTGGTGGTGGAAATGCAGTAAATGGGGAGCTTCGAGCTGGGGGCGGAGGTGGAGGACGAATCGCATATTATTACGATTCTTCAACTTATTCGGGCACGGTAACTGCATATGGTGGATATCAGGCATCGAATTACTATATCGGGGCGGCAGGAACGATTTATGAAAAAGATAACGATGACGCGAATGGTGATTTAAAAATTGATAATAATAGCCACGATAATGCAACGTACGATGCATGGCTTGCGCGAACCCCACTTACCCCAACAAGCACTCCTCTTTCTCTGACAGTAGATTCACTCACCCTCTCCAACGATGGCCACCTATTACTCACCGCAGATACTACCATCGATTACACCACAATTTCCTGGACCGGAGGGAATATTACGGATCGTGGAGGTGTCATGAATGATTTGCTGGGTAGCAGTGTTGACATGACCATTCCAACCGGATCAATGTTTTATGCAGATTACGCGCGCACGTTAAATAGTTTGACGGTCGATGGAACTCTTACACACTCGCAAAATTATTCCACGGCAACATATCGCATGAATTTGACCGTTACCACGGACATGACGATTTCTGCTTCGGGTTCCGTAACTGCTTACGGGAAGGGTTTTGTGGGTCAGCAAGGGAATGCGACGGGAAAAGGATACAGTACAAACTCTGGTGCGGGATATGGAGGGCAAGGGTATGGGGTGAACACTTCTTACGGAAACGTCTATGGATCAATTACTGCTCCAACAGATTTGGGAAGTGGTGGAGGAAGCTATATTGGTTGGGCAACGGATGCGAAAACGCTTTACGGTGGTGGTGCTATCCAACTTACTGTCGGGGGCGAACTAGATGTTTCAGGGTCGATAAATGTCAATGCGTTCACGGGGAGCACGATCTATTGTGATGGAGCCGGTCAGGGATCCGGCGGGTCAATTTATCTTGATGCCGGCACGCTTTCCGGAGCCGGTTCAATGACAGCGAATGGAGGAATCCCATGTCATGCCAATGGTGGGGGCGGTGGCGGTGGTCGTATTGCAATTCATTACACCACAAATTCTTCGACACTAGTACCGACAGCATATGGTGGGTGGATCACGGGCGGTGTTAGATTTGGTGGTGCTGGAACAGTTTATTGGAACGATAAAGATGGCACCGACAATTTAGTGATTGATAATAATAGCCACGATTATACCAGTTCAGTAATTGGATATAACCGCGGTAGAACCGTTCTTACAAACAGTGGAACTCCCGCATCTTTTACTTTTGATACCGTTACCATTTCTAACAGCGGCGACCTTTTATTAAATTCGGATACAACAATTATTTCAACAACAAATACCTGGACTGGCGGAGATATTACCGACCAAGGAGGTACGTGGAATTCATTGTTGACGAATCTTGTTATTCCTACCGGGGCAAGATTTTATGCAGACACAACAAGAAGTGTTACTTCGGTTGTTGTAAACGGCACAATGACCCATTCATTAAATTCCACAGCGGAAACATACAAAATAGATTTCACAACAACCGGAGATTTTACTATCGGAGCGACTGGTACAGTGAATGTTGATGGCTATGGATTTACAGGGCGATATGGGACTGGTGCCGGGGTCGACGCCGGAACCTATGGATCTGGTGGTGGATACGGAGGTCGCGGTGGTGCAACATCTGATGGCGGGGATACCGGCGGTGCTACCTATGGTTCGGCAACAGCGCCAACCAATATTGGATCAGGCGGAAGTGGAAATAATGGAACAACAACCGGTGGAAAATCCGGCGGCGGTGCCATTAAGTTAACAGTTGGTGGAAATTTAGCAGTTGGTGGAGAAATTACCGCTGATGGTGGAACGGAAATGACCTTTGGAAATTCTTGGGAAAACTGGGGCGGCGGTTCTGGCGGATCAGTGTGGTTAGACATAGTGGGAACACTGTCCGGTACAGCAAATATTACCGCTGATGGTTCCGGAGGGAAGACTGCGGGTGATGGCGCCGGTGGCGGTGGACGTATTTATATTACTTGTTCAGCCGATTCACATTCGGGATCAATGAGTGTTATTACCGGTACGGTTGGTATAGCGGGTGGAGGTGGAACCGCGACACTAGTTTTAGAAACTCCTCCAACATCTCCAACAATTTCCAACCCTCTTAGTAATTCTTATAACAATAGTTTAACTCCGACCATTACCGGTTCTACTTATGTTTCCGATGTTGCCCACGTTTCAACTGATTGGAAAGTTGTGGCGTCTTCGGATACTTGTTCAAGCACTGCTGTTTGGGAATCAGAACACGATGCTGTTAATTTAACTTCCATTACCGTCGGAGTAGCTCTAACTGCCAGCACAACATATAAGGCATGTGTACGTTATACCAATAGTTTTGGTGATAGCAGCTGGTCTACCGCTATAACTTTTACAACTCAATTCGGTGGAACTAGTAACAGTACTACTTGGGATTTTGATGAGGGCGTTGTCGCCGACAATTATGATTTTAATGATATTTATGTTGAGTTGGATGCTTCGGGGAATAGTTTAGCCAGACTAAAAGATTTGGGAGCTGGGGTTTATAGAGGGGCTCAATATCCCGGTTATGCTAAGCGCAAAGAAATTACCATTACCAATACCACAGCTACGGAGTTAACTAACTATCAGGTTAAGCTCAATGTTTTGTATGACTCCGACATGCAGGCAGATTTCGATGATATTAGGTTTGCTTCGTCTGACGGATCAACATCAATTGATTTTTGGTTAGAAAGTAAAACCGATTCATCAAAAGCAATCGTGTGGGTTGAGGTGCCAACCATAGGGGCTTCCACTACTGCTACGATTTACATGTATTACGGAAACACAAGTGTAAGCAGTGCCAGTAATGGCGCGAATACATTTGATTTTTTTGATGATTTTGAAAGTTACGCCGTAGATTCAAACATCAATGGTCAGGGAAGTTGGGTTGCTTCTGTTATTGGTGGCAGCGGCGAGGCAAAGGTAAGGAGCGTAAATAGCAGAAACCATTTAAGAGTTTCTTCTACTAGTACTGGTAGTGCAATTTACAATACATTGATTGGATCAAAAACCGTTTCATCTACACTGGGGTATGCCATTGAATCCTATGTTTCGCCAGCCGCAGTTGGGGAATGTACAACATATTTCTTTGGAAACACTACAACGATTGGTCCTGATAACGTCGGTCCGAATGATGGGCATGGGGCGTTTTGGATTGGTAATGGAGGAACGCCTTGGTCGTGGGTTCGTTCTCACGTTTCCGGAGTACGTGTCGATGGCACATACAATAAAGGCGATACCGCAAGCGTTGGGACTTACTATCGTTATACATTCAAGTGGCTAGGTACAAGTTTAAATGCCCTTAAGGACGGGAAAGCAACGTTTTCAACCACTTCTTCAGCCTTTTCCGGGTTTACCAATATTTGGGTTGGCACATATAATCCTGCTTCTTGGAACCATGACTGGATTCTTGTAAGAAAGATAACATCTTCTGATCCTGCGATTGCTTGGGGTAATGAAGCTAGCACAGTGTTATTGGATTGGAACTATCGCCAGGCTTTTAGTGTTTTTAACGAGACTGCTTCGGAATTAACAAATTTTCAGGTCAAAATAAATGTTCCATATAATTCCTCAATGCAAACTGATTTTGACGATGTTCGCTTTGCCTCATCCGACGGTACCACGTTGCTTGACTATTGGTTAGAAACAAAAACAGATTCTTCTGTTGCCACGTTCTGGGTGGAAATTCCAACAATCGGTGCCTCTTCTTCTACAAATATTTATCTTTATTATGGGAATAGTGGGGCAAGCAGCGTAAGCAATGGTACAAATACTTTCGATTTTTTTGATGATTTTAGTGGAGATTTGAGTAAATGGACTGCTATCGGTTCGTTTGACACAACGGGCGGCACATTGAACTTTGTGAGCGGAGCTAGTTGTAGTTCTTCGTTTTGTTTCTTGTTGGCAGATACAGCATCGATGTTTTCTGATTATGTGATGGATTACAGTATGTATTACGCCCCAGCTCTTGATAACGGCGCTATTCACCGTTCTCAATCAAAAGTTAACGCCGACAATACGTACGCCACGATTAAAAGGCATGTTCCCAACAACCACTATTTTCATCGTCGGGTAGCGACGGCTTGGGGCGCGGCCATAAATGAATTAGCTTATACATACACCGACAATGTTTGGATGTATATGCAGGAAACATTTGCTGGTTCGACTCTTAGTACAAGATTTTTTTCTGATCAAGCGAGGACAAATTTAGCAACCTATAATTCTTGGACAGAAGCCTCTTGGGGCACTGGATACGTTGGAATTTATAATTATTCAACTTCAACCGGCGTTAAATGGGATGATTTTAGAATTCGCAAATATGCCGCTACCGAACCAACCGTTGTTCCAGGCGGTGTTGAAAGTGTTGCGTCTTTTGATGAGATTTCTGTTGCTCCTTCCACAGCCGGCACTCACCCCATATACAACGAACTCTATGGTCTCGGGGCCACCACCGGAACAGTGGAAGGATCAATTGGTTATACTGTTTCTAACAATGGTACCAACTGGTACTATCACAACGGTTCGGCCTGGGTCGCTGTGACAACCGAAACCTCTCAGTACAACACTCTTGCTCAAGTTGATGCATACCTATATGACTTCACCTCAGAAATCGGCGATGGTGAATTCTATTTCAAAGCTTTCCTTATTTCCGACACCACCCAAGAAGTTGAACTCAACAGCCTCACCCTGACATACATTGGTATGCCCACGGTTAACTGGACCACCGCCAGCCAATCTGGTGCAGAAGACGCCGGCGGCCTGACGGTCACGGCTTCGCTTTCTTTTTCATACGCTCTTGATGTCACGATTCCGTACACAGTGACCGGTACGGCCACTGGTTCGGGAACAGACTATTCCATCACGGCCAGTCCGCTGGTTGTCACAGCCGGCAGCACCACCGGCAATGTCACCATCACCGTGACCAATGATGTTATCGATGAACTGGACGAAACCGTGGTTGTCACCATGGGTTCACTGACTAATGGTATTAAAGGGGCCACTGATGTTCACACCGCTACCATCACCGATAACGATGCCGCCCCAACCATTGCCGTGGCTGATGTTTCTGTTGCTGAAAACGCCGGTCCGGGTACGGTCACGGTCACCATGACCGGTGGTTCATACCTCGGCACCTCGGTTAACTATGCCACCTCTGACGGCACAGCTCTTGATGGCACTGACTACACCGCCACCTCCGGCACCCTGACCTGGGCGGCTGACGCCACCGGTGACAAGACCTTCACTATCACTCTCTCTGATGACACCTTGGACGAAGATGATGAAACAGTCACCATCACTCTTTCCGTTCCGGTTAACGCCACGATTTCTGACACCACCGGAGCTTTAACCATCACTGACAATGATGATCCCCCGACCATTACTTTCGATAGCAACACTGCCTCTGGTTCTGAAGCAACGTCTCCAGCCGCTTTTAACGTTTCATTATCTGCCGCTTCCGGTCGAACAATTACCGCCACCTGTGCCACGCACGCCATCACGGCCACGGCCGGTACTGACTACACGGCAATTTCCTCAACCTTAACCTTTAGTCCCGGTGATACTTCTAAAACCGTTAACATCACCATCAGCAATGACGCTTTGGACGAAAACAACGAAACCTTTAGTCTTCATCTTAACGACTACTCCAACGTCACAGCCGGCACCTATACTGCCGATACCTATACCATCACCGACAACGACGATCCGCCAACCGTTTCCTGGACCACTTCCTCTCAATCCGTGACCGAAGACGCCACCACGGCCACCATCACTGCCGAACTTAGTGCTGCCTCTGGTCTAACTGTCACTATTCCATACACCATGACCGGCACAGCCACCGGCAGCAGTACTGACTACACCATCACCGCCAGCCCCGTGACCATCTCGGCTGGTTCAACCACCACCGATGTCACGGTCACTATTATCGAAGACGCTGTGGTGGAAACCGATGAAACCGTCATCACCACCATTGGTTCACCGACCAATGCTTCGACCGGGGCCACCACAGTCCATACCTTAACCATTGCCAACGATGATCGTCGAAGCAAACCAACTCCATCCACCGGTGACACAACCCCCAGCACAATTAACCTAACCTCGCCAACCGATAACGAACAACTAATCGCCGGTTCCTTTAAAACCATCACCTGGTCTTCCACCGGCACCTTTGGTTTCGTTAACCTGGCCTATTCCACTGACGGCGGAGTCTCCTATCAAACAATTGAAGACAACTTAGTCAACTCCGGCTCTTATTATTGGTCTATTCCCAACCAATCTGTCACCAACGGCTTCATCAGAATCGAAGGCACTGATCTCGCCTCTATCCTAACCTCTGACATAATTCCGTTCACCACGTTTGTCACGACCACACCAATCGATGAGGAAACTCCGGCCGAAGAAATCCCCACCGAAGAGGAAGCCGCCGAACAAATAAGTCTTATCGGTATGGCACTAGAGAGTGTTCTTGGTGACCGCTGGATCAACGAAGCGGAAAAGAACGGGGTCTGGGAAATCTTCCCGGATCTTCCGGAAGAAGTTTCCATTGGCACTCTGGTTAAACTGCCTGATGATGGCGACCCGACCACCCAATTCGATTCCGCTGTCTATTACATCGGCCTCGACAAGCGCCGTCACGCTTTCCCTAACGAACAGGTATACAAATCTTGGTTCTCCACTTTCTATGGCATCAAGACCATCGACTCAGTCACTATGTCCAACATTCCACTCGGCCCCATGGTGACTTATCGTCCGGGTTCAACTCTAATTAAATTTCCTTCCATTACCAAAGTCTATTCCATTGATTCCGAAGGCTGTCTCCGCTGGTTAACCTCGGAAGAACTAGCCATCGACATGTACGGTCCAGACTGGGCCAGAATCGTCAAAGACGTCTCCGAAGCCTTCTGGTCCAGCTATTGCTTTGGTGACGACCTCGTCGCTGCCAATGATCAAGATTGGGATACGGTGATTGCCTCGCAATAAAAACAAATAGACAAAAAACACTCGGGTTCCCGAGTGTTTTTGTTTTCCCTTTAATCCCCCTTCACCCCCTTTCACCCCTTCACCCCCTTTGATACAATAGGGCCACAATATGCCTACACTTTACCGTACTTATCGCCCCCAGACCTTTGCCGAGGTCACGGCACAGGAACATGTAAAAAAAACTCTTCAAAACCAGCTTAAAACCGGCAAGGTGGCTCATGCTTATCTTTTTACCGGGCCGCGCGGTATTGGTAAAACCACGGTGGCACGTCTTTTGGCTAAATCAGTTAATTGTGAAAAACCGGATAAGTCCAAAAAAGGTTTTGAGCCTTGCAACGAATGTTCAATGTGTAAGGAAACGACCGGCGGATCAGCTCTTGATGTTTTTGAAATCGACGCCGCTTCGCATACCGGTGTTGATAACGTTCGCGAGTTAATTGATGGCGTGCGTTTCGCGCCCAACAAGGGAAAATTTAAGGTTTATATTGTTGACGAAGTCCACATGCTGTCAACCGCGGCTTTTAACGCGCTTTTGAAAACATTAGAAGAACCGCCGGCGCACGCCATTTTTATTTTGGCCACCACCGAAATTCACAAAGTGCCGGCCACGGTGGTTAGCCGTTGCCAACGCTTTGATTTTCGCCGCTTTACGCCAGCGGAAATTGTTAGCCGGCTGAAAGACATTGCCAAAGCCGAAGAAGTAAAAATTGACGAAGATGTTTTGTATGAAATTGCTCGTCACTCCGAAGGCTGCGAGCGTGACGCCGAAAGTTTACTTGGGCAACTGTTCGCGTTGGGCGAAAAAGAAATCAAACTTGATGAAGCTTCGTTGGTTTTGCCGGTGGCTTACACGGAAACGGTTTTAAAATTTGTTGAAGGCTTGGCTAAAAATGATGCCGCCGCGGCCATTCGCATTTTAAACGAAGGGGTAGAGCAAGGCATGGATGTGCCGTCATTTCTCGATAACGTCGTTTCGCTTCTGCGCACGGTATTATTTGCCAAACTCGGTGGGCTCGAGCGTTTCCAGGAAGCTTATGAAGCCGGAGCGCTTAAGCGCGTTGGTTCGCTAACCGAAACTTGGTCGGTTAACGCTCTCACCAATGCCATCGAATTATTTTTGGCGGCGCGACGTTCGGCTAAAAACGATGCTATTCCGCAACTGTCTGCCGAACTCGCGGCCATGAAAATTTGTCATCCAGAAGCCGTGACAGTTTCTTCTGAAAAAAAGATTCCTCCGTCTACTCCAACCGCTCCAACTCCTCCTGCTCCTTTACAAGGAGAGGGTAGGGGTGAGGTAAGAAAGCCAACACCGCCGGTGAAATCAGAAATAATCATCGAACCGCCAAAGGTAACTTTGCCAACGCGATCAATTAGTGTTGAAGAAGTTCGCAGTAAATGGAATGAATTATGCCAGCGGCTGGAAGACAAAAATCCTTCACTTCTTTTAATTTTAAAAAATGCTGACATTACAAAAATTACCGGCAATCAAATCGAAGTGCAGTTTGCTTTTGCTTTGCACGCCGAAACCGTCAATCGCGGTAAAAATAAAAACAACATTGATAATTTGTTGTCCGATATATTGGGCACGCCGGTTTCAGTTATGGCCACGCATGTTCCACCAACCGCCGAGGCCGACGAAGCCATGTCTATGTTAAGCGAAGCTTTTGGTGGGCAGGCAGCTTGATCTTTTTACACAAAGACAATGCGGAGAAAGATGAGTTACGCAAAATCCGCGGCGGCATCTCGGTCGGGCGTCGCCCACGCGCGTCGATCAGGCTAAATTTTATTTTTCAATAAGCTTTATGAAAGGTTATTATAAACTCCCAATAATTAACTACAGGATTGCCACACACGAGGAGGCGGCAAGTCGTAGACTGGCTAGTCAGGCAAATGAACTTCTGCCTATGCCAATTGAATCAGTGCCAGATGAATGTAAAAAAGATTTTACAAAACTAAAAACATTGATTGAAACAACACTAGACAATCTTCCAAAACACAATGGGCTTATGACGCCAGTCCGACTTGCCAACATCCACAACAGTACTGCCGTAAAATACATTAAACTTTTAATAGAGATCGAAGATAAAACAATTGAAAAATAAAATATCGCCTAACACGGTATATCTGGTTCCACTTCGCTCCACCCAAATTGCTTCGTAACTTCAGATATTCCGGGATGTTGTTGGAAATAATTAAAAATTTATGTCAAATTTAACATTAAAAGAAAACCCGACATTAAAAGATTTACAAAAATATGTTCGGGAACTGGAGATAGAGCGAGGTTTTGATAAAGAAGATGTTTTTCAAAAATGTTTACTTTTAGGCGAAGAAACTGGCGAGTTGTTTAAATCCATCAGAAAAATAAATAAAGTGGCTAAGGTAGATCACAATTCCAAATTCGGTTCAGTTGATGAGGAATTGGCCGATATTATAATTTTTATATGCACAATCGCCAACCGGTTTGATATTGACCTGGAACGGGCGTTCAGAGAAAAAGAGGAATTGAATAAAAACAGAGTTTGGGAATAAAGGCAGGAAGTTTTTCGCTAGATAAAATCAATAACAGTCCGTTATATTTTCCTAACCTTTGCCACAAACAGCCCCTCATTATCCTTAGTCGGCAAAACATACTGAGTATTAACCGGTCCGGGTCGGGTGGAAACAAACGGAAGCTTAAAGCTTTCCGTTTTTAGTTCGGGATAAGTCGCGAGCAGCCACTCAATCATTTCACTGTCTTCTTCCGGAGCCAAAGTGCAGGTGGAGTAAACAAGAACGCCGCCGGGTTTAAGGCAAGCCACGGCCGAGCGAAGTAAGCGGCGCTGAATTTTGGCATGAGCAATAATATTTTTCTCACTCCAAAAAGAATACGAACGCGCTTCGTGGGTATTGACGCGTCCTTCGGCCGAGCAGGGAACATCAGCCAAAATTTTATCGAAAGCCTCCGGCTTTTCTTTATAGAGCAGGGAAGCGTCCATTAATTTTGTTTCCACAAAATCCGCTCCCTGAATCCGCATGGTGTTTTGCAGTTTTTGAAAGCGCACCTCGTTTTCTTCGCAAGCTAAAATTTCCCCTCTCCTTGCGAAGGAGAGGGGTGTAGGGGTGAGGTAAGCAGCAATCTGACTCGTCTTACTCCCCGGGGCAGCGCAAAGATCAAGAATCGCTTCATTTGGTTTTGGGTCAAGCACCAACACCGGCAACATCGAAGAAATTCCTTGCAGATAAATTTTCCCTTCGCGGCAAAGCCGGTGTTCCAAAAGTTCTTCGTCGCTTCGATTTTTGATGCGAAAAGCATGGGGAATATCCTTAAGGCGCTCGTAGGCAACATTTTCCTCACGTAAAACCGCCATTACCGCTTCGTCGGTGGTTTTAAGCGTATTAACCCGAAAAGTCGGCAAGCGTTTTTCGCCGAAAGCCGTAATGATGTTTTTCGCCGCGCTTACCCCGAATTGTTTTTCAAGCCTGGCGATAAAAAGTGGTGGTAGATTAGCTGGTTTCATAATCGGTTAAAGCATACCTGGTTTTTTTAGAAAATGCTATCATTTAGAGTATATGGAAACAAAAAAATTTTTTTCAATTATCGGAGTTGTTTTGGTTTTGGCGGCATCAGTTTTTGCCGGCTATCGCCTTTTTTATGTTGGTTCGCCAACTAATACCAAACCAGTCCAAAAGGACGAACCGGCTATTCTTTATTTAACTACCATGACACACCTTGAAGATAATTGGGCGGGGGCCGGCAAAGACGAGGATTATTTTAATCGCGTCGCGGCTGAGGTTCGTTACGGCATGGACTTGGCTAGTGAGTATGACGCGACTTTAACTTTTGAAACCGGCCTGCCGTTTGCCCAAGGTTGTACCAATTTTGACGATAATGTCATGGCCGAAGTTTTGGAACGTGGTCATGGAATTGGCGTTCATCCTGATTTACCGCCACAAAAAGAATTGCCAATTTCCGTGGCCACGACTCATATAAAAGAACGCGTTGATGCCTTAAAAGAATTAGTTGGTAGCGATGAAATTATTGGTTGTTCTGGTGTTGGTGGAATGTCTGATTGGTATACAGCAAGCAAAGCGGCCGGCTGCAATTTTTTAGACGGCATTGTCGGTTTCAATTATTTGACTATGCCGATGAGTGCCAGACCCGAAGGATATACCGATGAAGCTATTTTTAACGCCTTTTTTCATCGCGCGGCGCCGGTTGGTGATGAACGGTTTTATCCTTTTTGGATTAACTCTTCAAAAGATTTTATTCCCGATGAAGATGGCAATATTCTTTTAAGCTCTGGTGAAACTTCCAGTTTGGCCGGATACGCCGAAGCGGCAAATGACACAAAAAATTCCTCAAACTGCGGTGACTGTCCGTTAACAGTGGAGGATGTCGAAACTTTTGTCACGGAAATTACGGCCTTTGCCGAAAGTCGCGACGTCACAAAAATTTCCAAGTTTAATATTTATTTTCCGGCCAACATGTTCGTGTCTGAAAACGAGGAAGTCTTGAGAGCCTTTTTTAAAGCAGCACAAAAATTACAAGAAAAAGGAATTTTAGAATGGGCCAGTCAAGCTGAGGTTTATGAGGCTATGGAGGCAGTAAGATGAAATAAATAATAAAAAAGTCGGTCAATTAGAAAAAAGGTCTTATATTTTTTCACCCTTAATAACTTTATTAAGAACTTCAAGAATATTCTGATGGATTTGTTGCGGATTAAGCAAAGCAACAACCTTTTTTCGTTCTTTTTCAGAAAGTTTATTTTTTAATAATCGTTTTACCGCCAAGGCTACTTTATCCGGATCATCAAAAGAATCAATAACCATTCGTTTTAGACCTGCTTTACGAAGAGTCTCGGCAAAACCAACGTTTTTTGAAACTAATATCGAGGTTCCGTTAACCAAAGCTTCAGCCGCCACATTGCAAAAGGTCTCAAAAAACGAAGGAACGATTAAAAGATCGATAGATTTGTAAAATTTAAAAAGATCCTCTTGGCTCATTGGTTCTTTTCGTTCAATTGTTTCCGGAATATCAAATTTTTTATCCCAGAATGAAGTTACCATAATCGCCCGATGTGGAAACTTCTTTTTTAATAAAGCATTATGTAAAGCGATAAAAGACTGAAAGTTTTTAATTCTCGACCAACGACCGACAGCAGCTATAGAATAACGACTTTTTGTCTTTTGCCTGCAGGCAAAGCCGTTTTTAGCCGGATTAGGAATAACCACACTTTGATCGACCGAATGACCCAATATTTCTTTTTCCACTACTGTTTTGCAAAGGTTTGAGGGGAAAATAATAGCGTTAGCGGTCGAGGCTATCCATTTTTCATATGCCAAAAGGCGCCGTCGAACAAAAAAATTCTTATGACTTACTTCTTTTTGTAAAACCCCGGCATAACGTAAAACGACTGGAATATCAAGTTCATGAGCCGCGGTGGCTAATATCCACGGCACAAAATACGTCCCATTAATCAATAAAATATCTGGCGCTTCTTGACGTAGAATATTTTTTGTCGTTTCGATTAAAATACTCCAACGTTTTCTAAGATTACCAGCCCTTTCCCAAGAAAATTTGGGTATAACATCAATGCTATTGATAACATGATGGCTAAAAAACGAAGGTTGATAACGACGAAAAATCACTGCTCCTAAAAAATGTCTCGAAGTTACAAATTCGATGCCGACAATGGTATCGTCTTTGTCCTCAAGCCAATCAAAAAGGGCAAGATTGGAAATTGTTATTCCCCCGAAAGCATCACGATTTATGTTAGTTGCGATTTTCATGATTGTAAAAATTATTTTTTTTAGCTTAACTTTAACTGATCTAAGATGACATAAATTATACCAAATTTATTCCCATTACGCCACTCTCTCTATTTTTTCTTTTGCTACTTTATTCGCCTATTCTAGCACTGGTTTTTCTCCGGATTTCAGCTGAGAAACTTCGTCTTTACATTTAGCTACAAAATACTCTTCAGTACTTCCTAAATATTCAATTTTGTCGCAATAACCCTCATCGAGCGTCACCCATGCCAAGGCTTCATAACATGCAGGAGTCATTCTGCTCTCGCCCTGTGCATTACTTGGCAATGAGTCACAGTATTCCATACTGACGTTATTCTTCGATCTCTCCACGCATTCGTAGCGACCAGCGAATCCTTCCTCTTCTCCAAAGAGATGATCAAGACAGTAATAAGCATCACCGTTATCTTGCGCATAAATCATTGCGCATGCTGAAAGAATAGTATCAACATCACCACTATAATACGATCCATATTCTCCATCATCATGCCCCATTTTATTGTCCACAGCATCGCAATCTTTATACTCCTCAAGTAACGTCTTCATGAGATTGGCGTAACTGTCGTAATTAGGATAAAGATCGTCGACAGCGGTAAAGCGACAATGCTCCATAATGGCACTGTCTAGTTCCATATCCTCGCACGCGACATTATTTTTCTTTCCCCAAAAATACGCATATTGCCCAACTAAATAATCGAGCGGTTCAAGCTCATATTGCTCTGTGTGGCGAGCAACATTTTCTATACCTTCTGTATTCAAAGTCGGGAATTTCGCTTCGACCTCTGGATTCTTAAAATAGTAGGCCAAGTCCGCAACTGGAAAGACAACATTTTCAGATAAAATGCTGAAGAAATATTTTTTCAATGGTTCATTTTGACCTGTCACTCTACAGGTATTTGTGCGAGTTACTACAAGAAAAGCGACGGACCCTTTTTCATCTATCCAGGAAACAGAACAATCAGTACGACTTGCATCGACATCCTCCATACCGATCACCTGATCACAAATCGACCCTGACTCAATTGATTCATTGGAAACCGACAATTGACCGTAAAACTTCGCTACTGCAGGCGAAAGCTCACCCTTTTCCCCACAAATTGGAAGTGTTAAATATGGGTATATTTTTACCCCTACATATATTGTTCCGAGTAGACCAAGAGAGACAATAAGGAAAAGTGGCAACTTCCAATAAAGTGATTTCATATTATCGAAATAGTAGCATGATATTTATCTTAAGAATATAGGGTCTTTCGAAGCACAAAAAGGGGTTTTACAAGGTAAAATCTAAGGGCCGCCAAACATCTGTACAAAGCAAAAACCCGAGGTCGTGAGACTTCGGGTCTTTACTGGTCATGAAACATTCCAATCATGTAGGAACGTTCCGTGATGGTTCCGGGACTTGGATTCGAACCAAGATAAACAGATTCAGAGTCTGTTGTCCTGCCATTAGACGATCCCGGAGTGTTTCTTGCCAGGATCGTAAGATGGCAGGCTCTCTGCCACCCCGCCATAAAGGCGGGGTCTTCGCTCGGCCAAGCGGCCTCGCTTCGATTAGACGATCCCGGAGTGTTTAATATGGCAACAAGATAACAGTTTTTTGCTATTTTGGCAATAAGTGGCTAACCCTTGATAAAAAATAAAAAAAGTGTTAGCCTTTTTTCGCTTATTTTTCTTTTTTTCGTTAAAATAGAAGGAAGCTTATGAAAAAAACACCTGCCCTTAAAATTGGTCTTATTCTTTTAATTATTCTAGTTTTAGGAGCAGGCTTTCTTGTCTTTAAAAATAAAAGGGCAACCCCACCTACTGATAGTTCGTCAGAAAGATGCCAACAGGATGATTTTCCATATCTGGACTCCAGCCTACCTACCCAAGACAGAGTAGACGATTTAATGAGCCGCATGAGCGAATGGGAAAAAATCGGCCAAATGGTGTTAGTTGAAAAAAACAGCCTTCACAACCTTGGTGATATTACTCAATATAATTTGGGGGCGTTATTGAGCGGCGGCGGGGCCGGGCCAAAGGAAAATACGCCACAAGCATGGCTTGAAATGGTGGGTGGCTTTCAGGCCGCGGCTAAAGAAACTTGTTTAGGCATACCGCTTCTTTACGGAATTGACGCCGTTCACGGTCTTGGCAATGTTTACGGGGCGACAATTTTTCCCCACGCCATTGGGTTGGGCGCCACCGGAGATGCCGATTTGGTAAAACGAGTGGCCGAAGCCACGGCCGAGGAAATGGCCGCCACCGGGATTTATTGGAGTTTTTCGCCAAATCTTGATGTGGCCAAGGATATTCGTTGGGGTAAAACATATGAAACCTTTGGATCAGATACGGCCAAGGTGACGCGCTTGGGCCTAGCGTATTTGGAAGGGACGCAGGACTCCTCAGAAAATTATTTTAAAGTCTTGGCGACGCTAAAACATTTTATTGGCGGCGGGGCCATGGAATACGGAACTTCTCGCAATAAAGATTTCAAGATTGAGGAAGGGAACATAATAATTGATGAAGAAACTTTACGTCAGGTCCACTTGGCGCCTTTTGCCGCGGCCGTGGCTAGCGGGGCACAGGCAGTTATGGTTGGTACGGCCAGCTGGCAGGGTGAAATAAATCCGGCTAATCATTATCTTTTAACCGAGGTCTTAAAAGACGAGTTGGGCTTTTCCGGTTTTGTTGTTTCTGATTGGTATGCGGTGTATGAAATTTCGTTTAGCAAGTACGAGTCCTTAGTAACCGCCATTAACGCCGGCGTTGACATGGTCATGACTCCTTTTGAATACAAAGATTTCATGTTTAACATCCAAAAAGCTTTGGCTAACGGCGACATAACAAAGGAACGGCTAGACGACGCCGTGAGAAGAATTTTGACGGTAAAATTTGCGACCGGATTATTTGACCGCCCGCAAGCTCTGCCGGAAGGCCTTGTTGTTATTGGAAGTGAGCCGCATCGCGCCTTGGCCAGAGAGGCGGTTCGTGAGTCACAAGTTCTATTAAAAAATGAAAATTCTGTTTTGCCACTTTCGTTATCATTGAAAAAAATAATCGTCGCCGGATCAGCAGCTGACAATTTGGGTCGCCAGGCCGGCGGTTGGACCACCGAGTGGCAGGGTATCGACGGTAATTACGGTCTGTCAGGAACTACTGTCCTTGAGGCAATAAAAAGTGCGGTTTCTAAAGAAACCGAAGTTGAATATAACGAGAAGGGAGATTTTTCCACTGAAGATAATCTGGCCGATGTGGGGATTGTGATTGTTGGTGAAAAACCCTACGCCGAGGGTTGGGGCGACAACGCTAAGCCAAGTTTAAGTTCCGAAGACCTTTCCACAATAGAAAAAACAAAAGTAAAAAGTAAAAAATTGGTGGTTATAATAATTTCCGGCCGGCCGCTTGATATTTCCTCATATTCTAAGGATTGGGATGGTATAATCGCGGCTTGGTTGCCAGGCAGTGAAGGGGAGGGGATTACTGATGTGTTATTCGGTCTTTATCCGTTTACTGGCGTTTTGCCGGTGTCATGGGATTATTAAAAAATTTATTGGGGGGGGTATGAGGAATATTTTGCCAGAAAAAGAATATAAAATTCTAAAAAAATTAAACACCCCAGCCAAGGTGCAAGATTTTTTAAATAAGCTGCCGTTTAATTTTGAGCCGCATGGCGACACTTCGTATTCGCCCATGATGGTTTTAAAAAAGGGAACATGTCACTGCGCCGAAGGGGCGGTCTTGGCCGCTTTAGCCTTGCGTGTGCACGGGCACGAACCGCTACTTCTTGATCTCACTTCAAACAAAAACGATTTTGATCATGTTGTGGCTTTATTTAAAAAAGACGGCCGCTGGGGTGCTATTTCCAAAACCAACCACGCTGTTTTGCGCTACCGCGAGCCGGTTTACGCTTCGGTTCGCGAACTGGTCATGAGTTACTTTCATGAATACTTTCTTAACAATAACGGTAAAAAAACTTTGCGGAGTTTTTCTGGGCCGGTCAATTTGAAGCGTTTTGACAAGCGCGGCTGGATGACAACTTTGGAAGAAACGGATTATATTCCGGAATATTTGGCCGAGGTGAAACATTTTTCGATTTTAACCAGAAAACAAATCGCCGGCTTGCGTTGTGCCGAACCGATTGAAATCGAGGCAGGGAAGATTGTGGAGTGGAACTCGAAAAAAGCTAATTATACACAGGGCTGATATTGTGAGGCTTTTTCCGCTAAGGTATGCTATAATAGAAAAAGTTTTAAGGATTATTTTTAGATAATCCATTATAAAAAATATATGAGGAAATTTAATAGGGCTTCAATGATAGCATTGGTTGCCGCTTTTTTGTTTAGCTTCGTTGGGCCAGTAACGGTACAAGCTGCCACTGCGCCAGACCTTGGTGCGGCTGAAAGTTACGCAGTTTTCGGTAAAGCCGGCGTAACTAACGACTCAGCCGTCGGAACAACCCATATTTGGGGGAATGTTGGCGCCGATGCCACCAATGTTACCTTTCTCGATGACGCGACACAGGTGGATGGAGTAATAGATAGTGGAGTCGGGGTTGAAGCGGCCATTTTGTCGGCCTATGGTGAACTGGCAGGCGAGGGAGTTACCGGAGCTCTTGACCTGGCTGGGAACAATACGGTCACCCCAGGCGTTTACACCGTGGGAGCAACCAACCTAGATGGTACTCTTACACTTAACGGTGAAGGTGTTTACATCTTTCGAAGTTCGTCCAGTATTTCAACTTCCGGACCGGCACAAGTCGTTTTAACCAACGGTGCTTCGGCTTGTGATGTGTATTGGCAGATTCCTACAGCCATGACTATTGGGACTGGCACAGTTATGGTGGGAACTATCATAACAAATACGGCCGAAATCACTCTCGCCACTGGCGCAAGCTTGAATGGTCGAGCTTTGTCTCGCAACACCCAAGTGACTTTGGACAGTAACTCGATTACTGAACCAGTTTGCACGGCGGCAGTGTCGGGGGGCGGTTCTAACCAATACACCGCCACAATCAATGTCGTCAAAACCGTTATTAATGACAACGGCGGCACAAAGACCGTTGCTGATTTTCCGTTGTTTATTAACCAAGCTCCGGTCGACTCCGGTGTGACCAATAATTTTTATTTCTTTTTTCCAGGTTCGTATACCATGAGTGAAACAAGCGATCCTGGCTATACTCAATCCTTTTCTGGCGACTGCGGCAGTGATGGTCAATTATACTTATATTCAAACGAAAATAAGTTTTGTATTATAACCAACAACGATATTGGCGCCCCGGTCGTGGCCCCGCCAGTACCACCTCTTATTGATGTGGTTAAGGTACCAAGTCCGCTAGTTTTACCAGACGGACCAGATACCGTGAACTACACTTATACCTTACGGAACGTCGGCACTGTTCCGGTGACTGATATAACCATGGTTGGCGACACTTGTTATCCTATTGCTCTTACTTCAGGCGATACTAATGCCGATGGAAAACTCGATTTGACCGAAACCTGGGTGTACAACTGTGCCAAAATTATTTCTGAAACCCACACCAATACCGTGGTGGCAACCGGCTGGGCCAACGGTCTTTCGGCCACTGATATTGCTAGTGCGACTGTAGTTGTTAATGATGAAATTGTTCCACCATTAATCCACGTGACCAAAGTTCCAAGTCCGTTAACTCTGTTAGCTGGGGGCGGCACGGTTACTTATACTGAAAGAATTACCAATCCTGGAACTGTCGCTCTAAGTAATGTTCACCTTACGGATGATAAATGTAGTCCAATGGCCTATGTTTCCGGAGACGTTAACGGCGACTCTTTACTTCAAACAACCGAAACCTGGACTTATACCTGTCAAACGAATTTGACTCAATCAACAACCAACACTGCCTCAGCTACGGGTGAAGCCAATGGCGTGACCGTACGTGATCTTGCTTTGGCTACGGTTACCGTGGCCGCGGCTGTTCCAGCTTTGCCTAATACCGGTCTTACTCCTGAAAAAGAAGTATCTTCATGGAATATTGGCTTGTTGGCCGGCCTTATTACCCTAGCTTCTGTGTTACTTATAGCAGGACTAAAAAAACGTTTTAATTAGTCAGGGTCCTCTGATTAGTAAAGACCCCGCCAGAGCGGGGTCTTTACATTATGGAGGTTTTGGCAATCTATGCAATTAAGTAATTTATTTAAATTGTCGTTGTTTCTTACTATTATTGTGGGAATTGTCTTTTTTTTAGTAATTACTTTTTTTCTGCCGCCTAATCCATCTAGCCAAGATTCTGTCGCGAATTCGGTCGTGTCTGTCAATGACCAAGTTTCGCAAATCACGGCTGTCAATGGGCCAACCAAAGATATCCAAGCCGCTGTTTTTACTGAACAGTCTGAACCACTTATTTTTTTCCATCTAAGTATTCCCAAAATCGGAGTCGCGACAGCCGTTGAATCTGTCGGTCTTACCCCCCAAGGTGCCGTGGACGTGCCAAGAGATCCGGCTAACGCCGCTTGGTTTAATCTTGGACCACGGCCAGGAGAAAGTGGCAGTGCAGTTATTACCGGCCATTACGGTCGCTGGAAAAACGGGGAAGGTTCGGTTTTTGATGACTTAAATAAACTAAGTCAAGGTGATAATATATATATTGAGGATGAAAAAGGGGAAACAACAACTTTTGTAGTGCGTGAAAGTCGAAAGTACGATCCGACTGCAGATGCCCCGGAAATATTTAGTTCAAGTGATAGCAAGGTTCACCTCAATTTAATTACTTGCGAAGGTACATGGAATAACGAAGCTCAGCAGTATTCTGAGCGGTTGGTAGTTTTTGCCGACAAAGAATAGTATCAAATATGCCAAATCAAAAAGTTAAAATATTTAATAAATTTTTAGTAACAATTGTTTTAGCGGCGGTTTTTACTTTTGGTTTTGTCGGAACTATCGGAGCCGAGACTGTAATAGATTTTGGCTCGGCCGATAGTTTTGCTGTTCTGGCCGGCTCGGGGATTGAAAATACCGGCTTGACCACAATCAACGGCGATGTCGGATCGTTCCCAACCCTTACCCAGAACGGTTTTGGTTCCGTTACTTTGAATGGAACAAACCATTTTGGTGATGTGGTTACGCAAGGGGCTAAAACCGATTTAACGGCCGCCTATATCGATGCCGCTGGTCGAGGGCCAACCACACCCATTGCCGCCGATCTTGGTGGACAGACCCTGCCTCCCGGTATTTATAAAGATAATGGTGCTCCAGCGTCTCTTTCGAATTCCGGAACATTAACCCTCGATGGCGGCGGTGATGCTAACGCTATTTTTATTTTTCAATCGGCCACCACTCTTACCACAGCCTCCGCCAGTGTGGTCGAACTAATCAATGGAGCTAAGGCTGAAAATGTTTTTTGGCAGGTTGGCAGTTCGGCCACTCTTGGGGCTAACTCGACCTTCAAAGGAAATATAATAGCCTTAACATCTATTACTCTTATAACCGGAGCCGAGGTGGAGGGTCGAATGCTGGCGCGAAACGGCGCGGTTACTTTAGATGCTAATGTCATTACTGTTCCCTTTGACACCACTCCTCCAGTCGCTATCTCCGACTTAGCCCTTTCCGGGGCCACCACTTCTTCTATTGTTCTCACCTGGACGGCGCCTGGTGATGATGTTGGTGTTGGTACGGCCGCCCTTTATGATATTCGTTATTCCACTTCACCGATTGTTACGCCAGCTGACTTTACTGGTGCAGCTCTAGTTTCCGGTGAGCCGGTTCCCACAGCTGCTGGAACTTCTCAGACTAAGACCGTCTCCGGTCTTTCCGCCAACACTCTTTACTACTTCGCCATGAAGACGCAAGACGAAGTTCCGAATGTCTCAGATGTTTCTAATATTCCATCGTTGTCGACAGCGGCCATGCCTGACATTATTCCCCCAGTTGATATCTCCGATCTAGCTCTCTCAGGCGCCACCACTTCTTCCATTGTTCTCACCTGGACGGCGCCTGGTGATGATGTTGATGTTGGTACAGCCGCGCTTTACGATATTCGTTATTCCACTTCACCGATTGTTACGCCAGCTGACTTCACTGGCGCAGCTTTGGTTTCCGGTGAACCGGTTCCCACAGCGGCTGGGACTTCTCAGACTAAGACTGTCTCCGGACTTTCCGCCAACACTCTTTACTACTTCGCCATGAAGACACAAGACGAAGTGCCGAATGTTTCAGATGTTTCTAATATTCCATCGTTGTCAACGGTAGCGCTTAATCCGGAGGGAATGAGTCAATTAACGGGCACAATCAATGTTGTTAAAACCGTTATCAACGACAATGGAGGTATTAAGACTGTTGCCGACTTTCCATTGTTTATAAATGAGGTGCCGGTCGATTCCGGTGTAACCAATCACCTTTATTTTTATTCTTCAGGTTTATATACCATGAGCGAAACCACCGATCCTGGATATACTCAAACCTTTTCCGGCGACTGCGGTAGTAGTGGTCAATTATATTTGTATTCAAGCGACAAGAAGTTTTGTATTATCACCAACGATGATATTGGTGTTCCGGTCGTGGCTCCACCCGTGCCACCCCTTATTGATGTGGTTAAGGTGCCAAGCCCTTTGGCTTTGCCTGATGGTCCCGGTTTGGTGACTTACACTTATACCTTGCGCAATGTCGGAACCGTGCCAGTAACTGACATAACCATGGTTGTTGACACCTGTTCTCCCATTGTCCTTGATTCCGGTGATATTAACGGTGATGCCAAACTCGACCTGACCGAAACTTGGGTGTACAAATGTGCCAAAATTATTTCAGAAACCCACACCAATATCGTAGTGGTTACCGGCTGGGCCAACGGTCTTTCGGCTACTGACATTGCCAGTGCCACTGTGGTTGTTGGTGATTCAATTATTCCGCCTTTAATTCACGTGACTAAAGTTCCGAGCCCATTAACATTGCTAGCCGGGGGCGGATCCGTTACTTATACCGAAACAATCACAAATCCGGGCACGGTTGCTTTAAATAATGTCGCCCTGGCAGATGATAAATGCAGTCCAATGAAATTTATTTCCGGCGATACTAACAATGATTCAAAACTTGATGTCGATGAAGCATGGAAATTTACTTGTCAGACCAATTTAACTAAAACTACGACAAACACCGCCACGGCCAGTGGCGAAGCTAATGGTCTTACAATTAGAGATTTTGCTCTCACCACCGTTGTCGTGGCGGCGGTTGCTCCGGTTTTGCCCAGCACCGGCCTGGCGCCGGAAAGGGAAGTGACTTCACGGGATTTAATCACGTTGGCCGGTCTTCTTATCCTGGTTACTACTCTTTTTGCAGTGAGATTAAAACACACGAGTAAATTAGGACGATAAAATTAGAATTTTTTGTAGGTCCTCCATTGTCTTCAGTGTACTAATCGTGCGTCGCAACTCAGCCACCCCTGGCAAGCCGCGGAAATACCAAACCAAATGTTTGCGAAAACCGACAAGGTTGCTTTGGCCGCTGTGTTTTAAATATAATTCAGCATGACGAAGAATAACTCTGGTCCGTTCGGCCGGAGTTATTATTTTTGCCTCACGACCGGCCAGGGTGTCCTCAATGTTTCGAAAGATCCACGGGTTACCCAAAGCTCCTCGACCGATAAGAATGCCGTCAACGCCGGTTTTAAGGGCCCGCAGGGCTTCGGCGGCCGTGGTAATGTCACCATTACCTAGAACAGGAATGGAAACAGCTTTTTTAACGCGAGCAATCATTTCCCAATCAGCTTTGCCGGAATATTCCTGCTTTTTTGTTCGTCCATGAACAGAAATTAAATCAGCCCCGGCTTTTTCAACAATCGGAGCAAAAGTTAATATCTCGTCGGGCTTACTCCAACCCAAACGCATCTTAACCGAAACCGGCGTCTTAACCGCGGCTTTAACGGCGCGAACAATGGCCGCGGCTTTTTCCGGATCTTTCATTAAAGCCGAGCCGTTGAAATTAGAAATAATCTTTTTGGCCGGACAGCCCATGTTAATATCGATGCCATCCGGATGATATTTTTCTTCAATAAGTTTCGCCGCCCGAGCCATGACTTCAGGATTGCCGCCAAAAATTTGTTGAACAAGCGGTCGCTCGCCCTCATTTATTTTGGCCATCTGACCGGTCTTCTCATTGCCGCGGACAATTGCCTCGGCCGAAACCATTTCGCGAAAAACCACGGTCGAGGGCGCGAGCTCCTTAACCAAAAGACAAAACGCCGCGTCTGTGTGATCAGCCATGGGCGAGAGGGCAATGATGGGGGTTTTGGCATTATTCCAAGTGACTTTCATGTACCAGAATAGTAGTTGAAAATTTAAAATTTTTCAATCATAAGACCGCCTTATGCCAAACGAACAAGAAATTTTTCCACAGATCATGGTTGACCCTCTCGACAAGCTCGGGGTCAACCCTGAGGCCTCTCGAAGGGGTTGACAAGAAGTAAAATTTATGATGGAATAAAAATAACCTGGTGAGGTTCTATTAAGAACCTAACTCTTGGTGTCAACATAACAGCTCCCCTACAGATGCGTAATTGCATTTTTTGGGAGTTGTTTTGTTTTATCAAAACGTCGGTCAACGGGCTCGTGGAGGTAATGGCAACCTCACTAGGTTTGACACCAAGAGACGCGGGTCCGATTCCCGCCGAGTCCAGAAAAATAAACCGACGCCAAGCAATCCTGCTCGAAAGGGCGGGATTTGCTTTGTTTATGCGAGGAACGTGGTATATAATTGATGTTGGAGAGATTAAATCAATATTGCTAATACTAATTATTAAAATTTTATGAGAGAAGGACAGCTTGACCCTTCCGAACAAGCGAATAATATAGAAGGGTCGCCCGAAGGTGCGGCCGAACAAAAAGAGTCGGAGAGAATAATTAAAACAGCAGGAGTTTTAGTTTTTAAAGATAACAAAGTACTTTTGGTCTGTCACGGAAAAAAAGCTGGTCACATTGATGGCACATATGGTATTCCGGCGGGAAGACTTGAAGATGGAGAATTATCGATTGAAACAGCCGTAAGAGAGCTGCTCGAAGAGTCAGGTTTAGAAACTACAGTAGAAGATCTTGAAAAAATACCTGGGACTTATACAGCATCAATTAAAAGAAAAGGTGGAACAAGAAATTTTTCTTTAGAAACTTTTCGGTGTAAAAATTGGAGTGGCGAGCTGTGTGCTAGCGACGAGACAGTTCCTGAATGGGTTGATATAGATAGTTTAGATAAACTAGACCTCCTGCCAAATGTAAAAAGAATGATTTCTGATGCCATGACTTTAAAGTAAAACAGCGTCTAACTATCGATATTTGGTTCCACATTGGTAATATTAATTATCAAAATTATATGAAAAAAATCCTTTTGTCCGGCCTTGTTGCCGGCATCGTTATGTTGGTTATTGCCGTGGCTCTAAGTTTTGCATGGCAATTTATTTTTCCGTCCGTAGCGCTTGAATACGCCACGCCGTTGTTCCGCCCATGGTCCGATCCACTCATGTCGCTTATATTCGTTTGTCCATTACTCACTGGTTTTTTTCTGGCCTGGATTTGGAGTATGGTCAAGGGTTGTCACCAAGGTTCGGCTAGCAAAAAAGTTCTTTTGTTTGCCACTGGCTGGACGATTTTTTCCTTCCTGGGCATTTTTATGACTTACAGTTGTTTTCAAATGTCGTTTCTAATGATGTTAACCTGGGTTCTCAGCTCGGCCACACAATATTATTTTGGGACGTGGGTTTTGATTAAAATGAATAAGTAATTTTTCCACAATTTATTTCAAGGGTCGAAATAAATTTATATAATTCAATTAGTTTAATAAACTAGCCATATTATTATGCAAGAAAAATTCTCAAGTGCTACTCCACCACAAGAGAGCCGAGAAATTAAAATAGAGCAATTCGAATCTGCAATAAGAAAATTTTTTAGGGAACAGTGGCCAGATGACCCTAAATCAAAAAGAATTAATTATGGGCTTGGATTTGACATCAGTGATCCCAAAAGTGCTGATATGAGACGTGTGCAATCAGGTGATTTTGAGATAACTCATTTCCAAAAATTACCCACGTCTGACCCTAAAAAACCAAGCCTTCATTTCTACGTAGGTGGCACAGAATTTCATATCAGTGGTAAGGCAGCTGATAGAATTTATGAGCTTATGAAAGAATAATAAATTGAAAAAAATACATTAAGAAAAAGAAATTTCTGTGTTTTGATGAAGGTTTGGGCGGAGTTCCGTTAAAAAGCGTGCGTCTGATAATTAAAATTTGTTCCGCATTAGTTTATATCATTTTTTTTATGTCCGACTACAAATCAACAACAGACAAAGGTGAATGCGTTTTTTGTAAAATTATTAGCGGTGAAATAAAAACGCCTGGGATTTTTTGGGAGGACGAAGAGTTTATAGCCTTTTTATCAACTTGGCCAAGCGTAGAAGGATTTACCGTTGTAGCTCCCAAAAAACATTATGGTAGCGATTGTTTAGCAATGCCCGACGATGTTTTACAAAGATTTATTTTAGCGGCTAAAAAAGTTTCGAACGTTCTTTTGAACCATTTTGAAGATGTTGGCCGAGTTGGATTAATTATGGAAGGGACGGGGGTAGATCATGCCCACATTAAACTCATTCCAATGCACGGAACAGGACACATGAAAAAAGGCATTTGGAAACAATATCTTAGCGAAAGATCTGATTATTTCGAAAAATATGAAGGATACATAATTTCAACGGATGGACCAAAAGCCGATCCGGAAAAATTAAAAGATTTAGCAGAGAAATTAAAAAACGTTTAATTAAATATTCCTTTCGTTAAAATATGTCCCCCGAAAGAATGCAACCAAACCCCGAAAAAGAGCCTAGTCCTTTCGATATCTCCCTACCGAGTTCGGAAGATTTAGAAACCATGCCCATTGAAAAATTACATGCAATCTGGAGGGAGAATCATGAGAAGATAAAGGAAATGCTGCGTAATTGTAATTCGCCATATTTTGGATTACACGGAACAAGTCAAGAGAATTTTAAAAAAATTGAAACATCGCATAAAGGTGATGTTGAAATGGCAACTTTTTACGAAAAAGAATATAGCTCCGAACAATTTTTGTATAAACTTTATCACGCCGCCCTGTACGTCTCGGCATATGCGACCAAAGAACAGCCTGGAAGAATTATCGTCTTTAATCTTGAAGAAGATGACAAAAATATGACCCTTCCTTGGGAACGTCTTAAATCAGGCAATTCTCTTCATTTTGGACTGGACTGTGATTCGGCTAAAGAAAAAGAACGCCTTGCCGCTCTGCAAGAGCCATCGAAGGAAAATCCTCGCAGTCAAGATTTGTTATATAGAACCGATTTTATATTTCAAGACAAACGTTTTGACGAAAGATTTATGGGCTCGATCGACTTTAATACCGATGAGTTTAAACAGCTTTTTTTAAAACTGGAAGATTTTGGACGTCGTATAATAAGATATAGATTTTTAGCTCAAAAAATTGTTGCCGAGACCCTTAGAATTGTTGCCGATTACCAAAAAATATGATTACGCGAAACATTACAAAAAGATTGATTGTATGGGCTGTTATTGCGGTGTTTATTTTGATGATACCTCTGGTGATGTTGTTTACTGATGAAGTGAACTTAACCGAGGCTATTGCTTACGCCGTTATACTGTTGGCCGGTGGTGGTGCTTACGAACTGGTCATGGCTTTAAATAAGTTTAGTAAAGCGTATCGCGTTGCTTTTGGTATTGGGTTTGCGGGCTTGTTCCTTCTTGGTTGGGCCAACGGTGCTGTTGGCATTATTGGAAGCGAGGATAACCCGGCCAACCTAATGTATTGGGCGGTCTTTGCCGTTGGACTTATCGGCTCTTTTATTTCACGCCTCAAGCCGCGGGGAATGGCCCGTACTTTATTTGCGATGGCTTTCGTTCAGTTGTCGGTTCCGGTATTTGCACTCTTTGTCTGGCCGGCCCAGGCCGCTTGGGGCGAAGCAGGTGTTATTGGTGTCTTTATCATCAATCTAATTTTTTCCATGATTTTTGTCACATCAGCACTGCTGTTTCGCCGCACCACTATTCGCTAAAATTTTAAAAAAATATATAATTGGTGATAAAGAGACCAAATTAATACTATTTTTTCAAAACCATATGAGAGAACAACAATTCAGCCCTTCCGAACAAGCGAATAATATAGAAGGGCGAATCGAGAGTGCAACTGAAAAAAAAGAGCCGCGACGCGATTTTGAATCTCGTTTTAACGATCTCGCAAGAGAACGAAGTATTATTGAGCACGACAGCGAGATAACTTTTCAAGTGGCCCAAATGCAAATGGAAGGGTTGCAGACTTTAATAAATGAATACGGTAGTGATGCGGTTTTTGAAGCAATAAAAAAACAATTTAAATCTAAAACAGGTGATGATACTTTTTCTACTTTTGAGGTGGTTAAGGCGCTTGAGTCTAATCCTAAAAAGCGAGCGTCTTTGTTTGAAAAAATGAAGGCCGACGCTCAACAAGAAGGCGAAAAATTTGATAGGGCTGTTAATCCAGATCTTACAGGCGAGGCCAGGTGGAATTCTACACCACGCCGGTATTTTGATTCGCACTGGGGTAGTGGTCAAAATTTTGTTCGCGGAGTTGTGTCCGGAGTCGAAGCAATGCAAGCGCTTGATAGTTTTTTTGGCCGAATCGCGCCCGAGCGATATTACAGAATTTTAAGCAGCCGCGTGTCTGAATTTGCGACATATGTTTCTCAATTCGAAGAGGAAGAACAAAAATTAAAAGGCCAGCTGGCCGAAGCGGGGAATGATATTTTTCGTCTTGTTGAAGATAGAGATGAAACCAGAAAAGAACGAAGAGAACAATTGCTCGATCGAGCTGATGAACTAAGTGAAGAATTAACGAACGAGATCGAGAGAATTACCAACGAAGTAAAGGCCAAGCTTGAAGAATGGCGGGCTAAGGCTGTCGGCGATTTAAGCAGAGTTGGAAGTTTAGAAACTGCGAGTGATGAAATGAAAACTGCTTTACAAAAAGCCTTGGGAGAAGTGGAAGCTGAAATTGCGAGTCGTGTAAAAAAAACAGAACAGGAAATTATCGAGCAAACCGCGGCTTTACGAAAAGTTATGAGGGGATTGGAGGAACTTTACCGTTCTTAATCAAAAAATTACTGGTGGTTGGACTATTTTTGTCGGAATTGGTATACTGATGACATACAGTTGTTTTTCCGCACCTTTTTAAATGTCGGTGACCAATGAACAAATAATTTTTACATGTTTTTACGTCTTGCCACATTTTTTTTGACTTTGACCTTTTTGGTCGCGGCGGCCAGCCCGACCGTGGTTTTGGCACAAACAAAAGTTAGTCACGGTTGTCATAAAGAACCGGTCGAAATGCCGGTCGCTTGTGCCGTTCATTGTCTTGATAATGCCATTAATGAAGACGAAGTCGTGTTTGATTTAACCTCAGGCTTTGAATTTATTGCCCCGGTCATTGTTAAAGAAATTACGGAACTGCAATTTTTTTCTGTTCTACCACCAACTTTTGAAGAAGCTGAAGTTTTCCGAGATCCTCGAGTTATCTTGTCCATCATTAAACGCGAGTAGAAAACACAAGAATTTTATAATTCTTAATTCTTGTGTTTTTTAGTTATGAATAAAATTACAATTCCCATTCGCGGCATGCATTGCGCTTCATGCGAACTACTTGTAGAAGAACAATTAAAAAAAATTCCCAATATTTCCGCGGTTCGAGTTAATCAAAAAAAAGCCAAGGCCGAAATTGCTTATGACGGAGAACTGCCCGATCAGGCTGTTTTAGCCCGAGCGGTTCAAAAGGCTGGTTATGAGATTGGCGAAAAACAAAAAGCCCCGTGGCTTTCAAAAGACTGGATTGATTATAGAGATTTAATACTAGCCGGAGTGATCCTTTTGATTCTTTACTTAGTTACTAGGTGGTTTAACCTTTTTGGTTTAACCGTTGATGTCCCCAGTTCTGGTGTGGCTGTAGCTCTTTTAGTCGGGTTGGTGGCCGGTATCTCCACTTGTATGGCTTTAGTTGGTGGTTTGGTTTTAGGTCTTTCGGCCCGACATGCCGAACAACACCCCGAGGCCACAGCCGCGCAAAAATTTCGTCCTCATCTTTACTTTAACCTTGGTCGAATTTTCGGTTTTGCTGTTTTGGGTGGGCTAATTGGCCTCATTGGCCAAGCCTTTAAACCATCAGCTGATATTCTTGGGTTTCTAACCGTGATTATTGGCGGGGTGATGATTTTTTTTGGTTTGAAGCTGATAGAAATTTTTCCGGCTCTGAAGGATAAAAATATTACCCTGCCGCCCGGAATCGCGCGATTGTTTGGTCTACACAAAGAGGTAAAGGAATACAGTCACCGCGGAGCTGTGGTTATTGGAGCGTTGTCGTTCTTTTTACCGTGTGGTTTTACCCAAGCTATGCAATTGTACGCAGTTTCGACCGGAAGTTTTTGGCAAGGAATGGCTATTATGGGACTGTTTGCTTTGGGAACAGCCCCCGGGCTCTTGAGTATCGGCGGTTTATCATCGGTTTTTAAGGGTCGACCCGCACGGATATTTTTCATGACAGCCGGTTTGTCGGTAATTCTTTTGGGTTGGTTTAATATTGCCAACGGCTCCAGATTAATCAGTGGCATGACCGCTGGGGTTACCTCCGCCGCTGTCGATCAAACGCAAACCGCGCAAGAAGTGCGGATGACCCAAGGGACTCGCGGTTATTCCCCCAATACTTTTACAGTGGAGGTCGGCCGACCGGTGAAATGGATTATTAATTCCACCTCGACTTTTAGTTGTGCTTCCTCGATCGTTATGCCGAAATACGACATCAGCCAATCGCTTCACGCCGGAGAAAACATAATAACCTTTATACCAACGGAAACCGGGGAGGTTCCTTTTTCTTGTTCTATGGGCATGTATCGCGGAAAATTTATTGTTGTTAATAATAAAGAATCAAATGCCACTGATGCGAGTGTTGAACAAGTAATCAGCGCTGTCTATACTTATGATCAAGACATTGTGCCCAATATTTTTACGGTTAAAAAAGATCAACCGGTAAAATTTACAATCGAAGTAAAAGAAGATGGCTATGGTTGCATGAGTACGATCATGGTGCCGGAGCTTTATAATACGCCGGTGGCGCTTAGAGCCGGAGAAAATATTGTCATGACCTTTATTCCGCACCAAATCGGAGATTATCCGATTACTTGCGCTATGGGGGCGGTTCGCGGTTTAATTAAGGTAATTGACTAATATATGAAAAAAATATCTTTTCCTATTCAGGGTATGCACTGTGCTTCGTGCGCTGTTCGTCTTGAGGGAGCGTTTAAAGGAACGCCGGGCGTAACCGAAGCCGCGGTCAATTTTGCTTTAAATCAAGCTAGCGTGATTTTTGACGAACAAAAGATTGACGAGCATCGTATTCATAAAGTTGTTGAAGACGAGGGCTACAAAGTACCGAGCATGAAGCATAACGATCATAATTACAATGACCACGACCACATGAATCATGGTGACGATTCGGGAATAGGGCGATTAATGATTATCTCTTTAATTTTAAGTGTCCCTACTTTTGTTTTAGCCATGATTGGTTTTGGTCAATGGTTTCAAGCCGTTTTAGCTACAGCGGTAGTTTTATGGCCGGGGTTTGTCTTTCACAAGTCGGCTTTTGCCTCGCTTAAGCGTTTACGAGCCGATATGGATACTTTGATTTCGTTGGGGACCTTGGTTACGATAATTTTTAGCTGGTGGCAAATTTTTTCCGGTGGCGATCAGTATTTCGAAACAGCCGCCGTTATTACCTCGTTTATCTTGTTAGGTCGTTTTTTGGAAGCGAAGAGTAAGGGGCAGGCCAGCCAAGCTATTCGTCGTCTTTTGGAAATCGGGGTCAAACAAGCACATCGGCTTGTCGGAGAAACAATTGAAGAAGTTGCGGTGGCTGATTTGAAAGTTAGTGATTTGGTTTTAGTAAAACCCGGCGAAAAAATTCCTCTTGATGGAAAAATTATCGAGGGCGAGTCATCAATTGACGAATCAATGTTAACCGGCGAATCAATGCCGGTCGAAAAAAAGATTGGTGAAACAGTTTTTGGTGCCACGATTAACCAGCAAGGTGCTTTAACGGTTGAAATAACAAAGACGGTTGGCAATACTATTCTTGATCAAATGGCCAAGCTGATGGAAGAGGCACAGATGAAAAAAGCGCCGGTGCAGAAATTGGTTGATAGAATTTCTGCGGTTTTTGTTCCAGTGGTTATTGTTGTTTCCGCGCTCACTTTTTTGGGTTGGTTTATAGCGACTGGAAGTTTCGCGGTTTCGTTGATTCCGGCCGTGGCCGTGTTAGTTATTGCTTGTCCTTGTGCTCTTGGTTTGGCTACGCCGACGGCGATTTTAGTCGGCACTGGCCGAGGCGCGCGCGAGGGTATCCTTATTAAAAGCGGTGAAGCTTTGGAACGCGGGCGAAATCTTGATTTGGTTTTATTTGATAAAACCGGAACCCTGACACAGGGTAAACCGGCCGTGTGCGAAATCGTTGGTAATAAGAGTATTCTACCACTGGTCGCCGCGGTTGAGGCCGCCTCTGAGCATCCATTGGCGCGAGCCATTGTCTCTTTTGTTGGAAAGGTCGACCAACGAGTCAGTCATGTTTCGGCTTTTTCCGGCCGTGGGGTTCAAGGCGAGGTCGACGGAAAAAATATTTCACTTGGCAACCCGTTGTTTATGGCCGAGAAAAATATTTCACTTGATAACTTTTCACAAGATCTTTCGAGGCTGCAAAACGAAGGGAAAACAGTGGTGATCGCGGCCGTTGACGGCCACGCCGAACTCCTTCTAGCTATCGCCGACACGCCAAAGGAAACGGCCGCCGCTGCGGTAAAAAAATTGTTGGTGATTGGTTTACCAACCCTCATGATCACCGGTGATAATCGTAAAACCGCCGAAGTTATGGCCCGCGATTTAGGTATTACAAGATTTGAGGCAGAAGTTTTACCCAATCAAAAACTTGAGATTGTCCGGAGACTTCAAGCGGAAGGCAAAAAAGTGGCTTTTGTCGGCGATGGTATCAACGACGCTCCGGCTTTAGTTCAGGCTGATTTAGGCATTGCCGTTGGTTCGGGTACAGATATTGCCATTGAGGCTGGACAAATCGTTTTGGTCGGCGGTGGACCGGAAAAAGTTTCGGCGGCCATTATTTTAGCGCGGCGTACCTACCGTATCATTAAACAAAATTTATTTTGGGCGTTTGGCTATAACATTATTGCTATTCCACTGGCCATTTTTGGTTTGCTTAATCCAATGATCGCTTCGGCGGCCATGGCTTTGTCCTCGGTTTCCGTGGTTATAAATTCACTACGGCTTAGAAAGTAATTTGTAAAATAAAAAACCAAGGTGCTAAGCCTTGGTTTTATTTTTTAGCGTCTTCTAAAAACCGCCGCCAAGCAGAACAAAACCGTCCCAGCCAACACAATCGAGGCGCCCGAAGGCAAATCAAATTGAAACGAAGCGAGCAAACCAGCGAGAATCGTTACCTCGGCAACAACAACCGACAAAATAAAATATTGACGAAAATTTTTGGCAATTAAACGACTGGTAGCTGGCGGAAGAATTAACAAAGCCGAAACCAGAACAATGCCAAGCATCTTCACTCCAAGAACAGTCGCGAGGGCCAGAGAAACATAAAGAACCAAAGTGTGAAGTTTTACTTTCACCCCGGCCACGGCCGCACTCTCTTCGGTCAACGACATGAAAGTTAACCCGCGGAACGAAGTAAAGAGCCAAATTAAAATGGCCGCGGTAATGCCGGCAGTAATCCACAAATCAGTGTTTTGAATGGAAAGAATGCTGCCGAACAAGTAGGAAACCAAATCAGGTTGATAGCCTGGGGTGAAACGCATGAGGACAACCCCAAGGGCCATGCTGGCCGTGAAAAGAATGCCAATAATCGAATCAGTGGGCAGTTTTACTTTTCGTTCGAGTAGAAAAATGATCACCGCCACTACAAGCGACCAAACTAAAGCAACGGGAAGCGGGGTTAAACCAGCAAGGAGAGCAATAGCAATTCCGGCCAGCGAAGCATGGGCAATACCATCACCAAAAAAAGCCATGCGCCGCAGAGTTACATAAACTCCCAAGCACGCCAAAAGTAAACCAAGGATTAAGCCGGCGATTATGGCGCGTTGTAAAAAGGGATAATTTAGTAGTTCGAGGAGAGGCATAGTTTTAGGTTGGAGTGTGTAGTATGTAGTATGTAGGCAAAAGTTTCAGATTAGATCTATTGCCTACCCACTACCTACTACATACTAATCACCTACGCTTCGTGATGATGTTGGTGATGCTCATAAAGCGAATGATGCGGGCCAAAAAGTTCACCAAGTGATTTTTGGGTTAAGGCTTTTTTAGGCGGACCAGAACAAAGTAATTTTTTGTTTAAACAAAGAACCTGATCAACCAAACAAGAAATCATAGCGATATCGTGCGACACCATAAGAATGGTAGTGTGGTGTTCTTTGTTTAAGTGTTCGATGACATCGTGAATGGCGGTTTCACCGGCTACATCAATACCGGTTGAGGGTTCATCAAGAAAAAGAATCGCCGGATCGTTCAAAATGGCTTGAGCGATTAAAATGCGTTGTAATTGTCCGCCGGAAAGCGTGCCCAAACGTTTGTGCAGAACTAAAGGAGTTAAGCCAACCTCTTTAATAACAGTTAAAATTCGTGAGGGCAGACATTTGGTTCCAAGGGCCAGATGTAAAAATTCTTCCACGGTAATGGGGAAGTCGCGATCAAAAGTAAAACGCTGCGGCACGTAACCAACCCGGCCGCGAACTTCGTGGAAATGTTGGCCAAGCACTAAAGCTTCGCCGCGAAAAGGTGCTAAACCAAGGATAGCCTTCATTAAAGTAGTTTTACCTGAACCATTAGGGCCAACAATGGCCGCGACCGTACCTTGTCCAACAGAAAAAGAAATATCGTCAACGACGACATTGTCACCGTATTTAACGTTGAGGTTTTCCACGAAAATGGCCGGAATCGGTTCATTGGTTTTTTTGGAGCGTGGAGACATTTGTTTTTATTAGATTTATGTAAGAGTCGTAAGGGGCAACACCACCGATGTCATCAAGTACTTTTAATTCGATGTCATAATCGTTAGCAAAAGTTTCGTAACCGGAAATACTCATTTGCGGTTCGTAATAAATTGTTTTAACCCCGGCCTCGGAAATTTTATTTACCAATTCAGCTAAGTATTGCGGGGTCGGCTCACGACCGGCTGTTGGTTCAAAAGTTCCGGCCACGGTTAAACCATACTCATTAGTAAAATAATACCACGCGTCGTGAAAAGTTACGATATTTTTATTTGGGATATCTTTTAACGCGGCGCGGGTTTCTGCGTCTAGAGTATCAAGTTCCAACAAATAGGTTTCAAGATTACTGGAAAAAGTTTGTGTCTGTTCTGGGAAACGCGCGATCAAGTCGTTGGCAATTGTTGTGGCAATAATTTTGGCATTGGGAACAGATAGCCAGTAGTGCGGATCGTATGGGCCTTCCTCCTCCTCCATTGAAGGACGAAGAGAAATATTTTTATCTACCAAGGTTGTTTCGGCACCAACACTGTCGGCCAAAACCGTTGACCACTCGTCTAGCTGATAGCCGATGGCGTAAACAGTCACCGCTCCATTTAATTCTTTAAGCAGGGAAGGCGAGGGTTCAAAAGAATGGGCATCAGACCCAGGTGGTAGAATAAGCGTGACTTTTACCGCTTCGCCAGCCACGTTTTTAGCAATGTCGTAAATGGGGAAAATAGTCGCCGCGACACTTGACTCCTCCTCTTTTTCTAATTGTGGCATGAGGGCAAAAAGAACCACAATTCCTCCTGTGATTATAACGGCGGCCAGGAGAAAAATTAAAGTTTTAAAATGATTTACTTGGTGCATACTTTGCAAAGATTAAAAAATTCTAGATTATGATTTTTTTGAGTTTTAATAGGGCAGGGAACGCATTCTACTTTTCCACAGTTTGAACAAAACTGATGAGCATGATGTGAGCGACCGGATAATTCAAAAAGTCCTTCGCCGTGATGCGAGTGAAGTGAGGTGATTACGCCTTTTTTCTGTAAAGCGTTGAGGTTACGGAAAACCGTAGCTCGATCAACACCGCGTATTTCCTTAACTAATTGTCCGGCTGTCCACGCTCGGTCTTCTGAGAATAGGTGAAGTAGCTTTTCGCGTGCCGAAGTCTGGCGCAAGCCTTTTTTTGATAAATCTTCAAGAGTCATAAGGGTTATTTACATTATGCGACCATAGTCGCATTTAAGTCAAATATTTTATCCCCAGCATTGACAATTGGCTTTGTTACTGATAAATTGTTCTTATTCAAAAAGACACGACAATTGAAGATTATTGTCAGTCGTCATAAATTGTGACTTAAAAATATGGGAATGAGAAAAAAAGGCCGCAATATGTGGAAGGCTCAGCGTAAGGTTGACGCGGCCAAAATCCGCAAAGCTAAAGCGATTAGATTCGTTAAAGCTGCTGCCAAAGCGAAGAAAAAATAAATCGAGGGGACAGGGGTTAGGGGACAGTGTTGGAAGTTCGATTATTTTAAAAAAAATAGTCACAATCCATCCCTTTCCCCTGTACCCTATCCCCTCAACCAAAACAAAAATACCTTCGAAACCGAAGGTATTTTTGTTTGCTCGCTTAGAAGCGAGGCTTGCGCTTGCGGTTGCATTCGCGGCAATAAATTTTGCCGTAAGTGCCATCTTCCTTGATGGAAGGTTGAAATGGCAACTCGGTGATAGCAACACCGCAGTCAGCGCAGGTCAGGTTCAACGCCGAGACATCATTCATCTGGCGAGGACCCCGATTCTGGAAGTCGTTCATATTTTGGGTAAGACCTCATTGAATTAGAGGTTATCGTGTGGTTGAAGCGAACGACCCCTCGACTTTGGGATCCGCCTAACTTTGGATAACTGTCGATATATTACCATAAACTGCCTTTTTTGTCAACTGTTTGCTATAATACAGCCATATGTTTCAAAGCGACCTTCTTTTTCTGGTCAAATTGATTGATCCCGATATGCTTCTGTTCTTTGTTTTTGGTCTGGCTGTGGTTTTGGTTCTTTTGTTGCGAAAAGTTCCGCTTGTTAAACCGCTTATTATTGTGACCGCTTTGCTTGAGGCTTTTTTTGTTTGGAAAGTCGCTTTTGCCTTAGCTGTGCCTTCAATTAGCGTTGTTCCGGAAAGTTTTGCATCACTGGCGTTTTTGTTTGTTTGGCATCATTGGATTATCTTGGCCCCGGTGCCGATTTTTCTTGCTTTGGCCATTATAATTTTGGCTGTTTATCGTGAACGAATTACCGAAGATCACGCCACGGTTTATCGCCACCTGACCATTTTTTCCATTCTGGTTTCTTTCGCCTTGTTTTCACTTTCAGTTGTGGAAAGTATTTTTTAACCAAGCCCTGATGCGTCCCCTTAAGGCCTTAACGCCCAAAAAATAATCCCCACAGTCCAACCAAACAAAATATGTTTTTCTTCAAACCTCGAATCCACGAATCCGTAGCCATCGCCGCCATTCTGGCCGCGGCTATTTCTCTCCACGGTCTTTGGATTGCCAACTTGTTGATTACACGAATTCCGGCGGTCAGTGGTTTCTTTTGCGGTTCGGGCGAAGGGGGTGCCGTACCCAGTTTGTATTTGTTTGGTTTACTTTTATTTTTTATTGCGTGGTGCGTTTTGACTTTAATTTTCAGAGGACGCGATTGTTCACATCATCGTGAAAACGCTTTTTGGTTTCTGATGGTTAGTACAATCATCTTTCTCTTTATGACTTTGCCGATAATTTTTGGGTTTGTTTCTTAACTTATGCCAGAAAATTATACGCCGTCGCCTATCGAAGCAGCTGATAAAGTTGAGCACGAAAAGAAGCTGGAAAAAGAATTATTAAAAATTCAGATTCTGGCCGGAAAAATGGTTTGGAATAAAGCTCGTGCCGAGGGCAAGGATATTTCTTTTTCCAAAGCTTTTGAGGAACAGTCAGATTTTTTTTCTAAGCTTTTTCGGGAGATAGTTATTGACCGCAGTGAAGAAGAAACCGACCAAATTCTTGATGAAGCAAAAACCAGAGTTAACGAAGCTTTTGACAATGGTCACGATCAATGGCTGGATCGTGTTGCCGAAGTTTTTGATAATTTATTGGAACAATGGTGTTACAAAAAAGAAAATACCAATCGAAAGGAACGGGCGGCGGCCGGTTCGATCAGTTATGGATTAAAAGCCGGGCCGCCAGAACTTGAACCATTTGGTATTGATTCTGATGATGAAGTTCTTGAGCTTCATCTTGAGGAAATTTATAAACGCGAACAAAAAGTTGGGGTAAAAAAAGCCGTTCTGCAAGATTTACAAAATCTCGCCGTGGCCATTGTTGATAGAATGCCGCAAGTTAAAGCTGTGACCGGTTTTTCATGGTTAATGGAACATCCACTAGTTAAGCAAATCGGTTTTCAGACAATCGAGGGTCCGAGTCATGGCAGTCGCGGCGGTTCCACTTGGCTTCAATTTGTCGATCGTAATGGCAATATTCACGAACAAAGACTGAAACAGTTTTTAGAAACCGGCGAATTGCCGTTTAAGGCAAGGTTTGGTTTTATTCCTGTTGTTGATTTTTTGCAGCGATATCTGCCGGCCGAGCGTCGCGGTCAAATAATTTTGCGAGAAAATCGTCCGGGGTGGCGTGAAGCAAAAAAGTTGTTTTATGACGCTTTTCAAGGGATCAAAGATCGCTGGTCTGATTTATCGGTAGAGGAATTAAAGAGTTTGTTGGAGCATGAACAGTCGGCTTTGGCAGTGTTAGAAGAAATCGGAATTAAAGATCAGCTTGTTGATTTATTGGTTGAAGCCAGACAGGCCGGAAAAAGTTTGTCGGAAGTTCGTGAAACTTTGGAAACTTTGAAACTAAATCAAAAACTTTCTGATTTTTTAACGCACGGCAAAGAATACACAGTGCAGATAGAATAGTTTAAAGAAGTGTTAGGAAACAATCTTGATAAAAACCCCAATTATTGCTAAGGTTGGTTCTGATATTGAACCAACTTTTTTTATGCAATTTTTTGTGAAAAAAGGGGAATTGAGCGAAGCTAAAACCGATCTTTTGATCGTGAATATTTTTGAGGATCAAAAAGAGGTAAAAGGCGCGACCGCTTCCATTGATAAAGCTATGGGCGGTTTGCTTAGTGCTGTTATTAAAGAAGATCACTTTGAAGGTAAGCTCGGGGCGACGCTTTTGGTTCGGCCGAGTAATAACTTACTGTTCAAGCGGGTGTTGCTTGTTGGTCTTGGTAAAAAGAAAGATTTTTCCGAAGAAAAAATTCGTGAGGTTTCAGCCGTGGCTTTTCGTGAAGCTAAAAAGTTACAAGTTAAAAATATCACTTCGATTTTGCACGGAGCAGGGAATGGTCGTTTGCCGGCCAAACTTTGTGCCAAGGCAATTGTTGAAGGAGTAATGCTCGCGGCCTATGACTTTAATAAACATAAGAGCGAAAAAAAGAAATTAGATCCGGAAGTTTTTGAAATCGTAACTAACGATGCCCATCATGTCCGTGAAGCCTTAAAGGGAATTACCCTTGGTGAAATTTATTCTCTGGCCACCATTCGGACTCGCGAACTTGTAAACGAACCAGCCTCGCACATGCGGCCGATTGATTTGGTTAATGCAGCTAAAACAGTAGCCACGGCCAGTAAAGGAAAAATTAAAATCAAAATTTTTGATCACGCCGCTTTGACCCGCATGGGAGCAAACGGAATTTTGTCCGTGGCTCGCGGCTCTGATCACGAACCTTTCATGGTTCACTTAACTTACAAACCGGCTGGCGCCAAAAAAAGAATTGCTTTTGTTGGCAAAGGTTTGACTTTCGACTCTGGCGGTATCTCCCTTAAACCCAGCGAGCACATGATGACCATGAAATGCGATATGGCCGGCGCGGCCGCGGTGATTGGGGCTTTTTCCGCATTCACACAATTAAATCCAAAAATAGAAATTCATGGAATTTTTGCTGCTTGTGAAAACATGCCTTCCGGCAAAGCTCTGGTGCCTGGCGATGTGGTTCAGACTTTGAGTAAAAAAACCGTGGAAATTTTAAACACTGATGCCGAAGGTCGCGTAACTTTGGCTGACACACTTTTTTATGCCGGTAAACTTAAGCCAGCTTTAATTATTGATATCGCCACCTTAACCGGTTCCTGTCTGTCGGCGCTTGGTGAAGAAGTGGCCGGGGTAATGGGCAACCATCCTGAACTAACGCAAAAACTTTTGACAGCCGCCAACACCGCCGGTGAAAGAGCGTGGGAATTGCCTTTGGAAGAAAGTTACAAACAACTAATAAAATCCGAAGTGGCTGATTTAAAAAATATCGGTGGCAAATACGGTGGGGTACTGACTGCCGGTCTCTTTCTTCAAGAATTTGTGGGCGAAACCCCATGGATTCACATGGACATTGCCGGCCCGGCCTTTGCCGAACGACCGTTTAATGCTTATACCAAACTCGGTGGAACTGGGTTTGGGGTGAGGACAATCCTGGAATATTTGAATAACTAAACATATTCACAGTCAAAATTGAATTTACCATTGCCAAAAAAGCGCCGTTAGATTATACTAAGGGCGCTTTTATGGACGAAACCGAGGCTAAAAAACCAAAAAAACCGACTTCCGATGCGGCATACTATCGTTTTGCCATGCGCATTGTGGGCGATTTTGGCGTAAGCATCGCTGTCCCGGCCGTGTTGGCCGCTTTTGGGGGAATTTGGCTCGATCGTCAACTTGGCACAACGCCGTGGCTTCTGTTCGCCGGTTTGATTGCCGCTTTCACCTCCACCTACCTGGTTATTAAAAAGAAAGCCACTGATTACGCTAAAAAGTTTGATGAGCTTGGAAAGGGGGACAAAGTATGATCTCTGTCGCTGCTGAAACAATTTTTACAATCGCGGGTTTTCCCATTACCAATTCCATGATCAACGCCTGGGTCGGCATTGTTATCTTTTTGATCGTCGGATTGATTGTGCGAAAAAAGGCTTCGCTTACTCCCCGCGGTTTTTTAAATTTCGTTGATTATATAATTGAAGCCTTGTTGGCTCAGGCCGAAGGGGTTGTGGGTGACCGCGAGCGCGCCCGAAAGTTTTTCCCCATCTGTGCGACGCTATTTCTTTTCATTCTTATTTCCAACTGGATCGGCTTACTTCCAGGTGTTGGTTCAATCGGTATTTGGGAAATGGAAGGTACAGAAAGAATTTTGGTGCCGCTTTTCCGCCCGCCGACAAGTGATTTGAACTTCACCGTGGCCATCGCCGTCTTTGCCATGGGTATGGCCCATGTCTTTGGCCTGCTTTCAATTGGTTTTGTTGCTTATATCAGCCGTTTCATTAACATTCGTGGAATTTTCCAGTCTTTTAAACACGGTCCGATGGCTGTAATTGTCGCTCTGGTTGAATTTTGTGTCGGTCTCTTGGAGATTATTAGTGAATTTGCTAAGGTGCTTTCGCTTTCGCTTCGGTTATTCGGTAACATTTTCGCCGGCGAGGTGCTTCTTGCTGTTATTTACATGTTAACTACGGCAATTGTGCCATTACCATTTATCTTTCTGGAATTGTTGATTGGTGCCATTCAGGCCACGGTGTTTGCCATGTTAACTCTGGTTTTCATGAAGTCTATGTCTGATTCCCACGAAGCGCACGCCGAATAATAAATTAAAAAATAATTAATTAAGAATTAACCAAATATAAATATGGATGCAGAATCGATCAAAATGCTGGCTAGCGCCATTGCTATCGCGGTCAGCGGTATGGGCCCGGCCATTGGTATTGGTCTTATTGGCTCAAAGGCCATGGAAGGTATTGGCCGCAATCCGGAAGCTTCGGGTAAACTTCTCGTTCCGATGCTTTTGGGCATGGCTTTTGCTGAAGCCGTTGCCATTTACGCTCTTGTTGTCACCCTTATTATCCAATTCGTTCTCTAATATTTAGACGAACAGGCGATCGTTTATAACGGTCGCCTGACGTTTGAAGATTAGTAAATAATTTTATGGTCGAAGAAGTTGGCGGCATTGCCGCCCTGGGAATTAATCTAAAACTTTTTATCGCGCAGTTGGTTCATTTCCTAATTGTGTTGGTTATTTTTTGGAAATGGATTTACAAGCCGGTTGTTAAAAAATTAGACGAACGCGCCGAAACAATCGACAAAAGCGTTCGTGATGCTAAAGAGGTTGAAGAACGTGTAGCCAAACTGGAAACAGAAAGAAAAGAAGTTATCACTTCAGCCAAAACTGAAGCCTCACATCGCATTGAAGAAGCCCAAGAGGCCGCCGAAGCCCGCAAGAATGATATTTTGGCACAAGCTAAAGCTGAAGTGGAACGGGTCGTTAAATCTGGTAAAGAACAATTGGTAAAAGAAAAAGAGGCCATGATTCGCGAGGCCCGACAGGAAATTGTCGAAGTGGCCATGGCCGCGGCCAAACAAGTTTTGAAAGAAACCGTTTCCGAAAAAACTTCTAAAAAATTAGCCGAAGATGCGGTGGAGAAATTGGTTTGAGGTTCAACTTGTTCAAGTTGTTCAATTGTTCACTGGTAATTGGTTGCTCCAATCCAAAAATGAACAATTTGAACAGGTGAACACTTGAACAGTGATTTATGAAAAAAATCAACGCTAAAAAATTCGCTCGTGTCTTAATTGACGCGGTTGAAGATAAAAGTCCAAGTGAAACGGAAAAAATTATTTCCGAGTTCATTGCTTATTTGTCGGAAAAGCGTTTGTTGGCCTGGTGGCGAGAAATTTCTCGCAGTATCGAAAATGTGTGGCGAGAAAAATACGGCGTGGCCAATATTTCAGTCATTTCCGCGCATCCTCTTTCAGAAAAATCGCGTAAGGCTTTAGAAAAAGTTGCCCCGGGCGCGGATATTGTGGAAACGGTTGATCCGGAATTAATTGGCGGAGCAATTGTCCGCATTGATGACAGAATCGTTGATAGTTCAGTTCTCGGTTCCCTTAATTCTTTAAAACAAACTTTAGTTAGATAATATGACTTCTAAAAATGACATCTTAGCCGCGCTGAAAAAGCAGGTCGAAGCTTTCAAGGTTGAGGCCAAAGAAGAAAAGGTAGGTACGGTTATTTCCGTTGGTGACGGCGTGGCCCGCATGAGCGGCTTGTCCGAATGTCAGGCCTCGGAAATGCTTTTGTTTCCTGGTGATGTTTACGGCTTGGCTTTGAACTTGGAAGAAGAAACTGTTGGTGCGGTTATTTTGGGCAATGCCGCGGAAATTAAGGAAGGCGACATTGTTAAATCAACCGGTCGTATTTTGTCCATTCCGGTTTCTGATGAACTTGTTGGTCGTGTCATCGATCCACTTGGTAATCCTTTAGATGGTAAGGGAGCGATTAAATCAAATACCTTTCAACCAATTGAAAAAATCGCGCCGGGCGTTATGACTCGTAAGTCAGTGACCGTGCCGCTTCATACCGGTATCAAGTGTATTGATTCCATGATTCCGATTGGTCGCGGTCAGCGTGAACTTATCATTGGCGATCGCCAGGTGGGTAAAACTGCTTTGGCTATCGACACAATTTTGAACCAAAAAGGCGAGAACGTGAAATGTATTTACGTGGCCATTGGTCAGAAGGAATCTAAAATCGCTAAAATCGTGGCTCGTCTTGAAGAAGCTGGCGCCATGGAATACACCACCATTGTTTTGGCTGGTGCGTCTGATCCGGCCCCGCTTTCGTTTATTGCTCCGTATTCCGGTTGCGCTATTGGCGAATATTTTATGGCCAAAGGCGAGGATGTCTTGGTGATTTACGATGACTTGTCCAAGCATGCTTGGGCTTATCGTGAAATTTCACTCCTCCTGCGCCGCCCACCGGGTCGTGAAGCGTATCCCGGCGACGTTTTTTACCTTCACTCTCGTTTACTCGAACGCGCCGCGCGTTTGGACGAAAAGTATGGTGGCGGATCACTCACCGCTTTGCCGATTATTGAAACGCAGGCCGGTGACGTTTCGGCTTACATTCCTACCAACGTTATTTCTATTACTGATGGTCAGATTTTCTTGGAAACCGATATGTTCTACCGCGGCATTCGCCCGGCTTTGAACATTGGTATTTGCGTTTCTCGTGTGGGTAGTGCCGCGCAAACCAAGGCTATGAAAAAAGTGGCTGGCAAACTTCGTCTTGACTTGGCCCAGTTCCGCGAGCTTGAAGCTTTTGCTCAATTTGCCACTGACCTTGATGAAGGAACCAAAAAGCAAATTGAACGCGGTCGTCGCGCCATTGAAGTCACTAAACAACCACAGTATCAACCAATGCCGTTTGAAAATCAGGTGGCTATTCTTTTCGCTGTGACCAACGGTTTGATTGATGATGTTCCGGTCGAAAAAGTTCAGGAATGGGAAAAAGGATTCCACTCTTTCACCAGAGCTGAAAAGTCCGGTCTTTTGGAAATCATTAAGACCGAACGCGATTTGTCAGACAAAACAACTGAAGAACTGAAAAAGGCTATTGAGGAGTTTAAGGAAATATTTAAGTCTGTCTAATTTTGTTCAAGTGTTCATATGTTCAAATTGTTCATCTTTGGATTGGAACAACCAATCACCAGTGAACAATTGAACAACTTGAACAAGTTGAACATGATTAAAATATGGCATTAAGCACACGGGCAATCCGTCGTCGGATCAAGTCCGTTAAAAACACTTGCAAGATTACCAAGGCCATGGAATTGGTCTCAGCCAGCAAAATGCGCAAGGCCGTGTCTTCGGTTTTGTTGTCGCGACCATTTGCTCGTTTGGCGTGGGATACGGTTTCGGCCGTGGGCGCAGTGGTTGATGTTTCGCTTCACCCCCTACTTCGAAAAAATAACAAAAGTGGCAAGACCTTGGTTTTGCTTTTAACTTCTGATCGTGGTTTGGCTGGTGGTTTTAATGCCAACATGAATAAAAAAATAATCCAAGCGGCCAAAGATTTCGGTTCGGAAAATATTGATGTGGTGGCCGTTGGTCGCAAAGGTGCCGAAGCTTCGCGTCGGGCCGGTCTGAACCTTGTCGCTTCATTTACCGGCATTACCAATAATCCTAAGTTTGAAGAAATTCTGCCGATTGGCCGAATGTTGGTTGATGAATTTATTAAAGAAAAATACGACCGGGTTCTTATTGCTTATACTGATTTCGTTTCCGCGGTAAACCAACAACCGATTGTTCTTGAACTTTTACCTTTTGGCAAACCAGCTGATTTTTACCGTGTTGGAAATGTTTCTGCTCAGGCCTCTCAAGCCTTTCCAGCCTCTCAGGCCAAAGAGTATAAATTCGAACCAAGCCCGGAAGAAGTTTTAAATAAACTTTTACCGCGTTTGGTTGAAACTATGGTTTATCAGGCAGTTCTGGAATCAGCAGCTTCGGAACATTCCGCGCGCATGTTGGCCATGCGCAACGCTTCGGATGCGGCCAACGACATGATCGATTCATTAACTTTCACTTATAATCAATTCCGCCAAGCGGCTATTACTCGGGAAATTGCCGAGATTAGCGGCGGTAAAGCGGCCCTGGAATAATGCCCCCACCCCAACCCTCCCCCGTCGTGGCGACGAGAGAGGGAGAACTAATTTATTGGTTCTTCCTCCCTCGTATGTCACTAGTTAACATACGGGGGAGGATAAGAGGAGAGGGCCTTAAACTTACAAAATTATGCCAACAAACCAGAAACCAATCATCGCTCAAGTTATCGGCGCGGTCGTCGACGTCCGTTTCCCCGGCGTAGCCGGGTCCGGCTCCGCCGGAGAGGGCGGAGAATTACCAAAAATCACCGACGCTTTAAGTGTTGAACGCAAAGGCGACAAACCGCTCGTTCTTGAGGTGGCTCAACACCTTGGTTCAGGCTTGGTACGCGCCGTGGCCATGTCTTCCACCGACGGTCTTCGTCGTGGTATGGAAGTTGATGTCCTTGGCGGACCAATTTCCGTTCCAGTCGGTCCAGAAACTCTTGGCCGCATGCTTAATGTTACCGGTGAACCAATCGATGACATGCCGGCTCCTAAAACTAAAAAGCGTTATCCTATTCACCGCAGCGCGCCGGAATTTATCGATCAATCCACCAAGTACGAGATTTTTGAAACCGGTATTAAGGTTATCGATCTCATTTGTCCTTTCTTAAAAGGTGGAAAAATTGGTTTGTTCGGTGGCGCTGGTGTCGGTAAGACTGTGGTTATTCAGGAGTTGATTCACAACATTGCCAAAGAGCACGGCGGCTATTCGGTTTTCGCCGGTGTTGGCGAACGTACTCGTGAAGGTAATGATTTGTATTACGAAATGAAAAATTCCGGGGTGTTAGAAAAAACTGCCATGGTCTTTGGTCAAATGAACGAACCGCCGGGTGCCCGCGCTCGCGTGGCTCTTTCCGGTTTAACCTTGGCTGAATATTTCCGTGACGACGAAGGTCGCGACGTGTTGCTTTTCATCGACAACATTTTCCGCTTCACTCAGGCTGGTTCCGAGGTGTCTTCTTTGCTTGGTCGCATTCCTTCGGCCGTGGTTATCAGCCAAATTTGGCCACTGAAATGGGCGCCCTGCAAGAGCGTATTACTTCTACCAACAAAGGTTCCATTACTTCCATTCAAGCGGTTTACGTGCCAGCCGACGACTTAACCGACCCGGCTCCGGCCACCACTTTCGGTCACCTTGATTCGACCGTGGTTTTGACTCGTGAATTGGCGGCCTTGGCCATTTATCCGGCTGTTGACCCGCTTGATTCTTCTTCCACCGTGCTTGATCCGGTGATTGTTGGTGAAGAACATTATCAAGTAGCCCGCAACGTTCAAAAAGTTTTACAGCGCTATCGAGACTTACAAGACATTATTGCCATTCTTGGTATGGAAGAATTATCTGAAGAAGATAAACTTACCGTTAATCGCGCTCGCAAAATTCAAAAGTTTTTGTCTCAACCTTTTTCGGTCGCCGAAACTTTCACTGGTCGTCCAGGTAAATACGTGAAGTTATCTGAAACCGTCCGCGGCTTTAAAGAAATTTTGGAAGGCAAGCATGATGATAAAGCTGAACAAGCCTTTTATATGGTTGGGGGAATTGATGAAGTGGTTTAGGCCCCCACCCCAACCCTCCCCCGTCGTGGCGACGAGAGAGGGAGAACAATAGAAAACAAATAACTCCCCCAAGAATTCTCCCTCCCTCATATGGCCGCATATGGGGGAGGGTAAGGGGAGAGGGAATTATGAAACAACTGACAATTAAAATAGTGACTCCGGAACGCATCGTCTTCGAAGGTGAAGCCGAGTCTTTGAGTGTTATGACGGAAAGCGGTGAGATTACGGTTTTGGCCGATCACATTCCGTTGGTCACTTCGCTTCGCCCCGGTGAAATGCGTCTTAAACAAAAAGGCGAGGAACAACTAATGGTTGTCTCGACCGGTTTTCTTGAAGTTCGCCCAGGTAATCAAATTATTGTTTTAGCCGATACTGCCGAACGCGTGGAAGAATTAGAACTTGAGAAAATAGAAAAGGCGCGCGAGGAAGCTCGTAAGATTTTAGAAGAAAAGCGTTCAGTCGATGCTGTTGCCGCCGCGTCGGCCACCGCCGCCCTTGAGCGTGAATTGGCTCGTTACAAAGTTGTGATGAAGAAACGTCGGGTTTCACGTCCGTCGTCTGGTGTTAGGGGAATAAGTGAATAAGGGGATGTAGGTGAATAAGTGTTTTTATGGGTAGTACCAAATTTTTTGAATTTTGGGATTGGAACGAGGGACACAATTTGGTTTTAGAAATTTACAAAATTATTAAGAAATTTCCTGACACCGAGAGATTTAATTTAATTTCTCAACTCCGATCAGCCGCTGTTTCAATTCCGACCAATATCGCCGAAGGAACCGGGAGAAGAACAACCAAGGATCTAATTCATTTTTTGGTGCAAGCCCGCGGTTCTGCCTATGAAGTGATTTATCTGTTGTATCTGTCAAAATCTTTAAATTATTTAGATGAAGAAATTTATCGAGAATTATTTTCTAGATACAATCGTCTAGCCGCCGCTCTTAATAGTCACATAAGCTCTCTCGACAAATAGAGTTTATTCACCTTTATTCACTTATACCCCTTTAAACACCTGAAATATGCACACATGCCACCACGCCTTAATCCGTTGCATGGACTTTCGCCTTCAAAAAGCGATTGATCAATGGATGGTAGAAAAAAATTTAGCCGGTGACTGTGACATGATTTCCGTGGCCGGAGCAGGGAAGGATATTGTAGATAACCCGGACGGTTTCGTGGCCACACAAATTGATTTGTCTTCAAAATTACACGCCACCAAAACCGTTCTCCTCATGAATCACATGGATTGCGGGGCATACGGTGGACATACTGCTTTCGAAAATCTTGAAACCGAACGTGCTCATCATATTTCCGAAATGACCAAAGCAGCCGAAACAATCAAAGCCAAACGTCCTGATATGGAAGTGAAAATGATTTTGGCTAATATTGATGAGAACGGCACAGTGACGATTGAAAATATATAAAAAATAGATAAAGGCACCTGATTTGTTCAGGTGCTTTTTATTATTGTTTTTTTTGGACTTTTATAATAAGATTTCCCCGCCTCTAGCCCACGGAGTTTACCATGCCGGCTCCTACCTTCGACGACCTGCCCAGTTTCAACATCCCTCTGGAAATTGCCGACAAGGGGTGCTGCGGAAAGGCACTCAGAGCAGCCGAATTTCTCTACAAGCACTTCGGTCTGTCGCCACAGATGGTTCCAAGAACCCTGATCGTTCTGGGCAGCGGCCTCGGCGAAGCTCTCGTCATCAAGGATGAGCAGGCCATCGACCTCTCCGAGATCCCTGGATTCGAAGGACTGCCGACTCACCCGACGCACAAGCGCCAGCTCTGCTTCGGCTCGATCAGTGGGCGGCTGGTGTTCGTCCTGCGCGGGCGGATCCACTTGAACGAAGGCCCGAACGACCAGGCCCACCTCGATCGCCTTCGCCTCATGACCGAGATGTTCTGCGTCATCGGCGTCAAGAACTATGTTCTCACCGCGGCCGTCGGCGCCATCTACTACGCTCTGCCGTGGTGGAAGCGCGTGTTCGTGCCAAACCCCCTGGGGGCCATGGCCTTCATCGACGGCTTCTTCACCCAGTTCGCCCCAGTGCGCTGCGGCCGCAGTGCCGAGTTCGCCTGCAAGGAAGGCCTGCTCGACCCGGAGCTTATCCAGAAAGCCGAACGCGTCGCTCGGTTGTCCGGCTTCAGAACGGTCAGGGGCGTTCACGGCATGATCATCGGCCCCTACTTCGAAACCTGGTTCGACAAGCTGACCCTGGCCAAACTCGGGGTCAAGGTCGTCGGCATGTCCATTCTGCCCGAGGTGGACATCGTTTCACTCTACAACGACGGAACCATGAGGGTGCTGCCGGTTGGCCTCGTCACCAACCTCGACCGCGGCAGGCACAGCGACAAGGAGATCCGCGCCAAGGTCGGGGGTGCGGTCGTGAAATTCGCTGATTTCATCGGCGGCTTGCTCCAGGTCATCGGCTAGCTCCTCTCTACACCCCTCGCCGGGTGTATTTTTTTTATAAAAAATATCAAAAAAGGAGGCTTGACCGTTTCTAGTTTTTGTGGTTAAGATATCGGGCCAGCAACCGCTGGATAGTGATAGGGGGTTTGAACCATGGGTAGCCTTTTCCCAGGATTCTTGGCATTCTTGGCTGATGTGCCCGCGGCCGAGGCCAAGGCAGCGGAGATCCGCAACTTCCTTCCCCAGATCAACATGGGCGAAGTGAGGACCGAGTTCTCGCCCGAAGACGTCCACGGCATCCTGTGCGCGATCCTGAAGCCGCTGGAGGACATTCCCGCTGGCTTCAGTCTCCAGGACGAAGCCGGTCACGGGTCGGGCCACATGCGGCGGGACTTGCTCCACGCCGTTCTCCTCGGCACCCGCCTCAAGGACATCGACGCGAGCCATTGCTTCCCGGCGATCATCGCCGGAACCCTTCACGACGTGGGCTGCTTCATCGTCAAGCGCTACGGGGATGCTCACGAGCTTCTCCGCCACGCCGAGGTCGGGGCCCTGTACGTGAACTACGTCCTGGAACAGCTTGGCCTGGTCAACACCGCCGAGCGGATGGCCATCGTCTACGGCATCGCCGCCCACACCCACTACCTGGGACCGCAGACGGTCAAGCTGAAGGATGGTCGGGAGGTGGTGATTCAGCCATACCCCGACATGATCAACGGCAAGCCGGTCTGGTTCGTGTGGATCACCCGCTGGGTCGATCGCCTCGACTGCGGCGGTGGGGCCTTCGTCGGTCGTCACTTCCTGACCCTGCTCAAGGCGCACCAGGACTACGACGGCAAGAACTTCTACGAGGTCAGCTTCGCCGAGCACCTTCGGCCGATCCGCCGGCCGCCCGAGGAGATCAAGGCGGCGGGTGGCAAGCGCACGATGGCCGAACACCTCCAGATGTTCGTCGACACCCAGAACAACGAATCACCGTACGGCCAGCACGACTTCGGCCTGATGGTCGAGCTGCGTGACGCCTACAAGGCCCGCCTGCAGCGAGTCATCGAGGCCGTGCTCCAGCCGGACGACGGAGTGGAGCCGACCGAAGTTGACGAGATGATTGTCAGGCACTGGCTCAATCGTGTCGAGCCGAGCTACCTCGGAAGGACGACGGCCAGGGATCTGCTGATCAAGCTGCACGACCTCGACCCGGCGTCGCGGCGGGCCTGGATGCGTGGCTTCCGGGTCGCGTCCGAAGAGTACGCCGCCTGGACCCGTGAGGCATGCGGGGTCATGGCGGACATCCATGTCCTCGTCTTCCCGTTGCCGATCTTCGGCGGCATCGCCGATGTCCTCTGGATGCCGTAGACACTCCTGCGGCTCCTGCGGTCAACCTTCTCAGGTTGGCCGCTTTTTTAATAAAAAAATCCGACCCTGCGAGGCAGAGTCGGCGAGTGGAGTGGAAGTTGAAGACGATGGTGGCAGGGCGGCCTTGCTATTCACAGACCTCCACCCTCGTGCCGTCCACCATGAACTTGGTTCTCCGACCCGACGAGGTGTCGAGGAAGGTCACGACTGCGAACCTCCTCGAGTTCGGCGGGTCACCCTCGACAGAGGTGAGATCCCTGAACAGGGGGAGGGTGGGCTGCTGCCTGTACTGGAGGTACAGCGTGTACCCCAAGTTCTCGAGCTTGTCCACGACCATGTCCCGCTCCTTCGCCGTCTTGAAGAAGAGGACGGCGAAAACGATGGCGACGGCGAGGAGAACGAGAGCCAGGCCGACGAGCGACCCGCAAAGAAAAACAAGTGGATTCATGATTCCCTCGGGGTGCAGTGGTTCACGTCGCACGCGAGAGATTAGCAAAAAAACTGTTACAAGTCAAGCCTTTCGTGACCAGTGATTTCGTGATATTCTGTCCTCGTTATGAGTATGGATGCCGCATGGGTTTATAAGGAGTTATTTGCCGAATATGGCCATCAACACTGGTGGCCTAAACATAAGGGCAAAAAACGTCGTGGTTTTGACCCGCGCTTTGAAATAATTGTCGGGGCCGTGCTTACTCAAAACACGTCTTGGAAAAATGTTGAGAAGGCTATCGAATGTTTATTCGAAAAGAACCTGCTCGACGCCATCTCGATTGCCGAAGCACCGATAAAACGACTTGAGACATGTATTCGTTCGTCGGGTTACTACAAACAAAAAGCCAAGAAGTTAAAAATCGTTGCCAACTTTTTCCTTGAACACAAAAAGAAACCGAGCAGGGAAGAACTTCTGTCTTTATGGGGCATTGGACGCGAGACGGCTGATTCAATTCTTTTGTACGCTTTCAATCATCCAATTTTCGTTGTTGATGCTTACACTCGCCGACTTCTTGCCGCGCACGGACAAAAGAAGCTGGCCGAAGCTGATTATGATAAAATAAGAATGTTTTTTGAAACGCATTTACCATCCGATTATAAATTGTTTAACGAGTATCATGCGTTAATTGTGGCTTGGGGAAAAATTAAAAAATAAATTATGCGAGAAAGAATAATGTCACCTGATGAAACTAAGAAGGATCCGGCCGAATACGATGTTCCACACCATCGAATAAGTATTGAATTAGGTGGACAAGAAGTTGGTTATGCCGAAATGCTTTATTTTAGTGAACCAACTAGATTTTTTTACCTTGATTTCGTAAGAGTAAAACCAGAAAATCGTGGTTTAAGATTAGGTAGTTATATTGTTGAGTCGGTTAATAAATTTTTGGATCAAAAAAAACTCCCTGGTGTTTTGATGAATATCATTAAGTCAGATGAAGCGGCCACGGGAATTTACGAAAGACACGGTTGGCAAACGACTGAATTTGATAACTTTATGATTTATTCACCCCGAAAAAAAATGCCGTCTGAAATGGTAAAAAAAATGGTTCGGAGAATCAATGGATGGTGTGTTAAATTTTATGATAACAAACGGGATGAAAAACCACTGGCTGCTTAATTATGCCCAAAAAGAAAACCGTAAAATCAGAACTACTTACCAATCTTAATGAAGAGCAGGTTACGGCCGTCACTCACAAAGGCGGTCCGCTTATGATTGTCGCTGGCGCGGGCACGGGCAAGACTACGGTTATCACCAAACGCATCGCGTGGCTTATCGAGCAAGGCCTGGCCACACCGGAAAATATTCTGGCTCTAACTTTTACAGAAAAGGCAGCAGCAGAAATGGAAGAGCGTGTTGATCTTCTTTTGCCTTATGGTTATGTTGATCTTCAAGTTTCCACCTTTCACTCTTTCTGTGAACGAATTTTACGAGACTACGGGGTGGAAATTGGCCTATCCAGTGAGTTTAAACTTACCAGTGAGCTTGATGCCTGGCTCCTCGCTAGGGCGAATTTTGAGCGCTTTGAGCTTGATTACTACCGGCCGCTCGGAAACCCCACTAAGTACCTGCGTTCGCTCCTCAGCCACTTTTCGCGGGCTAAGGACGAAATGGTTAGTCCAGATGACTATTTAGCCTATGCCGAAGCCGAGCGGGCTAACTTGGACAGCACAAACTCTGACGAAGAGGCCACTTCCGAGGTCAATCGTCTGACTGAATTAGCCAAGGCTTATCACACTTATCAGCAAGTCTTATTAGAAAATGATTCGCTTGATTTTGGTGATTTGATTTTGTACACGCTTCATCTTTTACAAAAACGCCCGCGGGTTCTTAAGGCTTTGCGCGCTAAATATAAATTCATTTTGGTTGATGAGTTTCAGGACACCAACTGGGCTCAGTATGAATTGGTAAAACTCCTGGCCGCGCCGGAAAATAACTTAACCGTGGTTGGTGATGACGATCAAAGCGTTTACAAATTTCGTGGCGCCTCGCTTTCTAACATTTTGCAGTTTGAAAAAGATTATCCTGATTGTGCTCGGGTGATTCTGACCAAAAATTATCGTTCGGGCCAAAAGATTTTGGACAGCGCTTACGAATTCATTCAAAAAAATAACCCCAATCGTTTAGAAGGTCGGGCTGGCGCTGACGGAAAGCCGTTTGATAAGCGGTTGATTTCGCAGGCCGCGTTGGCTGGACACGTTGAACACTTGCATTATTCAACCTTGTCGGAGGAAACCCGCGGCGTGGCCGAAAAGATTTTGCTTCTGAAAGAAAAGTATCCTGATGCCAACTGGAATGATTTTGGTATTCTGATTCGTGCCAATTCCGCGGCTGATGATTTTATTGCCGCCTTTGAACGCTATCATATTCCTTATCAGTTCATGGCCATGCGCGGGCTGTATGTTAAACCGGTTATTTTGGATTTGGTTGCGTTATTGGAGGTCGTCGATAATCCATTTCAATCCCCAAGTCTTTATCGTTTGCTGTCGCACGACATTTTTAAACTGGCGCCGCATGATCTTTCAACTCTAAATCATTTTGCTCGACGTAAAGGCCGCATGCTGTATGAAGCGGCACGGCAAGCGCGGATCATCGAGGATCTTTCACCTGAAGCTGTGGCGACGGTTGAGCATCTACTTTCACTAATCAGCAAGTTGGCCGAAGCCGCTAAAACCAAACGCGCCTCGGAGTTGGTAATAATGGCCGCCAAAGAAAGTGGCCTAATGACTTTCTTAAATAACCTGCCTGAAGCAAAGAAGCAGGAAGATTTTCGTTTCCTTCATCAGTTCCATGAACGCGTCAAAAAATTTGAGACTAGGGGCTCCGAAAGATCGCTCCACGCCTTTCTTGAAGAATTCCGCCACGAACGCGACGCCGGTGAAGAAGGCTCGCTGTCGATTGATGCCGAAGCTGGGCCGGATTTGGTTAAAATCATGACTATTCACGGCTCAAAAGGCCTGGAATTCCGTTTTGTCTTTATCGTTAATCTGGTTGATAGAAAATTTCCGACATCAGAGAGAAGGGAAGCAATTGAATTACCAGAGGCTTTGGTTAAAGAAAAAGTCCCGGAAGGTGATTTGCATTTGGAAGAAGAGCGTCGTTTGTTCTACGTGGCTATGACGCGCGCCAAAGACGCTTTGTATTTCACTTCGGCTGAAGATTATGGTGGTGCACGAAAACGAAAACTCTCACGTTTCTTGGATGAACTCGGTATTGATAAGCCGGAAATTTTTTCGACCGATGCCGTTGGCCCGTTTGTTGAAAACGAAATAGTCGAAGCAGAAATTAAGTTAACTCCTTATCGCATTCCAAAACAATTAAGCTTTACTCAACTTCGCGCTTTTGAATCGTGTCCGTTGCAATATAAATTCGCGCACATTTTAGAAATTCCGGTTTTTGAATCGTGGTCGTTGTCTTTTGGTAAAACCATGCACAACACCCTGCAAGCTTTCTTTCAATTGTGGCTGGAACGTGTTGGGGCACAGCAGACTTCGCTTTTTGCAAAACCTACGGTGGCTCCGAAAGAAGGTGAATTGCCGGTTTCTCTAGACGAACTTTTGAAATTGTATAAAGAAAAATGGCTTGACGATTGGTATCAAGATCAAAAACAACGCGATGAATATTTTAAGTCTGGTGAAGACTCCTTGAAACAATATTTTATCCTTCTCAAAAATAATCCGCCGCGGCCTAAGTCGCTTGAACAAGGCTTCACTTTGAAGATCGGTGACGTGGCGATTAAGGGTCGCATCGACCGCATTGATGATGTCGAAGGTGGCGTTGAGCTTATCGATTACAAAACCGGAACGCCAAAAGATGAGTTAAAGAAAGAAGATCGTGAGCAGTTGTTGATTTATCAAATGGCTATAGAGGACGTTCTTCACTTGAAACCAATTAAACTGACCTATCACTACCTTAGCAATCACACCGAGCAGTCGTTTATTGGGACACCGGAAGAATTGAGCGAACTTAAAGAAAAGATTTTGGAAGAATACGCCCGCATGAAGGACAGTAACTTTGCGGCCACTCCGGGTTGGCAGTGCGGCTTCTGCGATTTCCGCGACATCTGCGAATTTAGATCGGGTAACTAATATGTTACAGCTTAAAGATCTGTTATCAGACGCTCTTCGCCGCGGCCATATTGGTCGCGAAATTGCCGCGGTAAAAATTACCGAAGCTTTTGATGAGTTGGTTCAAGAAAATCTACCACTGTCTCGAAAAAAAGATGTTTTTGCTATATCTTTTAAAGATGGCGTGTTAGAAGCCGGATGTAAAAATAGTATGGCCATGCATTGGTTAACCATGCGCGAACAAGATTTTTTAATTGCTTTATCGCATCGCATGTCCGAAGTCAGTGTTAAAAAAATAAAAGCAAAAATAAAATATGACTTTTAAACAATTTTTATTGACCATGCTTGCGGCCACGGCCGTTGTTTGGCTGGCGTGGTTGTTCATTTTATTTAACATTGATCCAATGACCTCAAGTTGGGTTAGTTTTTTATTTTTTTACTTCACCTTGGGTGTATCTTTAACCGGCACAATGACGGTAATCGGGACAGCTGTTCGTCGACGCTTTCGACCAAGCGATTTAGTCTCGCGACAGGTTCTGGCCTCGTTCCGCCAATCAGTTTGGCTTTCGATAATTTTGATCGTGGCCCTGATTCTTCTGTCACAGGGGGTTTTTCACCTGTGGATTATTACCCTGGTTATCTTTGTCTTTGCTTTGGTGGAATTGGCTTTCTTAAGCGCCCGTCGGCGTCCTTCGGGCATGATTGGGTGACGACTTTTCTGTCTCAAGCCGAGTATTGTCCCCGAGAAAATAAACAGGTACTATATTAGTACCTGTTTATTTAGTGTTCGTAGATTCTGTGATCAAATTTTTCAACAATTTACTCGGTCGTTTTTCCAAGGACATTGGAATTGATTTGGGTACGGCCAACACCTTGGTTTATGTCCGGGATTCCGGCATCGTAATTAATGAGCCATCAGTGGTCGCCATCAATTCTCGCAACGACCAAATTTTTGCCGTTGGTCGTGACGCTCGCGACATGATCGGGAAAACGCCACCACATCTTACCGTGGTTAAACCGTTAACCAAAGGGGTCATTTCAGATTTTGAAGTAACGGAAAAAATGTTAAAGTATTTTATTGATCGCATTCATCGTGACTCTAAAACCTTAGTGCCACGGCCGCGCGTAGTTATTGGTGTGCCGCCAGAAATTACCGAGGTTGAACGCAAGGCCGTTGAAGACGCGGTTTTTTCCGCCGGAGCGCGTGAAGTGTTTTTGGTGGAAGAGCCAATGTTGGCCGCGATCGGAGCACGTTTGCCGGTAGCCGAATCAGTTGGAACTTTAATTGTCGATATCGGTGGCGGGACCACTGATATTGCCGTTATTTCATTGGCCGGTGTCGTAACTTGGAAATCCTTGGCTATTGCCGGCGATGAACTTAATAAAAACATTATTACCTATAGTCGCGACGTTTTTAATCTTCTTTTAGGTGAACGACAAGCCGAGTTGGTTAAAATGCGTATTGGCAGCGCTATTCCGCAAGAGGAAGTTTTATCCATGGAAATGCGCGGTCGCGATCTTTTATCCGGCCTGCCTAAAGAAATCATTGTTAACGATAGCCAAATTCGCGACGCGATAAATCGTTCCATTCGCACCATTGTTGAGAATGTTAAGGCCACCCTTGAAGTCACCCCACCGGAGTTGGTGGCCGATATTTACGAACGCGGTATTGTGTTAACTGGCGGCGGCGCGCTTTTACGCGGTTTTGATAAACTTCTCTCTCACGAAACAGCTATTCCGGTACGCGTGGCCGACGATCCGCTGACTTGTGTTGTCCGCGGGGCCGGATTGTTGCTTGAAAACGAAGAACTTCTTCGTGATGTTTCCTTACCTTCATCGCGCGAAGGGGGCATCGTATAATTTTTTTATATTATGATGTGGCAGCAAAACTATCGTCGTTTTTTTATATGGTTGTTGCCGCCTTTGGTTTTAATAATTTTAGTTTTACTTTTCCTAAGTCTTTTACCAAACGGCTTGGCTTTGTTTGAACGCCCGTTATCTTCGGCCGGCGGCTGGCTGGAACGACAATGGATAGCAATATTTCCTGCCAAGGAAGGGAAGACCTATTGCGCTACCAGTGACTCTGAACTTTTAATGGCCTTGGCTGTGGACCAATCGGAATTTGAAGCGTTAAAAATGGAAAACGAAAATCTGCATCTTCAACTTGGTTTTTTTGAACGACAATCTTTTGAATACGTTCCGGCCAGAATTATTAAACGTTCGTCTTTGCCAACTGATGATGTTTTTGTAATCGATCATGGAGCCGACGACGGTATTGCCATTGGCTCGGCGGTGATCGTGGCCGACGGTCATTTAATCGGTAAGGTCATCGAGGTTAAAGGGCAAAGCGCCGTGGTGCAATCAATTTTGGGCCGCAATACCGAAGTTGCTGTTTCTCTTTTAAATTCTTCACGCACCATTGGCCTCAGCGAAGGAAGTGGCGGGGCCTTGCTTTCGCTTCTTTTTATTCCCCAAGATGAAAACATCGCGGTTAATGATTTAGTCGTAACTTCCGGTTTGGAAGAAACAATTCCCCCGGGTTTGGTTGTTGGCGTGGTAACCGGAGTGGAACGCGATCAGGCCGCGCCATTTCAAACAGCTACGGTTGAGCCGCTAATCGATTCGCGACAATTCAACACGGTTTCAGTTATTATTCTGGAAACAGATTTATGATCCGTGTTTTTGTTTCAGCTCTTGTCTTTTTGCTTTTGGTTGCTTTGGAATTTTCTTTTTTTAACAGTTTGCCTTTACCTTTTTTTTCCGTTCCTTTAATTTTTGCCTGCGGTCTTTATTTTTTTCAGCATCTTGGTTCAAGCGTTGGTTTGTGGTGGTTGTTAGCCCTGGGGATTTATTTGGATTTTTATCATTTAGGTTTGGTGTTTGGCGAAACGTTTATTTATGGCGTCACGGTTTTGTTTGTGATTCTCCTTGGCCGCCGACTTTTCACTAACCGCTCTTTTTACGGAGTAGTCGGCAATGCCGTGTTGTCTTTATGGTTTCTTCACTTGGTTCAATTCACTTGGTTTTTTATTGGAACCTTTAATCAGGATATTCCTTTTCCTTGGTGGTCGACGTTTATTTTTGTATTTTGGCAAACCGTTTTCTTATTTTTGTTAATAACAATTTTATTTTTTCTGGCTCGACGCGTCAGTCTCTTCTTCCACCGCTTGCTTATCGTGCCGAATCGGGAAAACTTGTAACCTGTGTTTTTCTTTTGGCCAAAAAAAAATAAAAACAAAGCTCGTATCTTTGCCGATGGCGAGACTAATTTTGGTTTCTTATCGCGCTATGATCGTTCGCTTGAGGAAGCGGCTTCGGCTGTGCCAGGCTCGGCTATTTCTTCCGGTCGTCTTTTAGGTTTATCAATTACCCCGTGGGCTTTTCGAATTGGTTTTTTCCTTTCAATCTTTTGTCTAATTCTTTTGGCCGGCCGCGCTTTTCAGTTGCAAATAATTAATGGTCACGGATATCGGCAACAAGCCGAAGAAAATCGTTTTCAAATTCTTACCATGCCCGCCGAACGCGGGGTTATTTTCGATCGAACCGGTATTGTTTTAACCGAAAACGCTCCGGCTTTTACTTTAACCATGATGATTTCCGAATTATCCGAGGATAAAACTCAGCGCGAAAAAGTTTTTAATAGAGTGGCCGAACTTACCGGCTTGCAGCCGGCTGACTTTGATCTGTTTTTACAAGAATACGCCGCTGTTCCGACCGAAGAAATAATTGTCGAAAAATCTTTGAGTTACGAACGAGCTTTGTTGTTTATGGTTGAAGAAGAAAATCTCCCGGGTTTTTCTGTCCGTTTGGCCACCAAACGACAATATGAATCCTCGGCTGTTTCTTTATCTCACGTCCTTGGTTATACGGGAAAAATAAATGTCGAGGAATTTGCCGAACTGGAAAATTCCGGTTATCGGCGAACCGATGAAATCGGCAAAACCGGCATTGAAGCCAGCTGGGAAACGGCCCTGCGTGGTCAGCCCGGCCGACGTTTGGTTGAGGTTGATGCTTCGGGTAACGAAACGGCGATTTTTTCCGAAGAAGCGGCTGTCAAAGGTTCGGCTGTCACGCTTTCAATTGACCTGGAATTGCAAAAAGTTGTTGAGCAATATTTATCCGAAGCCGCAAAAAAAATTAATCGCTCGCGAGCCAGTGCTGTGGTAATGAACCCAAACAACGGCGAAGTTCTGGCTTTGGTAAGTCTGCCTTCTTACGACAGCAATCTTTTTTCCGGCGGTATTGATAAGGAAAGTTACGTTGCTTTGTCCGAGAACCCCAATCAGCCTTTATTTCCGCGAGCCACGGCCGGGGAATTTCCTTCAGGTTCAATTTTTAAACCTTATGTGGCCGCCGCGGCTTTGACCGAAGGAATTATTACCCCAACCACTTCTTTTCTTTCAACCGGCGGATTAACCATTGGCCAATGGTTTTTTCCCGACTGGAAAGCCGGCGGTCACGGTATTACCAACGTTCGCAAAGCCTTGGCTGAATCGGTTAACACCTTCTTTTATACGATCGGTGGCGGTTATGACTCTTTTACCGGTTTGGGGGTGGAAAAAATTACCGACTACGCCAGAATTTTCGGCTTTGGCCAAAAAACGGGAATTGATTTAACCGGCGAAGCCGATGGTTTTCTTCCTTCAAAAATTTGGAAAGAAACTACCAAGGGCGAACGTTGGTATGTTGGTGACACTTATCATTTAGCAATTGGCCAGGGCGATCTTCTGGTTACACCAATCCAAATGGCCGCCGCCCTTTCTGTTCTTGCCAATGGTGGTACCAAGTACACGCCGCATCTGGTGATGGAAGTTGATGACCAGCCGGTTTATCTCCCAAACGAAACTCTTTCAATTCCTTTAAAAGAGGCGATTGAGGTGGTTCGTGAAGGTATGCGACAAGCCGTTACCAGCGGTAGTGCCATTAGACTTAATTCGCTACCAATAACTTCGGCCGGTAAAACCGGTACGGCCCAAATTGGCGGGACCGAGGAAACCCACGCCTGGTTTACCGGTTTTGCCCCTTATGACAATCCCGAGATAGCTGTGGTAATATTGATTGAAGAGGGCGGGGAAGGTTCGTCCACAGCCGTGCCAGTCGCGGAAAACATTTTTCGGTGGTGGTATAACAACCGCTCAATAAAATAAAAAAACTATGTCAGGAATCGGCGATTTTTTTCGAAGACTCTCCAGTCAATTACCCGAAGTTCAAGAACAAGAGGTTGGTTTGAACGATCTGCCAACAAGGGAAACTCCTTTGGCACGCCCGGAAAAAGTTACAAAAAAAGATAAAGAAGAACGTTCAAGGCTTCTTACAGAATATTTTTCAAGATTTCCTGGGGTAACTTCACGGTTGGAGAAAATGCATACAGCCGGGCTTAGCAACCGTGAAATTTCCGAAAAATTGGTTGATGATTTTGCTCGTGTTCAAGAGCAGTATTTTCAACTGGTTTCGATTTTACCAAAAAATTCACGCCGGCTTCTGCCGCCTTTTCTAAAAAAAGATTGGGAAACCTTAGATTTCCAAAAATTTTTAGATAATAATCCCTTTGCCGATGAAGATTCCGCCACAAGGTTTTTTACCAGAGCAGATAATCTTTCCACTCTAGCTTTCAAAATTGATGCGGTTATAAATGACTTATCTATTGAAGAAGCCACAACCAAGGCTAAAAAAGCCGCCGCTTGATTGTTTTTATCCACATCCATCCAACATTGACTTTAGCTCCTTTTGCCGATACGATTAATTTACCTGAAAAGTACGCTCGTGGCTTATAGTCACGGGTGTATCTTTTAAGGGCATTTTTTGTTAAAATCACTATGTCCACATTTGTTTCCAGTCAAGGTCTTGAAGATTTAAAAAAAGAATTTGCCGAGCGTAAAAGCATTACGCGGCCGGAGATTGCTCAAAAAATTTCCTCAGCCAAAGAACTTGGCGATCTTTCCGAAAATTTTGAGTATCACGAGGCCAAGGAACAACAAGGTCAAAACGAGTCACGGATTATGGAACTGGAACAAATGATTCGTGAAGCGGTTTTGGTTCAACAAAAAACCGGTGGCGTTACTTTGTCACTTGGTTGTACTTTCACGGCCGAAAAAGACGGCACCAAAAAAGTTTTCCAATTGGTTGGCTCAAGCGAGGCTAATCCGCTTGAAGGTAAAATCAGCAACGAATCGCCTATGGGCCAAGCTTTTTTAGGTCACATAATTGGTGATGTTGTGGAAATTACCACCCCGGCCGGCATTGTTAAATATAAAATTATTGAAATAAAGTAGTGTTACGAAACTACAAAAAAACACGAAACAACGAAATTGTGTTGGCTACGGAAATTCGTCTTTCGTAGTTTAGTGGTTTTTCGCAGTTTCGTAACCCATAAAAAATATGACTGAAGAAGAAGTCGTCCGTCGCGAACGGCTGCAAAAAATTCGTGAGGCCGGTAACGATCCGTATCCGGCGCGGGTCAAGCGCACACGCAAGGTCGCTGAATTTTTAAATCTGTTTGAGGAAATCGAAAAAAACGGCGAAGTTGTGACTTTGGTCGGTCGGGTTTTGGCCATTCGTGTGCACGGCGGATTATCTTTTATACATATTGAGGACGGCAGTGAAAAAATGCAGTTGGTTTTTAAAAAAGATCATTTAGGCGAAGAGCATTACCAGGCTTTTAAAGACACGCTAGACATGGGTGATTTTGTCGAAGTTACTGGCCGCACTTTTACCACGCAAAAAGGTGAAAAATCTTTAGCTGCCGATAGTTATCGGGTCATTGCCAAATCACTTTTGCCAATGCCGGAAAAGTGGCACGGCTTGGTGGACCAAGAAATTCGTTATCGCCAACGCTATCTTGATTTGATGTCAAACGAAGAGGTGCGTCATATTTTCCGAATTCGCTCGGCTGTTCTTTCGGCTATGCGTAAATTTTTAGACGAACACGGTTACATGGAAGTGGAAACGCCTATTTTACAATCTATTCCCGGTGGCGCGGCCGCCAGGCCTTTTACCACCCACCACAACGCGCTTAATGCTGATTTGTATTTACGCATTGCTCCAGAGCTTTATCTGAAACGTTTGTTGGTCGGTGGTTTCGAGCGGGTGTACGAAGTCTCCCGATGTTTCAGAAACGAAGGTATCGATCACTCGCACAATCCAGAATTTACACAAATCGAAGGTTATGCCGCGTACATGGATTATCAGGAGCAAATGACTCTAATGGAAGAATTAATGCTTGTAGCCATTAAAGCGGCCGGTCGCGAGGTAAACGCCGTGCCATTTAAAGGACAGGTTTTGGATTTTTCCGCGCCCTGGACTCGTTTAACTTTCCGTGATGCCGTTTTAAAATTTACCTCAATTGATATTGAAGACTATCCCGACAAAGAATCTTTAACTAAAATAATGGAAGAAAAAAATCTTGAAGTTGATCCCGGGGCTTCGTACGGCACACTCCTCGACAATCTTTACAAACAAACGGTTCGCCCGGCCATTGTTCAACCGACTTATGTTTACGATTATCCGGCGGCCATTTCGCCACTGGTAAAACGTAAGGAAGGCGACCCGCGTTACATTGAAATGTTCCAGCTGGTTTACGGGGGCGGGGAAGAAAACATTAAAGCCTTTTCCGAACTTAACGATCCAATTGATCAAGAAGCGCGTTTTGACGAACAAACCGCAGCGCGGGCCACGGGTGATGAGGAAGCACAATTTTCCGACCCTGATTACGTCGTGGCCATGAAGCACGGCATGCCGCCCAATGGTGGTTTTGGGATTGGCATCGACCGTTTAATCGCCATGTTGACCGATGCCCCTAATTTAAAAGAAGTTATTTTATTTCCAACCCTGCGACCGGAAGAATAATAGAAGAATAAAAAAATCCGTGAAAGACCTCACGGATTTTTTGTCTGGTTTAATACCCGGAATTTTCGATTATTTTTTCCAATAAATCTCTTGGAGAAATTGACGGATCTTCGGCCAAACCTTGTTGGTATAAAACCGTTGATGGCGTTAGGGCAGGGAGGCTGTTAATTTCAATCAGTCGCAGATTACCGGTTCGTGTGTTCATAAAAGCGTCAATTCTTGCGTAATCTTTAAGGCCAATTTCAGCGGCCAGCTCTTCCATTGCGGTTTTAACCTTTTTTATCAACGCCGGTTTCATCAAACTAGCCGGCGGCGGCGTAATATTAACTCCTGTCCCGCCTTGGAATTTTTCTTCGACCGAAAGAACTTCGCCGTCGGCAATAGTTACACTGGGATTAAAAGCGTGAAATTTTCCGTTTTTTTCAATTACACCAACCGTTGTTTCTAACCAACCGGTCTTTTTGTAATGTTTTAGACGATTATTTTTTACTTTAAGAATATCGGTCTCGATAAAAGTTTCAAAAAGTAGATCTTCCGGCGTAACCGTCGGCATTTCAATAATCCCTGTTTGGTTTCTAAAAGTATTTTTAGGAATAGAAGCAGAACAATTCGCGAGAGCTTGTCGATATTTATCTAAATCATCACAAGAAAAAAGATGAACCACCCCGGTGGAGCAACCATCGGCTCGCGGTTTAACCACTAAAGTTTTGGCTTTCAGATCCTTTTTAAGCTGATGCCAGAAATTTTTTAATTCACCATTTTTGAGCAAGAGAAGATCAGAAGTTTTTATAAGTTTTTTAGGAATAGCCGAAATATTTTTTATGGGATTTTTATTAAGTTTTTCCGCGGTTTCCCATTTATCCATACATAATCTGGAAACAATCTCATTTGAACCGTTAAACTTAACGCCTTTCTCTGCCATAATTTTCTGCAAGCGACCGTCTTCACCGAAGGCGCCGTGTAAAGCATTAAAGACGAATTCCGATCCTTTAATAAAATTTTCTAAAGACATCTTTTGTGGCTCGCCAAAGCCTTCGTTTTCATTCATTTCAGATAAACCCAAACGCATTCGTGACCGTTCTTCAAAAGCTTTCAAACGACGTTTGGCCGCCTCATATTTTTCACAGTTTTCCGCGATTTCCTCGACCGTGTGGTTTAGGGCCAGTTGATAAGGTAGCCGCCAAACATTTCCTTTAGTGTCCCAAAGAAACGGTTGTGGCCGATATTTGTTCGAACCCCTTAGCTTCAACCAAACATTGGTGCCACTCATAAGCGAAACTTGTCGTTCCGAGGTTTGACCACCGAAAAGAACATTAATTTCTTTTTTGTTTGTTTTATTCTTATGACCGTCACTTTCGGGGAATTTGATATTTTGTCGCCGACAGGCACTGGAAAGAACATGCTGTAAAAATCCGGCGTGGGTTAGGCCAACCCGGGAAGATTGTTGAAAAACAAAACTGTTTTGTTCCATGCCACTGATTGGGTTAAAATCACAAAACCAAATTCGACCATCTGGTAAAACCCAACCGTCGAATCGACCAAAATCATGCATGCCGAAAAGAGCGAAAATCTGTTCAGCTTGGGCTTGAATTTTATCAATAGTTTTGTCATCAAATCTTGGCGGGCAATGATAAACGACTTGGCGAGTCGGTAAATATTTTTTTCTGAAATCAAAAATTTGATGTTTGGTGTAGTCGGTTTCAATTTCCGTCGGCGGCAAGGCCACGGGCAAGCCAAAACGATTTTCCAAAATAATTACGGTAAATTCCGTTCCCTGAGCAAATGGCTCAATGACCACCCGAGTGTCCATTCGTTTGGAAAAAAGATAAGTCGCTTTCTCTAAAGCTTCGGTTGGGGTGGAAACGGAGAAGACGCCGATGCTTGATCCACTCGTCGCTGGTTTAACTATTGCTCTAGTGATGGCATGATCATGGAAAAAATTATCAATTATCTTTTTGTGATCATTGTGAAAGATTTTTAAAACCGTCGAAGGTAGAGTAAAAAAACCGTGTTGACCAATGAATTGGTTGGAGGTGAATTTGTCAAAAGCCAGTTTACAGGCCGTGGAACCAGATCCGATGAAAGGTATTTTGTTTTTTTCCAAAAAAGCTTGCAATGTACCGTCTTCGCCAAATTGCCCGTGAATAACCGGAAACACCATGTCCGCCTCTCGAAGAAATTTAATTAAACCATCGTCGGTCATCGGTTTAGTTGTTTGCTGAAGTTTAAAATCGAAATCCGAGGGGGTATTACAATAAAGTTGGGCTTGAGAGATTTTATAGGCTTGCCGCGCGGTATTAAAGTAAATCGGAACAACCTCTATTTCCTTGCCGGACAGATGGTCAAGGACAGATCTGGCGGAATTTAGGGAAATACCTCGCTCCAAGGACGGCCCGCCGCAGAGGACAACCACTTTCATATTGATAAAAACAATTAAGTTAATTTATGCTTACTTTAGACGATTTTTGTCTTAGAAGTCAAATCAACTGTGGATATCAAGTAAAAGTTGCGAATTTTTAAGTTAAAAAATTTCACCACCTTTCCTATTGGCAAAATCCAAAAAAATCGTTAAAATAGGCAGGCGTATGTGGTTCAAGCGCCAAAAAGGACGCCGCAATTTTTTCCGCAAAGTTCAAACCGAGCCGTATCAGGCGCGTCGTTTTAAAAATCCATACTTTCAACAAGTCTCTAAAAAATCAAAATGGCCTTTTGCCATTGCCGGGATTGTTTTAGGCTTGACCATCGCCTTATTCAGTTTCTTCTTTACCGCGCCAATTTTTACCATCACCTCTGTTCGCGTTGAAGGGGCCGAAACCATCAATCCAAAAGAAATTCGCACGATTGTCGAAGACCATCTTAATTCTTCGGCATTTTTAATTTTCAAAAAGAACAATCGTTTTTTGTCAGACAAGGATGAAATAAAAGAAAAACTGGAAAAAGATTATTCCTTTTCCTCACTCGAAATAAAGAGGGAAGGGCATACCCTGGCAGTAATCTTAAAAGAAAAAGTTTCTTCATTCCTTTGGCAGTCTGGCGGTGTTTCGTATCTTTTAGATAATACCGGCGCGGTTATTCGAACCACTTTACCCGAAGAAACCACAAGTATCATGAACCCGCCATTGCTTTATGGTGCAACCAAAGACGGAAGTTTAATGCCAGAGCTCATAAAGATCCTAGTGTTTAAGGACCTGGCTGATAAACCAGTGGAAATTGGCCAAGTTGCCCTAACCGAAAATGAAGTAAAAAATATTCGTTCGTTTTTTGATGCCATGCTGGCCTCAGGTATTTCCATTGAAGCTTTTGAACTTAATCGTGATGTTGGGACCTGGTTTAAGGCAGTTACTCGCAATGGCTACGATATTTTATTGGATCCGGATGGTGATATTTTAAAACAAGCTGATAGCGTGCTTATAATTCTCCGTGAACAAATAAAGGATCCATCAGTCCTGGAATACATTGATGTTCGCTTCGGAGATCATGTATACTATAAATAACAATTTTTAAAAGTGGAGGAATATGAATCTTTTTCATTACTATCTTTCCAACATGTTCGTTGGTCTTTCCAAAGAACAAATCAGCTCTTTATCTGGCAAAATCTTAAGAGCCGATGATCAGTTGGAAAAAATCAAACAGTCTGGCAAACAAGGTTTTTTCGATTTACCTTTCGACAAGGTTGGTTTGAAGATTATCGAACAAAAAGCTAAGGCCGTACAAAAAAAATTCAAGCGGCTTATCGTTATTGGTATTGGCGGTTCGGACCTCGGAGCCCGAGCTATTTGGCAAGCTGTGCCTGGCGACAAAATGGAACTGATTTTTTTAAGCAATCCTGATCCTGACACCGTTGCCGCTGTTCTAAGTTTGCCGGCCAAGGAATGGAAAAAAACCGCCATCAACGTGGTTTCTAAATCAGGCTCAACACTTGAAACCATGATTAACTTCATGACTGTCCGTGAGCGTTTAATTCGCTCGGTTGGCTTAAAAAACCACGCGGCGCATATTTTTGTTACCACTGACAAAGGTAGTCAACTTGAAAGCTGGGCTAAAAAACAAGGTTACGATATTTTAGAACATCCAAAAAATGTCGGCGGACGTTTTTCAGTTCTTTCAGTGGTTGGTTTGTTTCCAGTGGCTTGCGGCGGTGTGCCGGTCGCCAAACTTTTGGCCGGCGCGCGAACAATCGAAATATTGGAACCAGCCAAATTCGCCGGTCTGCAATTCCTTCATTATCAAGTTGGAAAGACAATCAACGTCCTAATGCCTTATTCAGATCGTTTAGCTTGCTTTGCTGATTGGTATCGCCAACTGTGGGCCGAGTCACTCGGGAAAAATCAATTGGGGCCAACACCAGTGGCCGCCTTGGGGGCGATTGATCAACACTCGCAAATTCAGCTGTACAACGAAGGGCCAAATAACAAGACAATAACTTTCATAAAAGTTGAAAAGTTTGGAGCTCGTCTTAAAGTTCCCAAAGGCATGCCCGGGCTTGAATACGCCGCCGGAAAAAACTTTTCGGACATAATGCACGCCGGGCTTGAAGGAACAATTGGTGCCCTAACTAAAAATAAACGGCCCAGTGCCACTCTTTCCATTCACTCCGTTTCTCCTGAGGCCCTGGGTGCCTTATTTCAATTCTTCATGATTGCCACGGCCTATGCCGGGGAATTCTACGGCATCAATGCCTACAACCAACCGGGAGTGGAGGAAGGGAAGCGTTTGGCCAGGCTTCGCCTAGAAAAGAGCTAGACACCATTATATGCTATGAAAAAAATTAAGCTGCCAATAAGCGGCACAATTAAACCCACACCTGGTCAACCCGTATGCATAGGGGCAGCCAAGAAAAACCTCGAGGCTGCTCGCAAAAAAGGAGAAAAGCTGCTACATGAACTGACGGAATAAATTTTGACAAACACATCGCCTCCCTTTTTTAATAGCTATACATTTTACGACACAATGCTTTTTCTGTTCAAAGAAAGTGGGGCAGGCAACTTATTATTAATTGTCTGTCTTTTTTATTTTTTAGGACCACAGGGAAGCCGCTAGCAACAAAATCCGTCTAAGGATTAAAACTCGGATAAAACTTAAAAAACTTTTCCAAGACACTTAAAGATACCTTTGGAGGGTCGCGGGAAGCGTTTTGAGGGGGTCTAGCTACCTTATAAGAACCTTTAAGAAGGCCTCCAGAACCAGGGCTGAAAATGGATTATAAATTAAAGGTGTACTGATACCTCTAATTTCGTATAACGCATTATAGAGGCTTGGGTTTATGGCCTGAAAGGCTAGAAATGCCGGATATGCTGGAAAGGCTTTTATATTTTAAAGTAGCCAAAGCATTTCAGGCCTCTCCGGCCTCTCAAGCCCAAATAAACAATCAAGCGTCGTATAAGATATATTGTGCGACACATAATATTTCCTTTAGTCTTTGGGTCAGGGACTGCCCTACTTCATTAACTAGATCCTTGATTTTTTTGTTTGATAGTGATTAACTTTCTCTGCCCCAGCAACAACCGGGAGACCTCAAAATGCTCATCAGCGAAATCTTCTTTCTGATCATGTTCAACGTCAGCTTCGCGGCCGCGGGGTTCTGCCTTGCTCTCCTCGTCATCTGGTTCATCGAGTCGCTCTGCACCGGCCTTAAGGCCTATAACGTGGTAAGAATAAGGCCGTGGAGCCCCGTCACGGTGAGCCTGGCCGCGTCGTTGTTCGTCGGCTTTCTCTTCACCCCGCTCGAGCTGCCCGACAAGCAGCCGCCGGTCCTCATCCTCATGGGCTTCGGCGCATGTCTGGCTCTCTGCCAGAACTTCGGCAACTTCCTCGACGCCTTGCACGAGGAACAGCGGCGACATCGCTCGCCACCTGATCCGTAGTGCGGGTCATCTTACCCTTCCTTCCCCACCCCTCAACCGGGTGGTTTTTATTTTGTGTCGTAAAATTAAAACCACCCGGGAGGATGGCTTTAATTTTTATTTATTTTAAAATCCGGCCAACGAAGCAAAATTGGTAAAGTAAGACAGAAGCAGAATTGCTAATCCAATAACCCATGAAATTACTAAAATAGAAACAAAGGCCTTGATATTATCGTCATCGTTCATGACCGAAAGGATCATCCAAATGGAAAATCCGATAAAACCAATGAACGGCGCGAGAAAAAGAAACCAACCGATTATTTTGAGCCAAGACATATTTTGGGGGTTAAAGGGGTTTAAGGGGACGAAGAGGACGAAGGGGTTAAAGGGATTTTAATTATTTACCAAATAATCTAACGGATTGGTTGGAATGCCATCTTTGCGGACTTCAAAGTGTAAGTGTGGACCAGTAGAAAGACCGGCTCCGGGCATACCTGGGCGACCGCCGGAAAGACCAATCGCTTCACCCCGCGAAACAAACTGGTCGGCTTCAACCAAAATTTTTGATAAGTGCGCGTACAAAGTAGCTATACCATTTGCGTGAATAACCAAAACATAATTACCATACGAAACCCCTTGTCTGACCCAAGCAACATAGCCAGGGGCAGCAGAACCGACCGGTGTCCCGACAGGTATTGGCAAATCAATGCCAGGGTGCTCAAAAAGGTGACGGAATGGGTAAGTTGGATCATGAAAGGTAGCCGAAAGCCCCTTTGCCGGCACAAATGGCCATGACAAAACTGAACTGTCGCCAAGCGAATCGCCGGTTTTTAATTTTTCCTCAATGTCGTATTGCAAAGCGCTGATTTGGCGGTTGATGTATTGTTCTTCGGCCAATAAATCGTTTAAAATTTCTTGGAACTCGGCTTCCGAAGCCGCAGCCTGGGCAATAAGCGTGGTCTTGGCGTTCATTTGGTTTTCCAACAATAAAGATTTTTGTTCCAATTCTTTTTGAAGGTCTTCCAACGAAACTAGTCGCGCTTCCTGTTCTGATTTAAAAGATTGAAGAGAATTTTTTGTTGTCACAACCTCATCTAACGTTTGGTTAAGGTTTTCGTGAACAGTTTCCAAATTTTCCACACGACCAGAAAGATCGGAAAAAGAATCACTGCCAAGCAACCATTCCACAACCGAGGTGTCGTCAGTTGAACGGATTTCCCTTAAAACCGAGGCAATCATTTCCCTTTCCCGGGCCAGGGCACTTTCCGCTTCGACAATTTCGGTATCGGTTATGCGCATTTCGGCATCAAGATTGTTTATTTCTTCTGTCGAGGCTTCCATTTCCAGTTGCGTTTGGGCCACCCGGTTATCTAGAAGTTCGATTTCGTTACTTAATGTAATTTGTTTGGATTCGGCTTGGCTGATTTTAGTTTTATAAGCGTCGATTTGCGAATTGATTTGGTCAATTTTTAATTGACGCACGGAAATTTCGTCATTGATATCCTGAATTTCCACCACAGCATCCTCAGCAGAAACAAAAGCACCGCCCTGATTAAAAATCAAAGTGCTAATGACAAGAGCAAAAAATATTTTCCTCCAATTGCGCATATTAGGCGCTAAGAAGTTGAACGGCATGATTTAAACGATTGAGTGATTCCTCTTTACCCAAAACCCAAATTAACTCAAATGGGCTGGGTGAAGCCGCGGCCCCTGACAAAGCCGCGCGCAACGGCCAAAGAACGGCGCCGTTTTGTAAGTTGTTACTTACAATATACTCCCGAATGGCCGCTTCAATCAACTCGACCGAGGACAAATTTAATGTTTCAAACAACGGAATAATTTTTTTAAGCTGCTCTAATGCTTCTTCTCCGGCGAAGCCGGACCCGGCTCCGCCGGGCCTGCTGGATTTTTTCCAAATCAAAAGTTCAGCCGCATAATCAGGTAATTTTTGATACGAATCAACTTTTTCCACGATATCCGAAAGTAAAACCAAACGTTCACGTTCAACTGTACAGATTTTTTTGATCAGCTCGGGGGAAAAGGTCTTCCCTGCCTCGGCCAAATACGGCAAACAAAGGGTTGTCAACTCATCGACCGACGTCTTGTGGATATATTGGCTGTTCATCCAGTTAAGCTTCTCAACATCAAAGACAGCTCCGGCCTTATTCACTTTCTCAATGTCAAAAAGTTCAATAAATTCGGCCATGGAATAAATTTCCTGGTCAGCTTTGGGGTTAAAGCCACAAAGAGCCATGTAGTTATTTAGAGCCGCAGGTAGATATCCTTTTTTCAAAAAGTCTTCAACAGAAACATCACCCTGTCTTTTGGAAAGTTTCTTTTTGTCTTTATTCAAAACCTGGGGTAAGTGAGCAAAGAATGGGATTTCCCAACCCAGCGCTTTATATATCACCAAATGTTTTGGTGTTGATGGCAGCCATTCTTCAGCTCGAAAAGCATGAGTGATTTTCATGAAATGGTCATCAACCACCACGGCCAAGTGATAAGTCGGAAAACCATCTGATTTTAAGATAATCGGGTCATCAACTTCGGCGTTATCAAATTTTATATGACCACGAATCAAATCATCGAATTCCGAAGTCCCCTCGGGAATTCTTAAACGAATAACATATTTTTCACCGGCTGCTAATTTTGCTTGAATTTCTTCCGGAGTTAAACGAAGACAGGTCCGATCGTATTTCGGCGGAAGTTTGGCCAGAGCCAATTCTTTATGCATGGTTTCCAATCTTTCTTCACTGCAAAAACAATAATAAGCCGAGCCCCGTTCCACCAATAATTTGGCGTGTTCTTGATATAACGCCAGGCGGCTTGATTGGGTGTAAGGACCAAACTCGCCTTTTTCACCAAGTGTCCCGTCGTCTTTAATTATCGGACCCTCGTCATAATCAACGCCGACTTGGCCTAAAACTTTGATTAAATTTTCAACAGCTCCCGGCACATAACGACTTTGGTCAGTATCCTCAACTCTTAGAAGAAACTGGCCATGATGTTTTCTGGCAAAAAAATAACTGTACAAAGCCGAACGCAGTCCACCTATGTGAAGGTAACCGGTTGGCGAAGGGGCGAAGCGGGTGCGAATGACCATATTAATTTCTGAAAAAATTTTCGATTATTTTTTTAGCTTCTTCTAGGTTTTGATATCTTCCGATAAGCATTTTATCGTTTCCGTCAATCATGGGAGAAAGTTTCTTTTCACCAGTATCACGAAACAAACAAAGAGTTTTTTTGCCAAGTTCTTCGGCTTTCGCAACTTCGTAGCCAACTCCGAAACTGGGCGTCGTCACTTCGGCGACAACCACCTCAGATTCTTTTAGCCAATTCAAATCGCGATTATAAATAAGCTGCTCAAGTTTTTCTTTTTCCCCTTCATTTGTTAATAAGGGATCACCAACATGTTCGGTTAAAACAATACCAAAGCCTGTAAGAAATTGGATAATCTCTTGGTAAATCTGCATGTCACCCCGACCGCCCGTAATCGAACCGGCAAAATAGATTTTCATAATGATTATACAGATTTCAGTCCCCTAATTTTATCGTAAATCACGACAATTGGAAAGATTAAAACTGCTCGGGCAATGCGGCGCCATCTTTTGGGCTCAATTACTAGCCGCCACAACCATTCTAAGCCCATTTGTCGCATAAAACGCGGAGCGCGCGGCAATTGGCCGGAAATCATGTCAAAGGCTCCGCCCACACCAATAGCCAGACGAACTGATGGCAAGCGGGCTAAATTTTTAACAATAAATCTTTCCTGTTTTCCCTGCCCTAAGCCAACAGCTAAAATATTGGGAGAATTTTTATTGATTTCGGTCAACACTGTTTCACTCACTTCACCAGTGCTGGCTACTTGATTGGGATCGACGATTGAAATTTTTATTTGCGGATTTTTTTGTTTAAAAATTTCTGCGGCGGCCATGGCGTTTTTGGCTGAACCCAAAAGACACATAGTCACGGGAAGTTTGGCCAGATGTTCCAAAGTATCCACGCCAGTGTGGCGGTGTCTAAGATGACTGACCAATTTAAGTCCAAAACCATCGGGCAGCGAAAGGTCGGCCCGATTCAAAATATCAGCAAACTCTTTGTCGCGGCGCGCCAATAACAAAAACTCCGGATTAGGTGTGACAATTATCTTTTGTTCATTTCCACCAAGCCAAGACAAAAAAAGCTTTTCCAATTCTTGGTTGGAAAGATCGTGGAGATGGATATTTAAAATTTTTCGTTCGATCATAGAAAAACTTTTTTAAGCGGCGTCCGGGCACTAAAGGGCTTTACAGGGCGCTAAGGCTTTAAAGGGATTCTATCGGAAAAACCAATATTTAACAAATAAAAGAGGCGGCCGCTGGTGTGAACCAAACGGCCGCCAAAGCGGTGGGGATGACTAGTCCCCGCAGTAGTTCCAGAGCCCATCGGCGGGCTCGACGAAGTCGCGAACCATCTTCATGAGCTCCTGCCAGCGGGACATCTCGCCCTGCATGGAGTCGATGGCCTTCATGAGCCGCTGGCCGCTAGTGCCGGGGTAGTTTCCGGGCACATCCCAGAGCTCGGGGTTGTGGTCGTGCACCGAAGCAAAGACTCGGAGCTGCCAGGCCTTGCGAACTGCAGCGAGAGCACCACGCCAGTTGTTGCCGAAGCTCTCCATACGCTCCCGGAAAGACCTACCGTCGCCGAACGAGAAGAGCTTGTTGTCGGCCTCGATCTCTGGCCACTGGTCGAGGAAGAAGTTGAGCCACGCCTCAGTTTCACGCGGCGTGTGACGGCAGTGGTTGTCGAAGCCGCGGACGGCGTTCTCGACCATCTCCTTCCAGCCTTGATCGATACCGTCGTTGTTCAGAGCATCGTCGGGATCGGCGTACCGCCAGGTCTCGATCCGCATCATGTCGTCCTTTTTCGAATCCCGATCGAGGATCGAGAAGCGGACGAGAACGATGGGGCGGTCGGCTTCGGCGAACAGCTGGCCGGCGTCGTTGTAGTCGGCCTCGACGGCGTAGATGACGCCGCGGCCCGACCGGGCGAAGTCCAACCGCGACGCGGCCACGGACTCGTAGGCCGAGTTGCCGAAGGACTGACCATCGATGTCGCGCCAGATGGCGAAGCAGTCGCGCTCGCCACTGACCAGGCGGTACCACCAGCCCGGGTGCTTGGCCGTGCGCGGCGGCCCGTGGCGGTAGTACTTGCGCGCTCCGCCGACCAGCATGGCCACGTTATAGGCCATGTTGGGCTTGACCTCATCGCGCCCCCGCAGTGTCACCCACTCGGGGTTCCGCCTGCGTTCGCGGTGGTCGGTGGGTCGAAGGTAGTCGGTGGTGTTCGGCCAGCCGCAGTTGAGGGCGAAGCGGGGCGCGTAGAACTTGCGGCCGATCACCTCGGGCTTCAGGATGTCCTCGCGATCGCGCCGCTCCTGGTGCAGGCTGTTGAAGTAGGCACGGCCGGCTTCCGCGTTCGGGAAGCCCCAGCAGGGCTCGAGGAAGGCGATGGTGGCCGGTCCCTCGCGATCGAACACTGACGGCCCCTTGCCGTCATCGAAGGGTTCGACCACCGGAGGGGCAGCCGAAGTGCTCGGCTTGATGGGGGTACCGTGTTCATCCAGTCCCATCTTCTCGAGTGCCTGAACGATCCTTGCCATGACACAGCTCCCAGTCTCTCCTTGAAAGGTTTAAGGCTCATTGACGCGGTGGAGAGAAAACCGCGACAAGCGCATTAAAATATCATATTTTAGTCAAAATGTCAACACTAGCGACCAACCATATTTTCAGACTTCCTTTTCTACTCTTTTTATTTGACTTTTTTATTTTGGCACTCTATACTTATGAGTGCTAATTTTACTTTATGTTACCCAATAATTTTACCCACAAATCACAAGAAGCCTTACAACAGGCTCACGATATTGCCCTTGATAACGGCCAGCCGGCATTGGAGCCAATTCACCTTCTCGCTTCCCTTACCAGTCAAGACGAGGGTGCTGTCCGGGCAATTTTAGATAAAATTTTACCGGACCAAAAATCTTTTTTGGCCAAAGTTAATCACATTCTCGATGCCCTGCCGAAATCGGGTGATGTTTTAATGGGTGGCGGGGTTGGTCAGATCATGCTCTCACCAGGCATGGCTCATGTACTTAATGAATCCGGTAAGCGCGCCAAAATTTTTAAAGACGATTTTATTTCCACCGAACATTTATTTCTTGGCCTTATTGCCGACAAAGCCATTGCTCGTCTTTTGAATTCTTTTAGCATTACCGAGGAAGCGGTCATGCAAGCTCTTAAAGACATTCGCGGCACACAACGAGTCGATTCACCTGAACCGGAAGCACGTTATCAGGCTTTGGAAAAATACAGTCGCAATTTAACCGATGTGGCCAAGGCTGGAAAACTCGATCCGGTTATTGGTCGTGATGCCGAAATTCGTCGCGTCATGCAAGTTTTACTGCGTCGCACTAAAAATAATCCGGTTTTAATTGGTGAAGCCGGTGTGGGTAAAACAGCTATTGTCGAAGGCTTGGCCCAACGCATTGTGGCTGGCGATGTGCCCGAACTTTTGAAAGATAAAGAAATTGTCTCGCTTGATTTAGGTTCGCTTATTGCCGGAACAAAATTTCGCGGTGAATTCGAAGAACGTTTGAAAGCCGTTTTAAAAGAAGTGGAAAGTTCTGATGGTAAAATTATTCTTTTTATCGACGAGCTTCACACTATGATGGGCGCCGGTACTTCCGAAGGCAGTCCCCTCGACGCTAGCAACATGTTAAAACCAGCCTTGGCCCGCGGCACTTTGCGCACAGTTGGCGCGACTACGATCAAGGAATATCAAAAGCATGTGGAAAAAGATCAGGCTTTTGAACGTCGCTTTCAGCCAGTTTTGGTGGAAGAGCCTTCAGTTGAAGATGCTGTGGCTATTCTTCGCGGTATTAAAGAAAAATACGAACTTCATCATGGCGTACGCATTAGCGATCCGGCCATTGTTGCCGCGGCGAATTTGTCTAGCCGTTATGTAACCGATCGTTTTCTGCCGGACAAAGCCATTGATTTAATGGATGAAGCCGCTTCGGCCTTGCGTATGGAAATTGACTCCATGCCCGAGGATTTGGATTTGTTAAAACGCGATTTGATGCGTTTGGAAATTGAACGTAAGGCATTGGAAAAAGAAGAAGATAAAGGTTCCAAAAATCGTCTTAAGGAAATTGAAAAACAAATTGCCGACTTGCGCGAAAAAACCGATGCCTTAGAAGGTCGCTGGAAAAATGAAAAAGAAAAAATCGGCAATATCCATACTATCAAGAGCAAAATGGAATCATTAAAATCCGAAGCCGAACAAGCCGAACGCGGCGGTGATTTGGAAAAAGTTGCCGAAATTCGTTACGGTTTGATTCCGGCCGAAGAAAAGAAATTGAAGACCGCTGAAAAAGCTTTGACTTCACTGCAGCGTGAACGTGGTATTTTGAAGGAAGTTATTTCCGAGGAAGATATTGCCATGGTCGTTTCTCGCTGGACACATATTCCAGTGGCCAAAATGTTGGAATCGGAATTAAAAAAGTTGGCGCGCATGGAAGAGGAGTTAACCAAACGCGTGGTTGGACAAAAAGAAGCCATTACCGCGGTTTCCAATGCCTTGCGCCGTTCACGCGCCGGCATTAGTGAAGAAAACAAACCAATTGGCTCGTTCATCTTTTTGGGACCGACTGGTGTTGGTAAAACCGAGCTGGCCCGTGCCTTGGCTGAGTTTATGTTTAACGACGAATCGGCTTTGGTACGTCTCGACATGTCCGAGTACATGGAAAAACACGCGGTTTCCAAAATGATCGGTTCCCCGCCCGGCTATGTTGGTTACGATGAAGGTGGACAATTAACCGAAATCATTCGTCGCAAACCGTATTCAGTTATTCTTTTTGATGAAATTGAAAAAGCCCACCCCGATACTTTCAACATGCTGCTGCAAATTCTTGACGATGGTCGATTAACCGATGCCAAGGGTCGCAAGATTAATTTCAAAAACGCCGTCATTATTATGACCAGCAATGTTGGCTCTGATATTTTACAAAACAGCGGCAAAGAATTGGGTTCAATCGGTTTCTCTGATGGTTCGATCACGCGTAGCGGTGAGGATGCCGAAACCAAAGAGCGTTTAACCAATCTGTTAAAAGAACAATTCCGTCCGGAATTCCTAAACCGCGTTGACGAAATTATTACTTTTCATTCTTTGACGGAAACGGAAATCGCTGACATTGTTGAACTTCAACTAAAACGCGTGTCCGCTCGCTTAAAACGTGAAAAAGGCGTGGAGCTTACAGTTTCCGCGCCAGCCAAAAAACTTTTGGCTGAAAAGGGTTACGACCCGGCCTTTGGCGCCCGACCACTGAAACGCGTTATCCAAAGCATGATTCTAAATCCGTTAGCCATGAAAATTGTTAAAGGTGAAATTAAAGAGGGACAAGAAATAACCATTGGGGCAAGCGGTGACGAGGTAACAATAAAATAAATCCTGATCAAAAATAGAAGGGACTAGAAATAGTCTCTTTTATTGTTCTCTTGACAGAAATGAAGAAACAGCATAATCTTGTGAACCACTTGCTGTTTTCTGCCGCTAACCCATGGAGGAACGAAAGGAAATGTCCGGTCAGCCCGAACTGTCTTTCCCCCATCCTCGTGACGAGGCATTTCTTGCTGGCAACCTCCGAACCATCCAGGTGGAGGTCAAGAGCGATGCCGAAGCGATCGCAGTTTCGTGCCAGGCTGCCGGCTGCACGAACGGCATGGGGATCAACAACAAGCGCGTCAACCACGACACGGTCGTGGCCAGACGTGATGGCACGCGCCGTGTGGCGCAGTTCGCGATCTTCCTCTTCGAGCCTGGGGAGGTCACGCTGACCTTCTCGGCCGGAGGACGTGTCATCGAGCACGTCTACAGGGTCATCGACTGACCCATGTCGACCACGGCCACCCCTCGTGGACCCGAACTTCCGGGTCTTTTTCTTTTGTCCAAAAACCGCTATAATTCCCTGTGCCTATGAGAAATATCAACAAAAATAAAATCTTCGCTATTTTAGCGATTATTTCCCTCTTTTTTCCGTTTACTTCAAAAGCAACCTTTAACCCTAATTATTTAATTTCCGATGCTGAACTGACTAATTATGTCAGTATGGAAATGGGCGATATTCAAGGTTTTCTTGAAAAAGGATATTTGGCTGATTATAAAACAACCGATATCGATGGTCATACTCGCTATGCCGCGGATATAATTTGGCGGGCCGCGCAACGGAACGGTATCAACCCACAAGTTATTTTGGTCATGTTACAAAAGGAACAAAGTTTGGTGACTGACGACAATCCAAGCCAAGATCAACTTGATTGGGCTTTGGGTTATGGGGTGTGTGACAACTGTTCCCACAATAATCCAGACATTCAACGCTGGAAGGGTTTTGCTAAACAGGTCAATTCCACAACCCTACAAATTAACGAAGGATATTTAGCCGACCTGGCCGAAAATGGTGAAACGGTTATGGGTTTTGCCCCAGGTGTAGCCTGCACTATTGATGACACTTTGGTTGTGCCGGCCAACAACGCTACGGCTGCTTTGTACACCTACACTCCGCACCTTGAGGGAAACGAAAACTTCGCCGTTATTTGGCAAGCGTGGTTTGGTCTAAACTATCCAACCGGCACACTTTTACAAGACAACGAAAGTGGCGGGGTGTGGCTTATTAAATATGGCGAACGTCGACCAATTACTTCACGTGCCGCTCTGCTTTCTCGTTTCAACGAAGACATGATAATTGCGGTTGCCCCGAGCGTATTAGAAGCGTATCCGAAAGGCACGGCCATTTCTTTGCCTAACTATTCCCTTCTTCACGCTGAAGATGGAGCAATCTATTTATTAGTCGATGATTCCATTCGTCACATTGCTTCCATGGAAGCTTTTCGAACAATTGGTTTCAGCACCGACGATTTAGTCGAGGTAACAACAAGCGAACTGGCGGCTTATGAAATGGGCGAAACCATTGATGTTGATACGGTTTATCCGCAAGGCGCCTTAATTCAAAACGTTGATGGTGGTGTTTATTATGTTGAAGACGGAATCAAACACGCTATTTATTCCAAAGAAATTTTAACCGCCCGTTTTGGCAACAAAACAATTGTTCCAGCCAAAGTTGATGAACTGTGGTCGTACGATACCGGCGAGCCGGTAAAATTTGTCGATGGTACCTTGGTTGGTATAACCGGTTCACCTGATATTTTTCTGATCTCCGAAGGCGAACGCCGGCCCATTGTTAGCGAGGCAATTTTCCTTGGTTTTGGTTTCAAGTGGGAGAATGTAATTTGGACTAACGAAAAATCAGTAAACACCCATCCGCTTGGCGAAGATCTTGAAAGCATAAATTTTGATGAAAATCTTCAAGAAGCTTCAACTAATTAATTTTCTTTACTATGTTAGTTTTCGCGGCCCACGTTCCTCACACCCCTTTGCTTATACCAGCCATTGGGCGTGAAAACACCGAGGCCCTTAAAAAAACTGAGGAAGCTGTAAAAATTGTGGCCGAAGAATTATATGCCGCTCGGCCGGAAGTTATTATTGTTGTGGCCGAACACGGCAACCCTACACCAAATTCTTTCGCGATTAACTTAAACGATAAATATCAAACTGATTTAAGCGAATTTGGCGACTTGGCTACAAAAAATGAATACCTCTCCGAGTTGGCCGGCATTGATAATTTACAAAGATTTGTTCGGAGTTACCAGATTCCTTTCACTTTGTTTTCCGAATCCGCTTTTGGTCACGCTGTGGCCGTGCCGTTAATTAAACTTACGGAAAAATTGAAAAAGTTTACGGTTCTGCCGCTTTTTGCGGCCAGTGAGCTTTCGGCCAAAAAACATTTTGAATTGGGCCAACTGCTTCGGGAAAATATTTCTTCTTCCAACAAGCGCGTGGCCATAATTTCCGCCGGGGACTTATCCCATGCCCTTTCAAGCGACGCGCCGGCCGGCTTACGACCCGAAGGCGCGGAATTTGATGCCGCCGTTCGTCAGGCCGTAAACAACGTCACGGCTTCGGGCTTGTTGCAACTAGACGAACAAACCGTAATTAAAGCCGCCGAATGTGCGTACCGTCCAATTTTAATTACTCTGGGTTTACTTGGTGGGTTAAATGTTCGTTCGGAAGAATTGTGTTATGAAGCGCCGTTCGGTGTCGGTTATTTAACCGTTCAATTCCACTTATCTTAATGTGCAAATCGCGGAAATTTATCCCATCCAACGATTGCCGAGGAGGTTCTCGGCTTTTGATTATCTAGTGCCTGAAAAAATGAAACTTCGGCGCGGTTTTTTTGCCGTTATTCCTTGGCGCAACCAAAAAATAATCGGTGTGGTCAAAGAAATTCACGAAAGATTTTCCCCACGAACCGGTTTAAAAGAAGTCATCGAAGTTTTAAATATTCCTCCGTTTGATGAAGCTGAATTGGAACTCTACGAATGGCTGGGTAAGGACTTGGCCCAAAGTATTCCCTCGGTTTTAAACGCGGCCATTCCAACACGGCCAAAGCGAGCGGTTTCCCCGCTATCAATTGCCGCCTTGCCTTTAAAAATTCGCGCCTCCGAAGCGCCGGCTGTGCAACGCGTTTTACAAACAATTGAAAGCCAACGCAAGGCTTTTATTTCAGTACCTGATTTACCGCGCATGGCGGCTTTGGCCGCGGCTTTCCTTCACGCCCATCCAAAGGATCACATAGTTATTTTAACTCCGGGGGTGCGCGAGGTTGAAGCCTTGGCTCCTTATTTTATTGGTTTTAAAGCCTCGATTATAACCGGCAGTGAAACTGCCGGCCACCGTTTTGACGCCTGGGATAATTTTCGCCGCGGCAAAACGCGCGTTTTAATCGGCACGCGCCTCACCGCTCTACTTTTACCAGCCGTAGCTGACGCGATTTTTGTTTTTCGCTCCGGCCATGAAAGCCATAAATCATGGGATCGTAATCCGCGTTACGATGCTCGCGACATTGCTTTAAAATTTCAAAAGAAAACCGATTGTCGTTTGTACTTTTTAGACACCGCCCCGCGCGCCGATGACTTGGTTACTTTTAGTGAAGAGCAAATTTTTATTGAGCACCCGGAACCGCGACCGCTTTTTGTTAGTCTCAACGACGAACGCCCCATGTCCGAACACCCACTCATTTCCTGGACACTTGATGGAGCAATAAATGATTGTCTAAAAAATAACCGTCGCGTTTTGTGCTTTTATAATCGCAAGGGCAAAGCGACAATGTTGCGTTGTGCTGATTGCGGCCAAGGTTTTCTTTGTCCGGTTTGCCAAGGCGTTTTTACCGTCTATCCCACTTCCATTCGTTGCCACCATTGCGGCCGAGCTGAACCAATTCCCATAACTTGTCCAAAATGTAGCGGTGTTCGTCTAAACGAAAAAGGTTTCGGTAATCAAACTGTAAAACAAGCTTTAATAAAACAATTCCCCGAGGCCACGGTTTCACTTATTGATCAGGAACAGCAGGAAGATGAAAAAGCACAAATTCTTTTAACCACTTCGTTTTATTTAGAATCACAACGCGATTTTTTCGTCCGTGGTAATTTTGGTTTAATTGTTAATCTTGACGCTGATTTACCTTTACTTGATCCGGGTTTTCGCTCGTTTGAAAACGGCTTACGCAGTTTAGAAGACCTCCGTGGTCTGGCCATTCGCGAACAGGCTCTGTTTATCGCTCAAACCAGAAGTCCGGAAATTTTTTCCGCGTATTACGATAATCCGCTGGCCTGTCTTTACAAAGAACTTGAACTTCGCCGTTCCTATCAAGTTCCGCCATTTGTTCGCTGGATTCGTCTAAAAATTCGTGACCCCGAAGAGCTTCGAGCGGAAATGGAACTTAAAGGAGTAATCGAAACCATTAAAACACTAGTCGGAGTAACGGTTTTTCCTGTAGAATGTGAAAAAGGCCGCGGCTGCTCGGTTTCCATAGCTGTTGATCCATCGGCCATTACCGAGGTTTTAGAAAAACTTTCGGCTTTGCCGGACCGGGTTGTTATTGACACAAACGCTATTTCGTGATTAAATACTGTGCTTTTTAGTGTGTAGTATGTAGTATGTAGGCAAAAGTCCCCAATTAGATCTATTGCCTACCCACTACATACTACATACTCGAAACCCTCAATATGCTAACTATCCTCACCAATCCCAATCCAATTCTTCGCGATGTTTCAAAACCGGTCGAACCGGCCGAAATTTTGCGTCCCGCGTTTCAAAAATTTCTTGATGAGATGATTGAGACTATGGTCAAGGACGGCGTTGGCTTGGCCGCGCCACAAGTTGGTGTTGGCAAACGTTTTATTATCGTGCAAACCAAAAGTGGCCCCCAAGCTTTTATTAATCCAAAAATTTTCTCCACTTCTATTCGTAAAGTTTCCAGCGAAGAAGGATGTCTTTCCGTGCCTGGGGTCTGGGGTATTGTTAAACGCCACTCTAAAGTGAAAGTTAAGGCTCTTAATCGTTTGGGCGAAAAAGTTATCATAAAAGCCAGCGGTCTTGAATCAATAATCTTCCAACACGAAATTGATCACCTTGATGGCATTCTATTTATCGACAAGGTGGAAAAAATCACCCGCGGCGCTAGTTTGTAAGAATTAAAAAACACCCCGGAACAAACCGAGGTGTTTTTTGTTTTACTACTTCTCAACAAGCTTATTAGTAATGTTCTTTTCTGGATAAAAAGGGTAAATTTTTTCAAGAATCATTCTTTCGATTCTACTAAAGTCTCTGGCTGTTTCTAATTTTGATAGTTCTCTATTAATTTCGTCTGCCAATTCGCTATATTCTGTTTCAGGTAGTTCGTTTGGCTTAAAATTATTTTGTGCCATTAAATCCATAAGCAACCTTCCTGTCAATCGTTCTTCTTGGGACGCTTTTATGACTCCAGCAAAAAAGCTACCGACCTTTTCTCTATCTTCTATAACAACTTTATCTGATGCGCCGGAAACAAAAGCGTCAACAGATTCTTTAATTTTTTTAACAATCCGCCCATTGCCTTGCACTCCGGTTCTTTCTGAGACTCTAATTAAAGAGGTTATCGTATAATCATAATTTTTCGCAATCTGCCCACCGAGTTTTTCTACACCTTGACCAAATCGTATATCCTCTCCGCCAGCTAGTGGCGGCATACCGCCAACTTGTGCCCAGACTTTAGCCGGAACAGCCATATTGGCTCCAGATTGTAGAGTTCCTTTTGTTTGTAATTGAAAACTTGTTTCACCAGAATAATCTCTTTTCGGACCATCTTTACCCATATAAATATCAAAGGCACGCTGGATAAGATCACTATTTGATAATTCTGGGTCGACTTCAAACTCCAAGTTTCCAGAAACGCCAATAATTTTATGTTCACCAAAAGAACTGATAAGCGACTGGATATAATTGTTTGAAAAAACACAATCACAATCAGTTATTGCGACCACGCCTTCAGCGTTCCCCGAAGACTTCATAAACCTATCAACAATCTCTGCCCCCGCCCGATTTCTCGCTGTACCAACGTTGTTTTCTTGATCCGAGACCTCGACAGAAGATTTATCAATTACGTTTATAATTATCTTTGCTTTACGAATTTTTTCTATTTGTTCTAATTGCTCACTCGTTAAGCCCCCTGGAATTTCTTGAGATTCACCATTGATAAACTTTATTAAATTAATTGCTTCCTGGTTTGAAAAAAAGGCTTTAGTTTTTTGTTTGGCGTCTGTTTGACGGTTATTGACGATCAAATCAATCTCAAAAAACTTTGGATCAACTGCTTCTTGTTCTGACAATGAAGACAGGGAACGCAATATGTTTGAAGTGTTTTCATTGTAAACGGGAATTAATACGGCAACTTTGCAGTCTTTATTCATTTCTCGAGAAATAAATGATTCCGATTTTTCATTAGCCAATGTTCTGTTTAAATATTCTAAAATTATTTTTTCTGCCTCAAGACGCTCAAAAATTTTTTTCTGATCCATTATCAGATTGACCCTAGCATCTACTATGTTTTGACGAATTTTATTTTTCGAATCTTCCGATAACGGCTGATCAAGCTCCGCCTCCAGTTTTTGGAGTTCTTTCTGATATTCTTCTTCCGCTTTTTTTTGAATCTCAACGATTTCTGCCTCTGTTACTGGATGGTCAACAAAACTAGCTAATTGTTGATCAATTAGTCTTATTCTATCTAATCGATGCTGTTCGGGCGAAACTGAATTAACTACTTGCTCCGCTTTAGCATCTAACGGTTGTTCTTTTTTTATTTCTTGGTTGGCCATAAATCAATTGTTTAAACATAAACTGTAATTTTGAGTATTTTAACAATTTTTTCCAAAAAATGCGAACTCTTGTTTGTTTTTTATTTTACTTAAAAGCAATTATCTGATAGCCAAACTTTTCCACTTCTTCCGGCGGGAAAAGGTGTACCTCTTTTGTTTTCAAAACATAAGTCACTTCTTTTTCGATTGTTCGCCCGGTGTAATCTTTGACAATTGGATCCCATTCGCGCAAAACCAAAGTGTCGCCAGGACCACATTCCCAATCAGCCAAACGAAGCTCGAAAGTTTTTTCGCCAGACAAAACTTTGGCAAAATATTCCGGCCAAATTTTCTTTTCAATAATCATATTGTTAAAAAAAATTATTTTTTATTCCAATCAATCATTGTCCCGCCGCGCCTGGCCTCTTCGATGGTAAAGCCATTCGGAAAACGCTTTTTTAATTTTTCAACGTTCTCGTTTAAAACCTCTTGTATATCCCAGTCAAAAAAATTACAAATCATTGCGGCGTACCAAAGAGCATCGCCGATATTTTCTCGAATGCCGGCGCGCTGATCATTATCATGGGCAAAAGTCTTTTTGATACAAGAAGCGACATCGCCGGCTTCCCCGGTAATGCCCAAACCCCAAGTCATAATTTCCTCCTTAGGTGTTTCAAATTTTTTGGCCGAGGCCCGACATAACAATTGATATTCTTTTAAAGATAGCTCGTCTGACATAATTTTTAAAATAAATTTGTTTTAATTATTTCTTGACAAAATTTTCTTTTTTCTTTAAAATAACGCGTCACCTCTGGGGCATCTCCCTATGTGCGAATCGGAGGAATTCATGGCCAAGCTTCAGGAATACTACAATCTTCGTCCCAGGCTTTCTCCCTTCTCGGACGGCCACCTGCTTGGTCTGATGGTGACCTTCTGTCAGGCCGTCACTTGCGACCCCGACAAGTTCCACCGCCTGCCTCGTACCACCGTGCTCGGCCCGAAGTCCGAAGCGGCTCTTGAGGCACTTAGCGCTTACATCCAGAAGCAGACCGTCGCCCACATCTCTGGCACCCTCGGCTGCGGTGTCGTGTACGACGGTGATAAGGTCTTCCTCATCAAGGCCGACGAGAAGGAGCCAAGAGAAGCCGGCACCACCAACCTCGGCATGTGGATGCAAGGACCATCTGATATCGAGGCAGTCGTGGCCGGCGAGTACCCCTACGCCGAAGCGTTCGCCAGTCTGCAGGAGGCAACAGACAAGGCCCGGGCACTTGCCCACCTCTTGTCTCGCCGCGAAACGAACAAGGGGCGTGCGCAAAAGGACAACAGCGGTCGCCGCGTCGGCTCGCCGATGTACTTCTACTGCGAAAGCTGCGGCCAGGAAATCGTCGTTCCTGAAGAGCATTTCAACTCCCCGCGGCCGAGGCTCTGCCGGAAGTGCAAGATCATGAAGAATCGCGGCTGGCTCGAGTAGATCTCGTGGTCCCTTTCCGTTCGAACAGTGTTTCGGACGGATTTTTTAATTAGTCCTTATTAAGTATTCTAACATCTACATTTTTTTAACAAAACTTATGTTATTGCCGTGATATCGTGCGCGCCGCTTTCTTTAAGACCGGCATTACTGATACGAACGAACTCCGCGTTCTGTTGCAATTCAGCAATCGTGTGCGAATTAGTGTAACTCATACCAGACTTCAAACCGCCGATAAACTGATTAACAAGGTCTTCAGCCGAACCTTTAAACGGCACAATTGATTCCACACCTTCGGGCACGACTTCTTTTAATTCTTTTTTCTCTTGTTCCAAGTTCTTTCGTTTGCTGGCCTGAGTAAAACTAGCGCTGCCGCGGCAAATTTTGAATTTTTTGTCGCCCTTGTTCATGACAATCCCCGGGCTTTCGGTAGTACCGGCAAGAGTTCCACCAAGCATAACTGTATCCGCTCCACCCCCGAGAGCTTTAACAATGTCGCCGGATTTTTGAATACCACCATCAGCAATCACTGGTACACCATAGTCGCGGGCGACTTTGGCTGCTTCCATAACCGCAGTAAGTTGCGGCACGCCGCAGCCGGTAACTAAACGAGTAATACAAGTAGTGCCTGGGCCAACCCCGACTTTAATGGCATCAATTCCGGCTTCACATAACTCTTTGGCGGCTTGAGCCGTGGCAATGTTGCCGGCGATCAGTTGAGTATCACCGACAACCTCGCGCAACTTGATAATGGCATTAAACATTAAATCAGAATGTCCGTGGGCAATATCAATTACCAAAACATCAGCCCCGGCCTTAACCAAAGCTTGTGCTCGTTCCAAATAATCGCCGTGCACACCAACGGCCGCGCCCACCATCAAATGTCCTTCAGCATCACGATTGGCCAACGGATAATCAATAATATTTTTAATGTCATCACTGGTAATTAACCCAACGATTTTATTTTCTGTGTCAACCAACGGCAACTTCTCCACTTTGTGGCGAGAAAAAATTTCTTTAGCTTGTTCAAATTTTGTATTAGCATCACCAACCACCAGCTTTTCTCGCGGGGTCATAATTTCGCTCACTTTTTTACTGTCATCATCGGCAAACAAAAAATCTCTTCGCGATAAAATACCTAACAACCTTTGATCACCATTAGCCACAAAAAGTCCGGACACCCCGACCTCGGCAATAAACGCTTTTGCCTCGGCAATGGTTTTATCCGGATGTATGGTGTAGGGCTGGTGAATAATCATGTTTTGCGCCCGTTTAACCTTTTTAACTTCCTCAACGTTGTCTTCGATCGACATGAAACGATGTAGGATTCCGATGCCGCCAAGTCGCGCCATCATTATCGCCATTTCCGCTTCGGTTACCGTATCCATGTTGGCCGAAACCAGCGGAATATTGATATCAATCTTTTTGGTTAGTCTGGTGCGCGTGACTGCTTCTCGTCGCGAGGTAAAAGTAGACCGCCGTGGAACAATTAAGACATCGTCGTAAGTAAGTGCGAGAGGAATTTCGATCATAAAGACAGTTTTTAAATAATATTATTTAACATCGATCAAAATGGCCTTAACTTCTTCATCAGAAACAAATGTTTTGGTGACTTGTTCCCGTTGTTTTTCGTCAAAAATTGTTACCACAACATAAGTTCCCATGGTTTTATTATTGCCTACGGTATATTCGGTTATCACACATCTACCATAAGCATTCCAATCATTGTCTCGCAGATCCATTGGGACATTAATTTGATAAAGTCGGTGTTCGTTTTTAGCAAAGTTGTACTTTTTACCAATTTCAAGTGGACTAGGAAGGTCTTTTGCGTCCATTCTTAAACAGGCTTGTAGCAGAAACGGATTTCCCATATTTTTTATTTAGAAAAAACTCTTCCCTTCCGGGGTATCGTTTTTAGTTGCCAGCACCATATATTCTGGATCGTAAAATTTTATTATTTTAAATTTACCAGAAGTTTGATCACCATTCGTGTGGATCGTTTGTTCGGTAACTAGACAATGACCCCAATTGATCCATTTTCCATTAATTTCTTGAACCAAAAAAACTCGAGTTGGGGGAAGACAATAAATTCTCGGCAATGGTTTATTAAATTCGAAAATTTTATCTTTCCAATCCTCGATTTTATAGGGTGATTTTAAATGTGCGTTTACGTCTAGCTCCAAAGGAAACCCTTGTTCGTTAGTAAGTTTTAAAGTGTCGTTTATTTTAATCATTTTTTTCATATTTTTTTATTTAACTTTCTTCCCTGCCCATCCCAACCAAAATAAAATTCCTACCAAAAACGATGGCCCGGCAATAATGGACAAATATGTAATCATGTAAAACCGCAGATAACCTTCGCTTGTAAAAGCATCAAAAAGTATCATTCCAACATAAAAGAGCCCAGCTCCGATGAAAGCAATGGCCCCGACGATTTCGTACTTCCAAGAAATCCACAATAGAATTACCAAAATAATCGCCGGAATATTGTGCATGAACAGCCCGACAACCGTGCCCCAAAAACTGTAGTTTCCATCAAAAACATCCAAAGAAAACGTCATCAGAAACAAGACAAAGAGGATACCGAGGACGCGCGGTGTCCAATAAATAAATTTATTTTTGTTTTTCATAGTCCCTTAACCGGTCTATTTAGTGAATTTAAAAGTCGGGAGAACGACAGAACAATTTTCAGCGCTACCTTCGATTAAATAAACTAGGTTATCCTTGAGAATCGAGATTTTTTTCATGGTTTTACTTTCAGAATCGCCAACTGAAACATAAGAGACTTCTGTGGCGGAATTACCATCTACAGTGATTGTTGTTTCGGTTATTTTATCCGGATCAATTCCTCCCGGCGGCGCGGCTTTTAAATCATCAAGAGTGTAGGTCGATAAATCCCAAACACTTATGGAAAAACCGGAAGTGAAACCAACAAAAACTTTTTCACCCAGCGAGGACATAAGACTTCTTGATTGTGTCTGCCATTCTTTTGGCGGTGTGAAGGTAAAACCGTAATCCTGATTTTGATATGCTATTGAATTACTATCAACGTCAGTTTCCGGAACAGAAGTATTACCGGTTGGTTGGTTTGCGGGCGGCAAGGTTGTTGGCAAGGTCTGACCCGGTTGTAGTTGGTCACAGCCGGCTAAAATGACCACACTTAATAGAGCCAAACTTAGCAGAGTTATTTTTTTCATAATTTTTTGTTAAAAATTGTTTTACTTTTTTAAAAGCACTTCCTAAATCCTACCACCTGCTAAGCGTTATGAAAATAGCTTTTTGTTGATACTTTTTATCTTTGACTTTCTTTGGATCCGGTGCTTAAATATTATCCTGGCTGGTTTGGAGGGAACATGGGGAAAAGACACGTTTTCGTTGCCTGCCGCGGACGCGACGCTGAAGGGCACGACGTCCTGGGCTCCGAACTCCGCATCCTGGTGCACCTGATCCGTGACCGTGGCGCGAACCGCGTTTCCGTTTCGCCTGAAAGTTGCCCGTGCAGCACCGGCCCACGAAGACAGTGGTGCCGAGCCACAACCGTGGGCAACCCGGAAATCAAAACGGGCATCATGTGTCCGTTCCACTTCAACTTCCCCGGGGCCGCCCTTGTCCCCGGCTGGACAATGCCGGAAGAACTCGCAACCGCCGTCAGGCAGCTGTGGGAGGAAGGAACCACCTAAACGCCCTTTGATAATATTCTGGCAGCGTCACGTGGAGGGTTCCCATGTCCCCTGAACAGTCGTATCAGTCCAAGGCCGCCGAAATCCGCGCCATCCTCCAGTCTCTCGGGCTCGAGGACTTCGAGGCAGTTGGTGTGTTAATCAATTTTATTGGTCAATACTACGAGGTTGGCCGGGAAACAATGATGCTATCGGAACTCTGTGCACTCCGTGCCAGTGGTCTGGCCGCAAGATTGGGGGTTGATCCAAGATCGATCCACTCGACAATCACCATCATGTTCGATTCCCTCAAGATCGGTTCCGTCAACAAGAACGGTTCCTTCGACTTCGAGTCGGCCCCGGATCTACGGTCAGCTCTTCTGTGGCGAGTTGCGACCGGGGGCGGACCTCTGGATGGCATCAAGGCCTTCGACCCCGACGAAACAGCCGAAGAACTAAAAAGGATCAATCGACAACTGGACAAGGATATGGCCGCTTTCTTCGCTCCTTGGTTCTATTGCCTGAGAACCACCCTCGAACGATGCTCGCTCTTCGACGACAGCTGGCACAGATCATCAACCATCATGTGGCGCGTTGCCACCCGCGAGCTTGGATGCGAACATTACGGATACTGGTTCGGCTCGGTGCACTATCGCGACAGGTAGACCTGCTCGCTCCGCTCGAGGAAGGTTCCGAATCTTCCTCTTTTTTGTTTCAAAAAATATATCTACTTCTGCTTCACATGATATTCGCGCATGATCCGATCGTTTTCTGCGATGTCTTTTTCAGAAAAATTTTCCTTAAATATAAACCTATTAAAAATTTCAAGAGTAGCTGGCCATATCTTCATTGACGCCATTTCCTTTTGAGTAAAAAACCCTGCGTCTTTTAGCTCTTCACCATCCATGGAGAAATCATAACCATCTACTTCGCAAACATACCACGAAGTTTTTTGATCTCTTACATCTCCCATAGTGTCGGTTATCTTCTCGGCACCGGTCACGTTTAATTTCAATTCTTCGTCTATCTCTCTTTTTAATGCAGTTAATTCATCTTCGCCGTCTTCGACATGGCCAGCGGGCGGATAATAATAACCCGTGTATTCATCAAAATCTCGCTTAGAACTAACGAGTAAGTATGAGGGTGGGTTATCTTTTTTTATTATTCCTACAACTACATGTGTCATATTTTTCTTTTTAATGTGAAATAACATCAGCACTTGATTGCTTCTTATAAGTGCCGGATTCGGAATAATTTTGCTCGGCCTCTGTATTCAGCAATAAAAAAATCCCTTTCACAATTTTCATACCCGGATATATTTTGATCGGACTTTTGCCTATGTTGCTGATCTCAAGCGTTTCATGACTTTCCGCTTGACCAGGCTCCACAAAAGTTGATCCCTGAAGAGCATTGAGTCCGATTCGTGCCAGCGAGGTCCTTGCATCCAGAATACAGGCGAGGCGCTGGCTGATTGATAGTTTTTCTTTTGTCTGACCAAGTAGAAAGTCACCTGGGTTGATTACAAAACCAGCCTCGCCGATCTCGACTTTATCGAGCTCAATTTTTGTGTCTTTGGCATCGATAATATCCTGTTGCTTTGGAATAAACAAAACATTATTCAGCGTGAAGGTGTAACTTCCACCTTTAATCATAGACTGGTCAAGTGGATCAATTTTTATATCACCACTTGAAAGAAATTTTTTTATGTCGGAATCTGATAAAACCATAGTTTTTAGGGTTACTTTGTATTGAGTATGAGAGCAAAATTATTCATCATTCCATCTAACAATATTGCACATTTCTCCAAAAAACGCTATATTTTAGCCGAACACCAAGCCCTCACGAAAACCTTAACGCCTTAATGCCCCTCGCCAAGCCGAAGTCGAGCTTAGCTCGACGAAGGCTGGTTAAAACCCTTATGCCCCTTAAAATCGTCTTCCTCGGCACCCCCGACCTCTCGGTTCCCTTTCTCGAAGCCCTAACCAACGAGCCTGATTTTGAAGTTACTGCTGTTCTCACCCAGCCCGATCGGCCAGTGGGGCGAAAACACGAATTAACAGCTTCGCCGGTAAAACAACTAGCTCTTACAAAAAGCATCCCCGTCTTTCAACCAGAAAAACTAAAAGACCTCAGTCCCTCAGTATTTCAGTCCCTCAGTCCTGCCGATATCTTCGTCGTCGTCGCTTACGGCTTAATGATTCCCCAAAAAGTTCTCGATACGCCACGCCTCGGGTGCATTAACGTTCACCCTTCCCTGCTTCCAAAATATCGCGGTCCGTCGCCGATTCAAAGCGCGATTGCCAATGGCGATGCGGAAACCGGCATCTCAATTATGTTACTAAACAAGGGCATGGACACTGGCCCGGTTTTGGCACAGGAAAAACTTTTGCTCGATGCCGACGAAACGCAAGTAACTCTTACAGAAAAAATAAAAACAGCCGGGCCAAAACTCTTGGTTGATACTTTAAAAAAATATTCAGCCGGGGAAATTAAACCAGTGGCTCAAGACGATTCATTAGCCACGGTAACTAAACTTCTCACGCGTGAAGACGGAAAAATTGATTGGTCTGAGCCGGCCGAAAAAATCCACCAAAAAATCCGCGCCTATTTTCCTTGGCCCGGATCTTGGACGGAAATTGAACACAACGGTGAAACGCTACGAGTTAAAATTTTGAAGACTGCTTTAAAGGACGGCCATTTGGAAATTTTAGAAGTTCAACCCGAAGGTTCTTCGGCCATGAATTACGATTCTTTTGTTCGGGGCTACAAAAAAATTATTTAATGCCCCGTATCGAGCACCCGAGACATCCGGCTGAAGCGGCCGGTTCCGTAGGTCGAAAGGCGAGCTTATGTTTGAGCGCAGCCGACAAGTCGAGGGGTGGGCTATTTCTGCTCGACGCTGTCGGCCAGCGAGTTAGCGAGCCAGGCCGCTGAAGACGGCTCGACAGCTTTTGTCGAGGGGCGCAGATATAGGGGCAATGTTTCTTTTGTAACTTTTCTTTGCGCCAAAGAAAAGTTTATGAAAGGCACCAAAAAGAGAATAAACCCAAGCCCCAACGGATGATTCAGATAAGGCGAAAAGATGTGGGTGGCGTAAAGCATAAATAAACCGGAAACCAAGCCGATCGTCAGCCATGCCGGTCGGCTTTTATCCACCTTCGTCGAGCTTAGCTCGACTTCGGATGGATTCCGTTCGAGGCGAACTTCATCTCTCAAAAGACCCTTCAGAAGGCCGTAAAATAGCCACAGGAAGGCCAAGGGGCCCAAGAGACCCATCTTTAGCCACAAATCCAGCCAGCCCCACTCAAAAGCGTAGGTGGTCCAGGTGCCGTCTGGGGAAATTGATCGAGCCCGCGGGTCATCAGTTTTGAAAGTAACTTCCTCGCCAAAACCACTGCCAAGGAGTGGCGCGGTTTTAATTTCTTCCCACATTTCTGGGAGAAGATTCCAGCGACTGGAAATTGCCACGTCACCAAGGTCGCTGGTGCGCGAAGAAAAAAGCCAGGTTAAATCAGTTAACGAACCTAAACGATACGGAATTGGAAACAAAGTAACAACTGCTAAAATAATCGTCGCGGCAATACCGGAAGTAATTGCCAGTCCGGAACTTGAGGCAAAACGTTTTACTGTCGGTTTCAAAAGACTAATTATCAAAACAATAAATGGAACAGCTGCGACAATTAATCCCACCCAAAAACTGCGCGATAAACTTATTAAAGCCACGCTGATTAAAAGAGCAAGAATGAAGACAAGGTGGATTCTTGTTTTTTTAGAAATTTCTTTTAACCACAACCACGGGGCAATCAATAAAGCAAAAATAATTGCGGAAAATTGCGCCTGCAAAAAGATACGAAAAATTACGCCACTCATGCGCGTTAGCTCACCTGTGCGAGTGTCGCGAATAAAACGGTAAATGCTAACCAAGGCTTCGCCGGAAAGGTGGGTGAATAAATAGAGGAGACCCAAGGTTAGAGCGGTAACCCAAATCGCGGCCGCGGCCATGACCTGAAGAAGCTGCCGTTGTTTTATCAAATCCCATTTCACCGAAAGAATCGGGAAAAGATACGCTAAATAAAAATAACCATTACCATCATTAAAGGCCTTCCCTGCCTCGTTTTGTGCAAAGCCGACAGCATAGCCGATAACTATCGCTAAAAATAACGGCAGAAATATTAAAATTCTATTGTCTTTTATTTGTAACTTTGTTTTTCTGGTGACAAGAAGAACCAACCAGCCCAGCATGACCCCAAGAAAAATAACTTCGCGCAGCGATAAATCAAAACCAAAAACTTCAGTCGAAACTAAATGTCCGTGCGAATTGGCAAAAAGTTCGGCAAAGGCCGCGAGCAGTCCATATTCCAGTCGCCAAATAGTCAGAGCCAAAACCCCAAGTCCGGCCACGGCTAAAAATATTCCTTCGCCAAGGTTGTGAAAAACCGCGATCGATAATAAAAACCCGCCGACTAAAGCGCCAAGGGTGAACCAAAAAGGTTTTCCGAACCATTGATCGAGCATAATTTTGTTCAAATTGTTCACATGTTCAAATTGTTCACTTTTGGGTTGGCATTGTTCAAGTTCGGAAAAAAATCGATCCGATAATGAACAAGTTGAACACTTGAACAGCTTGAACAATTACTCTAACCCATGCTTCTTAGCAATAATTTCCTTCGCCTCCTCATATTTGCGAACCGAGGATGGCATCCAACCAAAATATTTCCAAGGAATGTGATAAAAAATCTTTGGCCGCCATTTGGAAATTCCTTGTCGCCCACCGGCTTCGATAATATGAAAAAGTTCTTCATCCACAAAAAAACCAATGTGGCCTTCGCGCATCATGGTTAACCACAGATCCCAATCTTGGAAACGTTTGATAGTCGGGTCAAAGCCAGGAAAATGTTCACGACGAATTAAGGCTGTGGTGTGAACAAAATTTAATTTGCGAATGCGGCCAACATCAAAAGGAAAACTGGAAAAAGCCTTCCAGCCAAAACGGAAACCGCTGTAGGCGTAACTGGCTTCAGGGTGGGCTTCCAAAACCTTACACAATTTTTCCAGCATGTCGTAACGCATGACCACATCAGCGTCGCAGAAAATTACAAAATCGCCGGTGGAAGCGGCAAAGCCATTATTGCGCGCCAGCTGACCGCCTAAATTTTCTTGATTGATTATTTTAATTTTTCCTTCGTATTTTTTTAAAACCTCAAGGGTGTTATCGGTTGAACCGTCGTTAACAATAATAACTTCACTCGGTTTAAGCGATTGGGTGAAAACAGCGTCAAGACAACGCGCAATTGTGGAAGCGTGTTGATAGCTGGGGATGATAACTGAAATTGATTTCATATTTATTCTCCCTCCCTCGTATGACCTCATACGGGGGAGGGTTGGGGTGAGGGCCTTAAATCCACTTCCGTAATTTTTCAAATTGTTTTTCCGCGACAAATTCTTCAAATACCCTTTTTTGTCCAACCGCACCAAGTCGTTGGCGTTCTTCAGGATTACTCCACAGGCGTAAAATTGCCGCTTTTAGCGCTTCAGCATCGCCGTCAGGAACAAGAATTCCGGTTTGACCATTAATAACTGCCTCGTCAACGCCCGGCAAATCAGTGGCAATTGAAGGCAAACCATGGGCTGCAGCTTCCAAATAGACTGTGCCAAAACCTTCACGATCAATTTGATCAGCCACGGTCGGCATAATAAAAATATTGGCTTCGTCGTAAGCCTCGGCAATCTCCGTATCAGTAACTCGACCGCTTAAACGAACAAGATCGTAAATCCCCAATTCGTTAGCCGCGCGAATAATTTCACCCAAAGCCGGACCATCACCAAGAATTCGATAACGAAGGTTGGGAATTTTATATTGTAATTCAGCCATGGCTTTAAGAACTCGAGTGTGGCCTTTGCGTGCGACAAGTCTGGAAACAGTAAGCAACGTAAAATTGTTGGCCGGCAAAGATTCGGCGGCCCCAAGTTTGCGATGTAAATTTTTTAATGATGGATAAATGACCTCGGTATTCTTTACGTCAAAATCTTTTTTAATTTCTTCGGACAAAGCATGCGAATTCGTTATCACTACCTTGGCCCCACGTAAAACCCTACTGGCCAACCAACGTTTGCGCGACGAAAGAAGGGTCATGGAAACATCCTGACCGTGAACAACAACAATATATGGTTTACCGGTAAAAAATTTCGCCAGCCAGGCGGCCGCCCCCAAAGGCAAAAGATGACTGACGATAACTGTCTCGTAAGTTTGCGCTTCCTGAATCAAAAGATTAACCGATTGTAACCAACGCGGCCAAAAAACTTTATAAAGTAACTCTCGTCGTTCAACCGGAAACGGCGCGGAGACATCAAAAACTTCACAACCTTCTTCTGGAATCGCGATGACCTTAATATCATCTTTAAAAACCGAAGCCAAGGCCGCCAAATATCGGGCCACCCCGCCAGTTCTAGTTGGAAAGTCTAGTGTCAATAGGAGTAGCTTCTTCATATTTTTTACGCAAAATTATTCCGCGTAATTCTTTCAGCTGTTCCAGCTTAACTGATTTAGTAACAAAAAGCAGAGAGATATAAACAATGGCCGCGGTTGGCACAACCGCAATAAACCCGAGGGTTGGCCGCAAATACATGGTCGCAACCGCCATTAATACCCCACTAACCATAATCTTAACAAAAAGCCAGGATAAATACTTCCAGCGCGGATTGGGGATAATTTTTGGCACAAAGTAAAGACCGGCTAAAAACATAAACCAGAAACTTACTTCAGCCGCATATGCTGCCCCGATTATTCCCAATTTTGGAATAAGAATAGCGTTCAAAACCACATTAATGATCATGGTAATACCCATGATCGCGGTTTTGGTTGTTTGTCTATCAGCCGCGTTAAGCAAAGAGCCGATGGGAAAATCAAGAAAGAGCGGAATAAGAACAAAAATAAGGGCCCGTAAAATCGGTACGGCTTCAAGATATTCTTTTCCGGTTAAGCGAACGACGTCAGGAGCGATCGCAAAAATTCCAAAAACAATCGGCACACCAATAATCAATAAATACCAAATTGACTTTTCAAAAAGTTCGGATAATTTTTTGGTATCCTTACCAACCAAAGCGCTCATACCAGGATATACCGCGGCCACGAAAGCCATTGGTAAAAACTGAAAAGCGTAAGTCATTTTGTACGCAACAGTATAAACACCAACCGCGGCCGTACTAATAATAATCGAGAGCAAAACATAATCAACGTAAGAATACATTTTGGAGAAACCGCCGGCTAAAGCAAAAGGAATCGAGGTTTTGAAAAGTTTTAAAGTTTCCGGGCCGCCAAGTTGCGGCCATAAAACCTTCCAACCCAACTGTTTAACCACCTGAAGCGCGGAAAAAATGGCGTTGAACAGACTGCCAGCAACTAAAGCTAGAATCAACAAAATCGGCGATGGATAAAACAATAAAGACAGGCTTCCCAAACCGCAAATTATTATTTCGCCAATAACCATACCAAACGATTCGTAACGCAAAACATGCAGACCGCGCAAAACTCCAAAATACAAAAGTGAAATAGCGTCCTCGGCCATAACTAGCGAAGCCAAAAGAACCAAAAGTTTTACTTCCGAGCTGTAGCCAAACAATTCAGCGGCCAAAACCGAACCAGCCATGCCTAAGACAATAATCGGCAACTTCAAACCCAAAGCTCGTCGCACCAACGATACGGCGCCTTCGGGATGTTTGGCTACTTCTCTAATGATCACTGGGGTGATTCCAAAGTCAGCGACTACACTAAAAATAGTGGTAATTGAAAGGGCGAGAAAATAAGCACCGGTCTGTTCCTTAAGAAAAATGTTAGCTAGAAAAAGAAAATAAAAAAACGCGATAATTTTTTGACCAATTGTCGCGGCCGTCAAATAAAAAGCGTTTTTAGCAACAGAGGCAGCCATAATTATGGTGGTATTGTACTAGTTTTGATTGTTTTCGTCTAACCGAATCGAGCCAGGTTAGAAAAATCCCCGACCTTTCGGCCGAGGACTTTTTGTTTGGTTCATGCGTTCAATTGTTCAAATTGTTCACATTTGTTTTGGTTTCGATCCAACAGTGAACATATTGAACACTTGAACAAGTTGAACAACGATTAACGCTTGGACCACTGTGGTGAACGACGGGCTTTCTTGCGACCGTACTTCTTACGTTCCTTAACACGGGCATCACGTGACATGTAACCAAGCTTTTTTAAAGTCGCGCGAAGTTCGGCGTTTTCTTTAACCAAAGCGCGAGCAATAGCTAAACGCAAGGCGTCAGCCTGGCCACGGACACCGCCGCCTTTGGCGCGGGCCGCGACATTGTAATTCTTTTCCAAACCAACGGCGACAAACGGAGCGCGCACTAAATCCTGCCACTCAAAATGCGGAAAATATACGTTTAACGGTTTACCGTTAACGGTTATTTCCCCGCGGCCCGGAGAAAGTTTGGCTTGAACCACCGCTTCCTTGCGACGGCCAAGGGTTTTTGTCGACAAATCGATTTCCATATTACTTCTTAACAGTTAAACGCTTAAGACGCGGCGTGCGATGAGTATTTTTTGGCAACATGCGCGAAACCATACTTTTAAACAGTTTGGCCGGATCTTTAGCAAACAATGTTTTAAGACTGGCAGTTTTTAAACCACCCTGATAACCGGAGTGGGTGTGTTTAAAAGTTGAGTCAGTTTTTTTACCGCTGAAAACCATTTTACCGACGTTTTCGACATCGACAAAATCGCCAACATCCATGTTGGGGGTAAAACTAGCCTTGTGCTTACCGATTAACATCGTAGCAACTTGGCTGGCCAAACGGCCGGCAATAATACCGGTGGCGTCAATTTTTTGGTGAACGCGAACAACTTTAGGCTGCATATTAAACAAGTTCAATTTGTGCCATATCGGCGGCATCATTTAAACGATGACCGAGTTTGACAATGCGGGTATAACCGCCTTTACGATCTTTATAACGTGGGGCCAATTCTTCCAAAATCTTTTTGACCGGCAATTCTGAATGGAACATGGTCATAAGCTTGCGGCGAGCGACCAAAGACTGACCTTTACCAGTAGTAATGGCTTTTTCCACAAGCGGTCGCACGATTTTGGCTTTGCCTTCGGTGGTTTTGACCTTCTCGTACAAAATGATACTTTCGGCCAAAGACCGTAACAAAGCGCGGCGCGGCGCGGCTTTACGACCTAAAATTTTCTTGCTAGAACGGTGTTTCATAATTTTATTCAAGCGGGGCCGCTTCGGTGGCTTCAGTTTCGGCTGAAGGAAGACCGGCGCTTGGAATCAACAAATTAAAATAATCAAGTAAAATTTTTGCCGTTTGTTCCACGGCGTCTTTTGGATCAATCGTGCCATCGGTTTCGATGGTAAGAACCAGCTTGTCGTAGTTAGTAACATCGCCGACACGAGTGTTTTCCACGCGATAACCAACGTTACGAATTGGGGAAAACAAAGCGTCAATGGCGATCATGCCTAATTCTTCTGGTTTTTCTTTACGACTTTCAGTGGCGGAATAACCACGACCACGTTCCACGACAGCTTCAAGTTCAAAATCGGCTTTAGCGTCGGTCAAAGTGGCAATGACTAATTCTGGATTTACAATTTCTACGTCAGCGTTAGGTTCAAAATCAGCAGCCGTGACAATCTTTTCGCCGGTCGTACGCAAATGAAGCTTAATTGGAGCATCGGAGTGCATTTTTAAGCGTAAACCTTTAAGATTCAGAATAATTTGCAGAACATCTTCCTTAACGTTAGGGACAGCCTGAAATTCGTGCGTTGCCTTTTTAATTTTTACCGCAGTAACCGCAGCACCGGGCAAGGAGGACAGAAGAACGCGACGAAGGGCGTTTCCAACCGTGGTGCCATAACCGAAAAAGCACGGTTCCATAACCAGTGTGGCCACGTTTGGCCGATCGGTTGACTCCACCGAGATTTTGGTGGGAAGAAGGATCTGCTCCATAGTTTGTAAAAATTCCATTTTTTAAATTATCGAGAATACAATTCGACAATCAGGGTTGGATCAAAGACTGTTTGCAAATCTTCACCTTCCGGCAAACTTACCACTTTGCCTTTTAGATCAGCAGGCGTGGCATGCAACCATTTTGGGGCGGCGGCGCGAGCCATAACTTCCCGTACGCCTTCAGTCATTTTTTTGTTAACCTTTGTGTCCTTAATCGCAATTTCGTCACCAATTTTTACCGCGAAGGAAGGAATATCCACCGGTTTCTTATTAACTGTAAAAAATCCGTGGTTAACCATTTGTCGAGCTTGGCGGCGAGTCTTGGCAAAACCGAGACGATACACGGTGTTGTCCAAACGCAATTCCAACGAACGGATTAAATGTTCAGAAGTGTTTCCGGTTTTACTGCGAGCTAGATCAAAGTAACGACGAAATTGACGTTCCATGATGTTGTAAAGACGCTTGGCTTTTTGCTTTTCACGCAACTGCAAGCCATAGCCGGAAAGCTTTGGACTTTTTTGTGTCGGACCATGTTGACCTGGCAAAGAAGAACGGCGTTTAAGCGCGCATTTTTCACGACCACAAAGCGACACGCCCTCGCGTCGACACATTTTACAAGTAGTTTTTAAAGTCTTACCCATAATTATAGTAGAAATTTACAACTAGATTCGACGCGGACGCGGCGGACGACAACCGTTATGCGGCAAAGCTGTGACATCTTGAATTGACAAAACGTTTAAACCATTAGCATTTAAAGCACGAACTGAGGCATCGCGGCCAGCGCCAACGCCACGGACAAAAACATTAACTTCGTGCAAACCGGTTGGAGCGGCTTTTTCAGCAGCCGCTTTAACGACGATTCCAGCGGCGTAAGGGGTGGCTTTCTTTGGACCCTTGAAACCGCAATGACCGGAAGAAGCCCAAGCAATGGCGTTACCATTTAAATCAGTCAAAGTAACGATGGTGTTATTAAAGGTTGCTTGAATATAAGCTCGACCATGCGGCACTTGACGCACGATTTTTTTCTTAAGTCTTTTGGCCGGCGCTTTAGCCTTGCCTTCGACAACCTCTTCGGTTTTTTTGACTTCATCAGCCATATTTAGAGTTTATAGTTTAGAATTTCCGAAAAAATTAAGTCTTAGCCAAAACACGACGTCCGCTACCCATGGTGCGACGAGTATTACCGCGCACAGAGCGAGAATTGGTTTTGGTACGTTGACCACGAGCCGGCAAGTGTTTAATATGGCGAGTTCCACGATAACAACCGACGTCTTTCAAACGCTTAATGTTACCCATAACTTCGCGACGAAGATCGCCTTCAACACGATGGCCTTTTTCGACCAATTCACGAATTTTGTTGGCTTGATCATCAGTCAAATCCTTGGCGCGAGTGTCTTCGCTGATGCCGGCGGTTTTTAAAACCTTTTTGGCTGTGGATGGGCCAATGCCGTAAATATAAGTAAGCGCGATGACAATGCGCTTATTAGCCGGAAGTGTAATACCTGCGATACGTGCCATAGTTTACAAATTTTAACCCTGTCGTTGTTTATGACGCGGATTTTTACAAATAATAACCACGCGACCCTTACGACGAATCGCTTGGCAATCGCGACAAATTTTTTTGACGGAAGCTCGAACTTTCATAACTAAACATTAAAAATGCGCAAACGTCATCGAATGAGACATTCGATGACGCGAATAATCTTAGAATCGATAGACAACCCGGCCTTTAGTTAAATCGTATAAACTGATTTCCGCCTTAACCTCATCGCCCGGCAAAAGTCGAATGCGATTCATGCGCATTTTACCGGAAAGATGGCCGATAATTGTTTGGCCGCTTTCTAATTTAATTTTGAATTTCGCGCCGGGTAAAAGTTCTTCTACCTCACCGCGAACTTCCAAGTAATCTTTTGAGACCTGGTCGGTCATAGTTCGACATGCTCACCATGACCCTGAGCGGGGCTCTCCGACTTAAATGTCGAAGGGTCATAATTTGTGCCAAAATTCTATCAAATAAGCCAGAATTTGCCAAGCCCTTTAAAGAAACCAAGGCGGCAATATAGTAGGCTTTTATGTTTAATATGTCAAGAAATATTGGGGGAAACAATTTTAGAGTTTAAAATTTTACTCTAAAATGGCTTTAATTCGCCTAATTCCCGCAGCAACCGCTTCTTCTTTTAAGATTTTGAAATGCCCCAGCTCCCCGGTGTTTTCCACATGGGGTCCGCCGCATACCTCACAACTTACCGGGCCGATGGAATAAACCTTGACCTTGCCACCCAACTTTTCATACTTAGCCTCAAAAACTCCAATGGCCCCGGTTGTCTTGGCTTGCTCCAAATCTAAAGTCTGGCAAACAACAGGAAGTTTTTCGGTGATAGCGCGATTAACAATCGTTTCAACCTCAGTTAGCTGTTCCAGAGTCAATTTATCAGGATGAGAGAAATCGAAACGCAAACGCTCGGCCGTAATGTTAGAACCGCGTTGAAAAATATTCGTTCCCAAAACTTGACGCAAAGCCGCCTGTAACAAATGTGTTGCTGTATGAAGTTTTGTGGTTTCTTCGGAATGATCAGCCAAGCCGCCGGCAAATTTTTGCTCGGCGCCGGTGCGCGAAAGGTCTTGATGCTTTTTAAATTCAGCGGCGAACTGCTCGCGATTGATTTTTTGACCACGTTCCTTGGCCATTTCCTCGGTCAATTCAACGGGAAAACCATAAGTCGAATAAAGAACAAAGGCTTCTTCGCCATCAATCTTAGAATCGTCTTTAAACATCTTTTCAAATTCACGTAAACCTTTTTCCAGAGTTTTACCAAATTTTTCCTCCTCGGTTGTCAAAGCTTCATAAATACACGAAGCATTTTTTAACAACTCGGGGTAAATTTCGCCTAAATCAGCCACGACTACGGATGAGACCTCGGCTAAAAAGTTTGTTTTAATATCTAAATCTCGGCCAAAACGAACAGCGCGGCGAATTAAACGGCGTAAAATATAGCCGCGATCCTTATTAGAAGGCAAAACACTGTCGTTAATCATCATGGTCGAAGCCCGGGCATGATCGGCGACAATTCGCATGGCATGGGAAATTTCGTTTGACTCACTGTATTTTTTTCCGGAAATTTTTTCTAAAACGCGAAAAATATTTTGGAAGTATTCAATTTCGTAAACTGTCTTGCAACCGTTCAGAACCGCAGCCGTCCGTTCTAATCCCATGCCTGTATCAACATTGGGTTTAGACAACATTTCATATTTCCCTTCTCCGGTTTTGTTGTACTGCATGAAAACATCATTCCAAATTTCCACCCAACGCTTATCTTTTGGATCATAAACTTCCGGAGCCGCTTCATCGCCAGTCCAAAAAAACATTTCCGTATCCGGACCACAAGGGCCGGTTTGCCCGGCCGGGCCCCACCAATTATCTTCACGCGGAAGAAAGGCAATATGTTTTTCGGAAACCCCGAGGCTTTTCCAAATTTCAGCCGATTCTTCATCGCGCGGAATTCCCTCTTCTCCTTCAAAAACCGTGAAGGCCAACTTTTCAAGCGGCAAGCCAAGGGTTTTGGTTAAAAATTCAAAACTCCATTCAATCGCTTCTTTTTTAAAATAATCACCGAGTGACCAATTACCGAGCATTTCAAAAAAAGTAAGGTGGGTGTTATCACCAACATCGTCGATATCACCGGTGCGGACGCACTTTTGCACGCTGGTTAAACGAGTTCCCGCCGGATGCGGCTCGCTTAAAAGATACGGAACCAACGGATGCATGCCAGCCGTGGTAAAAAGGACAGTCGGGTCATTTTCCGGCACCAAAGAAGCCGAAGGAATAACAACATGTCCTTTAGAACAAAAAAAATCTAGATAAGCCTTTCTTAATTGGTTGGGGGTCATAGCTGGGGTTATTGTAAGATATTTTGGTAAAAAGGTCTAGAAAAGCAAAACGCACCCGGAGGCGGCGACGAGTACGTCTGCCGACAAGCGCGGGTGCGCGAGTCACTTTCCCGATTTCTCGTCCTCGTACTTGATCCTCAGGTGTGCCTTGTAGAACATCAGGCCGAACGGAGCCACGACACTCGTGAGACCAAGACAGATGATGTACCCATCGATCTTCATGCCCGTGATCCAACCCAAGAAGCAAAACACGAGGATCGCCACACCCATAAGCCAGATGACTAGGCAAGCGAGGGCATCGCCTTGTCCGAACACGTGAGGTTCGGGGAGTTCGAGTTTCATAGCATCTCCACTGGTGCGGGTGATGTCGAAGAATGACTTAAAATATTAGCGCAAAAACGGCCATTTGTCAATGGCTTTGCCTACGTTCAAAAACGGAAATGGGTAAAATAAAACCCCGCCCACAGAATTATCTGGAGCGGAGTTTTTGATCTCGACTTGGGCCTTTTGGCCGTGGTGGACCTGACGGGAATTTCCTCCTTCGCTAAAGCTACGGAGGACCCACCGAAGCCTTGGCGAAGGTGGGGAACCCGTGTCTTCGGGTGTCGAGCTCGATGAGGTTGACCGTTACCTCCACAGGCCCAAAAAAGTCGAGGTTTAGACAAAACAAAACAACTCCCAAAAGACGCGATTAGACGTCTGAAAGGGGAGCTGTTTTGTCGACACCCGAAATTTGGTTCGTTAAGAACCTCATCGAGATGCCTTTATTCCATCACAAAATTACCTTTTTGTCAACGCTTCAATTGTGGATTATTGTCCGGCCGACTCGGTCTTTCTTGATTAATCCTTAATTTTTTCCAATTCGTCCAAAATTTTTAACTTTTTTTCAATTTGTTCGCGTAGTTTTAAAATCGACACTGATTCATTAAAAAAATCTTCAAAAGAGGCCCTAGGATTTTCTGAAATATATTTGGCGATGGCGGAAACGTAGGCGAAAACTTTCGGATCGTCTTTTCGCCCCTTGAGATCGGGATGAGTAAAAAACTTGTCAGCAATCGCCCTTGGATTACTAGTCATTTTAAACTCCGGGGACAAGAGATCCCAAGCTTCTTGCAGTTTATTTCTTACTTTGCCCGTAATTTCGTTCTCAAGGCCCTCTCGTAACATTTTAAAATCTTCTTCTCCCAAAAAAGGTCTTAATTTTCGCAGGTCTGTCAAGTCGTACGGCCGATTGGTATGCAACTTGTGATAAGCGACAATGGCCGGTTGTGACAAATTAATTATTTTACCGTTGGGGAGCTCTTTTTTAATCGGGACAAAAAATTCTTTTGGCAAGGTTGCGCCGTTATAAAAAATAACCGTGTCGCCATTACCGTCTTTATGGTGAACGTGGAGATCAACAAAATTAAACGGCTCGTCGGCGTCTTTTTTAATTTTGCCATCGACCCCGACCTGGCAAATAGACAGATCGGTTCGATCGGCCGCGGCCAATTCCTCGGCCGTGGCCAAACTCATCAAGTGTCGCCCACCCTTGATAAAATTTACAAAAATATCAAAACCTTGTCTGGCCAACAATTTTCGTAATTTTGGCAAATCTTCCCTAAACACACTGATGTCCAGATCTTTATGATCTCGCATTTGTTTGCCTAAATATAAAGAAATATTTGTTGCGCCATCGAGGTACCACTGAAAATCAGCCTCAGTAAAAATTTCCGAAAGGCGCCCAAGTCTTTTCTGAAATTTTTCTTTTTGTTCGGCTGTAGGTTCCCGGTACTCGCCAACAACATCAGTTTCGCCGCCGGAAAATTCCCCCCACACTGGACGTTCTTCCCAAGTCTCGCCTTGAGCACTTTCTTCTGTCAGGCTCCTTTTTTCAGAAATTGTCATAATTTATTAGTTTCATGTCATTGTTGAAGTCGGCGTTGGCACCACTTCTTCCGGTTTATAACTCTTTAAAAACTTACGACGCAAAGACGAAACGAAAGTTAAAGCTTCTGGCGATTTAAGACCAACGGCTACGGCCAAATAAACCACTAAACCAAAACCGCCGGCGATTAAACCCTGCGACAAGACCCCCCAAAAAGTATCAAGCGAAATATAAGTAACAACAAGCGGTTTCATGGCCTGCGTGGCCATGCCAGCAATTAAACCGGCAACGGTTAGAAGCCAAAGCGAACGCAAAATTTCTTTTTCGTGCAAAGTCCCGAGACGAAAATGCAAAGGCATCCACAATAAAATAAAATTTGCCACTGCCGACAAACTAACAGCCGCCCCTAAAGCTAAGACACCGAAACGCGGCATAAAAAGCCAGGCTACGACAATGTTAACGGCCGCACTAATCAAACCGGCAAAAAGGGGCGTCTTGGTATCATGCAAAGAAAAAAATGCACGCGCCAAAAGGTAGTTGATGCATTGAGCAAATAAACTTACGACAATAATGGCCAAGGTGTCAGCTGTGGTAATGGTTTCGGCCCAACCGAACTTCCCTGCTCCGACAACAACACGAACAATCTGAGCACGCAGAAGGAGGAAAACGATTGTACAAGGAATGACAAAAAATAAAACTTGTCGGAAACCAGTGGAAATAGTTTCAATAAATTTATCCATTTCTTTTTGTTCAACGTGTCCGGATAAAGTTGGAAAAATTGCTACGGCATAAGACACGCCAATTAAACCAATCGGCAAAAAAGCAATATTGTAAGCGAAATTAAAAATAGTGAGATTCCCTGAAGGTAAAAAGGTGGCTAACACGGTGATGACAATAACGTTAATTTGCGCCACGGCCAGACCAAGAACGCGCGGGCCAGTGAGTTTAATCATTTCGCGAGTGGCTTTGTCCCGTAATTTAAAACTCCAACAATAATGGTAGCCCAGCAGCAAAACACCGATAGATTGAACCAAACAATGTAAACCAGCTCCTAAAACCACGCCCCAGGCCAAACCAATCGGACCAAGGAGCGGGACTAACCAGACCGCGCCGGCGATAATGCCAAAATTATAAAAAATCGGCGCCAGAGCATAAAGAAAAAATCTTTTAAGACCTTGCAGGGCGCTACCAAAAATAACTGAGACGCTTAAAAAAACCTCGGCTAATAACATGACCCTGGTAAAATCAACAACCATTGCTTCTTTTACTCCTTCAAAACCTGGAGCGATAAAGTCGGCCAAAGAGTGAGCAAAGATGGCCATGAGTCCGGCGGCAAGCAGAGACAACACCCCAAGAATATTCAAGACATTGTTTGTAAAACACCAGGCCTCACGTTGACCATCCTTGTTTTGCAAAGCCCGGGTAAAAAGCGGAATAAAGCTGGCCGAAAGCGCCCCAACAATTAAAAGATTAAAAACAAAATCCGGCACCTTAAAAGCAGCATAATAAACATCAAGAATGTCGCCGGCGCCAAATTGACCGGAAAGGATACGATCGCGCACCAAACCGACTAAACGACTAGCTAACGAAAGAACGCCGAGGAGAATGGCAGCCCCGGCGATGGTTTTTGATTCGTGATTAAACGGAATCGTCATGACGAACTTTAATTTTTACTTTTTTGGATAACTTCTTTTTTGCTTTAGGTTCTTCCGGCTCCTCAACTTGTGGTTCAACTTCAACTACTTCAGCTTCTTCTGATTCTCCCTCTCCCTCAGCCGTTGATTCATCAGGCAACTCTTGGGTGGAAGAGGGTTGGGGTGAGGGAATATTCTCGGTTTCTTCGGTCTCCGCTTCTTCGGTTTCAACCTCTGTCGTTTCGCTCTCTTCTGCTTCTGATTCCTGGGCTTCGGCTGCATCTTCAACTGGCGGCTCCTCGGGTTCGGTTTCTTCATCGACGGCCACCGACACTCCAGTCAACGGAGGTATTTTGCGTCGACCGGTTCGCCAAAAAAAGAAAAGTAGAACACCAAAAACAAGCACCAAAACAAAAATAATAAATTTTATAAACGGATTTCCCAAAGTAAAGAAAGAAACATGAATGGTAATGGAATCTTCGGCTGTTTGACCACCTGACCCTTCGACCAATATTTTAACGTCAAAATCACCGGATTTTTTATAGACATGTTCAATTTCAGTTTTATTTGAAGTTGTGCCATCGCCAAAATCCCAAGTAACCCGATAACCGCTGGTGGAAGGAAACTGCGTGGAAAATTGATAAGTATGCCAATCTTTTTTTAAATAAGTAAAAACCGCTTTAGGTGAAGCTTCTGAGGCGACTTCCGAAGTTTCTTCCGTGGCTGGTGGTTCCGCCACTTCCTCGCCTTCCAAAGCAGCTGTCAGGACAACGTTATCCTCTTCCGATGGCGGGGTCTCAACAACCGGTTCTGGAAGTACGACAATCGCCGCCTCGACCTCAAACTCACTTTCGGCCGTAGTCGGATGTGGATCAGAAGCATCGAGAAGACCATCGCCATCAGTGTCGGAATTAGTTGACGAGGTGCCAATTTCCTTTTCCACTCCATCGGTTAAGCCATCGTTGTCGTCATCATCATCACAAAGATCGCCAATGCCATCGTGATCATTGTCGGCTTGATTAACGTTTTCCACAGCCGGACAATTATCAACATTGTTTTCCAAGCCGTCACGATCATCATCAAAAATTGGGGTAAACAGTTGGGTAATGACCACGTCGTTTGTTTCGTTTGTGTCTACCGGGTCAGTCCCGCGAATTTCGGCCCGTAAATTAAAAGCTCCGGCCGGGATAACAAAATCAACAAAAACATCCTCTGGTGAACCGCTGGCTCGAACAGAAATAACCTGCGAGTCACCAATTGGCAACGAACCTTGAAAAAAAGAAACGTATCCTGAAATATCGACATCGCCGACATTTCTAACCGTGGCGTAAATGCGCACGGTATCGCCGACAATCAAAGTCTCTTCGGAAAAATCAATGCTGCCCTGCGACAAACTTAAATCGGCCGTGCTTGCCTTAACCAAAAAAGGCAAGGAAGAAAATAAAAACAAGAGAAATAAAAAGCGTTTCATAATTTTACTTTTTCCGTTGATGAAGGCCAAAACTTGGCGGCTTCTTCGGAAGTAATATGCAAAATAGCGCGAAACGAAGGATGAATTCTGACCACTGCTTTAAGTTGCGCTTCCTTATCTTCGACAAAATTTAATTCAATTTCCTGCCCCTGACGCAAAGCTAAGACATCGGCATCCCGATTGTTTAAATGTAAATGTGAAATTGGGATGATCACGCCGCTTTTAATGATTAATTTTCCGGCTGGACCAATTAATTTACAACCGGCTGAGCGAGATAAACGCCCTGACAAGCGCCACACCGGTTTTATTCCAAGCGCCGCTGCTTCAGTTTCAGTTAACTCTACCTGTGTTTGTTTCCGAACCCCGCCAAGCACCCGAACATCTTCCAGCTCCCCATTTGGCCCGACAATTTTTACACTTTGTCGATAAACGGCTTGACCGCGCTGTGACAGTGGTCGCAAGACTTTGGCCGAAACTTTTTTACCAAATAAAATCTCCCACGCCTTGGCCGACAAGTGAACATGACGCGGAACAATCTCAATTGGCACTAACAAAGTCTTCCTCCCCACAAAATTTATTTTTTAGCCGGAACCTTATGGCCGAATTCGTATTTAAAAATATTACGGCGAATTGGACCAATCGTAAAAATATATAATTCTCCCAGGGTATATTTTAAAGCGATATTCAAACGGCCATCACGATCAAGGCGACGTACAGAAACCGGAATTTTTACTGAATTTAAATAACCAAATTTACCACAACGCCGACAACGTTTGGCGTATTCATGATCTTCGCAAAAAATAATTGTTTCATCGAAACCGTTTATAGCATCGTGTTTAGCTTTTCTGGCAAAAATACAAAACCCCGGGGCATGGACATGAAGAGGTAACGTGACGCGGCTAAAATGATTATAAAATTCATGCAAAACGTAATCGATTTTTTTGTCGGAAAGCGGAATAACATCACAGGAGGCAAAATCAAGATGACGTGTGTTCATTTCGCGTTCAGCGCGTTCCAAGAAATGTTGATCTTCAAGTTTAACGTCGGAATCAAGAAACAATACTATCTCGCCTTTGGCCACGGCCGCCCCGGCATTACGACCAACCGACGGCATACCGCCTTCAACAATTCGGCAACCAAAACGTTTGGCAATTTCCCGGGTGCGATCAGTGGATTTTGCGTCAGCGACAATAACTTCCAGCGGCTGAACCGTTTGGTTACGGATAGACCGCAGAAGGATAGGCAGATAATACTCTTCGTTTTTTGTAATAATAACGACGGAGATCATATGTTTGAAACAATCTTAACACATTTTTGACTTAATTCAAACATGGCAATTCCCGCGGCAACCGAGACATTTAAAGACTTTTTCAAGCCCGGCATGGGGATTTCCGCTAAATCATCGAGTTTTTCTCTGACCTCGGGTTCTATTCCAGTCACCTCATTCCCCAAGATAAGAGCTATTGGTTTATCAAAAGACAAGGAACCTATTGCCAATGCCCCTTCCCCGGTCTCTAAACCGACAACCTGGTAACCTTTTCCTCGAAGTTTTTCGATTAACAAAAAAATATCTTCAACTTTCTCCCAATCCACGCGATCTTCTGACCCCAACGCGGTTTTGGCAATTTCCTTTTGCGGCGGGGTTCCGGTATAGCCGGTTAAATATAACTTTTCCACAGCAAAAGCGTCGGCACTTCTAAAAATCGAGCCAACGTTATGAAGCGAACGGATATTATGGGCAATGATAATCATAACTCCATTACATATTACTTGTTCCCCATTAAAAAGAAAAATCCGCTCAAACAGGAGCGGACACGAGTTAAAGGTCGATGTTGTTTATGACGATACGCATGGCCGCTGCCCGATCGTCAGGCAGGTGGAGTTCGGCCATGACCTTGTCCAACTTGCCACGCCAGAATTTCCCTAATTTAATCGTTTTCAGGAAAAAAGGCTCATCAGATGCCAAAATGAGATCAATCCTCGCCTGGCCCGACCTGACCTTTTGGCAAAAACGCCTAAGAGCTTCGATAATAACTTCGTTCTCCGAGGTGCCGTGCGGCAAAAGAATCTGCAACATTGCCAGTCTGGCTTCTTCCTTGGCCGTAAGATGGAAGTTGATAACGAGCGGTCGAGTTTCCTCACACCCTACTGCTCGAAAGGCCAGAGTCGAGAGGCACGAGGTGAGGCAATCGAAAAGAAGCATCACTCTCTCCTTGCAAGACCATGGCAATTTCACTCCAGTTTTTTTGGGAAGTCAACCCTATCAATCCGCCGCTTTTATTGGTGCCACCTTGAATAAATAGCCAAAGTATGGTTTCATATACAAGACTTATGGCTAAAAAATCAGGTTTTGCTGTTCTGATCGGCCGTAGCAACGTGGGCAAGTCCACTTTGCTCAACGCTCTGGTCGGTAGCAAAATCGCCATTACCACCCCAAAACCACAAACCACCCGCAAGCCAGTGCTGGGTATTTTAACGACCAGCGAAGGCCAGATTGTTTTTGTGGATACGCCGGGAATTTTTAAAGACACCAAAGATTCTCTTTCCAAGGTTTTGTTAAAATTCGTTAAAAATTCTCTGCAAGATATCGAAGTGGTAATTTATGTTGTTGATCCGACCCGAGCCATTGGCGTGGAAGAAAAATTCGCCTTGAGCTTACTTGAAAAAATCGAGAAACCAAAAATTCTTGTTATCAACAAATCTGATTTGCTTGGCGCAGAATATTTGGAAAGCATGCGGGCCTTGTCTGACCGTTTTGATAAAACTATCGAACTTTCGGCTTTGCAAGGCGATAACGTTAATTTGTTAAAAGAAGCGATTTTCGAATATCTCCCCGAGGGTGAGCCGTATTATCCCGAAGGTCAGCTAACCAACATGCCGACCGAAGAATGGGTGGCCGAATTGATTCGTGAAAAACTTTTCCTCCGTTTGCGTCAGGAAGTTCCCTACAGCGTTCACGTGGTTGTTGATGAGGTGACCCGCCGCGAAAATAACGTTATTTATATCGCCGCGCGCATTCTGACTTTGGCTGATCGTTACCAACGCATGATAATCGGCTCACACGGCCACGGGGTGAAGGAAATCGGCCAGTCCGCTCGCCACGAGCTTGAAGCAGTTATGAATGTTCCAGTGTATCTTGATTTGAATGTTGAGGTTGATCCGAATTGGGTGGATACTTTACAAGGTTAAAGTCAATTAAAACCTATCGGCCAAAAACCGGTAGGTTTTAATATTGACAAAAAGTGAAAAGAAGTGTATGTTTTTTTGCTTGTCGAACCACCTATGAAAGGAAGACGCAATGAACCACGAACAGATTCGTAGGCTGCTGATCAATGTTGAGGCGATCAGCACGAGTCCGGATACTCGAAAGTTCTGGGAGGACATAAACACCCTAAAGGTCCGGGAAGTTTGTCTGCTTTCCGCGACTTTCAAGGACAACCGGGATGCCGGGCTGACAATCTACGTCGGCCGATTCCTTCAAGTCCGGCTCTACAGGAGCGGTGATACGTTCTTCCTCTCCTGTGCTCGGCTCGATTCTCCCTCAGTGATATGGTGTCGGGTCGTCTTCCACTTCCAGGGAATGGCCGCGGACATCTACGAACAGGCCAAGACCGCCTTCGCGGCCGCGGCTACGACTGCCCCGCCATAGTCGGCTCCTGGCCGCAACGAAAACGAGGTCCTCACTTCTCAAGGGACCTCGTATTATTTTTGGAAAAATTACTCTATTGCCGGACAAGTGCCGTTGTAATAAGCATCGGCTTCACAAGTTGCGCCGTTCGGCAAGGCACAATTTCCCTTCTCCGTATTTTCGTCACCTTGTGTTGTAACCGTGTAGGTACCGCCAGCTATGGCACAGTAACGGGCAGATTCGGTAATATAGCCCGTTATTCTTCGCCCACCATACGGGCAGTCGCCACGCAAGAAGGCCCACTCTTCACATTGACGATTATCTTCAAAATAACAAACACCGAACTGACTGCCGTCTGGTTTATTTTCTATTCGCGAGGTTCCGCCTTTTTCAACACAATTGGTTGAAGCTGGATTGGCTAGACCCGCCCCTTCATCGCCGCAACCAGAGGTAGGCATTTCTGCACTCGGATTGCCGTGCTTAACCCACTGACCTTCGGAACAAATCCAGGTGTCTTCCGGCGAGGCAAAACGCACAACGACCAGGACCAAGAAAACGACAACTAAACCAATAAGGATGTAAAAAGTTTTTTTAGACATATTATTTAGTTTTTATTTCCGTAACCTCGTACCCTAAAAACGAGGACAACGGAGATGACAAATCGAATGATCCCAAAGCAAAAGGATTCAACGTTGCTTTGAGGATTAACGGATTTTCGGGATTAGCTAAAATCACATATGAACCAAACCAATTTGAGGCCTCAATGGTTTGCACGGTTTGTTCCTTACCATCAATGGTTAAAGAATAAGTTTGCCAACTATCTTTAGCTGTCAATTTATAAATATCCTCACTTTGCGAAGCGGTTTCGGCTTTTTGCTGTAAAGCGTTAAGTGCCCCCTGTACTTTGTCGCTCATTTCTAAAAGCGAAGAAATTTTTTCATCAAACAAACCCAATGATAATGTGGCCGTTTTTGTATTAACCAAACCGTCGTACTGTTGTTTTGATAACCAAATAATTGAGTTGTCTTCAAAAGATTGTTCGCCTTCGGCCCAATAGGCTGGAAGAAGAACATTAACAGCGTTATTTAAGGCGGTTGAATCGAAACTCCCGGTTTTAGTAACTGTTTCGTAAACCGGAGTTGGGGCAGTACTAGAATCACCAATGGGATGATTGGTCGCTTCGTAAGTCATTCGGGCGGTCAGAGAAGCTTCGGTTTCTTGTTCGGAAGTACTGGTCCAAGTAAATGCCACCAAATCGGCTGGGGAAAAAGAATAAATTGAAACCTGATATTCGGCTAAATTATTACCAGCCACGGTTTCGGCAAAAACCCCACCAAGACCAAAAACCGTTTGTTTAATAATCAACGACGAGCCGGCTGACAAAGCAACGGCTTCGGACGCGGCCTGGGCCTCTAACGCCGTAGTCGGCGGCGAGGAACAGCCGGCGCCAACCAAAAGTAACGCCAGGCCGGCGGTGAATAAAAGAGAAGTTGCTTTCATATTGGTTTTATCTTACCAAATTTCTCTCAAAATGATAAACTCTGTTTATTATGTTGAAAAAAATATTGGTCGCGCTTTTTCTTCTGACCAGCCTTGCGTTATTGATAGGTGCGCGTTTTGGTTTTGCCTGGGCTGGTGGCGAAGGATATGAAACACCAATGTCGGCTTCGGTAAAAATTTATTCAGACAAAGGCGAAACTGAAACCACGGCAGTTAGAGGCGAGCTAATAAAAACTAACGCCGGCGAAAAGGCTATTGTCCAAATCGGCGAACGGATTGTGGTGGCTGTAGATGAACGTTCTGATGTTGTGTTGGAAAAACTTTTTCCGTCAGAAGTAAAAATCGTTCTTCGTGGTGGACGGGTGCTGGCCAAAACTTCAAATGAAACCGAAAAACTAACCATCTCTTCCCCAGAAACTTCTGATTTTATAAATTCCGGTGCGGTCACGGCCGTTCGCTACGATTCACTCAGCCGAACTGACATTGTTCCAATGTCTGAATTCGATTGGTCTAATTCCACGGACCGCGATTTCTTTTTATGGGCAGCTGAAAAAATGAAAATTGAATTGGAGTAACAAAAAAATATCCCGCGGCAAAACGGGATATTTTTTATTTGATTATTCCGCCACCGATCATTTCTTCGCCATCGTAAAAGACAATTGATTGTCCCGGGGTAACGGCCCGTTGAGGTTTTTCAAAAGTAACAGCCAACGTCCGCCCCTCTCCTCCTTCCCCCTCTCCCTCAGGGAGAGGGGTTAGGGGTGAGGGGTTAATTACGCAATCAGCTAACGGCTGGCGATAACGAATCCGCGCCTGACATTTGTAAGGAAATTTTTTTGGTTTGTTAAACCAATTAATTTGAATCGCCGTCATTTCTTTTTTAAACAAAGCTTGGTCGAAATTACTGGAAACAACAAGTTCGTTGCTTTCCGGTTTTTTATCGACAATGTAATAGGGCGTGCCGCCGCCGATGTTCAAACCTTCGCGCTGGCCGATGGTGTAAAAAGGCAATCCTTCGTGTTCACCCACCACCTTACCAGATAAATTTACAATCTTCCCCGGTTTTTTGGAAATTCGTTCTTGAAGAAAATCTTTAATATTCACTTCACCGACAAAACAAATTCCGACCGAATCTTTTTTCTTGGCCACAGAAAGTCCAAGTTCAAGAGCTTTTTTACGCACCTCGGTGGCTTTAATCATTCCGCCAACCGGAAAAAGCACCCGCGGCAAAATAGCCGGCGGAATAGCCCAAAGAAAATATGTTTGATCTTTTTCAGGATCAACACCTGAAAAAATAGAAAAACCATCACCCTTCCCGTCCCTTCCCAACCCTTCCCGTCCCTTCCCAACCCTGGCGTAATGACCAGTGGCAATAAAATCACAACCCAACTTATCAGCCTCACGAACAAACAAATCAAACTTCACGAATTTGTTACACATGACATCAGGGTTGGGCGTGCGACCGGCTTCAAATTCACGAAACATGTAATCAATAACTTGAGCGCGATATTCTTTTTCAAAATCAAAAGTATAAAAAGGAATGTCGAGTTTGGCCGCCACCCGCATGGCGTCGCGACGATCTTCACGCCAAGTGCAATCAGACCAGTTTTTCATGAAGGCCCCGATAACCTCGTAACCTTGTTCCAACAACAAAGCCGCGGAGACGGCCGAATCAACGCCCCCGGAAAGTCCAACTAAAACCTTGGCTTTCTTTTTCATAAGTACCAAAGTCTAACTTAAATGACCCGGTTTGACAAATTAACGGATGACGAATAAATTACTTTGGCCGGCACTGGAGGAATAACGTGAATGAAAGAAGACACTTCCACGTCCTTGTGGTCGAAGACGAAATTGCCGTGAGACTGGTCATCGGTCGGTTCGTCCAGGCCGCGCTCAAGGGGCAAGTCAAGGTCAGCCTGGCCGACGGTTTAGTCGAGGCTGGGCGGCTTGACCTGAAAGACGTCGACCTGATCATCTGCGACATGACCCTCGGCTACAACGAGAACGGTTTCGATCTGCTGCGCCACATGCGGGCCGCTGGCATCGAAACACCGTTCATGCTCATGACCGGCTACTCACCGGAACGAGTGGCCGAAAACATGCGGCCCGGGGAGAAGTTCTCCAACTTCAACCTCATCTACAAGCCGCTCAAGAGCATCGCCGACTTCCGCGAGAAACTCGAAGCAGCTCTCGCCCTCACCGCGCTTTCCTAGTTCAGGGGCGCGCTTTTTTTATTTCCTAAATACCAATAACATCAATCTCGCCGGTAACCTTACTTATCTTTACACAAAAACTGTAATTATTTTTATTTTCTTTATCAGTATAAGTGGCCGCAAAATAAGCCGTATAGGTTTGAGCGTTATCTTCTTCGTTTTCTAATTCTAAATCAGCCGACTGCTCCTTAAAAGTTTTAATTTTCTCCGTAAGAATCAGGGCTTTGACTATTTCCCGCGGCGCTACGGCTAAAGGTAAAACCGCGAGGCCTAAATGTTTCATTTCTCCTTTACCGACAGTTATGGCATCAACTTGATTAATTTCTGAAAAATATCCTTCGGTGTTGATAGTTGGTTTCTCCTCATGACTTTCAAGATGCATGGTTTCAAGAGCACTCATAATTAAATAAATATTAAAATGATTATACCGGCCAAAATAATTCGATAAATGACAAACCATTTATAACTGGTGGCTTTCATTATTTTTAAAAGAAATTTGATGGCTAAAAAGCCGGAAAGAAACGCTGCAATGAAAGCAATAGCCAAAGACAACCAATCAAACGATTCCCCACCGGAAATAATTTTTAATAAAGAAAATCCGCCGGCCGCGGCGATTGAAGGAATTCCCACCAGAAAAGAAAATCGGGCCGCTGCTTCGCGCGTCAATCCGCCGAACAGACCGGCAGTAATAGTGATACCTGAACGCGAAGAACCGGGAATAAAAGCAATGATTTGTGATAAGCCTATCGCCAGTGAACGTTTCCATCCGATCTTAACCAAATCGCCTCTTGCCACGCCGTAGCCCGGCGAAGGCGGGTCTGCATTCTTCCTGACCAAAGCATCGGCCACCCACAAAACCACGCCCCAAAAGGCCAGCGAGGCCGCTATGGCGAGCGGCGAACGGAAAGTGGCCTCCAACCAGTCGCTGGCGAAAAAACCAACTGCCAGGACCGGTACGGTCGCGGCGACAATGAACCAGCCGAGGCGACCATTTTCGTTTCGTTTAAAAACTCCGAGGGTGATTGCTTTGACATCTACCCATAAGGCAACAATCACCGCGGCTAGTGTTGCCAAGTGAATTGTGGCATCAAAAGCCAACCCCGGATCAGTCCAGCCAAATAATTTAGGAATTAAAACAAGATGTCCAGAGCTGGAAACCGGCAAGAACTCAGTTAGGCCCTGAACAAAACCGAGGATGATGGATTGAATTATCATAGGCTATAGTATGTAGTAGGTAGTATGTAGGCAAAAGTTTTATTTTGTCATTGTGTTAAGAATCTTCATAATTTCATTTAAAATATTTTCCACGGCGTCATAATCAGCTGCTTCACCAAAACCCAATCTTTTGGAAATAAAGGTTTGTGTCTCTAACTCCGCTCCGGAGCCAAAAGCAATTCTAAGAAAATGTTGGAATTCAACCGAACGACCGCGTCTCCTACCCTCGGCTATATTAGATGGAATAGAAACCGAGCAACGTCTCATTTGACTTGTTAAACCATAAATTTCCGAGCGAGGAAACTTTTCGGTTAATTTATAAACGAGAATAACCAGTTCAACTGACTTTTGCCAGACAATCAAATTTTTATAAGGAAAATTCTCCAACATAGTTTTTGCCTACCTACTACATACTACCTACTCAAACCTCAAGAAACTTCTTCAAAATATTTGTTAAAACAATCAATACAATAAACAGTTTTTTCCGGAAAAGTTTTGTTAATCGAAACGATCATCTCTTTACCGCACTTGTCGCATTTTCGGTCGACAAAAACCGCGCTGTTCGTCTCTTGAATCATTTCAGCCATACGACGAATAAAATGTTTATTAGGTGGGGCAACACGAAGTTTCTTGTATAAAGCAATTTCCGGTTTTAAAAATGTAAAATAACGACCAGTTACTTCGTCCTTTATTGGTACACCGCACCAACTGTCATCAATCTCATCAATGGAATCAGGAATATCATTAGACGATCTGGCTTTGTTAATATCAACGCGGGTTTCACCAATAGCGTCAGCCGAAGATGGATCATAAATGGCCGCGCCGAGTTGTTTGGCTTCCTTTTCCGTCGACAACCAGTACATGGCCGAAGCTGATTGTAAAAAGTAAATCGGCGAAAAAGACAATGGAAAAAACTTTCCGTATTCCCCACGTTCAAGCATGGTCACCTTTAATTCATCAACTCTCTTCCAATACTCTTCCTCGGAATACGGTTTATTGAAAATGTGAAATTTTTTGTGTTGCAAGCCAACACAACCAAAACAATTTTCGCAATTTTCACACTCAAAACTATATTCCATGTTTTGACACTTGTGCATGGAATAACAAAAACGACAATTATTTGTTTGCGACAAAAAGACGGAGCTGTAACAATTGGCAATCCCGCTGGCACTGGTAACAAAAGCGCTGTCCAAGGCCTCGTTAGCCGTAAAAGAAGTGTGAAAAAGGTTAATTGGTCGCTCCACACAAGCGTAACAATAATGACAGTCACGGGCCTTAACTAAATATTCACCAATGGAATTTTCGTCAGAAAAATTCATGTTTACCGGCCAAACGATTTCTTTCCTCAAAAAATTATAATATTTATTTTTCCACTCTTCGGCCGCCGAACGTTTCCCAAGATCGATCTTTAAAATTTTTTCTTTATATTCATTTTCGGTTAACGGCTGATTAAAGAAAAGATTTTTCTTGTGTTTGCGAATGGCCACACCAAAACAATCAACACAGTCGGGAGCAATAAAAGCAAAAACCGAATTCATGGTGCCACGAGTATCGGAAACATATTGCGAACGAAAAACATTAAAGGCATCGTTGACATGGTAACTTTCCACGGCCTGCAAAACATTATGAATTTCCACCGAGCGTTCGGTGTTGGCGGCAAAAAGACAAAACATTGATTCCCGTGTCTTTCCATCAATCACAAAATAACTGTCGATATCGCCGAACGAACCCAAGGCCATTGATTTTTCCGGCTCAATCAAATTATTAGCCGCCTTTAAAGGAACTTGAACCTGCATTTCGCGGAACTGCTCAAAGAAAGATTTTTTGGCGTCGTATTCCCGGCCCTCACTGGAAAAATCTTTGGTCAACCACTCTTGATCGGGCAAAACCTTCAAGCCACTAGATGGGTGAACATACGACAAAACCGCAGCCCCGGTGGCCGGATGTTTTTGCCACCACCACTGGAAACCATTCATGAAACCGCCGATAATTCTTTTTCGAGATAACGGTGAAATGTCGGAAGGCGGCACATTGAATTTTTTATACCAGCCGATCTCTTCGTCGGTCATCAGCCATTTCTCGCCAGTGAGCGCACAGGTATGCTCGCCCGGCACGAGGCCGTCGAGAATAACTTTTATTTTAGCATCGTAATTTGGAGTTTTCGACATATGTTTTTTGCCTACATACTACCTACTACTGGCCTACCGGCCTAATTATTCTCTTCGAGATACTTTAAATAACAGGATTGACAATAAATCTTACGGTTCGGATACTGAGGACATTTTGAGACCAAAACTTCTTTCTGACATTCGTAACACTGTTGTTTTTCTAGTGAACATATTTGTCCGCTGGCAGCCAAAGTATTAAGACGATGAATAAAATGTTCGGCTGGCGGAGCGATGCGTTTGGCCCGATAATAATCTAGTTCGGGTTTCAAAAAACTAAAAGTACGCTTAGCTTGTTCGTCATAAATCGGAACTCCTATCCAATCATCACCCAAGTCATCAATGGAATCAGGAATGTCTTTTAAACTTCTTGGTTCGTTTTTTAGACGTTCAGTGCCGGTTGCGCCTTCGGCATTAGGATCAAAAAACAAACCCCCGATCTTTTTTAGTTCTTCGTCAGTGGCTCCACAATAAATCGTGGCCCCGCCCTCGGGCACATAAGTCGAAGAAAGTTCCGGCGGTAAATAGTGTCCATACTCGCCACGTTCGAGCATAGCACACTTAAGTTCATCAAGGGTTTTCCAATATTCCTCTTCTTCGTACTGTTTATTTAAAATACAGAAACGCTTATTTTTCAAACCAATACAGCCAAAACAATCTCGACAATCAGAAGACATGAGACAGTATTCGCAATTATCTAACCTGAAAGAACGATAACAAAATTTACTCTTGTTAGAATTTGGCGAGGAGACACACATGTAAACCTCGGAATTATCGACCAGTCCCCAACCATAAGCGTTACCTTGATTATTACCGTATATCCAGGCGCTTCGCCAATTATCAACTGGATTATCACCGGAGGAAAAACATTCAGTACAACGAACAGCATTACTCAAATAATCGCCGGACGATTGCTCGGTTGAGACATTAAAATTTTCCGGCCAAATACCTTCGTTAAGCAAAAGCTCGTTAAATTTCTTTTGCCATTTTTCAACGACGCTTCTTTTGCCCAAATCAATTTCAGCTAAACGAGCCTCATATCCTTCTTTGGTCAGTTGTTTGTTAAAAAATAAGTATTCGGCGTTACGACGGTTAGTCGCACCAAAACAATTATTACAATTTCGACATTCAAACAAAAAGTTGGAATTTAAACAATCCAGCGATTCGTGAACATAACGACAATTGTGGAGACGTTGGCTGTGAGTAATATGGTGTGAATCGGTGATGTTAAAAGCCAACCAGATCAACGAGGAATCGGCGATACCAAAAGCCCCACCTGAAAAAAAAGATCTCTCCGACCTGCAGGCAAAAGTGAAATAACTGTCTTGGTCACCCATAGACATAAGCGCAATCGAATTTTTCGGCTCAACCCGATTAAAAGTCGCCAGAAGAGGCACGCGAAGTTCAAGTTTTCTTAATTGTTTAAAAAAGGGATCTGGAATTTCGAGGGTTTCAAAAATATTGGAAAAATCCTTGGTGTGCCACTCGACATCCGGCAAAACACGAATACCCGAAGCCGGATGATGAAAACTCAAGACCGGCTGACCGGTTTCAAAATGTTTGTTCCACCAAAACTGATAAGCACAATCATAATAAGCCATTTGTTTCCAAACAGTGTTAGGCGAAACATTGTGTGGTGGAACCATGAACTTTTTGTAAAGTTCGATTTCTTGAATCGGCATTTTCCATTTCTCGCCAGTCAAAACACAAGTCTGCTCGCCGGGGGTGAGTCCGTCGAGAATAACTTTTATTTTAGCGTCAAAATTAGGAGTTTTACTCATATCAAAAGGAGGCGCTTTTGGCGCCTCTTTACTTTATACGACTATTTCGCTTTCTTCCACCCTGGCCGCCGGGGCGTTGATTTCTTTATCGCCCTGCTCCAGCTCGGCCGTAACCTCGGCCCTGGTTTTGGCATAATTTTGCCGCGATTCCTCAACAATGTCTTGAGAAAAACTTTCGTGATGCGACGGCGTGACCTCAAGAACATCAGCCGAGAACGGATCGAAACGTTTGCCATCAATGGTCATTTTAACATAAATCTCGCGCGCCCCGAGGTTAATGATATCGTGCATGTCAAAAATCGGGGCCAACTCATCTTTCAAAATCTTGGCATCATCGGCGCCAATTTGAAAAGTAATAACCGAAGCAACGTTACCAAAAAGCGAAGCTTTAAGACTATCGGAAAGCTGACTAAGATTTTGGTTGGCCACGGTCACGGCAATACCAAACTTACGCGATTCGGAAAGAAGATTTTCAAAAGTTTTAGTGGCAATATTTTGAAACTCATCAACATATAAATAAAACGGCTGACGCAGATGCTCTGGTAAACTAATACGTTTCATGGCCGACTGTTTTATTTTAGTAATAAGGGTGGCTCCGAAAAAAGCCGAAACATCATCACCAAGCAAACCCTTGGACAAATTAACCAAAACGATTTTGCGTTCCTGCATGAAATGATAAAAATCGACTTTATTTTCTTTTTGGCCAAAAATGTTGCGCATCAACGGATCGGCCAGCAACTGCCCGAGTTTATTTAAAAGCGGCGAAACCGCTTCGGCATCATATCGTTGTGACCATTCAGGAAACTCGATCGCCCAAAAGCGACGAACCACACTGTCTTTTATAAACTCAATGACTTTACTGCGAAAGCGACCACTCGAAAGAAGCGAAACCATGCCGTTAATGGTACCGGCCGGATAATCAATCATGGCCAAGGTGGTCATGCGGAGCAGGTGCTCAACGCGTGGGGTCCAATCCGAACCGAATTGTTTTTTAAAAATTTCGATGAGCTCGTTGGTAACCGGAAAACGATCGGCTTCGACAACATTGGCAATTGGGTTAAAAGAAATGGGAAATTCGCGATCACTGGGATTAATTAGCACCACATCATCAAGACGTTCTTCGGGAATAAAATCCATGATGCTTTGAACCAAATCACCGTGCGGATCAATAATACACACGCCGTGACCAAAAAAAACATCGGAACGAATCAACAGTTCCAACAATTTCGTTTTCCCCACCCCGCTTTTGCCAATAACGTACATGTGGCGGGTGCGATCTTTACGTTTAATACCAAAAATCAAACGCTTGGCGGAAATTCCTTGACTAAAGTTGGATCGACCAAATAAAGAAATTTCTTCGGCCGGAGTATTATCTTTAGTTGGTAAAGCCGCCGGCGGTTCGTGCCGACGAGCAACAATTTGGTCTTCACCTTTCGGGTATTCCATATTAATTACCACGGGAAAATATCATCTTTTGATTTTGTTTGTGGGACAGGACGGCTTGGTTGATTTTGTTGCGGTTGACCGCCGCCGCCACTTGGCTTACGACGACGGCGACGTCTTTTTTGTCCTTCGCTGCTCGGCACGGCCAAGACAGGAGCAGCGGCTGGTTGAGTTTTCTTTAATTCTTGCGATAAAAAATCTCCCGGCATTTTAGGTAAGGCGGCCATTGGTTCAACCGATGAACTTTCGTCATTTGTTTTTTCCTCTTTATTTTTTAACGAGGAAAGACTAACGGCTCCGGTTGTTTCTTTGGTAACTGGCGCGCCATCCTTAACCGCCGGCGGCAAGGCCGGTTTCCGATCATTAGCCCGTTCCTGACTGCGACCATTTCCCTTTTTTCGTTCTTCCCTAACCAACTCAATACAATCCTCACAATAAATGGGACGTGATTTATCAAGTTCAACCGGCAAAATCATGTGTTTACCACACCGGGTACAATCGTATTCAAATAAAGGTTTCCCGCCAAATTTTTTGGCGGCCTTACGCACGGTTTCGGCATGCTCAAACTTTTCGACCACAGCTCCGGCCGCCACTGACGAGGTAACTTCCACCCCGCCACCTTCGGCCTCACTCCAACGCATAATTTCGTCGGCCACAATGTCACGCGGCCGGGCGTAAAGAGCTCGAGAATTATCTATGACGATTTGTTCGGAATTGGTTTTTTGAACAATTGGCGGCAAAGTAACGGCGGAAAACGGTTCCGAAGCCACGCCGTCAATCATTAAACGAAGATAAATTTCAAATTTAGCCAAATTCACCAAATCTTCCGGAGTAAAACGGGGCATGAATTCAGTTTCCAGAAAAGCGGCATCCGGCGAACCGACTCGAAACATCATTATGGTTCCAACGTTGCCAAAAACCGCCGCTCGAACTTCTTCTGTTAACTGTTCAATGTACTGATGAGCCATGATTAAGGCCAAACGATATTTTCGAGCCTCAGACAAAATTGAAGCAAAACTTTCCGTGGCAAAGTTTTGGAATTCGTCGATATACAGGTAAAAGTCACGACGCTCGATTTCCGGGGTGTCGACGCGTTCCATGGCGCAAAGCTGTAATTTGGTAATCAACATGCCGCCCAAAAGTTTCATGGCGTCTTCACCAATTCGCCCCTTGGAAAGGTTAACAATAAAAATCTTGCTGCTATCCATGATTTCTCGGGGCTTTATGGTCGAATCTACCTGAGCCACGATATTACGAATAACCGCGGTTGAAAGAAATTGTCCAACTTTGTTTTGAATAGGGGCAATCGCCTCAGTGCGGAACTTGGGCTCCCACTGTTCGAACTCGGTAATCCAATAAGATTTAACGACCGGGTCCTTAAGATTGGAAACCAGGCGCACCCGAAAGTCGCGATCAACCAACAAGCGATTGATGCCCATTAAAGTATTGCCGGGATTTTCGAGCAAGGTCAAAATGCAGTTATTCAAAATATGCTCCATGCGCGGACTCCAAACATCAGGCCAGATTTTTTTAAAAACGCCCATGAGCCCCGAAGCAATAACGTGTCGGGTGTTAATATCGTGCGATTCCAAAATATTAAAACCCACAGGAAACTCAACATCGGACGGACAGAAATAAACCACATCTTTCTGCCGCCATTCGGGGATATAATTGATAAGTTTTTCCGCGGTATCGCCGTGCGGATCAATATAAGCGCAACCATGCCCCAAATAAATGTCGGCCAAAATCATGTTTTCGAGCAAGGTTGTTTTACCCATGCCGGTTTTACCAATAACATAAGTATGCCGACGGCGATCGTCGGTTTTTATACCAAATTTCCGCATTTGATTGCGATAGTTGGTACGCGCGAAGTAAATTACATCGTGCTCGTGATCGTGATCTTCGTAAGCGGGCATAAGGTGAGGTTATAACGGAAGATTCGGCGGAATAATTTTATCTTCCTCTTCCATTCCTTCCGTTGCTTCGTTGGGGGCTGGCGGAAGTTTTACATCTTCAAGCTCAACGCCCGGTTCAAACAAAACTCGCATAACATCGGGAACATTTTTTTGAACATTAGACGCAACGGCCGTGGGCTGAGATTTAGTCTTTTGAATTCTGTTTGGTTCAATCGGCGCGGCAAAAGAAATTTCCGGCTCTAAAGTCGGCGACGTGGCCAAACCAATCGGCGGCGCTTCTTTTTTAGTTGGAGTAACCGGTGGCGTGCGATAAAGCGGAACATCCTCCCCGGCAATCGGCAAAGAAACCGGTGGTTCAGCGCGACGCGATTCGGTTTTCTTAATTAACGGCGCTTTTATGGTGATGGTTGGGAAATGCCAAATAGTTGCCAGTTCTTCAGTACACAAAATTTTAGGGGCGGCTCCCAAACTAAAACTGCGCTTTTTAAATGCTTGGGCAACCCGGGACTGACGATGGGTGTAAGTCCACCTTTGCCAAAAATAATCGTTTTTTGGAATTTGCGGGCTATACATGCCGAATTCCTGAGAACCATGATTATTAAACGGCGAAAGAAAACCCTTAATCATGGGAACGCGTTGCCCCTTGCTATAAACGCCTTTTTTAGCAAAATAAGCAATTCTGATTTTAGTTTCAAAACCGAGGTGGGAAATCTTGTTCAAAACCCCCTCAACTTGGGCTTTTTCTTCCAAAGTAATTTTAAAAGCCCGCCAAGGATCTTCCGGCTTATCAGAAGCTCCGCCTTCTAGGCCAAACATGGCGTTAACATCAACCCCGGTGACTTCGTTGACAAAACCGCCCGGCCAAGACATCAGCTGATCCAAAAAACCATTTCCCTTGGCATCATCTTTAAGGCCGTAAGTTTTTTTAATAAACTTTCGCCCCTGCTCTTTCCATTTTTTTTGTTCAGATAAACCAAGAAGTATTTGAAAAAAGAAACATTCCCCCGGCCGCATACGACTCATTTGTTCCAAAAGAGCGGACAACGGATCTTTTAACTCTTGTGATAGACCATGTTCAAACATTGGCCAAGTGCGTACAGGAAGATACTGATCTTTTTTTAAAACAAACTCCGTTCCCCACATATCCCATTCAGGATCAGGGTACCTGCCCGGCACAATTTGGGCATAATCTTCAACTTCGGCGATTTGCGCGTCGGGATACTGGGCATAAATAGCGGCTTCGACCAAATCACGAAAACGCTCTTCACAACGAACGTAATACTGAATATAGCCATCAATGGAGGCAATCTCAAAACTAAACCGTGGCTGCATTTTGCCCATGAACCAAATTTCTTTCCAAAGCAGAGTGGAAAAAGTACCCTGAAGCGTGACAAAAATATTCTCCACGGCTTTTGGACTTTGCTCGGTCATTTTAGGCACGTCAATCGCTAAAACAATATACTGCAGGCGACCTTGAAAAATACCTTGCCGATAATCCTTCCAAATTTCCATTAATCCTTCGAGTAAAATGGCGGCAATGGGAATCCAACCGACTAATAAAATAACTTCCAAAAGAGCAACATCGATTGGTTGATTAAGAAAGGCGTGTAGATACGCTTCGGGCTTCGAGGTAATGGCAATGGCGAAGAGGAACATATCGTTGTCTATTATAGCACAAAAGGGCTTTAAAGGGTCGAGAAGAGCCTTGAAGGGTTGGGAAGAGTTGTGGAAAACAAAAACTCGAGCCAGTAGACTCGAGTTTTTAAAAACATTTTAAGCGCGGCGACGATGATTCCATTCTTCCCAAGCCACAAGTAAGGGGCTGGCAATAAAGATCGAGGAATAAGTTCCAATACCAATACCAACAAACAAAGCCAAAGCAAATGGTCGAGTTGTTTCCCCGCCCCAAACAAAGATAGCCACAAGTGCCAACATGGTGGTAAGACTTGAATAGACTGAGCGGAATAAAGTTTGCTGAATACTTTTATCAACAGTGTCGCCAAAGTGTTCGTCACCAAAACGACCCAAGTTTTCACGAGTACGATCAAAAACGACAATTGTATCGTTAATAGAATAACCAAGAATGGTCAAAGCCGCGGCCACGAAAGCTGTATCAATTTGCCAGCCAAAGAAATGACCGAGAATGGCAAACAAACCAAGCGGAACTATGACATCGTGAAAACCAGCAAAAACAGTGATTAAGGCGTATTTCCAAGATTTAACTGGATCAGACACCTTGCGGAAAGACCAAGCAATAAACAATCCGATTAAAAGCAGGGTGACAATAACACCGGTGGTGGTTTTTTTACGCAACTCTGAACCGACTGAAGGACCGAATGAATTAAACTGTAATTCGGTAACGCCTGGATCTTTGACCTCAAAAGCGCTAAGAACGGCCTGGTGGGCGGTTTCATCAAGAGCTTCAAGGCGAATAATCATTTCTGTTTCACCGCTCGGTTGAATCACCGAATGGTCATATCCTGCGGCTGATAAAATCGTTTGGGTCTCTTCGACACTCGGACGATTTTGGAAATTAAGCTCGATAATGCTGCCGCCGGTAAAATCAATTCCGAAATTGAAACCAAAGATCGCAATCGCCGCAATACTGCCGACGATTAAAATCCCCGACAAAACGAACCAAATTTTTCGATGTTTAACAAATGAGAAGGTCATAGATTATTTTTGTTCAGGAATATGTCGGGCGTAATGTTTAATTTTATTCATCCATTTAACTTTCTGTGAAGCCAACAAGTAGGTATGGGTCACGGTCACGGCCGTAAACATGCTGAATAAAACACCAATCGACAAGGTTAAAGCAAAACCTTTAATAAAGCTGGAACTAAAAGTATACAAGACCACGGCAGCAATAAGCGTGGTCAAGTGACCATCGCGAATAGCCGGCCAGGCGCGGTGGTGTCCTTCATCAATAGCCGAACGTAAGTCACGCCCAGCTCGCAATTCTTCTTTTACACGTTCAAAAATAAGCACGTTGGCGTCCACCGCCATACCAATAGACAGAACTAAACCAGCAATACCAGAAAGTGAAATAGTTACGCCGAAAATACGGTAAGTCAGTAAGTTAAGGGCAACATAAAACAACAAGGCCACAACTGCAACAAAACCCGGCACTTGATACATGACAAGCATGAATAAACCAACCAGACCGAAACCGGCCAAAGCCGCCGTAATACTGCGATCAAGTGAGGTTTGGCCAAGCATTGGGCCGACAGTTTGTTGTGAAAGTAAACTAACCGGCACTGGTAAAGCCCCGGCGTTTAAGCGTTGAGCCAAGGTTTTAGCTTCGTCCAAAGTAAAGCTGCCAGTAATAACTGCCTGTCCTCCAGCAATTTGATCTTGGACGGTCGGAACGGAAATCGGTGAACCATCTAAGAAAATAGCTACTTGTTGGCCGATGTTGCGTCCAGTAATTTCGGCAAACATATCAGCGCCTTCGGCGTTAAACTGCAGGGCTACGTGAGGTGAACCGGTAGTTTGATCGAATTCAACTGTGGCTGTTTTTAACTGTTGACCGGTTAACCCAGTGGATTTCCATTGTTCATCAACCTGAGCAATGTCGTTCAAGGTAGTTAGTTTAAGAGCAATGTCTTCCAAATGATAAACCGTAATCGGCTCTTGAGCTTTTTTGTAAATAATGTGGTAACCAAATTCAGTTTCCACTACTTCAGAAATTCCACCAACCGGCGTATTCAACGCCGCCAGTTCAAAAGCCGCGACGGTTTGGCCTGGTTCGATCCAACCCAAATATCCGCCATCAGAAGCGCTACCCAGGTCAGTTGAAAACTCTTTAGCCTTTTCAGAAAAATTTTCCGCTGTCAAACCATCTTTCAAGGCAATTAATTTTTGGTTGGCTTCGATAGCCGGAATCGGATTAGCACAACTGGTTTTACCTTCAAAACAAATTAAAATGTGGGAAAGCTGCATTTTTTGCGAATCCTTTTTTTCATCGTAACGAACAATATTCAACATTCCGTTGGTTTCGATAACACGAGAAACAACCGAACCTGGCTTGGTCCGGAAATTAAGCGCCTCCTGAACCAAATAACCGAAGTCTGTATTGTCGGCGCTGATCCAACCAAGATCATTGCCGTTTAATTCAGTTGAAAGAGCCACCCAATCTTCGCTTTTAGCCCGAGCCAAAACTTCACTGGCTTTTTGGCGTTCGGTTATATTAGCCGCATCGATTTGTGCCTGTTCTTCGGCTGTCGCGGCTCGACCAACTTCGGTGTTGGCTTCTTTAAATTCCAAAATAGGCGTTTCGCCAATTTGTTTAATAGCTTCGGTAACATCAAGTACACCAGCCAAATCAACAATAATGCGGTTACCTTGAGCTGTGGTGACTAACGGTTCAGATACGCCGAAGGCATTAACACGACGTTCAATAACATCACGTACGCCTTCCAAAGCTGCTCCTTGTTCGGTTCCCTCAACCTTTGACATGTCGGCTTGGTACACCAGGTGTGTGCCGCCTTGCAGGTCAAGACCGAAGCGATAAGCTGATTCGTCCAGCTTTATGGCGTCGGTGCTGAAACCGGTTAAACCGCCAACCCACGTAACCCCTTTATTCCAATAGCCTGGAAAGTCGTAAGCCGCGGCCGCCAAGGTGGCAATTAAAAAGAAGGCGGTTAGGCCCGGAATTAGCCATTTTTTTCGCATTCCGGAAGCGCCCCCTTTTGGATAGTTTCTTTTCCAATTTTGCATAATAAAATCAAATAAAAGCGGCGTAATTGTATGACAAACGCCGTTTTTTTACAAGTTTTAAGGTGGAAAACCCAATTATCAAACTTTTAAATCCAAGCTAATAATCCAGCCAAAACAATCACCACGATTGTGTGTGCAATGATTGTATGATGCTGAATTTCAAATTTAATCAAGATACTGGCGAGGAGAATGGCCGACAAAACAGCCATAGTTAATAAGAATAACTGTCGAACTGTATCTTCGATTCCGTTAATGTGTAAAAAACCGAGCAGGGTTAATTGTCGATTACCACCTTCGGCATAAAAAACATCGCGACTATCTGAGCTGCCAGCTACCCAACCGGCCTTTTGTATTTCACTTTCGCCGTCTTTCTTGGCTTGCACAAAAACATCGGCACCATCAGTATCCGGAACTTCAGAAATAGTTGAAACCGTGCCCGTCCAAATATCCGTTCTTTCGTCTTTAACTAACTCAACACTGTTTTCGTTTAACGAAACTTCAACTTCATCAGCGGTTGGCGCGGTCACGGCAACCTCAACCCCCGTTGTTGTTAAAACAACATTGGTTATCGTAGCCAGCTTGGTTTCAGGTTCAGTTTCTTGCGCTAAAATTTCACTTGGTTTATTCCTTGGTTTACCAAACATTTGAACAACAACGATAGAATTCTCAAAATTATTAAAATTTCCACGAGCCACCCCAACACCAATATCGGCAAAACGTTCGTCCATTATGTTGGCGCGGTGAGTGGGGCTAGCCAACCAACCAGCCAGCGTGTCCTCGGCTTGAGTGTAATAAACCGCCAAATTCTCCCCAGCCAATTCATAAGCGTAACCGTTGGAAAGAATCCACTGCCACGGCGTGACATTGGCGGGACTAGTGTGAGCGAAATACTGATTTAAAATCATGTCTTCGGCCTTGGCTTGAGCCGCGGCATCAAGTTTGGTGTTATCGACCAGCTCCGTTAGCCCGGCCGAACGACGGCTGGCGTTGGTCAAATCAATAATATTTTCACGCGTCACCGCACTGGAATAAAGGCTGGCCGATGGTAAAAAAAGCTGGGCGCTAATTAGGGCCAATTTTATTATTATCAAAAAAAAGCTGTACGCAAACAAGGCTTGATGACGAATTGCCTTAGGTTTGTGGTCATTCCCCTCGTGCGGAACAAAATAATCTTTAGAAATTCTTTTTGAGGCGTGAAAGAAACGCGACAAGTGCTGTTTCATAGATAAGTATATGATAGCAAGAACTTTACAGCTCGACCAATTCGGCCACCACAATAAAACGTGCCAGGGCTGTGCCAAATGGATAAGAAGTCTGAAGAGTCAAAACAATTTTACCATCAGTTTCTTGATTCAAGACTCTAAGATCAGAAGGAGAAATAACGAAGGTTTCTTTGACCTGAAAATGAAAGAGGTGGCCAGCCTGATTGGTCGCGTAAATATCATCACCTAATTTAATATTCGGTAAAAGGGCAAAAATGTATCGATAAGAATTATCAACCCAAGTAAAATCACTAGAGTGACCAAAAATATAAGCATTGCCGACTGCTCCGACTTCGGCTGTGTCAGGATAATGAACGACCCCCTGTCTTAACAGTTCTTGGAAAACATCTTCGTCCACAGTTTCGGTAAAAAGAATAGGCGTACGAATATTAAGGGCAGGTATAGCCAATTCGTTAGCCGCCAATTCAGGCGGCCCGGTTGGTTCTGATGGTGCTTCGGAGGTAATTATTTGAGTTATTTGTGCTGTTTTGTATTTAGTTAAAATGGCAATGTAACCAAAATTCAAAATAAAATAAAAACCAAAGGCTACAAGCAAAATAAGCCCGGCTTTTTTCCAGTCAAAAAAATATTTAGTTTTGTGTATCGGCTTTTTTTTCTCCCCCATAGAACACTCCTACTCAAAAACGCCAGCTCTGTTTAAGGCTGGCGTTTCATTCATTAAGCTTTTTTCCTTCGACGAAACGCGAGTATAAATAAACTTGCAAAAGGCAACAGGAAAGAAACCGGCAAGCCAGTACGCGGCAATTCATCAGTCGCCCCAAGAACCATTGGCTCCGGAGTAACAACGGCCGGATCAGCCACGACCTCGGCTTCGTCGGTTACACCAAGAACCATTGGTTCTGGCGCAGTGACGGCCGGATCAGCTATATCTTCTTCGTCAGCTTCGTCGGTTACACCAAGGACTGTTGGTGTAGGGGTTGAGGAACCACTGGACGATGTTCCCCCATGACCGCCACCAGTGCCGATTTGGTGATCTTCGATCAGAATTGTAACTTCATAATTTTGATTGGCTGCCATAGTCACCACACCAACATTATTACAATCACCACTTATGACAACACTATATCCATCTTCAGCCGAAGCCATAACCAAAGAATCGTCAATCACTGGTTCTTCTGAACCTTCGTGACCGTCAAAAATTTCATAAATTTTATATTCGCCAGGAGAAAAATCAGTTTTTACATCTTGTGAAACCACGGTTTCCCCAGCGTATAAAGTGAAATCGTAAGGTGTAAAATTATGTCCGTCGTTATTACTAATCTCAAGATGAACGGTTAAATGTCCGTTTCCATCAGAATCGTCACCCATAACATCTTCTAAACCACCTGAATCAATTTCACCACCTGACTCGTCGCCACCCTCTCCACCCTCTCCACCCTCTCCACCCTCTCCACCCTCTCCACCCTCTCCAAAATCACCATCAATACCACCGATTTCACCTTCAGAATCATCACCTGTTTCTTCTTCCTCTTCGGTTTCTTCGTCGCCACTCCCGTCATCTTCTATAATTTCATCATCACCCAATTCCTCATCTCCGGTTTCGTCGTCGCCTGTCTCGTCAACAATTTCATCACCGGATTCGTCGCCACCCTCTCCGCCCTCTCCAAAATCACCATCAATACCACCGATTTCACCTCCAGAATCATCACCTGTTTCTTCTTCCTCTTCAGATTCATCATCGCCGGTTTCATCATCGACCTCTTCACCTGATTCGTCTTCGCCTTCACCGCCTTCGCCACCCTCTCCGCCCTCTCCAAAATCACCATCAATACCACCGATTTCACCTTCAGAATCATCACCTGTATCGCCGGTTTCTTCTTCTTGAGCAATATCATCGTTTATAATCGTACATTTTTTTTCATCACCAGGGCCAAGAGTAATCGAACCGTCGGCAGCACAATCACCATTAATTGTGGTTGTATAAAGGCTTGATCCACCTTCAGAAACGGTATAAGTACCAAGAGCAAACTCGGTGGCCACATCATTGCTGACCGACACACCATCAACGAAAAGTGGAAAATTTTCAGCAGTCATCGTTCCGCCATTGTCGTTGATAACTGTTTCAGTAACAGTTAATGTTGGCAAAATAGCACTATTTGTAAAACTACAAGTAGCATTAACAGGTTCTGTCCCGGCTTCAACCGTGGTTTGGGCCGTCTCTCCATCGAATTCACAATTATCACCGCCCCAGGCAGTTAAAGAATAACCAGAAGGACCAGATTCAACGATAGTATAAGTTCCGGCTGGGACATCTGTAATTATTACCGAGGACGAACCGTCTTCAATATCAAAAGTTGTTTGATCGTTAATGGCCGGCGAAACAACAAATGACCATTCATCAGCCGAATCCGGCCCACTGGCCACAGTCTTCATTAAAGTTAAGGTTGGCAAAACTGTAGTTTCGTCTTCTTCAGCATCTACTGGATTAATGGAAATTGTTTCTTTGGCAGTATCCAATTTGACACTCAAAGACGAACCAGGAAATTCGCTTGCTTCTGATCCAAGACGAGCACAAAGATAGACATAAGCGGTTTGATTTCCTGGAATATCTTCAAGAGCAATATTGTAATATCTTTGTGCATCGGTTGATGTGGTTGAATCACCATCATCACTGGAAAATGGTCCGGTAACAACGGCCGAAACCGAACTCCCATCGCTAACCGGAAAAGTCATGGAAGAAAACGAGGTAGCCGGATATAAAAAATCACTCAAATCATCGGCATCGTGTGGCGCGGTAAGCGAGGTGGAAATTCCTTCGAAATCTGTAATACCTAAATAGCCGCTTTTATAATAATCAAAAGAGAGACCAAATGTTACGTCATCTGTTGAAGCGATTTTGTTCTCAACATCCACAAGAATAGGGACACAGGAGCCTTCGGGATAATTGGAAACATTTCCGTTATTAAAAGAACCGGATCCACTTTGTCCAGAGCTAGAAATCGACACGGAGTCAGCATCAAAAACATACATGGATTCAGTTTTAACTGCCGCTCCGGCCAATGGAACAAGAAATGTTTGAGCGACAAGAAAGCACGAAAGGATGCAAAAGCTTAAAGAAGATTTTACAGAGGACGACCGAACTTTCGATATCCAAGATCGTCCTTTCTTAACCTTTTTCATATCAAAAATATTAACTTTTTGATTAAAAATAATAATTTTCTCCACTTTAACCTATTTCTTTCAGTTTTACAAGTCCTTTTCGGTTAAAACATTAATATTGTTCTCTTTAAAAAGCTTAGTGGTCACGCCATCACTATCAATTAAATTTCCAGAAAAAGTGCCGTCAAAAACCTTACCACAACCGCAAGACGGCGATTTTGATTTTAAAATCGCCTCCTTGCAATTAAACAGCTGGGCAATTTCCAAAGCCGCTTGCGCCCCTTTTTTAAATTGTTCAGTTACTTCTTGACCGTCTTTGGTAAAAACCCTGTCGCCTTTTTGTTCGGACGGCAGACGAGGAGTAGGTAAACCTCCTAATTGCTCGGGGCAAACCGGTATGGCTTTCCCTTCCCTAACCATTTCAACAATCTTGGGGCACGATTTATCATCACCATCACAACGACAATTTAGTCCAGCCAAACAAGCGCTGACGATTTTCATATTAAAGAATACCCGCTTCTCTGACTGCTTTAAAATGATTTAGGAATTGCGAATGGACTGGTTCTGGCATTTGATCAAAAGCGAACCAACCAAGCTCGTCGATTTTGTTTGGCTCGCCGTTTATAACTTGTGTCGGATCAACTTGCGCCACAAAAAGAAAAGCAATCCAATGGGTTGGCGTGCCATTATTATCGCGCAAAACATTTTTAACAGTGGCAAATTTTAAATCGATCGTTTCAACACCGTATTCCTCACGAATTTCTCGTCGCACGGCGTCTTCGGGGGTTTCGCCGAATTCCATTGATCCACCACCGCAATCCCAATGACCTTGCTCGTCACGACAATTGCAACTTCGCTTGTGAAGAAGAAGGTTGCCCTTACCATCGTGACAATAGAAAACACAAGTTACGCCAATATAATCAACGCCGCGTTTTAAATCTTTTTGAATGTAGTCAGACATAAATTAAAGAAGTTTTAAATAATCCAAACCAAGGTAACCAGCTTCGACATCAGTCATTTCGCCTTGGCGAAGAATATTTCTAAATTCGTCTAGCGAAACTTCCATCACTTCACCATTTTCGTTTTCATTGTGTTGCGGCTCACAAACCTTTTTACAATCTCGCGCCACAAAACAGTAACGGTGCATGTCGGTATAGGCACAATCCCAACAGCGAGTAACAAATTCTATCTCACCTTTGTATCCTGTTTCTTCCAATAACTCCCTGGCGATTGCTTGTTCCGGAGTTTCATTCTTTTCCATCATACCACCAGGCATTTCCGCCAGAAGGCAGCCGGGGCCGGGACGAAATTGTTTAAACAAGATGACTTTATTTTCCGAGGTTAGGGCAAGAACAACCACCGGGTGGCCGTCGCGACGCAAATAAAAATCAACCTGCCGACCGTCGGGCATTTCCAACATCACCTTATCAATAGCCCGTCCGTATTTTTTAAAGACTTCCTCGCGAGAAATTTCTTTTGGCAAGTTCATAATCTTTAATCAACCTGTGCGAACAGAACAACGTAATTCTTTCCATACGCTTTGGCGCACTTCGGACAAGTGGTATAGGAAAAATACATTTTCTTAATTTCTTTTCCCTGCCCCTTCACGTAAGTTTCCATTTCCTTGGCCCACTTGCCAGCATCTTGATACGGTCCTTCAAAAACTTTTGTTAAAAATGTGCCGAAAATTTTGGCCATTTCCGCACCCGGAACATCTTTCGTCACATCAATGTAAATATCAGAACCCCAAAGTGATTTCTCATCGGTTAGCATGAGTTGATAAGGTGCCTTGGCCCCGGCTTTTTCAATCAAAGCCATGTTCTTGATGACTTTCTTTCCAAAATTAAGAGGAATATGAAGAAAGCTGGCGACATGATCTTTGACAAAAGTTTTGTCAGTCCAGACGATTTCTTTTTCTTGCCACGGAGCTGGATCAAAAATATCGCAACAACCGGTTGGGGTTATTTGTTCGGACATAAAATTATTCAAATTTTAAAGTTCCGAAAATATGCATGATTTCGGCTTCCTGGAAACCATCTTCGTCAGTAAAATAGGTCTTAAAGCCAACAAATCTTGTTCCGTTTTGTTTTACGTATTCAGTAACATCAAAATGTTCCTTCATTCTCATCTTCCAGATTATTTCTTCGTCAATATGAATTCGTTCTATTTCAAAACCTTCTTGATCATCAGGCCACTCGGAAACTTTTGTATCAAACTCTTCTTCCAAAAATTCTTGAGCCGTGCCATTAAAAGTCGCGTTAACAAAAGCAATGTCAGGCAAAGTGGCAGTATCAGAACCGACCGGTGGGTTTAAAGACATTTCATATCGGTCGCTTTCCCACAAACCTTTTTCGCTAGCTGTGTATTCAGCCGGATATTCAAAAGAAAAATCAGAGCCACGATAGATTTTTACGGTATCACTACCCGAAAAAGATCGGGCGACCCAGACAAGAATAATGAAAACTGCGACGATTGCTAGAATAGCAATGGGATATTTTAATTTCATAAAAAATTGGATTATTTTTTAAATTATGTGTTTATATTCGTATGATAAAAGGTTAAATTCGGCTGCCAGGTATTCGGCTATTCCCTCCTCGTGCCACAAAACGAATTTTTCAATCCCGACATCCAAAACCATGCGACTGCACACCGTGCACAACGGCTGACCGGATTTTTCCACTCCACCATTTTCATCAACTCGAGAAAAATAAATCGTTGCCCCTTTAACATCTTTTGAATTCCTTCTTAAGGCATCAAAAACCGCCCGCCATTCCGCATGTACACAACAGGTACGATCGTATTTTGGTTTGCCTGGCGGAAAATCTTTTCCACAGACGCGATTTTCTTCTTTATCCAAAGGTGGGGCGGTATACCCTTCACCGATAATCTTACCTTCTTTAACAATAACCGCGCCACATTTTGCTTTTAAACAAAGAGCCTTCTTAGCGACTTCGGTAGCTTTCAACAGCCACCCCTTCGCTTCTTCTTCCCGCTGGCCTTTTAAAAATTCCATAAATTCTGAAATTACTCCACTTCTTTGTACTGCTCCGGATTCCAGGCTGGGGCACACGGCACAAACAAAGTTAAATTACCGTCCCAAAAATATTTTTCTCCCGGTTGAATTAATATCAAATCACCTTCTTTGAGATTAGTCTCTTTGTCGTCAACCGCAACTTTCCCGGAGCCTTTAATCACATAAGCTAATTCTTTACACTTCAAATTTACCACTCTTCCTTTTTCCGGATACCTGCCGGTCAATTCAATAATAGCACCATTTAAATCTTTGTCCTCCATGGAATATTCAAGTGCCGCACAAAATTTACCGTTATTAAATTTCTCTGCTTGGTCTTTGTAAACGACTTTCATACTTTTTTTATACTTCTCGAAAAAGTTCGACTTCGCTATTAAGAACGATCGGCTTAAAAGAAGCCACCTCATGTGCCCATCTGTGGACATTAGGATCAGGATGAGGATACATGAGATAAATCTTTTTACCGAGATAATAGGCAAGCCCCATTTCCATTAACGAAGAGGTTCCGATATATCCTTCAATTCCGTTTTTTGGCAGGTTGAGAAAAACTACAGCATCGCTTCCAGCAAGAAGATCAAAACATTTTTTTATAATATTATTTTCAATCAGATGCTGACGATCGTTATCTAAATCGTCAATGAGGTCGGGTTTTCCTACATGCAATTCGGCATCACACGGCACAGCTACGTCGTGTCCAAAACCTCTCAGTTGGTTTTGAAGTTCAACCATTTCTTTTGCGAAACTCATACTGCCACAAATCATGATTTTCATACTTGCAAAAATTTTTCTATAATTTCAATGTCCTTCAGGTCTTTTTCTCGCCCCTTCATTCTCTTCCATTCAAGCACGGTTTCCAATCTTACGAAAGGAAGACCATCGATTGTTTCCGCCTCTTCGATTAATTGTTTAAGATCCCATTGTCCCGGTTTCCAATTTTTCCACAATTCAATTTCACCATTACAAAGATAAGGACTGCCATCAGGCATTGTCTTTATCTCCCAATTTTTGTCTTTGTATTCGTTCCACAAATCTTCCGTTACAATTATATCCACATCGTGACAATCCCTCAGTTTTCTTATTCCCAAAGGAGCGCTTCCAAATAAAGCGTATTTACCTACTGGTAATTTCAGTTCTCTTACTTTTTGGAACAAATCTTCGTTGCTCATATTATTTTCGTAACACTTTTTACACTTCTTTTTTTCCAATGATTCGTATTTCATCCCCTTCAACAAGAATTGCCTGATTGTCTGTTAACTTAACAACCTCGTCTTTATTCGAACCGCTTTCACAATGGACATCGATAATCAGATCAACCAGTCCCATCCCCGAATAATCCGTCATATTTATCTCGTTCAAATCGGCCCCTTCAGCGAATTTGATACTGCGGCCCGCGACAAGTGTTCCGGCGCTAACCCCAATATATCTTCCGCCATTGTTCAAGAATTCCCGAAGCGCCTTTTCGAAGCCACTTTTTCTAATCGCATCAATAAGATAAAAAGTGTTACCACCCTGAACATATACGACGTCAATATTTTTCAAAAGGTTTCGTAAATCTTCTTCGTTTTTACCATCGAGATCGATATCGGTAACTTGCCACTCCAGTTCTTTCATCACTTTTATATCATCGCGCACAAAGTCGATAACCTTCTCACGCTTGGCGGCCGTTAACACATGCAAAACACGCACAGGAGGTTTAACTTCCGAAACAAATTCTTCGATCTCTTTTCTTAAATGCATTCCGGCGGAGGTTAGGAGAAGTTTCATATTTAAGCCCCGTGGCACTTTTTAAACTTTTTACCACTGCCGCAAAAACAATTCGAAAGTTCGCGTTCTAACAAATAGATCTCGCCCGGCACGCCGGACATGGTTGACGCCTCTCGCAACTGTGCCAAGCGATGATACTTTCCTTCTTCTGTGCCAGATTTCGTTATCTCCCTACTTTCATCTAAGATTTTCTTCCAATCTTCTTGCGACAACAACGGGTCGTCCAATCTTCTCTCCCATTCAGCACGACGCTCAATAATCTCTTTTGGAATTTCAACAGGGTGAGTTTTAAGCCATTCTTCCATGGCGTCAAAAGATTTCTCTAAAGATTCCGCTGAAGATGATTGTTCGGGCATATTAAAAATTATTTTCCATGACACTTTTTGTATTTTTTTCCACTTCCACAAGGACATGGCTCGTTGCGACCAACTTGTTTTTGAGCAACCCCGGGGGCGCCCCCGGAAGTTGCGATCGCGGCCGCGGCGCCGGGTTTGCTGGAAGCAAGAACCGCACCGGCACGTTCGAACAAAGTTCGGCCGCCTAAAGTAGCCTGGCGAACTTGAACGGCATGCACAGCAACTTTGAAGAAAGAGTTGGCAATTTCAATATTAACCCCACCAAGCAAACGATTGAACATGCCGAAAGCTTCTTTTTTGTATTCAACCAACGGATCCATTTGTCCGTAACCGCGGAGGCCGATGCCGGTGCGCAGTTGCGTCATGGCCGAAAGGTGGTCTATCCACAAGCGATCGATCGAACGTAAAATAACATTACGCTCAAGCTCCTTAAGTTTATTTCGGTCGCCCATTTTTTCCTCAACCGTCTTGTAAGCTTCGCGAGCCGCTTCGACAATAGTTTCGATAATTTTGGTTCGGCCAGTGGCCAAAACTAATTTCTCTTTACCTTCGCCAAGTGTGCAAGCCTCAAGTTTTTTCCGCGCTTCAGCGGAAAGCGGAATCATGGTTTGCACCACTTCGATAATTTCTTTGGGATTAAAATCACCGGGTTTCTTTTCCACTGTCTCGCCAGTGTGAAACATAACCACCTGCTCAATTTCGTCTTCAACAATTTCTAAAATTTTATTTTTAAGAGCTTCGGGGTCATCTTTTTCAAAAGCTTCGACGATTTCACGGCGACGGGAGTACATGAGCTCGCGGTGTTTATTTAAAACGTCATCGTAATCAATTAAATGTTTACGAATGTCAAAGTGATGGCCCTCAACGCGATGTTGGGCTTTTTCAATAGACGAAGTGACCATACCGTTTTCGATTGGCTGATCGTCGGGAATGCCAAGTTTATCCATCATGCCTTTAACTCTATCGGAACCGAAAATGCGCATGAGATCATCTTCCATGGAAACATAGAACTGTGTCGCCCCCGGATCGCCCTGACGACCGGCGCGACCACGAAGCTGATTATCAATGCGGCGCGATTCATGGCGCTCGGTACCAATAACAATAAGACCACCAAGAGCTTTAACCTTCTCGGCTTCTTCTTTATCTGGCGGATTACCACCAAGCACAATGTCAACGCCGCGACCGGCCATGTTAGTGGCCAAAGTTACTCCACCGGTTCGACCGGCTTGGGCGATAATTTCGGCTTCACGCTCGTGGTTTTTAGCGTTCAAAATGTTGTGCGGCACGCCTTCACGAGTAAGAAGCTGACTTAACATTTCATTTTTTTCAATCGAAATGGTGCCAAGCAAAACCGGCTGGCCTTTTTCGTGAAGTTTTTTAACTTCACGGGCCACGGCTGTAAACTTACCGACTTCGTTTTTGTAAACACGATCGGTTAAATCATCTCTTTGCGAAATTTTATTGGGTGGAATAGTGGTAACTTCCAAACTGTAAATCTTACCGAATTCTTCGGCTTCGGTGGCGGCCGTACCAGTCATACCAGCCAGCTTGTCGTACATGCGGAAATAATTTTGGAAAGTAATGGTGGCCAAGGTTTCACTTTCGTTTTGAACCTTAACACCTTCTTTCGCCTCAATGGCTTGGTGCAGACCTTCGGAATAGCGACGGCCTTCCATTAAACGACCAGTGAATTCGTCGACAATAATCACTTCGTTGTTTTTAACCACGTAATCTTTGTCGAGTTTATATAAAGCGTGAGCTCGCAAAGCTTCTTCGGCATGATGAGCTTCGGCCCCGGTGCCGGCGTAAATATTTTCGATGCTTAACGCTTTTTCGAGTTTAGCAATGCCCTCAGCGGTTAAAGCCGCGGAACGCATCTTTTCGTCGATGTTGTAATCTTCGCCTTCTTTCAAAAACTTAACAGCTGCAGCGAAACGCGTGTACATGTCAGTCGATTCCTCGGCTGGCGCGGAAATGATAAGCGGCGTGCGAGCTTCGTCGATTAAAATCGAGTCAACTTCGTCGACAATGGCGTAATGAAGCGGCCGCTGAGCCATTTGTTTGGTGGTGTAAACCATGTTGTCACGCAAAAAGTCGAAACCGTATTCATTATTTGTGCCGTAAGTAATATCGGCTTCGTAGGCTTCACGACGCGAGCATGGACGCAAATAATCCGTATGGACGCGGAACGAGCCGGTTGAGTCGCGCTCTTTATCGTGTTCGCCCTCGGTCTCTTCGGTATGTTTAAAAGTTGGATCGTAAATAAAAGCCTGGTCGTGTTGAATACAACCAACCGTAAGACCAAGAGCGTGATAAACCTGACCCATCCACACCGAATCGCGCTTGGCCAGATAATCGTTGACCGTAACCAAGTGACAACCCTTCCCTTCCAAAGCGTTTAAATAAAGTGGTGCGGTTGCGGTAAGAGTTTTACCTTCACCGGTTCTCATTTCAGCAATGTTGCCTTCGTGCAAAACAATGCCACCCATAAGCTGGACATCGTAATAGCGCTGACCCAAAACACGCTTGGAGGTTTCGCGAGCCACAGCAAAAGCTTCGGGCAATAAATCATCAAGAGTGGTACCGTTTTTTAAACGTTCACGAAACTCAACAGTTTTGTTTTTGAGTTGCTCGTCGGAAAGCGAAATAAGGCTTGGTTCAAACGAGTTGATTTGATCAACTTGTTTATGGAGCTTAGCCAAAACCTTTTTATTAGGATCGCCGAAAATAAGATTAACAAAGTTAGACATAACGCACCTATTATGGAGTTTTGTGAAGAAAAAAGCAAGAATCGTTTCTTTCCTCTTCCCCTCTATCCCCCTCTCCAGAGGAGAGGGGGAAGTTTCGCCCCGTGTCTCCGCTCCTCGGACAGCTAACCGCCTTCAGCGGCCTGGCTCGCTAACTCGCTGGCCAACTGCGCCGAGTAAGTGGCACTCACCCCTCGGCTTGTTGGCTGCACTCGAACAGAGGCTCGCCTTCCGACCTACGGAACCGGCCGCTTCAGCCGGGCTGTCCTCCGGGGCTCGACGCGGGGCGGTCTTTTTTGAAACACCTAACCCACCCTTTAGTTCGCGCATGAGACCGTTGTTAGTAAACACGAAAAGGTAGCCGATTGCTTTATCTTCTTGAAGTATCGTGCAAAGGCGATGTTTAAGAGAACCACCAAGAGGAGAAAAGAAAAGCTTGGGCGACGAACAAAGGGTGGTTTAAAAAAGCCCTTTCTTTTCCCACTTTTCTTTGGGCTAGCAAAGAAAAGTGGAAGAGGAAGAAGATTAAAGAGAATCTAAAAAACAGTTGAGTTTTAATTCAACTGTTTTCCTTCTCAGACAAATTATACCTTATCTGGTCGTGGTTCGTGTTTTCCATCAACTAATCTATCTTTGAAATCCACCACCTGCCGACGCAAATCATCTTTCATCAAATCAACAGCTTCATATAAATCTTCGGCTTCAGTACGGGCGCGAAGAACCACACCTGGCACGGTCAAATTGGCTTCAGCAAAAAAGAATGGACCTTTAGCATGATGCTCGGAAGTTTTACCAATTTCAAGCGACACTTCCGGTTCCGGTCGAAAATCAACGGTTAGTTTTTCCAAAGACAGCAACTTTTCTTCAACGTAGCTCTTAATAGCCTCGGTCATTTCCATATTGGTCGCCTTGTTCGAAACGATTCTCATATAGTAAAAATTAGTTCTTCTAATAATAGTTTATTAAAAAATTCGGTTCTTGACAAATGGGCTAAAAAGAGGTAATTAATTCACACCCCCTTCTACCCAAATGACTTTCGTTCGAGGAGACGTAATGGAAGTCGGGAACGTTCAGCGACAGGTTGCCAGAATTCTATGTCTTGTTACAGGAGTAGAGGAAAACAGGATCCTTGGTGACCTCGGACAACACCTGATCGACGATTTCAATGCCGACAGTTTTGATTTCGTCAATCTAGTTATCAAGTTAGAAAGCCGGTTCGATTTAGAGATTCCCGACGAGATCGTGGAGGAGAGGTTCACGACCGTGGGGAGCATTGTTGAATACATTACGGCCCGTCTCGCTTAAAAAGAGGAGAGCACTCACCGTCGATAACACGACGGTTTTAAAAACCCAAATATTCAACTTCTTCTTCCAATTGAATCCCGAAACGATCGCGGGCGTTCATTTTGACAATGGAAATAAGTTGCATTACGTCATCAGCCCTGGCATCACCAGTGTTAACAATAAAATTTCCGTGTTCTTCACTAATTTTTGCTCCATCAATTTGTTTGCCTTTCAAATCCATTTGTTCAATTAGCCAACCGGCAGAAATTTGCCCCTTAGCCAACATCTCCGGCGGAATATCAGCGTCTTGTTTAATACGATCGATTTCGCCATCCCTTATTTTATAATTTTTAAAGACACAACCAGCCGAACCACCGTAAAAGGGTTGTGAGGCTTTGCGCTTGGCAATAAGTTCTTCTATTTTGGTTTTAAGAACAATTGGATCACCGGGCTTTAGTTCAAGTGTTACTGAAATGACAATGTCTCTGGAATGTTTAATGGCTGAATCGCGATAGCCAAAATTCATTTCATGATTATTTAAAGTAACCGGTTTACCATCGCGCAATACCGCCACCTCTTTTATAGTATCTTTCATTTCTCCCCCGAAACACCCAGCGTTACCACGAACTGCACCACCAATGGTACCCGGCAAAGTCACCGCCCATTCAAAACCAGCCAAGCCGGCTTCGGCCGTGGCCCGAGCCAAAGCACCAGTCGGCACCCCGGCTTCGGCCATAACCGTTGTTCCCTCAATTTTATAATTACGCATGGCCAATTGAACCACCAAACCATCGAAGCCGGTGTCGCTGGCTAAAGTATTCGAACCGCCGCCCATGACAAACCATTTGATACCGCTTTGTCCAGCCAATTGAATAGCTTTAAAAACCTCGTCGCTATTTTTTGCTTCGATAAACCAACGCGCCGGCCCGCCAATACGAAAATTAGTGTGTTTGGATAAAAGCTCGTTTTCTTTTAAACGCTCTTGAAAAAGATTTTTTAATTCATCTGAAAAGTTGTTCATAAAACAATTCTTCTGGCTAAGTTATCAATATCACCGGCCCCTTGAATAATTAGGACATCATTTTCTTGAATAATTGTTTTTAACAAAAGTTCGGTGGCTGATAAATCAGAAGTAAACATAACTTCTTTGGCAGGATATTTTTCTTTAATCGCGGCCACCAAGTCGCGTGAGGAAATGTTCATATCCTCGGTCCGGCCGGCCACTTCGAAAATTTCCGGTAAAATCAGGACGTCAGCACCGTCAAACGAATCGACAAACTCATTAAACAAACTTTTTGTTCGTTCGTGTTGATGTGGTTGGAAGCACAAGACAATGCGACGACCGGGAAAAAATTCACGGGCGGCCTCAAGGGTTCCTTTGATGGCCGTGGGGTGGTGACCATAATCAGAGAAAACGTCAGCCCCTTGAAAATTTCCAACTCGTTCAAAACGTCGCCAAACACCAAAAAACTTTTCTAAACCTGCTTGCACCGCGCCAAATGGGACACCGACGGCTAAAGCGGCTGTAGCCGCGGCCATGGCGTTCATGACATTAAAATTACCAGGCACTTGCAAGACAATATTGCCAAGATTGTTGTTATCAAGCCAAAATTCAAAAGTTTGTTGGCCTAAACCGGAAATACGATTGGCCGCTCGATACTCGCCATTGTTTTCGCCAAACGAGACACTGTTTTTATAAGTTAGTGAATGACAAGTGATATCATCGGCATTAAAAACAACTTGGCCAATTTCCGGCACCTTATCAACAAACTTCTGAAAGGCTTCGCGAATATGATCAAGATCACGATAATAATCCAAATGGTCCTCTTCAATATTCGTAATCACGGCAAACTCGGGATTAAGATTTAAAAAGTGTTCACGGTACTCGCAAGCTTCAACAACTAACCAAGAGCCACTTTTACCAACACGTAAATTACCGTGCTTAAAAGTTGGAACTTTGGTGCCGACAATAACCGTTGGGTCAAAACCGGCTTCTTCCAAAATAAGTCCAAGCATGGCCGTGGTAGTACTTTTACCGTTAGTGCCAGCCACGGCAATGGTGCGAAACTCTTTAGTCAATTCGCCCAAAGCTTCGGGGTACGACATTTCGGGAATGCCCAGCTCACGAGCAGCCGCCCGTTCAGGATTGGTTGGCAAAACCGCCGGAGAATAAATAATAAGATCACAGTCTTCGGGCAAGTTAGCAGAATCGTGTCCGATAAAAACGCGGCGGCCATCAAACTCAAGATCTTTGGTAACACTTGATTCCAACAAATCCGAGCCGCTGACTACGGCCCCACGGCGCGCCAAAAGTTTGGCCAAGGCTGAAACGCCAATGCCGCCGATGCCAATAATATGAATTTTTTTAGCAGTTTGAAGCATATTGGTATTCATCATTTAAGCTATCATGTTTTTTGGTTTTAAGCCACATTTGTCAATCTTCGCCAACTCCAATACAATATCAATATTATGTCTATCTTAAACAACTACGATCCGGACATTGCTGCGGCCTTACAAAAGGAACTGATTCGCCAGCGCGAAGGACTGGAAATGATTCCGTCGGAAAACTTTGTTTCCCCAGCCGTGCTTGAGGCCCTGGGCAGTGTGGCCACCAATAAGTATTCCGAGGGCTACCCGGGCAAGCGCTATTATGGCGGTTGTGAAAACATCGATACTATCGAAACACTTTGCATTGAACGCGCCAAACAACTTTTCGGGGCAGAACACGTTAACGTCCAACCGCTTTCCGGAGCCCCGGCTAACATGGCGGTTTATTCAGCCTTGCTTAAACCTGGCGACACGGTGCTTGGTATGGACTTGTCGCATGGCGGACATTTAACCCATGGTCACCCGGTAACTTTCATGGCCAAAATTTATAATTTCGTTCGCTACAAAACCGATGCCGCCGGAAAAATTGATCTTGATAATTTGCGAGCCATGGCCCAGGAGCATAAACCAAAAATGATTTTGGTTGGCTACAGTGCCTATTCCCGAGAAATCGAATACGAAAAAATTAAAGCGATTGCCGATGAGGTCGGTGCCATCACCATGGCCGACGTTGCTCATATTGCCGGCCTGATCGCCGGCGGGGTCATGAACAACCCTGTCCCATACTTTGACGTGGTCACCACCACCACTCACAAAACCTTGCGCGGACCTCGCGGTGGCATGATCATGTGCAAGGAAAAATTTGCCAAGGATATTGATAAAGCAGTTTTCCCGGGCATGCAGGGCGGCCCACACGAAAACAATATTGCCGCCAAAGCCGTGGCTTTTAAAGAAGCTCTTGAACCAGCTTTCAAAGAGTACGTCACGCAAATTCTTAAAAACGCCAAAATCCTGGAAACCGAGCTCACGGCTCGCGGTTACAAGCTCTGTTTTGGTGGAACCGATAACCATCTTTTGCTCATCGACCTAACCAACAAAAACATTTCCGGCAAAGAAGCACAGATTGCCCTCGATAAAGCCGGTATCACTGTTAACAAAAACATGATTCCCGATGATCCACGTTCACCAATGGATCCTTCGGGTATTCGCCTCGGCACACCAGCCCTAACCACCCGCGGCATGAAAGATGAGGAAATGAAAACTATTGCCGGTTGGATTGACGAAGCAATTATGTCAAAAGACGACGAGGCTAAACTGGCCGATATTCGCCGAAGGGTAAAAGAATTAACCGATCGCTTTCCGCTTTACCAAGACCTGTCCTATTAAACAACAAAAAATCACGGAAATTATTCCGTGATTTTTATTTTGAAAAAATTTTCGGCGTTCCTTGTGGTCATCTCTATTACCTCTTCCAAGCTTTTTCCGTGAAGCTCGGCCAACTTTCGTGCCACTTCGATGACATATCTCGGCTCATTGCGCTTGCCACGGTAAGGTGGCGGCGCCAAATACGGCGCATCGGTTTCAATTAAAACCTTTTCCAGTGGCACAGCTTTGGCCACCCGCTGTACATTCGAGAGTTCGCCTTCACTTTTTTTTGGTGGAAAGGTAACAATACCGGTAAAAGAAATCAAAAAACCAAGATTAAAATAATCATTGGCTTGGTCCAAAGTGCCGGAAAAACAATGAACCACACCACGTCGGGACAGCTTCCCTGCCTCGACATATTCGCGTAAAAGAGCGACTTGCTCTTCGTGAGCATTGCGTGAATGAATAACCAACGGCAAATTTAATTCATCAGCCAAATCGAACTGGGCCCGCAACGCAGTCTTCTGTTTTTCTTTTACCTCGTCGATGGAGATATCTTCCGGTAAATGATAAAAATCCAAACCGCATTCACCAATGGCTATAACTTTTTTACTTTTAGCGAGCTCACGATAAAAAGCCGGATCAAATTCTTCGCTTCTGGTTTTAATTGTAGCTGTCGGGATTTCATCATCGTCCTCAAACGACTGCTTGGAAGTGTGCGAAGGATGTAAACCGATGGTAGCCCAAACCCCATCGTATTTTTCGGCCACCTCCACCCCGCGGCGTGAGGTATCTTGTTGTGTTCCAACAGTAATCATAAAGACGTTCTCGGAAAGAGAACGTTTTATAACTTCATCCATGTCTTCTTTGTAAGCGTTGAAATGGATGTGACAGTGGGTGTCGATCAACATAAAGCCCTCACCCCCTTTCCCCCTCCCCCGTATACAAAACAAAAGATTATACGAAGGAGGGGGAGTAAAACTATTTAATTAATTTTTTTATTTTTTCTAGAACTAAATTCAAATCTTCAAAAATTTCTTTATTAGTAAATCTAACCACCTTATACCCAAATCCTTCTAATCGTTCTGTTCTCTCGGCGTCGCCTTCTTTCGAAACGGTCTCGTTATGGATTTCGCCATCTATTTCTATTATCAGTCTTTTAGTTCGACAGCAGAAATCGGCGATATAATTTTCGATTCCGTATTGCCTGGAAAATTTTATTCCGAGATTATTGTCTCGCAAGTGTTCCCATAAAATTTTTTCAGTCTCAGTTTGATTAACTCTAAGAAACTGTCGGGTATTTTTTTGTTTAACTTTATTAACCAAACATTTATTCCGCATAATTCTTTCCCCTCCTTCGTATGCTTATTGCCTTCCGGCATACGGGGGAGGGGTTAGGGGTGAGGGCCTTAAATCCAAGGAATCATCGTCTGGATCGCTGAAGTGACAGAATTTATATAAGAAACAACTTGTGAACCGCTAAACCAACCACCGATCAAAGTTGGAAACATGAGTTGTGCAAAATAAACGGCCGCTCCCACCAAAACCAAACCTTCAATCAAACCCAAAATTCCACCAAGTAATTTATTTACAAAACCAACAAACGGCAGCCAACGCAGAAAACCAAATAATCTGTCGACAATCCAAAAAACAAAACCAACCAAACGCTGAGTGACAATAAGAATAAGAATGAAAAGGACAATTCCGGCCACGGTTGTATTGTTGGCAAATAAGAAACCTAGATAATCAATCGCTAGCCCGGTATATTGACTGGCAACGATTGCTCCAACAATAAGGCCGACCCCATTACCAAGGATTCGGATAAAACCGAACCACAAGCCGTAAAAGGCAAAGGCTCCGACAAGGACGAGAAGGATTATGTCGACAAGAGACATATTTTAGGCTCAAGTATGTAGTGGGTAGTATGTAGGCAAAAGTTCTAATTAGAACTCCTGCCTACCTACTACATACTACCTACTAAAAGCTAATTATTTTTAGGAAAAAGCGGCTCGCCTTTGGCGATTTTGTGGCCCGGAGTCAGTTCACCCCACACCCAAGCTGATTCAAACGATTGATTAAATTCTTTCGGGGCTTCAAGACCGAGTTGAACAAAAAGTTTCTCGGCTGTCTCGGGCATAAATGGAACCAACATCCAAGCAATGTGGCGCAGGGTTTCGAGCAAAACGTAAAGGGTGTCGTTCAACATTTTCTTTTCCTCCATTTTGGCCAACTGCCACGGTTGTTGTTGCTCAACAAATTGATTGGCTTGACGAATCAAATTCCAAATAATATCCAAGGCATCACTCAAACGATTTTCTTCAAGAGCTAAATGGTAGGCTTGCCATGCCCCGGCAAGAAACCCGTCAGCTTTTTCCGGAACAACACCGTCGGTGTATTTCTCAGTCATGGCCAGAACGCGATTTACCAAGTTGCCAAATTCGTTGGCTAACTCGTTATCATAACGGGCCACCAAACGGCTTTCCGAAAAATCACCATCCCCACCAAACGGAATTTCACGAAAAAGAAAATAACGAAGGACGTCGTTGCCGTATTTTTGGGTCATTTCAATTGGGTCAACAACATTACCAATGGACTTAGACATTTTTTGTCCATCAATAGTGAAAAAACCATGAGCAAAAACCTGCTTGGGCAATGGTAAACCGGCTGACATTAACATGGCCGGCCACAAGGCACAGTGAAATTTAATAATATCTTTACCAACCAAATGCAAATCAACCGGCCACCATTTTTCAAAAGCCGTCGGATCATCAGCATAACCCACGCCGGAAAGATAATTGATCAGGGCATCGAACCAAACGTAAATGCGATGTTTTTCATCGCCAGGCACGGAAATGCCCCACTCCACGGTTTCGCGAGAAATGGAAATATCCGTCATGAAGTTACGAATATAACTCAAGACTTCGTTCCGTTTGGCCTCGGGCTGAATAAAATCAGGATGTTCACCAATGTAAGCCAACAAATCATCACGATATTTTGTTAAACGGAAAAAATAATTATTTTCTTTCAGAGCTGTTGGAGCTTTTTGATGATCGGGACACAAACCGTTAACCAAATCAGTTTCATTTTTAAAAGCCTCACAGCCTTGGCAATACAAACCTTCATAAGAACCAAGATAAATATCACCTTTGGCTTCGACGGCTTTCCAAAACTTTTCCACGGACTGGTGATGAACTTTTTCCGTGGTGCGGATAAAACGATTATGCGTTAAACCCAACGAATCAAAAGTTCGCTCCCACAACGCCGCCATTTCGTCCAAATAACCTTGAACATCGGCGGCGCGACCAACCTTGGCCGCGGCCTCAACGTTTTTTTGGCTGTTTTCATCAGTGCCGGTTTGAAACATTACTTCCTCGCCCAGCATGCGGTGATAACGGGCCAAAATATCCGCGGCAATTGCCGTGTAAGCGTGGCCAATCGACGGCTTACCGTTGATGTAATAAATCGGGGTGGTTATGTAAAACTTTTTGGGCATACGACAATTACAAATTCGCCTTTTATACTACCTTCTTTTAATCGTTTTGTCACCTCGGAGGATGTGCCGCGATAAATGGTTTCGTGAAGTTTAGTCAGCTCGCGACCGACAACCAGTTTTCGCTCGCCGATAAGGTCCCCAAGTTCTTCCAAAGTTTTTAAGATGCGGTGCGTTGATTCGTAAAAACAAACGGTTTCTTCGGTCGCGGCGATTTTGGCAAAATACGCTTTGCGACCATTTTTGTGTGGTGGAAAGCCAAGAAACAAAAATTTGTCGGCCGGCCAACCGGAAATCGACAAAGCAGCAATGGCCGCGCACGCTCCCGGAATCGGAATAATTTGCAGTTCATCGCCTAAAGCTTTAATAGCGGCTTCAACAAACTTACCACCCGGATCAGAAATCGCCGGTGTGCCGGCATCAGTCGTTAAAGCCAACGACTTCCCTTCCTTCAACATTTTTAATGCCTCGGCAATTCTTGCTTCGCTGGCATGTTGATTAATGGCAATCATGGGCTTTTTAATTCCCAAATGTTGGAGAATTTTTCCAGTCACCCGAGTGTCTTCACAGACAATCGCATCAACGGTTCCAAGGGTCTCGGCCGCACGGGTCGTTAAATCGGATAAGTTTCCAATTGGCGTGGCGACGATAAATAGTTTCATAGATTCCCTCTCCCCTTACCCTCCCCCGTCGTGGCAACGAGGGAGGGAGAATTATTTAAGATAAGTTTTAATTTTAATTAAAATTTTCTGCGGATCTTCCAATACTTCTTGGTTTTTAAACCTAATAATCTTGTAGCCAAGTCTTTCTAAATTTTCTGTTCTCTCTCGATCACTTACTTTTGCTTCATAGCAATTGTGGATGTCTCCGTCTATCTCAATGATTAACTTCTTACTCCGGCAACAGAAATCGGCTATATAATTTTCTATTCCGTGCTGCCTAACAAATCTTATTCCAAGTTCGTTTCTTCGCAAATGTTGCCATAATACTGTTTCGGCATCAGTTTGGTTTTTCCGTAAAAACTGTCTGGTTACTTTTTGTTTTAGTTTATTGACTAAATGTTTTTCGAACATAACAAATAGTTCTTCCTCCCTCACTGCCGCAGTGGGGGAGGATTACCCGCCTTCGCCAAGGCTACGGCGGGTCCTCCGTAGCTTTAGCGAAGGAGGAGAGGAGAGGGCCTCAATGATTAGCCGCCCAACAAAACCAATAAGCCGTGGTCAGGGCCACTTCGTTTTCGTTCTTGTCATATCCTTTCACAGTTTCCAATTCCTCATCCCAAACAAAATCAACTTCCGTGCCACTAATAGTTTTGGCACTTTTAATATTATCTAGCGGAAAAACCTCCGAACCGTAACTGTAGACAATGGTTTTGGCCGGATAACTCGAATCGTATTTATTCAACGGATACCAAACCGCCGGCGTGGCTGCGTAATTGCCGTATGGATTATGCGAATAATCGCGAGCTGAACCGGTTTCGCGCGACAACACATAACCATTGGGAAAATTTTCTTTGAACGATTGCCAGGTCATGACATAAGAAGGAATGGCCGAAAGGTTATCGCCGGTCTCGGGAAGAGTTTGACCGTCAAACGAACGCCAAAGTAAATCTGTTTCTTCGGCCGTAAACAACATGGAGTTGTTATAAATTTTTCCGGAATTTTTAAAAAGCCTTTCGCTTTCGAAAACGGCCGCACTGCCACACAACGGATCATAAGAAACTAAAATCGACGAACCGTTCCAAACATCATTAACCAAATTGTGCCAAACCAAAATCTGAAAAGGATAAAACCTCGCCTGTCCCCTGCCCCCTATCCCCTCCAAAACAAGACCAAGCCCTTCATTTAACAAATAAGTGTCGGCCAACGGAACTGATTCGAAATCAGAATCATTAAGAGCAGGACGCGAGTCGTTGTCTGAACCTGTATCTATTATCGAATCTTCCAATCCTGGCTGAACCAGATTTCGTGGCGGCAAGTGATTAAAATACTCAAAAACAAAAAAGCCGACAAAAATCGCTAAAATAACAAAAATGATCAATTTTCTCTTGTTTAAGAATTCCTTCACACAAAAATAGAATATCAGAAAAAAATAATACCGGCCACCTGGGGTTGAACCAGATGGCCGGAGAGGTGCCCTAGCGGTGGCCGGGGGCGGCGACGATCCCGTTGATCGGAGCGGGCGGAGCGAGTCCCTCCTCGATCGAGTTGGCCACCATAGTAAGTCTGCCGGCGATCAAGGCAGCAGCCAGGAGGATCGCCAGGACCACGCTCCCGATGACCGCCGGAACCACCCACGGCTTCATGGGGGCCGGCGGGACGGCCGGGGCAGGAGGCTCGGGCGGCGGGGGCGGCTTGGCCATGTGCGGCGTCAGCTGGTCGACCACCTCCTTAACGGCCTTGCCGACCATCTCGCCATTCCGGATCATCAGGTCGCCGACGATCTTCGGATCAACGCCGGGCGGGATCGCGATGACCGGAGCGGCGACTCGCGAGGCCGAGCCCGCGGGCGGGGTCGAGCTGCGCGGAGGAGGCGACGGCGGCGGGGCGGCGACCTTGGTCTTGAACGTGAAGGCGTCCGCCAGGAAGACGGACTCGCCACCGTTGTTCTTGACCTCGACGCTCGCCACTCCGACCGGGAAGGCGGGAGTCTTGGCCAGGATCTTGGTGTCGGACACGAACCGGATGTCCGTGCCGACGACCTTGGTCGCGGGCGTGAAGAAGAACACCTGGCAGTCGGCCGTGAAGCCGCTGCCGGTCACCTCGACCTCGAGGCCACCAGTCTCCTCGCCCTCGGTGGGCGTGATGGAGGTGACGGCGAGAACGGGAGGCGGTGGGGGCGGAGGCGGCGGTGGGCTGCTGATCGCGACGACCCAGCCGACCGCTCGGGCGTGGGCGAGCGCCCGATCCTTGAAGTCGGGCCGCCAGTCCCGGATGGCCTCGAGCTCGGTCATGATCTCGGCCTCGGAGCGGTTGGCCGAAGCCACGACCAGCTCCTCGACCTTGCAGATGATGTCGATGACCGTGGTGTCATCGTTGCCCAGCGCGGCCGCTTTCGTGAACTTGTCCGCGACATCGACCGAGACGTTGTCCCACTCGGTGAACTTCCAGGCCATGAGCGAGCTGAAGTCGCCGGCCGGGCTGGGGGCAGACCAGATGGCCACGGCCGCATGGAACGCGGCCTGCTGTTCTGGGGTGAGGGTAGTGATGTCCATGGTATCTCCGGGGTCAGGGAGGGTGGGAGAAGGTGCATCAAACAGCCGAAAAACCGGCCGAATGAACAGAGAAAAATATCACATTTTCCAAAAAAAGTCAAGAATCTTATCAAAAACAAAAATTTATCAAAAAAAGAATTTCCTTCTAATCTTGACAAAAACCAAAAAATGGGCTATTTTACTTAGCTCGAATTGAGCACAAGGTAGTTAGCTCCCTAAACAATTCACCCAATTCGTTCGTAAGTTTTTTTGTCGTAATTCTTCGCCAGAACGCTGAACACACCCGAACCCCGAAAGGGAGGACAAAATGAGCGAGATCAACATCCTGGATCTCTGGGCAGCAACCGGCATCATGGAGGCGCTCCTGCCCCTGATCCGAGAGGTCGACAAAAGGTTCGTCCCCGAGGACCACAACCTGACCTACAACCAGGTCGAGTGGAGCCGTCACGGCGACGGATGCATCGGAAGCATCATGCTCGTCGACGAGGACGGCAAGGATCAGGAGATCGCCTGCTACCCGATCTCGACCAGGTGGAACGTGGACATCACCACCCCCCACATGGTACTGGCCTTCCAGGTCACCAGAAGCAACAACGAACCCGAAACCGAGGACGACCTGAGCGACGGTCGCTGGTACGCCATTCCGGTCGGTCTGGCACCAACCTCGATCCGGACCAAAGTCGAGAGGGCCTTCCAGGAAGTCGGCCTCCTCAACGGTCGTCTCCCCGGCCTCAAGCCGCACGAGTGGGACGACTCTCCGGAACGCCGGTTCAACCTGGTCTTCCAGCGCCGGCGCGGCGACATGATCGCCTGGTACCAGGGGAAGGTCTGCGTCCTGGTCGAAGGTTCGCCAATCCCCAAGCCCGGCAAGGAGGTCATCTGCGAAGTGGTGACCGAGCGCCTGAGCAAGGTCGTCGTCCGCTGGACGGGCATGACCGTCGAGCAGGCCAGGAAGAGGATCGACGAACAGCGACGCCTGGCCGGTCTCCGAAGCAGCATCCGCCGGGCCGCGCGCGTGGAGCGACCCGAGCTCAAGGATCCCGTGGCCGCCATGGGGCTCGAGCCGGACAAGCTGAGCGGCGGACGCCTCAACAGCGCCTACCGCCGGCTGCGCCAGCAGGTCCCGACGACCGAGGAGGAGGCCGGCGCCAACCCGCTGGCCAAGGCCATGGTCGAAGTCGGCCTGCCCTTCCAGGCCGACAACCTAGACTGGCCGGTGTTCTACGCCGAGTACCTCGACCGGGCCGACCGGGCCGCGGTCCAGGTCCTCAAGGACAAGCGCACGAAGGAGCGCGAGGAGGCCGAACGCACGGCCACCCCGCCGCCCGTCGAGCCCGCCACCGAAGGCGAGGGCCACGAGGAAGCGGTCGCCGACCTCGACACCGCCGACGAAGACCTCCTGGTCGAGGAGTCGACCGACGACGGCTCCGCCCAGCCCCGCGAGGAGGGCGCGAACGCGAAGTAGACGGACTTCCCCGTCAACTTCACGTCCCACACGGCCGCTGTGCACCTAGTGCATGGCGGCCTTTTTCTTTTACAAAAATTTATGACTATCGACCGTGACTGTGGTATAATATTTAAAACAAAAGAAAATAAAAAAACTTTTATGTCTATTTATCCAAATTGGAAAGGCGAAAGAGTGTACGCTATCGCCGTTTTCGTACTCATTGTGAGCGCGATTATTTATCTCGGCGTAAAAATTGACAACATTGTCCGACAATCAAAAGAAGTCGGTCAACCCACGCCCTATGAACATACAATCATGATTGAAGGCGAAGGCACGGTTACTGGTAAGCCAGATATTGCCACTTTTGTCATGGGCACGGAAAGCCATGGGGTCGATGCGGCCGCGGCACAAACCGCCAATAGCACCATCATGAATAAAATTATTGAAGATACTAAGGGCTTAGGAATTTCTGAAGACGATATTCAAACTTCCGGCTACAATATTTACGAAGATCTTCAATGGAATTCGGACACTGGTGATTATGATTCAAAAGGATGGATCGTTTCCAACTATGTCACGGTTAAAGTCCGCGATGTTTCCAAACTTTCAACCGTCTTAGCTATGGCCGGTCAAAATGGCATTACTGATATTTCCGGTCCAACTTTCACAATTGATGACACCACTAATTTAAAGGCCGAGGCCAGAACCGAAGCTATTCAACAAGCGCAAACCAAAGCGCAAGCTATTGCCACAGCCCTTGGTATGAGAATTGAAAAAGTTGTTGGTTACAGCGAATGGTCCCCTTCGATTTATGACTACTCATATGCTTATGGTATGGGTGGGTCAGACGAAAAATTAAGTTCAGCCATGCCATCTATCGAGGCCGGTTCAACCGAAGTTTCACTAACCGTTTCCATCACTTACAAATTGGCCGAATAATTACAAAAATAAAAATCGCCCTGTTCAACAGAGCGATTTTTTTATTTTTTCTTTAATACATCGACAATCAGTTTTGCCACCCCCAGGGCGGTACCATCAAAAACTATTTGCGAACGAATCGGAACACCAGAAATCTTTTGCTGCTCTTCAATAATTATTCCATCACGAGTCACCCCACCATCGACAATAATCAGTTTTGGTTTATTTGGTAATTTTTTGATAAGAATATCAACTTTCTTGGCAATACCAGTCAGAACCTGTCGCAACTTTTTTGGATCTTTCAAAACCGGTTCAACCGCCGCGGCACAGTTTTCCACTTTAGCTTCAAAACAGAAGATCGGTTTTCCACCAACAGTCGGAAGAAGCGTGGTAAAAAAATCCGCATGAAGTTTAAATTTATTACCAAGCGATTGATCAACAAAAGCCCCAGTTCCGTAGGTCACTTTGGTTGCGCCGACTTTTGTTCCGGCCGCATAGGCACTGGCTTGCTGATCACCGGCCACAGCCAAAACTGGAAGTTTGGCTCCGATAATCTCTTTCTTTAAAAAACCAAACTTAGCTCCGGAAGAAAAAACATCAGGCAGTATTTCCCGCGGCACTCCGAAAAGCTCCAATAGCTCTTCGTCCCAATCTTTTTTCTTTAAATTAAACAATAATGTCCTAGACGCATTTGTTTCATCAGTCAGAAAAGGTTCGTCTTCACACAAATTCCAAAGAAACCAAGTATCAACCGTGCCAACCAAAAGTCTTTCAGCCGCCAAAAGTTGGCGGGCTTTTGGAACATTCTCCAAAATCCATTGAATCTTAGTCGCGGAAAAATACGGATCAAGTCGAAGGCCGGTTTTTTCTGATATCAAGCCCTCACAAAAACCCTTAGTGCCCTTTAATGCCTTAACGCCCTTTAGCGTCCTTTTATCTTCCCAAACAATCGCCGGATAAATAGGCTGACCGGTTATACGATCCCAAGCGATAACTGTTTCGCGTTGATTGGTTAAACCAAAACCGGAAAAATGATTAAGTTTAACTCGACTGGCTCGAACCGCCTCTTTTAAAACTTGCTTGGCGGCTGACAAAATTTCCAAAGGATCTTGTTCAACCCAATCTTTTTTAAGGCGGCGTTTTTTAACCGGTCGATTGACTCGCGCCTCAATTTTAAATTCCGCATTAAAAACAAAAGCTTTAATGCCAGTGGTTCCAACATCCAAAACCAGTGTGTGATCAACCTTGTTGTAGGTATTTTTCGAAAAGTTTTTTAGCATTCTTTTTACTGATTAAAATATTTTGTAAAATTACCAGAAGCGGATAATTTTTTGTTGAGGGACCGAGACGTTTCCAAACCGCCGGAAAAGAAATCACACCTTCACCGACAACAGAAAATTTACCCGTTTTGGCAATGGCCACGCCAGTAGCCCGATTTTTAGAATAAGAACTAAAACCAGTGGCAATAAAATCACTCAAACCGGCGGTGTAACAAACGGTTTCCGTTTTTCCACCAAGCTTAACGGTAATTTTTTCCATTTCCGACAAACTCTGGCTAACCAACCACGCCTCGGCGTTTGCTCCCCAACCAAGCTCATCAACCAGTCCCAGGGCAACAGCATAAATATTCTTTAAAACACCGGCCGCGGCTACGCCAATTAAATCATTAGTCGTTTCAAAACGAATGGCGCTACCGGAACACAAACTGACAAGTTTTTTAAAAGCCGCTGAATTTTTTGTGGCCAAAACTGAAACTCCCGGTTTGCCCTGCATTATTTCTTCGGCCAGCATTGGCCCGCCGCAAAGAGCAAAAGGCTGTCCGACCGGCAAAATTTCCGACAAAACCTCGGACATGAATTTATTCGTTTTTAATTCAACACCTTTTGACAAACAAACGAGACCGGTTTTCTTTTTCAAAAAAGGAAGAATAGCATTAACAGCCGGCCGCACGGCTTGTGATGGAACACAAAGAAATAAATAATCGGCTTTCGGCACAGTTAACTCTAGTGACTTTTGTTTGGGCACACGCGACAAATCTCTGTCCCACAATTCAATGTGTGCGCCTTGTTTTTTTAAAACAAAAGCCAGAGCCTGGCCGATTTCTCCAGCACCGATGATAACGATATTAAGAGGCATAAGGGGTCGAAGGGGTTAAAAGGGTTAAAGGGGACAAAGGGTTTTTTCGCTCAATTGTTTGAAAGTAGCTTCTCCCAAAATTTCTGAACCATCGACAAACTGCCAGGTGGGATAACCCTTAATGCCGGCTGTAGCACAAACCTCGGCTTGGCCGGATTCGTTATCAGCGGCGCATTCAATGTAATTAATATACTGAACGCTTTCACCAAAAGCTTTCTTTTGCTTTTGGCAGTGCGGACACCAAGAAGCACCGTATAAAGCCGCTCCCTTTTCGGTTAGACATTTGGCAAAAGCATCCATGTCCGTTGGAGCAGTTGGTTCGGAAGGAACCGAAACGTCGGAAGCGGAATTTGTGGTAGCCGATTCATTAGCATCGGTTTTTGCTTCGCTTTTATTATTGATAAAGACAAAACCACAGACAATAATTAAGACAAAAATTCCAAATATCACCAAAAGAATTGGGTGAGTTTTATGCAGATTAAATTTCATAGCTGTTTTATTGTAGCAAAAAAAGACTAAAAGGCCAAAACCCTTTAGTCCCCTTAACGCCCCATAATGCCCTTTAAGGCCCGAACGCCGCTTACAAACCCAAACGTTTGGCCTGATCCCGATGACGCGCATTCAAATCAAGGATTGTCTTTCTAATACGTAAATTTTTTGGAGTGACTTCCAACAGCTCATCATCGCCCAAATATTCGAGGCAAGCTTCCAAAGTCATAATTCGTGGAGCTTCCAAGGCCGCGCTAACACCGTCACCTTTACTGCGCATGTTGGAAAGACGTTTTTCTTTACAAGGATTAACTTCCACATCCTCAGTGCGAGAATACTGACCAACGACCATACCGGCGTAAACCTCGACCCCGGTATCGACGAACAACGTGCCACGCAGCTGTAAGTTGCGTAAAGCGTAACCAACGGTCTCGCCGTTTTCCATGGAAACGAGCGAACCGTGAGCCCCGGCGGACATTTCACCGGCAAAGGGCCGATAACCCAAAAGTAAGCTGTTGATAATACCCTGCCCTTTAGTATCAGTTAAAAACTCGCTGCGATAACCAATAAGACCGCGGGTTGGAATCTCAAATTCAAGAAATGAAGTTCCGTTTTCAACTTTCATGTCCTTCATTTCACCGCGACGCTGACCCATTTTTTCAATAACAATACCACCGAAACTTTCCGGACATTCTAAAAAGACGGATTCGTAAGGCTCGGTTCTGACCCCGTTTTCCTCGTGGAAAATAACCTGCGGGCGCGAGACTTCCATTTCATAACCCTCACGACGCATTTTTTCAATCAAAATAGCCAAGTGCAATTCACCACGACCGGAAACCACAAAACCGCTGTCATTTTCGCCTTGTTCAACTCGCAAAGCCACGTCGTTCAAAAGTTCACGATCCAAACGTTCTTTCAAATTACGGGAGGTGGAATAAATTCCCTCATTACCGGCAAAAGGCGAGGTGTTAACGGCAAAAGTCATTTTAACTGTCGGCTCTTCGATTTTTGTTACCGGCAACGCAATAGGATTAGCTGTATCAGCAATAGTTTCACCAATCTGAACATCTTCCACACCGGAAACAGCGACAATTTCACCGGCGGGAATTTCATCAGCTTCAACACGGCTCAAGCCATCAAAAATTTGAACGCTGGTTAATCTAACTTGTTTGGAAACACCATCACGATTGATATGAGTAACCATTTGGCCATTACGAACCACGCCACCAATAACTCGGCCAATAGCAATGCGACCCTTGTAGTTGTCGTACTGAAGGTTAACCACGGAAATCTGTAACGGTTTTGTAGCATCACCAGTTGGCGCAGGAATTTTTTCCACAATCACATCAAGCAAAGCGGAAACATCTTTCATGGAAGACAAATCCGGTTCAACGCCAGCCACGCCATTAACCGCCGAAGCGTAGATAACTGGGAAATCAGTCTGCTCATCGGTCGCCCCGAGCTCCACAAACAAATCAAAAGTCTTATTCAACACCCAATCTGGCCGTGCATCCTTTTTGTCGATCTTATTGATGACAACAATAATCTTGTGTCCGGCCTCCAAGGCCTTGCGAAGAACGAAACGAGTCTGTGGCATGGGACCTTCCTTGGCATCAACAAGCAAAAGACAGCCATCGACAAGATTCATGATGCGCTCCACCTCACCGCCAAAGTCCGCGTGTCCCGGAGTATCGACAATATTGATTTTAATACCCTTCCATTTAATGGAAGCGTTTTTGGAAAAAATAGTAATACCACGTTCACGTTCAAGCTCGTTTGAGTCCATGATGGTGGTGCCCATGGCCGCGGCATCACGGAAGGTATTTGACTGTTTCAAAAGCGCGTCGACCAAAGTGGTTTTACCATGGTCAACGTGGGCAATAATGGCAACGTTTCGGATTTGGTCAGGGGAAATCATAAGCGCGGTGATGATAACTGGTTTTTGGCTAATTGTCAATAATTTATTTTACGAGAAGAGCCTTTAAACGTCTTTTACGGTTGACATTTGTTCTTTTTCATAGTATCGTTATGGGCCGTCAAAATGACGAAGTTCCTTCAATCCCCTTTCTTATCGATGGAGAAACCCATGCCCACGGAACGTATCGAACAAGCCCTGGCCTATTGGGAAGACATCTGCGTGCTGGAACGTCATCTGGCCATGCTAGAGGCCTTGCGTAAAAAGAAAAAATTCGAGCCCAAAGGGCCACTCAAGTACCTCGGATTCAGACAGGTCCTTGAAGAAGGCCTGGGGTGGAGCTTCGAATTCCTCTACGAGGGTGACCGAAAATCGTTGCAGGCAATGAAGCTGCTTCCGTTGATGATCTACGCCTGGATGTACTCATCCAAACGTGTCTTCCGAATGTCGTCTAAAACGATCGACGAACTGCTTCGCGAAGACCATCGACCGCCACCGTGCACCTGGGGAGAATTCCCCTGGCCGTTCGAGGCCTTCGTCGTGTCGTTCGAAACACCGCTACACCTACGACCAGAAGCCGATGGGTCTTACGACACCCTGATTGTCGTGAGTATCGTGCGCGATGGACACATGACTCTGTTGCTGCAGTGGTTGCCGGTTTTTCTCACCGAGTATCAACCGCTGACAGGCAAGGAGACGAGCGAAATGCTCATCGATCTTGGCGAAGAGGTTCGCCGAGGTCGCGAAGAGGTTCGCCAGGCCGGCGATGCAATCTTGGCCAAACTGCCCCGCAAAGTGCGTCGCCTACTAAAACGACAAAACCTGACGGCCGCCGCCGAGAAAACGGTCGGGTATACGGACGAAGAAATCGATCAATTGATAAACAACGACAAAGAGTACCTCCATTTGATCAGCTTTCCGGCCTTCCTGATTGATCGGGGCCTCTTCAGCGTAATCGGAGATCTGAACGAAAAGATAAGCGAAGGACCGCTTATGCGGCTCATCTATTCCTTCTGCAATCTCATCGCCAACGGAACACGCGTAACTGAGGTTGTCGGAAGATCGAAACATCCAAAGACCGGCTCGTCGCGTAGCAACGACTTCACCGACGGGGCAAATATCTTCGAAGTCGGCTCGCAAACTGAATTCGCAAGTGGTGTGCGAACCAGGCATGCCTCCGACGAGCCGTCGGGTCGTACGGTGCGTCCGCACCCGCGACGCGGCTTTTACCGTCGCCCGCACGGCAGTGACCTCGAAGCGCCCAAGTCTGAGTGGGTAAACTCCACGTGGATCCACAGAGACGAAGCCACAAACAGGGGTCTACTCCCTGTATGCGAAATCGTCGTGGATACGTCCAAGACTTGACCCTACCCTACCCAGTCCGCCAAGACTGGGATTTTTTTATAAACAAAAAACAACCCTCCACGAAGGAAAGTTATCTTTGATGACTCAATTGACGGTTTGTTTTAAAACATTTATACTCGATCAGCCGTAGAATTAAACGGCAAACAAAGAGAGGCTCCTTCATGAAGATCAAACGGTTCTTGTTGGGAGGGCTCGTCTTCCTCTGCATCCCCTTCCTCGCGGGCATCGACTGCAAGAAGCGGCTCGACTGCGCCGAAGAACACGTGGCCTGCGACCAGCGCTGTGCCGAGGCGGCCAGCACCACCGGTCAGAACATCGTCACCACCTACTTCTACTGCAACGAGTTCACCGGCGATGTCGTCTGCGAGTGCGGGCTCGGCCTGGACTACGGCAGCTTCGAAACCTGTGAAGGCTAGGAGGAAGAACCACCATGCTCATGCTTCTCGCCATCACCATCAGTGCCCTCGCGGGTACCTACCACGTGAACTTCCCGATCGTCAGCGGAGCTCCGACCAATCCGCTCGATGACGTCTTCGTCCTCACGGTCTCGGCGTGGGACCTCGACCAGAACCAGCAGAACGGGATCTACGACTCGAGCTGGCGCTTCATCAAGTGCGAGGCCAAGGACGGCGACCTCTACGTCCACTTCACCGGGAAGAAGACGGACTGGCCGACCAGCTGGCCCCAGCAGGTCACCTGCTCGGGCTATGGCAACACCCTGGTCGTACACCCGGTGTCTCCGAGTGTGTACGAGCCGAGCATGATCGAGATCACCGGCGACGACGAGATCTACTTCACGATGGCCACGGGGATCACCAAGCTCCGGACCATCAAGATCCCGGACGGCGACTACGACGTCGAGAGCTGCTTCGCGGCCCACGACGACAACGACGATCTGTGGAGCGGCGTCACCTGTGACCCGATCGCGAGCGACGACGACAACTTCGTGCGCGTCTACATCACCGGCGATGCGGCCGCGGGAACCGGAACCTGCGTCATCCCGGGGTTCAACAACACCCCGGACCTGACCATCACCATCAACCTCGACGGGCGTCCCTAGGTAGCCCCTCACCTCCTCACGCTACACATCGCAAGACGGTGTAGCGCTGAGCCCCCAGTCCGCCAAGACTGGGATTTTTTTATAAACAAAAAACAACCCTCCACGAAGGAGAGTTGTTTTTAGTGAGCCAGTTTAACTGGCTTCACCAAGCTGAGTCTGAATTTTATTCTAGGTGCACCAGAGAAAAAGCTTAGCTTTTTCTCTTACAACAGAATAAGAAACCAAGCTCAGCTTGGTGACCCCACCGGGAATCGAACCCGGATTTGCGCCGTGAGAGGGCGCCGTCCTAACCGTTAGACGATAGGGCCATTATAATTGCCATCTTTTAATTGTTTACGAATGAACCCTGAATTTTTTATTTGTTTTTCCCTTTGCAAAGCCTCTGTTTTACTCTGAAATTCCTCAGTATAAATTAACTTATAAGGTCGATATGGTTTTGTTGATTTTGTTTTTCCACTATTGTGTTGTTTCAATCTTTTGTCAAGGTCAGCAGATGAACCTATATATAATCGTTCATCTTTTTCACTTTGTAAAACATAGACAAAATACATAGTTTTCAAAGGCGCCGTCCTAACCGCCCGGCGGAGCCGGGTCCGGCTTCGCCGGATTAGACGATAGGGCCGTTTTGACGCTGACTAAGATAACACAAAAAAAGTTTTTTGTCGAGGATTGACACAAAGCCAATTTTGTTATATTTTCATTTGTCGACACTTTTCCTCTCCAACCTGGAGGTATCGATGAATCGCCACAAGTTTCTGGTCACAAGTGCACTCTTGGGGTCTCTGGCCGGCATCTCGTGGTTCGCGATGCTGGTCACAGCACCCGTGTCCATAGTTCTGCTCGTCTCCTCCACTCAGCTCATCGAGAAGTACCTGGGCGAGTGGTGGTCCTGCACCATCCTGCCCTTCGCCCTCGTGTACCTCGCGTACAACATCGTGATCGGGGGAACGGCCGCCTTCTGCTACCGGCGCTACATGCGACACACCCGCAGTGCCAATGCGGTCGCCTCCTAGCCTCCCGCACACCCGCTCGGTTGAGCCAACCATTGGCTCCCGACGGGTGCGCTTTTGTTTTAATTTGGTTTATTGACTTTTTTACTTTCTTACTCTATAATTTTTTGTCCGATGTTCCTTCACATCATAGCCTCACAGATTAACCGAGGTCCACTTGTCACAAAAGCACATCCTCACGCCATGGAATGTGCTGGTGGCAATCATCGGTTCATTCCTTGGGTCAATCGCGTTGGTAAGCATTAACTCCGACATCGGATCTGATGCGGAAAAAATTGGCAGCTCGGCCTGGTTCATCATGCAAGGCATGCTGCCATACAAGGAGATCATCGAAGTTAACCAGCCCGGAACACTTTTATACCTGATGGGGCTCAAGTCGATTAGCCAATCAGACATGTGTTTCCGTCTGGCAGATCTGCTGATGCTTGCGATAATTGTAGGTCTACTGTGGCGTCTCGGCAAAACAACTGGGACCTTCGCCGCCGCGCCGGCCGTGTTCTATTCCGGGTTTCATCTAATCATGCTCGGACACAACGGCACTGTGCAGCGCGATGCAGTTATTACCGCGTTTGTGCTTGGTGCTGCAGTACTGGTCGTACAATGGGAAAAAGAACACCAGGACTGGCAACTCGCCGTGGCTGGGTTACTTATTGGCTGTGCCTCGACCATCAAGGTTGACGCTGTCCTGTTTGCTATACCCCTCGGCACCCTCGTACTGAAAAACGAGTGGCGTAAGCTGTCCCTTCCAATCGACGGCGCAATTCTACCGTTGATGGCCGTTGTTTTCTGGGTGGACTACTACGATGCTCTCCCGGATCTGTGGTGGGTCATGACAACATTGATCCCCATAGCTAACGGCCCGGAGACGTACGGCCTCATGCCACAAATCCCCATCTGGATGCGCTTCGTGGTGACGATCGTCGCGGTGGTAATTTCCAGTGCCGCCGTCTATCGAAACCCGGGTCGTAATCTCATGTGGGCAATGACCATTATGGGTGCCCTGCACTTGATTGTGCAAAATAAGGGTTTCTGGTACCACTTCCTGCCAATCTTGGCTTTCGGCAGTGTGGCCATCATGCAGATGAAAAAACCAACGCGTTACCCTGTTGCCGTCGCGCTGGTTTGCACGTGGCCACTCATGTGGTTCATTCCGGACGATCAACAGAGCACGACGCATTCGGACGTTATTCCTGTCGAAACCGCGCTTCGGAACCTACCAACCGAGGCAAGAATACAACCTCTCACCTACGTGGACTCGGTGTCAGGCGCCATGGTCAAGGCTGGGCGACTGCCGGCAACTGGCATGGTGTACGACCTGTTCCTTTTCATGGGGAAAGATACCCCGGCAAGGAACGAAATACGTCACCGTTTCCTCACGGATGTACAAAACGATCCGCCAGACTACTTTGTCACAAGTCGCGACAGCGACCCAAGGGGCTTTGACAAACTGTTGGCCTGGCCGGAATTCAAGACTTGGCTTGAACAAAACTACATCATCGAAATCGACAACGGCGTCTATCGGATCTACTGTTACAAATTCGCCAACAACCTAGTTTCTTCACGTACTTCCACCCCCTGACTGGTAACACCAGACAGTGTGGTGGATTTTTTTATTAAAAAAATCGCGGCTGAACGCGATTACGAGAGTGAGCAAAACTATTTCGTAAAGTAACCGGCATTTACTCGTTTGCCGGCTTCGGTGAGGGAAAACGTGAAGAAAAAGGAACTATCTTTTTTATAAGGCGGATGGCCGATGATCCCGACGTTCTCGATCAGCCCATCATCGATCATCTTCCCAATCCAAAACTTGAACGGAATGACCCAGTGGAAACGGTCGGCGTCAGCGGCCATCATCTGCTGAATGGTCATGGGCTTATCGGCAGCTTCCAGAATACCGAGGATGATCGACCTAGCCCAGCGGTAACGCCACAGTGTCCAGTAGTAGGCACAGTGGAAAAGGACGAAGACCGTAACGACCACGGACACGCAACCGCACAAAAAAACCACAAACGTGCTGGATAAATCCATGAGTACCTCCGACAAAAAATTTAACCGAAAAACCCAAAAAAGTCAAGATAAAACCATCGAATAAATCGATGGTTTTCTTGAACAAAAACTTTAATAAATCTTATGAAACTAGCCACTTCCCATACTGCCTCACCAACAATTCAGAAGCTCGAGCTGGCTCGGCCATCAAATCTTTAACAGTTTTTTCCATTCGCATGCTTTGCGAACCTTTAATTAAAACGATATCACCTTGCTTCACTTCGCTATCCATAAAACGACCGGCCTCAATCGAATTGGCGAATTCACGAATTTTTTCGGCTTCCAATCCAGCTTCACGCGCTCCGTTAGCAATGTCACGCGCCTTTTCGCCAACACAAACAAGCAGATCAACAACCGAAGCGGCCTGCAGGCCAACATTTCGGTGTTCGGCTTCGGAAAAAGTTCCAAGCTCGCCCATGTCGCCGAGGACAGCAATATGACGACGATTTTCTCGCGGTTCAAAAACCGCCAAAACTTTCAAGGCCATTGAAACCGAGGCTGGCGCGGCGTTGTACGAATCATCAATAATCAGTGCGCCTTTGATGCCCGGCAACGGACGCAAACGCCCGGCAATCGGCCCGAGTGAAGCCAGGGCTGGGAACATTTCTTCAAAACTTAAACCAAAATGTTCACCCACGGCCACGGCCGCTAAAGCAGATAAAGCTTGGCCTCGCCCTAAAGTATTTTTCAAAATAAGTTCACTGGAATTTTCTTTGGAATGAACAGTGAATTTTGAGGAAGCAAAAGTTTCACCAGGTTCAAAAGAAAAATCATCACGTGTTTCAATAGTCACTTCACTTCCTTGTACATCAGCAGAATTAAAACCATAAGTAACCACCGGCGCTTTGCCGGCTTCAACAAAAGCTCTAACTCTTTCATCATCACTGTTCAAAACTGCCAAACCGTTGACTGTTAGGCTTTCGATTAATTTTCTTTTTTCCGCAATCAACTTTTCCATGTCCGAACCGTAATTTTCCACGTGTACGCCGGTAATGGCCGTAATCACGCCAACTTCCGGCGGAAACAATTCGCACAAGGCGGAAATGTCACCGGGCTTATCGGCCCCGAATTCAAGAACCAGCATGTCCGGGAAATGTTTTTCGCTTTTAAAAAGAATCTTCAACCAACCCAAAACCGACTTGCCCGGACTTTTTACGCCAAGCACGGCAAACGGCACGCCAAATTCATTGTTGTAATTCCCTTCAGCCACCCGAACATCAAATTTGGTTTTCAAAACCGCGGCAATCGCATTTTTAGTCGAAGTCTTACCAACCGAGCCGGTAATGGCCACAATGTGCGGCTTAAACTTGCGAACAACTCGTTTAGCCTTTAATTGAATAATTTTTTGGATTAATTCTTTCATATTGTTTTTCTTATTTGCTCCATCATCCTCAAATAGAATCTTACATTATGTACGGTCGCAAGTCTAAGAGCCAAAATCTCGCCGACTTGGAAAAGATGGCGAAGATACGCTCGCGAGGTTGTCTTGCAGGTCTCACAATCACAATAAGGATCAAGCGGGCCTTCATCAAAAGCGAATTTTTCGTTAGTAATATGCACTTGCTCGTAAAAACTATCGCTTTCTTCGCTTTCGAAAGGATTCCACTTTTCCGGATCAGTATTCCAAACAAATAACGTTCCATGGCGGGCGTTGCGGGTTGGTAAAACGCAGTCGAACATATCCACACCGTTCCGAACATAATGAACAATCTCCTCAGGCATGCCACCACCCATAAAATAACGCGGCTTGTCGGCCGGCAATTTGTCGGAAAGGAATTCAACAATACGATAAGCATCGGCGCGCGGTTCGCCGACCGACAGACCGCCAATGGCGTAACCATCAAAACCGATCTCGGTCAGTCCTTGAATCGAACGAGCTCGAAGATCTTCATGCGTACCACCTTGAACAATACCGAATAGTTTGTTTCCATCGGTTGGAACCGCTCTGCACCTCTTAGCCCAGCGGAGTGAACGCTCCATAGCTTCCTCATGCCGCTCGCGCGTGGCTTCACCTTCGGCCACATCATCAAACTGCATGTGGATGTCCGAACCAACGGCCGCCTGCATTTCCATGGAAGACTCGGGGGTCATGGTAAGACGTGAGCCATCGATGTGCGACTGAAAAGTAACACCGTCTTCTGTTGTCTTATTCAATTTTGATAAACTAAAAACCTGATAGCCACCACTGTCGGTCAAGATCGGTTTGGACCAATTCATGAATTTGTGAAGACCACCAAGCTTTTTAATTCCTTCCAACCCCGGACGAAGCAGAAGATGATAGGTATTGGAGAGAATAATTTGCGCCCCGAGTTTTTCAACATCAGCGGACGACAAAGTTTTTACTGCGCCTTTGGTGGCAATAGGCATGAAGATTGGCGTTTCCACCACCCCGTGCGGCAAAGTTAGACGACCGCGGCGCGCCAGGCCGGTGGTTTTCAAAATTTCAAACATAACTTCTTGATTTTAAACCAAAACCCTCGGGATTTCCAGAGGGTTTGGGTATTTCGTTTTATTTTGGTCTTTTCATAACGTTCGCTCAAGGCGAGCCCAGAACAAACGTTTGTTCGGTTAAGTTAGCGATTCATGGAAACTGTGGACGGTGAGCCGGAAATGTACTGCGGGGTCGTCGCTTGAACCATGCCAAGCATTGGCACTTTGGCGGCGATATTTTCCATGGAACGAGTTTCGGCGATTTTTACCTGCATGGCTTGATTATCAAGCTCGAGTTGGTTGATAGCAGTTTCTAATTCGCGAATTTGATAGCCTTTGGTGGCTGAACCATTAACTTGAACAACGAAGGTCAAGGCAGTGGCAGCGGTTATAACAAAGACGATCAGATTCACGGCCGAAAGGTGACGCGACAGAAAGGCCATGAAGCTGCGAGTTTTTCTGACGGATGTAAAGATAGTTTGGCTGAAGCGGGACATAATCAGATTTTTTCGGCCACCCGGAGTTTGGCGCTCCTTGAGCGCGGATTGCTTTCCATTTCCTCCTCCGATGGAACGATCACGTGTTTATTTATTATGTTTAAGGTTTTTTTATCGTTTCTTTTAAAGAAAGTTTTGACGATGCGGTCTTCCAAAGAATGGAAGGAGATAATCGCCAAGCGGCCGCCCGGTTTCATGATCTCGATAATTTTCGGCAGAGCTCGTTCCAATTCACCCAACTCGTCATTTACAGTAATGCGCAGGGCTTGGAAAACTTTGGTGGCCGGATGGACCTTGCCGTGACGCGGCACAACCGTGGCAATCAGTTCGGCTAATTCAGTGGTTGTTGTAAACTTTTTTTCTCGACGGGCTTCGCGAATTGCTCGAGCAATCTTTTTGGCATTCCTATCTTCCCCGTAAACCAGAAAGATGCGAGCTAATTCTTCTTCCGACCAAGTGTTGACTATTGTGTCTGCGGTCAATTCACCGGCCGGATCGTATCTCATATCAAGTGGTCCTTCAGTCTGGAAAGAAAATCCGCGTTCGGGATTATCAACGTGTACTGAACTGTAACCCAGGTCCAGAAGCACGGCAGCAGGAGAAACAAATCCTTGAGCATAGGCGTGTTGTGCCAGGTTGGCGTAGGAATCGTTAATGAATGTGATGTGGGCGACGTCTTTAGCCAAGTTGGCGCGAGACGCTTCGATTTGGCGCGGGTCGCGATCGAGAGCTAAAAGCAGACCAGATGGAGAAATCTTCTCCAGGATAGCTTTAGCGTGTCCGCCCAGACCAACCGTGCCATCAATGGCTTGGTCGCCCGGCCGGAGATTGAGGAGCTCGATCGTCTCCTTCAGCAAAACCGGAATGTGCTGAGTCGGTGCCATACTAGACTCCGAGCTCCCCCAGCTGTTCGGCGATGCGCGAAGCATCGGCTTCGGTGGATTTTTTATATTCTTCCCACTTACCCGCGTCCCAAATTTCCATTCTGGTGTACAAACCGGCAACCACTACACTTTTCCCAAGTGCCGCGTACTGCCGGAGGTATTCCGGCAAAATCACCCTTCCCTGTTTGTCCAACTCCACGTCCATGGCACCAGCAAGCATGAGTCTGGCGAAGGCCCGAGAATTAGACTGCCCCAGGGGCAAACCGGCCAACTTTGTGGCCAGCTTATCCCACTCCTCCTTGGGGAACAGGAAAAGAGAAGAATCAAGTCCGCGTGTAACCACTGCGCCTTGGGCTAATTCAGAACGAAATTTAACTGGCACGGCCAGTCGTCCTTTTTCATCGATAGTGTGATGATACTCGCCTATGAACATAATAGTTAACACTTGGGAAGTCTCCCGAAGAGAAGGGGGCAAGTGCCCCCTGAACGAAGTCGAGCTGAGCTCGACGAAGTTCTTGTTAGTGGTGCCCTTTTTTGCTAAATAAAATGTGAGCATCGGACATTTCAATCCAATCCCCACTTTTTTCCACCTGCACCCATTTTATTCCACTTTGATATTAGCGTCAAGAAAAACTTATCAACAAAAAAACCCTTTTTTCATTAAGGATTTTTTCACTTTTTAAATTTTCTGTGGATAACCCCGATTCCCCACTTTCACAAAAACCAAAACCCCACTAATTAATTTAATCAGCAGGGTTGGTTGGTCTCGGTTAGAACCCTTAGGCTGTGGTGGACCCGACGGGAATCAAACCCGTATCTCTGGGTACCAAGCTCAGCGAGGTTATCGTTACCTCCACGGGCCCAAATTAACCGAGGTCTTATAAAACAAAACAACTCCCAAAAACCGCTTGCGCGATTTATTAGGGGAGCTGTTATGTTGGCACCCAGAGACAAGATCCTTTTCAGAACCTCGCTGAGATATTTTTATTCCACCATAAAATCGACATTTTGTCAATCCTGGTATTGTGGAAAACAATCATTTTTTAAAATTAAAAAACAAAACTCAAAATCGCAAAGATGGCGATAGCTGCCCAAACGACATTCAGAACAGTAAATGGATAATCTTTACGCCAAGCGGACTCGATAATCAAACAAAGCGCACCGAAACCGTTCATTAACTGATAAGAAAGATCATGTACGGCCAAACGATCGAAAGAAACCAGCCCATAACCGCCAAGAACCAGAGCCACGCCGACCCAACCGAAAATGTTGATGATTAATTTTTTGTTCATATTTATTTTAGGTTAGTAGTATGTAGTATGTAGTGGGTAGGCAATAGATTTAATCGGGAACTTTTGCCTACATACTACCTACTACAAACTCGAACCAATCAATCCTCGGCCACGAACCACACGATGATATTTTACCGCAAAACGATGGGCTTCGTCACGGGCTCGTTGAAAAACCTCTTTACCCATGGCTGCCAGGCGTGCCAGTTCGCGATCATTAACATTATAAACCAACCGATCTTGTTTGCGATCAAAACCCTTGGCAATACCGATCAGTGGTGTTTTCACCCCGGCCTCGCGCAAAACGCGAGCCACGCGATTTATCTGTCCTTCCCCACCGTCGATAATAAAGACTTCCGGCAAGGGCCATTCAGTATGTTTAAGACGACGACGCAGCACTTCCTCCAACATTGCCACGTCATTGGCACCTTTAACGCTTTTAATTTTAAATTTGCGATAAAGATTCTTGGCCGGCTCGCCTGATTCAAAAACCACCATCGAGCCAACGGACGAAGTGCCGGAAATATTGCTGATATCGTAGGCCTCAAGGCGACCCATCAAATCCAACCCTTCCTTTTCTGTTTTGGTTAGCGGCAAGGCAAAATCTTCGCGGGAAATCACGGCTACATCCTGAATGTGTTCCAGAGCGAAAATTTTGTTGCGTAATTTGGCAGCCGCCTCAAATTTCATTTCCTTGGACAACTGCTTCATGTCTTTTTTCATTTGGCTGACCAGACGCGATTTTTTCCCTTCAAAAAACAAAATCAACTGTTTAACGATGTTGTGATAATCTTTTTTAGAAATAGCCCCGGAACAAACGCCCGGACAACGGCCGATATGAACGTTAAAGCATGGTTTACTTCGACCAGTAACGGCTGGCGGCTGGCAATCGCTCCACTGAATAATTTTGCGAATCAAATCAAGGGCCTTGCGTAATGAAGCGCCGCTGGTGTACGGACCAAAAACCGCCAAAAATTGTTTTTTGGCTTTTGGTGAAAGGGTGCGGCTAAACGGATTGATACCAAAACGTTCCAGTTCCAAACCACGATACAAAATCGGCCTGGGAAAATCTTCGTTGGTAATAGTAAGGTAAAGAAAACTTTTGTCATCGCGCTCCAAAATATTGTATTTGGGCCGGCGGGCTTTAATTTGGTTGGCTTCCAAAACCAGAGCTTCGATTACTGTTGGTGTCTCCGAATAATCAATTCTGGCGATTTGCGCCACCATTTCGGCAATCCGACGATCATGGGCTTTTGTAAAATACGAGCCAACGCGCTTTTTAAGCGAGGTGGCCTTGCCAACGTACATCAAAACTCCGGCCGTGTTGTAAAAGAAGTACACGCCCGGCGAATCAGGCAGCGCCTTGTTTTTAATTTTAATTTTTTTCGGGATCATATCTTTATTTGATTCTTCCACGCTTGACAAAAACCTTAAAAAATTTTAGTTTAATAGACCACACGTTCCTTCCAAGGGAGAACGAGACATGGCCAATGGCCTTGAAAAGGAAAAAGCTCTCATTGCTGCACTACGTCGGTACCTGGACATCCTCACTAATGATGTTTGGGACCAAAGGCACTGCATCGATGGTGTGGTGCAATGGCCGCGTGAAGACTTGATCGGCACGCCGTTTTTTCGAAGACCAATCGCCCTCCAGATCACATGGAACCGCGACAACTGGGATAAACGCACTGGAGCTATTGAAAAAGTCTCCCAGATTGCGAACAACTTGACTCTCTTGGAGATTAACTCCGAGGAAGTCACGCCACTGATTGTTTTCGGAGTTTTCACGGCTCTCTCGAGTCTCTGGCTCAACTCGGACTCTCCGGATTTTGTCCTGATCGAAGTCACGGCTGATGGAAACTATCGCATCAGTGATTTGTTGGAACGTTGGGAATCTTTCACAAGGAGAATCAAGACCAGTCTCCTTGGTCGAGAATTCCGCGGCCGCCTGGTCTGCTGGAACGGCACACATGGTTTCATTGACGCTGACATCCCAACGGAAAGCGGCAGTGGATCGGAACTCTTTACTTTCTTCTGTAGTGATCGTCATGTCGAATCGGTAATCGTCGAACGTTTTGCTGGAGCCGGCCACATCGACGAGGCAAGGCAACCAACAGTCGCCTTTATCAACAATGGCCTCGGTTTCAACAAATTTCGAGGCCAGGCCACCAGAGTCCGACTCCTGTCAAACCCTTAGCCCCTACCCGGGCTTCTTTTTTTTTATTTTAACACTTTCCTCAAATACTCCCCGGTATAACTTCCTTTATGTCGAGCCACCTCTTCCGGCGTGCCGACGCAAACAATTTCCCCACCTTTATCTCCGCCTTCCGGACCAAGATCAATAATCCAATCAGCTGTTTTAATCACATCAAGATTATGTTCAATCACCACCACAGTATTACCTTTATCAACAAGAGCATGAAGAACTTTCAAAAGTTGTTCAACATCGGCAAAATGAAGACCAGTCGTTGGTTCGTCAAAAAGATAAAGAGTCTTGCCAGTGGCCCGCTTGGCCAGCTCGGCCGAGAGTTTGACGCGTTGGGCTTCACCACCGGAAAGAGTCGGGGCCGGTTGACCAACTTTTAAATAGCCTAAACCGACTTGGCACAACGTTTCCAATTTGTCCGAAACAAACGGAACGTCTTTAAAGAACACGGCTGCTTCTTCCACGGTCATTTCCAAAATATCAAAAACATTTTTGTCTTTAAAAGTAATCTCCAATGTTTCGCGATCAAAGCGGCGGCCTTTGCAAACATCACAAGTCACATAAACCGTTGGTAGGAAATGCATTTCAATGGCCAAAGTACCGTGCCCTTCACAATGTTCACAACGACCACCCGGAACATTAAAACTAAAGCGACCGGGTTTGTAACCACGAAAGCGCGCTTCAGCCGTGGCCGCGAAAAGATCGCGAATCGGACCCCAAGCACCGGTGTAAGTAGCCGGATTAGAGCGCGGGGTGCGACCAATGGGTGACTGGTCAATCAAAATAGCCTTATCAATGTATTCGGTGCCAAGAAGGGCCTTGTGGGCCCCAGGTGTGGCCGAGGAATGGTAAAGTCGGCGCGACAATTCTTTATACATGGTGTCATAGGCCAAAGTTGATTTACCAGAGCCGGAAACCCCGGTAACACAAACAAAACGACGCAGGGGAATTTCAACATCAATATTTTTTAAATTGTTTTCGTGTGCTCCCTTAATTTTTATTTTATCAAGACCGACCGTGCGACGACTGGCCGGAACGGGGATCTTTTTGTCACCGCGAAGATAAGCCGCGGTTAAAGAATTTTTATCATTAAAAACTTCCGGCACCGGGCCTTGGGCTACAACGTAACCTCCATGTACTCCGGCCCCCGGACCAACCTCGACCATGTAGTCGGAAGCACGAATGGTTTCCTCGTCATGTTCGACCACCAAAACCGTGTTGCCAAGATCACGCAAGTCACAAAGGGTTTTGATAAGACGTTCGTTATCACGCTGATGAAGGCCGATGGTCGGTTCGTCGAGAACGTACAAAGCGCCGACCAAACGCGAACCAACTTGGCTGGCCAAACGAATACGTTGGGCTTCCCCGCCCGAGAGTGTGCCGGCGATACGATTCAGTGTTAAATAATGAAGACCGACATCGAGCATGAATTGCAAACGATTCAAAATTTCCCGCATGGCCGTGCCGGCAATTTCATTTTCTTTTTCCGTCCAAGCCAGATTCAAAAAATAATCGCGAGCTTCTTCGATCGACATTTTGGTAACATCAACGATCGACTTTTTGCCGGGCAAGTAAACATACAACGCTTCATCGCGCAAACGATTACCATGACAAGTGGCGCAAATTTCTTCGCTAAACAAATCAGCCGTGCCCAAACCATGACAAGCCTGGCAGGCGCCGTAAGGTGAGTTAAAAGAAAATAAACGCGGCTCAATTTCCGGAAAGGAAAAACCATCGTCAGGACAACTGAACTTGGCTGAAAGAGTTTGTTCGGTTTTATCAGGATAAATAATTGTCGCCGTGTCATTACCTTTTTGCACGGCGATTTCCAAAGCATCGGCCAAACGCGCTCGCGCTCCTTTTTCGTCGGACAACAACGAAACCGCCGGCACCGCGTCGATAACCACTTCAATCGTGTGTTGCTGATAACGGCTAAGTTTAATTTGCTGGCTTAAATCGTATTCTTTTCCATCAATCCGCACCCGAGCAAAACCGGAATTGTACAAATCATAAAGCAACTGGTAGTACTCGCCTTTTCGACCGAGAACAACCGGGGCCAAAATTTTGACCGATCCGTGTACGGGCACAAAATTTTGTGCCCCTACGGTTCGGACAACCACATCCACCATCTCCTCATTCGTTAACTTCTGAATCTCTTTCCCACACTTGGGACAATGCGGCCGGCCGACACGGGCAAAAATAACTCGAAGATAATCATAAATTTCCGTAATTGTGGCCACAGTGGAGCGCGGATTAGAAGAATGGGCTTTTTGATCAATGGAAATAGCTGGTGATAACCCTTCGATTTCATCCACATCCGGTTTTTCCATTTGCCCCAAAAATTGTCGAGCGTAAGCTGACAATGATTCAATATAACGGCGCTGCCCTTCGGCAAAAATTGTGTCGAATGCCAAAGACGACTTGCCCGAGCCGGAAACCCCGGTTAAGCAAACCAATTTATTGCGCGGCAACTCGAGGTTGATATTTTTCAAGTTGTGCTCGCGCGCGCCTTTTATTTTGATGTAGTCGGGCATATGGGTTTATAGGACACTAGGAGGGTAGGAGACTAGGAAGCTAGGCAGATGTAAGTTCAAGACTAGTTTCCTAGCCTCCTAGTTTCCTAGCCTCCTTTAACTGTTTCTTTAACAACACAATTTCATCACGAACAATCGCCGCGGTTTCAAAATCTAAATCAAAAGCTGCCTGGCGCATTTCTTTTTCTTTTTCGCGAATCACTTCTTCGATTTCGTGTGGCTCGGCCGTTAATTCCAATTTCAGAATATCTTTTACTTCCTGTTCTTGTTCGCCGAACATGGCGCGGATGTCACCAATCTTTTTATGAATGGTTTGCGGAGTAATGCCGTGCTTTTCGTTGTAAGCCAATTGAATGGCCCGACGGCGATTAGTTTCTTTCATGGCACGCTCGAGTGAACCGGTCACTTCATCAGCGTACAAAATAACTTTTCCTTCGACATTGCGAGCCGCCCGACCAATAGTTTGAATAAGCGAAGTTTCGGAACGCAAGAAACCTTCCTTATCAGCATCAAGGATGGCAACCAAGGTCACTTCAGGCAGATCAAGACCTTCGCGGAGCAAGTTCACGCCAACCAAAACATCATAATTACCTTTACGAAAATCAGTCAGGGTGGTGATGCGATCAAGCGTTTCCACATCGGAGTGAAGATATTGCGTCTTAATTCCCTTTTCTGTTAAAAATTCTGAAAGATCTTCGGCCATCTTTTTGGTTAAGGTCGTTACCAAAACCCGCTCATGTTTTTCAGCGCGGACAACTATTTCTTTCATCAAGTCGTCAATCTGACCGGTGATGGCGCGAATTTCTACCTCTGGATCAATCAAACCAGTCGGACGGATGATTTGCTCAACCACCTGCGTACTGTGAGCGTTTTCAAACTTACCGGGGGTGGCACTAGTGAAAACAACTTGACCAATCTTTTTTTCAAATTCATCAAACTTCAACGGGCGATTGTCCTTGGCCGAAGGCAAACGGAAACCATGCTCAACCAAAATATTCTTGCGGGCACGGTCGCCTTCAAACATCCCGCCAATTTGCGGCACGGCCACATGTGATTCGTCGATAATCAACAAAAAATCTTTTGGAAAATAATCAAGCAAAGTATATGGTGGTTCGCCAGGCGAGCGACCGTCAAAATGACGCGAATAGTTTTCAATGCCGTTGCAATAACCAACTTCCTCAATCATTTCCAAATCATAGCGCGTGCGACGCGACAAACGTTCAACTTCCAAAGGTTTTCCTTCTTTTTCCAATTCGGCCAAACGATCAGCCAATTCTTTTTTAATTTGTTTCAAAGCTGTTTCCTTTCCTTCGGGCGAAACCACATAGTGCTTGGCCGGAAAAAGCCAAACTTCTTTTGATTCTTCCAAAAGTCGGCGGGTAACATGATCCAAAATTTCGATTCCGGTCAAAGTTTCGTCATCACCAAAATGAAGACGATAAATTTTTTCCTCATTAATCGGCATGATCTCCACCACATTGCCACGGGCCCGAAAGGAACCGCGAGTTAAATCGGAATTGGTCCGCTCAAACTGCATATCGATCAGATGGCGCAACAATTCATCACGACCGGTATTTTTTCCAACCACCACGTGCAAAACCGTCTTTTTATATTCCACCGGCGAACCCAAACCATAAATACAAGAAACCGAGGAGACAACAATCACATCTTGTCGCGAAAGCAACGACTGCGTGGCCGCATGGCGCAAACGATCAATCTCTTGGTTAATCATGGCTTCTTTTTCAATATAAGTATCAGTACGCGGCAAATACGCTTCCGGCTGATAGTAATCGTAGTAGCTGACAAAATATTCCACGGCATTTTCCGGAAAAAATTCGCGGAACTCGTTGCACAGCTGGGCAGCCAGGGTTTTGTTTGGCGCAATAATCAAAGTCGGCTTCTGAACCTTTTGAATAACATTGGCCATGGTAAAAGTTTTACCCGAACCAGTGACGCCAAGGAGGGTTTGAAACTTTTCGCCATTTTCAAGACCGGCGATTAATTTCTTAATCGCCTCGGGCTGGTCGCCGGCGGGTTGGTATGGCGCTTTGAGTTTAAACATATTTTTAGTATCTCCCCCTATCCCCCTCTTTAGCAAAGAGGGGGCAAAACTATTTCTCCCTCCCTTTACTAAAGGGAGGGGTGGGGAGAGATTTTAAATTAACACACAAATCCCCCACAAGAGCGGTCACTCTAGGGGGTAATAAGATAAGTTGTGATTAGAATTTAACAGAAAACACGGCAATTGGCAAGATTATTGACTTTTGGGAAATGCTGGGCTAAATTAATCGGTCCGCGAATACCTCGCGGCTTCTGGAGGCTCCCGTGTCCGAGACTCGTCCGTATCACGAAACCCTTCCGGGGTTGATCCGTTCCGTTGAAACGAGCGACTCCGCCATCTCGCTCGCGGCGTTCATCGTCGAGACCACCCTCCCCGGCAACTTCGACAAGGTGGCCGAAGCCTGGCGCAATCTCATGACCAGCCTGGACTTCAAGGACGTCAACGAGTTCGGCGTCCTCGACTTCGTCGAGGAGCAGCGGAAGGTGGCCGAGGAGAAGGCCAAGAACCCCGAGCGCCTGCGCGAGATCTTCGACGTCGGCTCTGGACACGGGTGCTAACTACCCTTCTCGCTTCGACTTTCACCACAAGGTGGAGGTCTTTTTTTATTTAGGAATTAAAACATTTTTAAAACCATTGACGCCTAATTTCAAAAGTGTTAACTTGTTCTGTCCGCAAATACCTTGCGGCTTCCAGAGGAGGCTTCCATGCTCGAGACCCGCCCGTACCACAAATCCCTTCCCTGGCTGATCCAGTATTCCGAAGGGACGATCGACTCCACCGTCTCGCTCGGAACGTTCATCCGCCACACCACCCTGCCCGACAACTTCGACGAGGTGGCCGAGGCCTGGAGCAACCGCCTGCGCGACCAAGGTCTCGACGACACCGAGTTCGGAGTCCTCGCCTTCATCGAGGAGCAGCGGAAGGTGGCCGAGGACAAGAAGAGGCAGCAGCTCCTGGACACCAAGCTCGAGGACCTCCACAAGTCGCCGGTCCTCAGCACGAGCCACCGGGTCGACCTCGGAATCAAGACCTTGGGTGGCATCGTGGCGAGGACCGAAGCCGAACTCCTCGAGATCTACGGCCGGGAGTCCTTCGACATGATCATGGACGAGCTCCGCTCGCTCGGCCTCGAGCCGCGCAAGCCCGAGCGCCGGCGCGAGCTCTTCGACACCGAGTTCGCCCACGACTCCTAGCCGCCCCTCGCGGCAACGTCACGACCCCCACTTCGGTGGAGGTCTTTTTAAATCAAAACCCCGCCTGCCATGCATATAAAATGCACTGAGCGGCGGGGTATTATATTTTCTGCCTACCCTCCTAGCCTCCTAGTTTCCTAGTCTCCTTCACTCCCCAATAAACCCACCAGCCTGAATATGCCAAAGCTTTTGATAAATTCCCTCTTCTTCCAACAAATCATTGTGCGTACCAGAAGCCACAACACGACCCTTGTCCATTACCACAATTCTATCCATCATCATAATAGTTGAAAGACGATGAGCAATGACGATAACTGTCTTATCAAGCATAAGCTCGCGCAAAGCGGCTTGAATAAACTGCTCGGACTCGGAATCCAAACTGGAAGTGGCCTCATCAAGAACAAGAATCGGCGCGTTTTTTAGAATAGCTCGAGCAATGGCCACACGCTGGCGCTCGCCGCCGGAAAGTTTAATGCCACGTTCACCAACATAAGTATTGTAACCATTTGGCAAGTTTTCGATAAACTCATGACAATAGGCTTTCTTGGCGGCCTCGATAACCTCTTCATCGGTAGCACCACGTCGACCGTAACGAATGTTATCCATGATGGTGCGGTGAAACAAAACCGATTCCTGCGGCACCAGGGAAATAGCCTCACGTAAACTTTCTTGCGTTGCTTTGGAAATGTCATGACCATCGATCAAGATACGACCGCCTTTAATGTCAAACAAACGAAGCAAAAGTTTTGTAACCGTCGTCTTCCCCGCTCCCGAAGGACCAACCAGGGCCACTTTCTCGCCATCTTTAATCGACAAAGAAAAGTTGGTCAGAATACGATGATTGCTTTGAAAATAAAACTGAACTTTTTTGAAATCGATTTTGCCTTTTTTAACTTTCAACTCATGGGCCCCGGCAATATCGTGGACTTCGTGTTTGGTTTTTAGAATCTCCACCATTTCCTTGGCATCGGCAAAGCCCTCAAAGACTGTGCGGAAACCACGACTTAAATCCCAGGCACGATTAATCACGGCCAGGATGTAAGTTTGCAAAAAGACAAAGTCACCAGCCGTAAAAGTTCCCTGGGTCCACCACCACGCTCCTAACCACAAAACCCCAATTTCCAGTGGAATCATGAAAAGGCCCTGAACAGCAAACAATGTTTCACCTTGCCACCAACCACGACGTTGCAGTTTTCGCCAGCCCTCCTTGGTTTCGCCAAAACGCTGATCCTCAAATTCATCGCCAGTGAAAAGCTGAACAGTATTGATGTTGGAAACAACATCCGAGGCCACCCCGGTTACTTCGGAGTCGGCGGCCGCCCGCAAGACATCGGTTTTTAATTTCCAACGCGCCCCGAAATAGTTGATAACGATTAAAAAGAAAATCCACCCGGCAAAAAGATACGAGGCTACGGGAAACCGTAAAAACAAACCAACAAAAGTCCCGATGATAACAATGAACAGTGGAATAAAACGATACGAGGTTTCGTCGAGAATGCGTTCAAAGCCACGACTTAAACGACCGATTTTTCGAACAATGGAACCGGCAAAATTGTTGGTAAAAAATCGATAGGAATGACCGAGCAGGTTATGCATTGAGGTCTTTTCCAAATCAGTCATGATACGTGACTGAATATCGGCGGCCATAAACCCCTGGCTGCGCCAACAGATAAAACCAAAGGCGTAAAGGCCAAGCATGGATAAAAGAATTTTATTCAAAGCCGGCCATAAAGACGAACTGGGGATATTGCTGGAAACCGTGTCAATCAAATCTTTTAAAACCCACGGCGTAACCAAATCAACCATTGTCGCCAGGATAATTAAAAAGAAAACTAAAAAAGCCCTCCCTTTGTACTTGCGAGTGTGTTGCCAAAAAACTTTTAGAACATCGCGATTATTCGCCTTCATGACAATATTATATCACTGCAAATAAAAAAACGTAAATTTAAAGTTTACGTTTTTTATTTATAATTTTATTTTTTGACACGATTTGTTCCATCAATTTCAATTAAATACTCGGCCACAGCCGGGGGCACCAACTCTTTCCAATCTTCACCTTTGCCCATGCGGCGGCGAACTTCAGTTGCACTGATCGCTGGGACTTCTTTAATATCTTGAATTTTCACACCAGCCCCTTCAAAAGATTTTTTAGTCCATTCATTGCCGGTCCAAACGGTCGTCACTTGGTTTTCACAAAGCTCCAAACACATTTTGGCCCAGGCGACATCTTCTTCCATATCAGGCAAATTGACGAAGACTACATCAAACATGGGAATAATGTTTACCTCCTGTAAAGCGCGCTGAACCATTTCCCGACGTTCCTCGCGAGTAAACGGGTCGTCGGGGGTGCCATGAAGTCCGGAACTACCGATACCGATATAAATTTTACCGCTTAGTTTGGCCATGCCTTTAAGCACGCTTAAATGGCCATTATGGAATGGTTGGAAACGACCGATAAAAAGAGAAGTTTCTTTACTCATATAGTGTCTTTATTTTAACTTTTTTTATTAAGTAAAGCAAATCAAGTCTCTGCCCGGGCAAACAGAACTGGTTGTGGATAACTCCCCCTGGCCACGCTCCGCTTATCATCGACGAATTAAAAAAGATAGTGGTGTTGAAGCGATCAACTTTAAAATACCCAGTACCTTCGAAATAAGCTATAATCCAAATAAGACCTCACCGGAAGAAATCCGTGGTTTAGCGATATTTCAAACATTTAAATTAATAAATAATTATTAACTAAAAAACCTATGGACGAAGAAAACAAATGCGCCTGTGGTTGCGAAACCGACTGTAAGTGTGGGGTCGACAACGAAGAGTGTAAATGTAAGGGTGAATGCAAGTGTAACGAAGGGTGCAAGTGCGGCAACGATTGCAAATGTTGCGGCGAAGAAGGTGGCTGTTCGGTATAAGTATAAGATGAAAAATCAAAAAGGCCCCGTAATGGGGTCTTTTTATTTTATTATAGCGAATTTCCTTGACATAAACCTTTTTTAATGGTAATCTCTTACCTTAATTCGACCAGCTAAGCTGGTCTGACTCGAGCCTCTTGTCACATGAAAAATCATGCCGCCTGAAGGAATTGGGTCACATGATTTTTTATCCGCCTTCGCCCCATCAGACGGGGCTTCGGACGGACTTCGTTATGACTAAACACCCTGACAATTCGACCTCTTTTTATGGCTTGGGCATTGCCCCGGATATTTTGAAACGCCTTGATTTTTTGAATTTCAAAATTCCCACACCAATTCAAGAAAAATCCATTCTTAGTGGTATCAACGGCGAAGACTTAATCGGTATTGCCCAAACCGGTACTGGCAAAACTTTGGCTTTTGCTATTCCAATGTTACAACAGATCATGGCCAACGGCGGACAGGGGCTGATAATTCTCCCCACCCGCGAATTAGCCATTCAGGTCGAAGAAGCCATGAGTAAACTGGGCAACCCGTTTGGTTTGCGTACGGCCGTGCTGATTGGCGGCGCCTCCATGGAACGTCAACGTCAGGACATTCGCCGCGGCCCCCATGTTATTATTGCTACCCCAGGTCGCTTGAATGATCATATCCAACAAAAAACCATTTCTCTTAAAGAAGTCCGCATTTTGGTTCTTGATGAAGCCGATCGCATGCTCGACATGGGCTTTGAACCGCAAATCAAACGAATCCTTTCGTCTGTTCCGGAACAACGTCAGACGATGCTATTTTCCGCGACCATGCCGGAAAGAATTTCTCAGATTGCCAACAAGTACATGCGAAAACCACTGCGGGTTGAAGTTGCTCCTTCGGGCACCACCGCGGAAAAAGTTGAACAAGAAGTTTTTATTGTTCGCAAGGAAGACAAGATAAAATTACTGCAACAGTTGCTTTTGGAATATAAAGGTACGGTTTTGATTTTTAGTCGCACCAAACACGGTGCCAAAAAAATCAATCGTATTTTGGGCAAACTTGGTCATCGCGCCGCGGAAATTCATTCTGATCGTTCGCTTAGCCAACGTCGCGAAGCTTTGTCTGGTTTTAAAACCGGCAAGTATCGCGTTTTGGTCGCTACGGACATTGCGGCTCGTGGTATCGATGTGGTTGGAATTGAACTGGTGGTTAACTTTGATTTACCAGACCAAGCCGAAGATTATATTCACCGCATTGGCCGCACCGGCCGAGCCGGTCTTAAAGGTAAAGCCGTGTCTTTCGCCGCCCCGGAAGAAAAACACGATATTCATTTAATTGAAAATCTTATTAAAATTCGTCTTCCGGTTAAACCATTACCGGAATTGTCAGGTATAGAAGTGCCGGTCATGATGTCTATGTCGGAACGCCCGACAGGCCGAAGGTTCCCCGACGGTGGCCGTCGCCATGAAAACGGCTCACAAAAACGCAAACGCCGTCGCCAAAGTCGCTTTTAAACAAAAACCCCATCTTGATTGATGGGGTTTTTGTTCTGGTTCCGAGACGTGGATTCGAACCACGATTCACGGCTTCAAAGGCCGCTGTCCTGCCATTAGACGATCTCGGAGTATTCTTTTACCAAGATCGTAAGATGGCAGGATAATCTGCCACCCTCCTTCGCTATTTGCCTCAGACTAGGGGCTTTATAGCTTCGGAGGGCACGTTAGACGATCTCGGAATAATACGCGGATAGAATAGCCGATTTTCTTTATCTTGGCAACTATCAAAATTGGGCTTTGGCCTTTTTTTATGTTAAGATGATAAAAATGATTAAACAATACTAATATGAAACAACTTATTTTTATCATTGCCGGCTTAATGATTTTTGCCATGGCCGGTTATGCCCAAGCCGACAATCAGGATAGTACTAATGATTCATCCCCCAATCAAGGACAAGATGTAGCGGCTGACGAAGCAGCGGATACGGAAGAAGAAGAAGAAGAAGAAGAAGAAGACTCGGAAGAAAACGATTCAGATAGTTCAAATGAAGAAGGTGAATCCGAAACAAACGACGAACAAGAAGAAAACCAAAACCAGATTAAAAATCAGGGCGAAGAACAAAATTTAACTAATCAAGAAACAGAACAAGAGGGCGAGGAAAACAGCGAAAAGATAACAACAGACGATGAAGGTGAAGAAATCGAAGAAGAAAAAGAAACAGCCGAAACAAACTCCCGAGCAGTGGAACGCCGCAGTATCGTTGCCAATGCAGTTCAAGAAGTGCTTCAGGTAACGGAACAAACCGATGGTATTGGCGAACAAATAAGGGTTATGGCTCAAGCCCAGAATCAAAATCACGAACAAGCCGAAGACGGTTTAGAAAAAATTCAACAACGCAGTGGTATTATCCAATTTTTCCTCGGTCCTAATTATGGCGAGGTCAAAAGAACCGGCGAACTGCTTGAAGAAAATCAAAATCGTTTGGAAGAAATGTCACAGCTAATGAGTCAGGTGACAAATCAAAGCGACAAACAAAACCTTATTGAACAAATTGGCCTACTTGAGACAACAAATGAAGAATTGTCCGAGGCTGTGGAAGAATCAAGCAAGGGTTTCAGTTTATTTGGTTGGTTGATAAAAATATTTGTTGAATAAAAAAACATCATAAAAACTTCGTCGAACGGCGAGGTTTTTATTTTTTTGCTATAATAAAAGGGCTATGTCAAAAGAAACCAAATCATTCCCTCCCCCGCCAGCTCTTAAAAAGCTAATCGGCCCCAGCTTTGTAATTCTTGCCTTGGGCCTTGGTTCGGGCGAAGTTATTCTCTGGCCCTTCCTTGCCTCAAATTATGGGCTTGGCATCGCTTGGGGGGCGTTGCTCGGTATTACCTTCCAATATTTCATAAACATGGAAATTGAACGCTATGCCCTGGTTAAAGGTGAAAGCGTTTTTGTTGGCATTGCTAAATTTTGGAAACTGGCGCCGCTGTGGTTTATTTTTTCGACTTTTATCGGCTTTGGCTTGCCGGGCATTATTGCCGCTTCGGCCAAAGTTTTTTCTTCGGTTTTGGGAATCGAAAATTTTGTTTGGGTGGCTATTGGCTTTTTACTTTTAATTGGTTTAATTTTAAGTGCCGGCAAAACCGTTTATGGTTTAATGGAAAAACTGACCAAAACAATTATTTTACTTGGCGTCCCATTTGTTTTTATTTTAGCAATCATACTAAGTCACCCAGTTGATTGGCTGGCCTTGGCTCAAGGCTTGGTTGGACAAGGTGATGGTTTTACTTTTCTTCCGGCTGGCATTGCTCTGGCCACCTTCCTCGGAGCGTTTGCTTATTCCGGGGCCGGCGGCAATCTTAACCTGACTCAATCGATTTATGTAAAAGAAAAAGGTTATGGCATGGGTAAATATGCTCAAAAAATCGCCGGACTTTTTAAACGCGACGGCGTTGTACAAGAAATAAAACTGGAAGGCGAAAAATTCGAATTGACTGAAGAAGCCAAAAAAAACTTTTTCGGTTGGTGGAAAAAAATATCATTAGAACACGCTTTAGTCTTTTGGTTTATCGGCGGCTTATCCATTTCCCTACTCATGCTTTTGTCGTATGCCACGACCTTCGGCTTAAGTGACAACGCCTCGGGAATAAACTTTGTTATAAACGAAGGCGCGGCCATTGGGCGTCTGCTGTTCCCGGGCGTTGGCGCCGCCTTTTTGCTGGTTGTCTCTCTCATGTTGTTTCAGACACAACTTGGCGTAATGGATTCAACTTCACGCATTATGGCGGAGAACGCGGCCATTGCTCAAATGAAACGAAGTGGGAAAAAGACTATTCATCTTTCCAAAATATATTTTATTTTTGTTTGGTCGCAAATCGCCTTCGGCATTATTCTTTTTCTCCTTGGCGCGACCGAACCAAAAACCTTAATCGTTCTTGGGGCTTGTTTAAATGCCGTGGCTATGTTTGTTCACATCGGCCTGGTGTCATGGCTAAACCGCCGCGAGTTGCCGAAAATTTTTCAGCCGGCTTTGTGGCGAAAAATTTTGCTGGGAATAATCTTTATTTTCTTTGGGGTGTTTAGCGTGGTGGTGCTTTTAGACCAATTTAAATTAATTTAAAAGAAAACAAAAACTCTCCGGCTTACCCCCGAAGAGTTTTTTAATTATTTATGTAAAATCTTCTTTGCCTCGGTCGCTATTTCTTTTAAAGTATGGTGAGCTTTAATAAAATATCCGCTGATCCCTAATTTTTGACAAATCTCGCGCGCTTCTTTGTCGGCCTTAACCGTGGCCACCAAAACCGGAATATTTTTAGTTTCAGCATCGCTTCTTATTTCTTCTAAAATAACTTCGCCCGGTTTTCCCGGCAAAAATAAATCCAATAAAATAAGATCGGGTTTATATTCTTTGACTCTTTGAAAAGCCTTGCTGCCATCAGCCTCTATTTCAATTTCATCTCCGTTAATCAGGGCTTCATGAAGTGCGTTAGAAAGGGTGCTTTCATCTTCGATGATTAAAATTTTTGACATAGATTAATTTTTAATTAATTGTTTGTTTTTACTTCTTGATATTTTTTATTATTTTTTTCAAATTTTCAATTTCTTCTTTAAATTCAAACATTTTTATTTCCCTTTCCATCATGGCTTTATTCAACTTTTCCAGTTCCTCCACCCGTTCTTCGAGTTCAGCCGTTCTTTTGGCGACTTCGGCCGTTAATTCTTTGGTATATTCTCTCATTTTATCTTCAAGCTCAATTTGTTTGGTTATATCCTCCATGGCCAAAAGCATGATGGGTTTTTTTTCATTGGCTGTAAAAATCTGACGAGCGTTTAACATCATGACCCGGCGCCCGATTTTTGGAAAAATATATTCAACTTTAAAATCTTCGAAATGAGTATTTTTTGGCAAAATATCTTCCAATAAAATCTTTAACTTGGGAATATTCCACTGGCCGTTTCCCAATTTATAAACTCTTTTACCCTCGGTATCTTTTTTTTCAACCTGAAAAAACAAATAAAAAGTTCTATTAGCCGACATTACTGTCAATTTTTCATCAAGGATTAAAAAAGGTTCCCGAACAGTATCAACGACTGTCCTAATATACGTCCAGGCGACTTTCCATAATTGATCAGCAATAACTTCTTTCTTCGTCATATTTTTAAAAATTAATTATTTTATCGGTAATAAAACATAAAAAGTTGTTCCTTTACCCTCGATCGATTTAAACCAAATTTTTCCCTTATGCCGTTCCACAATATTCTTAGCAATATAAAGCCCCAGGCCGGTTCCGGTTTCCGTACCCATAATATTATCGGCTCGGAAAAATCTTTGGAAAACCTTATTTTGTTGATGTTTGGGAATACCGACACCGTGATCGGAACAAGAAAAAACCACTTCTTTTTCCTTAAGTTCACAGTCAACTTTTATTATACTCTTTTCTGGCGAATACTTTATGGCATTACTAACAATATTTTGAAAAACTTGAGAAATTTTTTCACGGTCAATCGAGACAATCAAATGCGGCGGACAACCTTCTTCTTCGATTATTTTAATTTTCTTGCTTTCCGCCATTCCCTCTAGGTTAACTATACCCTCCCTTATTATCTTCATCAGATCTTCTTTTTTGTTTACTATTCTAAACTTTTCGGAGCTATCAATGTGCGCGACACTTAACAGGTCATCAACTAATTTAACCATTCGTTCGTTACTTAAATGAACTTGCTGCAAAAAATCGGTTTGTTTTTCCGTAAGAGCTCCGGCTTTTTTGTTTAACAAGAGCTCGGTAAACCATTTAATTCCGGTCAATGGCGTGCGCAATTGATGCGAGGCCGTGGAAATAAAATCGGTTTTCAGTTTATCCAATTCTTTAGCCTTCGAGATATCACGAATCACCGCCATGGAAGCCGGTTTATTTTCAAACATTATCATTGAAGCGTTGGCCTCAACCGGAATTCTTTTACCAGATTTAGATAAAAGATCGAATTGATATATTGATTCAAGGTGTTCACCGCGCTGACGTCGACGATTTCTGTCTAAAACAAACTTCCGATATTCAGGAGCAATAAATGATAAAATTGAACGATTGCGGGCTTCCTCCACTGAAGTTTCGGCCATCTCTGCCAAAACATGGTTTGCAAACCTAACTTTACCATCACTAATTATTACCACCCCATCGTTGCTGCCTTCGACCAAGTTTAAATATTTTTCCTCGCTCTCTTTTAATTTTTCTTGGATTTTTTTGTATTCAGTAATATCGGTTTCCACCCCGTTCCAACGAGTCGTCCCGTCTAAAAGCTTGGTCGGCGTGGAAATAAAATAAGACCACCTGACCTTTTTGTTTGGGCCAATAACCCTGACTTCGGTTTTAAAGTTGGAATATTTTTTTTGGGCTTGCTCTTCTTCTCTAAAAACTCGATCTCGGTCATCTTTATGAACTCGGTCATAAATCAACGCAGAATTTTTTATACCCTGAGCCGGAGAAATGCCGTAAAAACTTCTGACCGTGTCGCTCAAATAAGTAAAGGCTCTTTTACCGTTTTTTTGTCTAATAATCTGATAAACCATGCTCAAAGGCAAACTGTTGTTAATGGTCCGGAGAAGCTCTTCGTTCCTCTCTATCTTTTCTTCGGCTTTCTTTCTTTCGGTTATGTCTTCCATCGAACCATACATTACCACAGTCTTTCCATTTACTCCTTTCACAAAAATCCCGCGGTCTTCTATTTCAATATAGTTTCCGTTTTTTTGGCGAAAACGATAATTGGTTTCAAACTTCCCTATTTTTTTTAAAGCCTTGGCCAACGTCTCGTTGACTCTTTTACGATCGTCGGGATGGATCATGGCTGACCAATCTTTAATACTATTTTTAGCAAATTCTTTTTCGGTATACCCGGTATTTTTTTTAATTGCCCCGGCCCAAAAAATTTTGCCAGATTTCACGTCGTATTCATAAATTAATTGTCCGGTTTTTTCGGCGGTAATACGATAGCGTTTTTCATTTTTACTCAAGATTTGTTCATTTACCCGTCTTTCAGTCACATCGCGTAAAATACAGATAATGGAAACAACCTTTTTATCTTCAATTTTTGGCACGGCGTTACCCTCAAAAAAAATCTTTTTACCGTCGCGTTTTCGGTAAGTAATCTCCATGCGACTCAAACTTTTTCCTCTCAAAATATTGGCAAACTTTTCTTGGCAGTGTTTCAAAGTATCCGGATCAATAAGATCTTTAAAAACATTTAACTTTAAGGAAGCTTGTCGGCTATAACCCATTTTTGTTAACCAAGCATGATTAACAAACAACACCTGACCATTCGGCGATAAAATCTGAATGGCGTCACTGGTTTTTTCAACGATCGAGGAATATTTTTCGTTTGATTCGTTTCTTTTTTTTAAGGCATCATTGTAATCGGTAACATCTTCACCGGAACTTAAAGAAGCGTAAATTTTTCCTGTCGCATCTTTCAAAACCGTATTGCGCCAGGCAATCATTCGTTCTTGACCCTTGGCGTTAAGAATCGGATTTTTAAAAGAATCTACAGACTTAACCTGGCCATTTATAACTTTTTTAAAGACAACCTTGGTTTGTTTACGAAACCTGATCGGAATAAAATTATCGAACCAATTTTTACCGATTATCTTTTCTCTTTTATACCCCAATATTTCACAACCTTTTCTATTTATCATTGTCACCTTACCGCTATTGTCTATTGCCACCATCATTACCCCGGAGACTTGCAGATATTCAAAAAGTTGATTTCTTTCTTTTGTTAACTCGTTTTCAATTTTTTTGTGATGAGAAATATCTCTAGCTAAGGCTAGAATCAATTTCTTTCTGCTTAAACTAACCAATTTAAAATCAACTTCGACCGGAACCAAAGTGCCATCCCGGCGCTTACTAAAAGCCTCGATCGAAATCTCTTTTTTTCTTAAAAGTTCCTTAGATAATTTGGAATGTTTAGCTATCGCTTTGGCCAGCACCAAATCTTTAATCGTCAATTGTAACAACTCGGCTTTTTTATATCCCAACAGCTTGGTGGCCGCGGTGTTGCAATCTAAAATTTTTCCATTCAGGTCCTCGATAAAAATAGCTTCAGGGCTTTGACCAAAAAGTTGAGCAAATAATTGATTATCCATAAATCATGAAATTAAGAGACGGCTACCCCGCGTTTTTTTAGCCTTAAAAGCCACCAGCTACAAACTAAAAGAACAAAAACTGTAATAACAGTGGTTTGCAAATTCAGATAACTAAACAAACTGGCCCATAAATTTTTCTCAACGGTAAAAATCATAACCTGCCCTGGCTGACTTTTAATTTTAGCTTCCGGATCAACGGCTACAGCGTAAATAGTATGATCACCGGACGACAGTTCGGTCGTATCTTGTGAATGGGCGATTTGCCAATCGCCTTTCTCGTCAGCTCTAGTTTGATAAACCAAGGCTTGATCACTATGGATATAAACCGCTACATCGCTTTTTGGCATGGCTGTGCCGTGAAAAATAAACTCATCTCCACCGACTGAGGCCATAGTTAAGGTAACTTCCGGCGTCGGCAAAGTCGGAACCTCGATTGCTTCGGCTTCTTCTAAAATTACTTCGGCCGGAGGAATAGGGAGAATTGTCGGTAAGGGGATAATTGTTACCTCCGGAATGGTTTCGACAACTTCAGGAACAACAACCGGTTCGACTGGTACAACCTCGGTCGGTTCAACCTCTGGTTCAGTAACGGTTGTTGGTGGAGTTATAACTTCTGGGGTGGGAACAACCGGCTCTTCCAGTGGAGTTAAGTCGATAAGGAAAATTAACGGATCAGAAAATTGACTAATATTACCGGCTTCATCAGTCGCTTTAACAGTAATGCTGTGACTTCCTTCGGTGAAAGTTAAAGACAGAGAAAAATTTCGATTGGTATCAACCGGATTTGGCAGTCGTTGAACAAAAACATCATTATCAAACAAATCAATTTGCGCGAATGGTTCGGATAGGCCGGAAATTCTAATCGTGGTTTGGTCGGTAGGTGTAGCCACTGGATTCAAGACCGGCTTATTTGGAGCAACTGTATCGACCCAAACGCCGCCGCCTGTGCTACTAGGAGCTACAGTTGGTGTTGTCGAAGCCCCGGCCGAAAGTAAACTTTCGCTTGTCGAAGCATGCGCAGCATCACTTGGATTGCGTGATTTGGTCGAAAATACGTAATCTGAAATCGGCGAAGCTAGCCCTGTCACGGTAATCGTGGACCACGCGACCGTTGTTTGCCAAACTGCATCATCACCCAAGGTGCCGTCAGCTTGCACGTATTTTCCCGTTGAACTTTCAAATATCGCATAATCTAACCCATCAACTTCTGAAGAATTTTTGTTGACAACTACGTCCGCGGTGTCTGTTGTTGGATTTGAAACAGTTGGTGAATTCGGTATATACGGTTTTACGTATAAATACGCCGAGGCCGGTGAAAGATTTTCGTTTTCAGCGCTGTGACTAAAAGTGTCGGTTTCGACAATTTTTACTTTAGAAACGTAATCATTGCCAAGCAGGACGGTTCCAACATCAACAACTTGACCGGTAAGTGTCGCCGCTCCACTTAAACCATCAACAGCGGTCCCATACGCTTCTCCGTTTAATGCGACAAATAACTCATTAGTGTTTGGATTTGACTCGGTAAAACTTCCGCCAATCACGACTTCCGAACCCCCAGCCAATGGTTGGGCTTCCAAATCCGCGGTTGCCAATACGACCGGATCCTTTGTATCCAAAGCAAAATCAATCGAGGCAATTGGTAAAGCGGTATTATTAAAATGATCCGAGGCTATAAGATGAATTCTCATGGTTTCCACGTCTTCGTCGGAAAAATCAGTTCCAGCGTCCCAAATAATTTGTTTATCCTCCCCGGCGCTTTGGCCAGAACCAATATGGCCGGTTGCCGATGTGTCAGGCACCAACCACGAGGCTCCGCTATCTTCGGAAATCTCAAGGTCAACAGTTAAATTCGTTGTACTAAAATCCGTTAAGTCGTAGGTAAAAACCACGGAATCCGAACCAGAAGTTTGAAGAGCAACAATATTACTCACTTCAGGGGCTTTTAAGTCCAATGGAAATAACGAGCTGACGGCATTGTCACCATCTGCGGTTCCGTCATTTCCCTGCAATCTAACATAAACTGAATCGTCTTCTACATCAGAAAGATCTGCTCCGGCATCCCAAGCAAAAGTAAGGGCTGTTCCACCCGCTGCAAACGGAAGATCGATTTTACCGTCCGAATCAACACCGGACTTTTCGGTCATTTCAGACCAGGTTAAATTATCCAAAGAATACTCCGCAACAACCAAATCCACCAAGTCACCTTCCAAATCTGTTCCAGTATATTCAATCATTACATAACTTTCCCCACTCACCTGGGCCGCTGAATCCATACGAATATCGGGAGCGCTATTATCGGCAGAGGCACCTGAAGACAGAGCACTTTCACTTGTCAAAGCGTGCGCGGCATCGCTTGAGTTGCGTGATTTGGTTTGAAAAGTGTCACCAGAAGCCGGCGCAGTTAACCCGGTAACCGTAATTGTGGACCACGCCGCGATTGTTTGCCAAACTTCGCTTCCCCCTAAACTTCCATCGGCCTGGACCCAGCTCGTTTCGTTGTTTGCATATATCGCATACTCCAATCCAGGAGCTTCGGCCGGATTTGCGATTACCTGAACATTAACACTGGTCTCGGTTAGATTATTCACAACCGGTGAACTTGGTGTATATGGATGAACATATTTATATATGGTGTTTGGAGCGACATTCTCGTTTTCAGCACTATGGCCAAAAGTATCGGCTTCCGTAATTTTAACTTTAGAAACATAATCGTTACCATCAAGAGTAACGCCCATATCAACAATTTGATTCGTAAGCGACGCGGTATAGCCGGTCCCACTTGTGGCCGTTCCGTAACTCCCATCATTTATCGCGACATACAAATCGTTTGTATACGGATTATTTTCCGTAAAGCTACCGGCAAGCACAACATTAGTTGAACCACCGTGTGGCTGAATTTCTAAATCCGCAGCCGCAAGCACAACAGGATCGGCGGTATCGAGAGCAAAATCAACCGACGGCTCATAATCGCCGACATTTTGAAAAGCATCGGTGGCACGAAGGTGTACCTGCATTGTCGCCAAATCCTGACCGGAAAAATCCGCCCCGGCATTCCAGGTAATAGTTTTTCCGGTACCAGTGGTCTGCCCTGCCCCAACTGCTCCTGTCACCGAAATATCAGTCACAGTCCACGTACCCCCGCTATCCGAAGAAATATCCAGTTCAACTAAAAGCGTGTCTGAGGTGTCGTCGGCCAAATCATAAGAAATAGAAACCGTTTCCACCCCGGCCGTCTGCGAAGCCACAACATTTGAAACAATCGGATTTGCCGCGTCAACCACAAAGGCAGAAGACGCGGTATAGTCTCCGTTCACAATGCCGTCATTAGGCCGCAATCGAACGTAAACAGTCGTGTCGTAAAGATCACCGATTTGCGAAGCCGCATCCCAGACAAAGGTATGGGTCACGCCGGTTGGCGAGGCGGAAAGACCGGTAACGCCACTATGAGCCGGGTCGGCCGGCACTGGGGTCATTGTTACTTCCTCACCGGCAAAAGCCCCGGTGAGGGAATATTCGTACGAGACTAAGCTGCAAGTATCACTTTCCGCATCCAACAAATCATATTCCACAAATACATATCCCGCGGCAGTATTTTGCGCAGGGGAAATATTGGCCACACTCGGAGCTTCGTCTTCGGTATACCCAATCGAAATATTACTAAGAATTACCTGCTGTGATCCATTGCTTTCCAAAAACGCTTTCCATTTAATTTTTTTATTCACTGAAGAAAAGGCCGAGATGTGGGAATTCACATCCGTTGCATTATTGTAATTTGTCGACCCAGCGGTGGCCCAGGCCGAACCGTTCCAATATTGCCAGGTAACCCCATCGTCATCGGAAAGTTGATAATAAATTTCTCCCCCATTTTTTGTGGCGGTTTCGGTGAATGAATCCCAGGTGGTCGAGAGGGTTGTTGTAAGCGACGAATTTGGATAAATTGTTGGTTTGCTTGTATCGTAACTTGCTACGGTCTTACTCCAATTCAACTGAACATTATCATAGCCAACCGAATAAGGTCCGCCGCTCGTTGTGTTCGTTTCAATCCATGTTGCCACCTTCAAATAGTAGGTACCGGCCGCCGTCACCTTAGATGACACATCTAAACTAACAACCCCCGCCCAGCTACTTGTTGCGGTTATTTCTGACGATGCCCAAACTTGCTGACCAATAACCGGCGCACCGGTTCCAGTATCAACAAATACAAGAGCTTTAAAAGTGATTGGATTGGGAGTTGAATCATAATCACTCACTTGCCAGTCAAAACTCAAGGTAGTTATTGGATCTGCCACGGTGGTAGTAAATCCTTGATAATAATAACCGCCGTATTGATCGCCTGTTCCAACCGGCATTCGGATACGAATCCAACCTCCGGGATTTCCCCCGGCCGCTTGACGAGCACCGTCGACATTAGATTCCCCCGCCCCTTGATCCCAGTCCGCATAGGTCCAACCATTAGCATTTGATGTAAAATCAGGATTTGTTGTGGCACCCGAATACACTGTGTTCGTTGCTTTTAGCCCCGCCGCGCCACCTGTTACCTCAATTTTTGCCACGTCGTAGGCATAGTCACCGGCTGTGTCAAAAGTCCAATCTTGCGTATCGGCCAACAAAACCTGGGCGCCGAGCAGATAAAAAGAGATTACACCGACGAATAAAACTTTGGAAACCAAAATCCCGCCAGCTCCGAACAGGGTGATTATTCCTATTTTTCGCCTGACCAGGTAATTGTGATAATGGACTTGGTTTTTTTCTTTAGTCGGAAACAAAAAACCTTTTTCTTGTATTTTTTTTGGTGAAACTAGAAAAAAAAGCGGCAGTGAAACAATCAAAAAAATGATCTCCACGACTACCAAAAGAATGGCTAACCATAACATTTGGGCGATATTTTTTGCGTTAACTAGTTTTTCTTTGAGAGCGTGAGTGGTTCCGGATAAACGCAAAAATAAATTTAGTAAATTTACCTCCATATTTTTAAAATTGGAATCTAAATCGTTAAAAAGGTCAAAAAGACACCAACAACAATAAATATCACCACCGACCAGTTAGCCAAGACATCGACGTTTCTTGTAAGCGAATCAATAAAGGTGGTTTGAACCCTAAAAAACTGCTCGTTGGAAAACTCGCTTCTGGTTTGATTTGCTTCATCATATGTAAAAACCAAAACCGAATGGTTGCCTTCGTTTAATTTAAATTCTTTTTGTTGATGCTCGATTTGCCAGGTTCCGTCCGATTTAACCTGTTCTGTATAAACAGCGGTCTGCTGACCGGAAAGCATTAAAACCACGGTTGAGCCGGATTGGCCGACTCCATAAAAAACATAATCCTGACCATTGCTTTTTCTTATTCCGGTTAATTCCGGGACAGCCAAATCAAAAACAATCGAAGCAGCTGGTATACCGGCTTCAACCGTTAGCGCCTGGGTATCAACCGCCAAAATATCAGGCGGCCGAAGTTCCGAAACACTATATAACTTAAGTGGCCCAAAAACCGTTGGAACAACAAGAATTAGTAATAATTTCATCAACCAAATAAACAAAATAATACTCACGCCGGTCAAGGTAATAACGCGGCGCAAGTTATAATCAAAAGACACCTTGGCATAGCTGCCTTTTTCTTCAAAAAAAGCCACAACCGATTGCGGCTTTAAACTAAAATAAAGCGGTAAAGACACGCCTGCCAACAAAATTTCTAAAACGACTAGTTCTAAAACTACCCCTACAGCCCTTATTCCCTCGGTCACAATTACCTGTTGTTTTTTTTGATAGATGCGATTAGATATTCGCAGTACCAACCCCAACCAGGCGGACCTCATATTAAAAGATGCTAGCTAGCCAAAAAACTTTTTACCTTTTCGGCTAATTTACTTAAATCAATATCGGCTTTGACAAAATAGTCAATCGCCCCCAAATCTTTTGCCTTATCAATACTTTCCCGGTCGCCTAAGTTAGACAGAACAATTACCGGTATTGCTTTGAGAGTTGTGTTAGCTTTTATATTTTTTAAATAATCAAAACCGCTTAACTTAGGAATGATTAAATCCAATAAAACCAGATCCGGTTTTAATCTTTCGGTCATTTTCTGCCCAGTTTCGCCATCCGTGGCCGTGGCAATGGTAAAATCTTCTTCGTGAAACAACAAATAAAGAGCTCGCAAAATCACTTCATCGTCTTCAATAATCAAAATGACTTTTTTTTCTTTCTTAACCATAGTCTTCTAAACCTTTAATCTTTTTTTAACGTAATCAACAACTTTTTCGACCTCAGTATTGGCTTTAATAAAATATTCCTCGGCCCCCAAAACCTTAGTTGATTTTACATCGCCAACATCTTCTAAATTTGAAAGAATGATTACGGGAATTTTTTTAGTTACCTCGCCAGCTTTTAAATTTTTTAAAACAGCAAAACCGTCGAGACCCGGCAAAACCAAATCAAGCAGAATCATATCCGGCGAAAAATCTTTGGCGGCTTTTTCTGCTTCCAAACCGTTTTCAACCATGGCAATCTCAAAATTTTCTCTGGCAAAAGTTTCGGAAAGAACTCTTAATAAAAGGGCGTCGTCCTCAATTATTAAAATTTTTTTAACGGGTTTTTTCTTTGACATAACTTAAAAAACAGAAATATCCTTAAAATATCTTACCACAATCCATCTATATGTAAAATACAACAAAACAAGATTTTTGTTTTGAAAAAGGGGGATAACTAAAACCACCCCAATATCCGGGGTGGTTTTTTGATTCCTTAAAATTTGAACATGCTTGCCAGCCCACCAATAACCGGAAGAGGTGTCTTTTTACCATTAACAGCATTAATTATGCCAAGAATTAAGAGAACAAGGGTGGCCAAACCGAGCAACCCAAACACCCAACTAAACGACCAATACAATTGATAAGGCAAAATCCAATGAATTACATTGATAATCACACTGAATAGGAACAAAACCAACCCCTGTTTGGTATGAAACTTAACATATTCGTCCCTGCTAGCATCACCGGTCAAAAGCGGAACGAAAAATAGAATGTACGCCAATACGGCCATGACCGTATTTTGAGAAGCTTGCGCCATAAAAAATGGATATTATCAAATTAAATTATTCGTTTGTTGAGTACATGACGGTTATCTCCTGTTCTTCACTATTAAGGTCAAAGGCAAGAGTGAGGACTGTGCTACCATCACCTTTTTCCAACATAACCGTACCGTCTTCAGTATTCACCTCACCGTAAGCCGACTGATACCCTTCGTCGGTAAATTTTTCAACCAGCTTACCAAAACTTTCCGAAGTTACTTTTTCCGGCACCATTACCTGAACTGCAAAACCCGCCACTCCGTAACCAAGACTAAACCCGATAATTTTACAATCATCAAAAACCGACTCAACTTCCGGCCTGGCCACTTGATCAAAAAGTGACGAAGTGTCTTTGTCAAGATAGCCTGTTGTGGCTTCGTTAAACTTTTGTGCCGGTGTTTTGGCTGTTTCCTCGGCTTCATCAGCATCCGCTTGAGCTTCCTCTTCGGCGGCAATTCGCGCCAACTCGCTGAAAGCATCGGCCGATAAGCCGCCGGTTCCACCGGCCAAGCCGCCCATCAAACCACCCATACCTGTTGGGGCATTAATGCCGTAAATTGCCTGATAATACTCGTTTACCAACTTTTGTTGGCGCCAACGGTTGTAGCCGTAGTTGGCACAACCGGCGACTATTATCACGGCCAGGACACTCACCACAATAATTATCGCCTTTTTATTTTTTTCCATAGACTTGTTTATCCCAACAGCCAAAGCTGATCGGGTTTAATAATCGAAAAATATTATCTACAGTTTAGCACTAATCAAAATGTTTAAAAAGTTACACTTAGTGTTCCCTTGTTCTGATTACCAATGGAAAAGGTCATGGTAAGAGTGTAACCGACTTTCATCATCGTCAGTTGCCACGTGTTCGAATCGTAAGTGGTGTACCCAAGATCCTCAAGATACGCCTGAACCGCCGCCATGTCGCCTTCTGTGACGACGCGACTGAAAACATAGTCAAGAGAAAAACCGCCCATATTATCCCTTAATTTAACCTCGTTATTAAAAACTTCATTTAGACCGGGCAAGAGGTCTTCGTCAACCGCCTGGCTTTTGGCGTTTGTCGTTTCCACTGGTATGACATCATCATAATTTATTTGCGCCCAAGTTTTAGTTTCAGTGGTCGTACCCGGTGTAGGAACTTCGGCCAAGAACGAGCCACCCTTTGCAACGCCTGTCGAAGCGGCAGGAGCAACAAGGTTAGCAACCGTGGCCGTATGGTTTGGGACGGCCGGCGTTGGAGCTTCATCGACCTGAAAGGCAAAATCTTCAAAAGTTACTGGCAAATCGTGAGCTACGACGTATTCACTGACATCCGCAGTTGTAAATGTCGAATAATCTTCAATCCAATCAGCACCGCCAGAGGCCTCCCCGTTTATATCCAGTTTAATCAAAATCGCGTCCTGATAATAAATATTTTCGCCAAAACGAACCGTGGCCACTTCGGGCGTGATGTAATAACCGGAAATTGCCACCCCGCCGTCGGCCGTCGACTCGAGATCTTGCGGATCAATATAATCAACTCCGCCAATTTCTTTTGACCAAATAACATTAAAGTCTTCGTCGGTTTTGATTAAAAAAGCGCCGGAAGAGTAAAAAAATGAAAGATATTTATCCGGATCATCCAAATACTCATCAAAATGTTCGCTGCCGACATAATCTTTTGACATTATGACAAAATTTCCGTCAGTGGTTTTGACAGCGTAAAGTTGATTTTCTCTTTTTTGAATATCGCTATCAAGGCTTTTAACCCAAAGCAAATTACCATCACTGTCAAACTTGGCGGCAGCCAGGTCGATATCTGTGGATATTGTAAAAGTCGCGTAAGTTCCTTGAGTAATTAAGTCGCTAAAAAATCCGAAAGTAATATAGCCACCATCAGAAGTCGTCTCGACATCTTGAAAATCACCGGCGGTTATCCGCATGGTTGTGTAGCCCAAATCAAAGGTGCCATCGGCGTTAGGAACAGCATTTAAATACTGCTGGGAAACCGCTTCCAAATCTTTTTCCCAAATAATATTCAAATTACTGTCCGTTTTAACCATGGTGGACATGGACGAAGACATAAAACCATCATCCTCAGGCGATTCGGCTTGACCGATCATAATATAACCGTCTGAAGTTGGTCTGATAATAAACGGATCGGTGTAAAGGGAACTTTTTATAAAACTGGTTTTTTTAGTCCATTCCCTTTCGCCATCGGCAGTATATTTTACCAGCACGTAATTTTTATACGCATCAACCGGCTCGGAACAATTGCACAACTGATCGACCTTAAGAGAAACCATAAAACCGCCGTCGTTTGTTTTAAAAACCTGATCAACCGCGTCTGTGCCATAGTCGCCAATCATTTTGGTCCAAATATGGTTGCCGTCTTTATCAAATTTGGTTATATAAACATCGTACCAATTTTCTTTATTTTCGCCGTATTCGTCGTCGGTAAAACCAATAAGATCACCGACGGCAATTATACTGCCGTCTGACAGCTCGATTATTTCCTTGCCGTTTTCAGAGCCGTACGGAGTGGCCATTGGATCAGTGGTGTACTCAAACGACTGGAAAAGTCTTGACCAAACAACCTTGCCGTTAGAATCTGTTTTAAGAAAAAAACCTTCGGGCGGAAAGAAAGGGTTTAAATCGTCGGTTTGTCCGTTTAAAAGATATCCACCGTCTTTGGTCGGCCAAACGCCGCCGGCTTGAGTCGTCACATCCACTCGATAATGGCTAATAAAAGTCGTACTTTGACCAGAAGACGACGAAACGTCGTCAGAAGACGGAATAGTGGCCAAATCTGAATCAGTAATACCCAAACTCAAAAACCTCATGATGGTGTAAGCCGAATCGCCATCTTTCATATAAATTCTGTAGCAAGTATCCGGGTCAACGTACCAAGCCTCCCCGTGCTGTTCGACCTGAAGTAAAATTTTACCTTTCACACTGTTAGCTAAGGAATGAGAATAACAGACATTACCAACCGAATTGGCCGCGGTCGTGTCATCGACTAATGGAATGGCAGCTAAATTAGCGTCAGTGATTCCCAAACCAAAATTTCGCATCATTTGATAAGCCACAGCGCCATCCTCCATATAATATCGAACCGAATCCGCCGGATTAACATACCAAGCTTCGCCGTGTTGCTCGACCTGCAAAAGAATGCGACCACTTAGTTGATCGGCCAAAGTTTCGGCATGAACAGGATTTAAGACAATAAAACCCAAGGTCAAAAATAAACCAAGCCACAAAATATTTTTTTTCATATTTTTTACGTTCAGCAAAAGTATACTCCTTTTAAAAACCCGAGACAATAAAAATAACCCCCGGATCTTTCGATCCAAGGGTGATGAGGAGGTTCGGCGACGGTCGTCAGCACCACTCCTCGCTGTCGATGAAGTTGGCGATGACCGCCTGGGCGTAGCTCTTGCGCAGGAGGTGGCCCCACTCCGGATCGTCCGTGGCCGCCAGGTCGCGGACCAGGATGGCACGGAAGACCGCGAGGCCGACAGTGGTGATGATGAGCTGTCGCACGGCCTTGTTGTAGCCCCTGTGGTTGTGGTGAAGCCAGGCTACGGCCTCGGCCTCATCGATCTCGTCGAGACACGCGACACCGTACAACCTGACCATCGTCTCCCGGATCGTGCGGCGGGCATCGTTGCCCAAGGGGACGCGGTCCAGAAGGTTGCGGAGTTCGTTCTGGCTGGGGTTAGACCCAAGGTTCGCGACCTCGATGTGTACCTGTTTCGGATCAAGAGGCTTCACATCGCAGTCGCAGTCCACCGGATCGCAAACGTCGAATCCGCCGCGTCCGATGTAGCTTTCCAAATCCTTGAGGTTGGAGAGAAGAACGCGGCGGAAAGCGGCCAGCTGCTCGACGATTTCCCACGGGCAGCACAGAATCTTCCGGTAGAGGTTGAAACCGGGCCATTCTTCCTTGACGGTCCGAAACCGCTCGAGGTGGTTGTGGGCGTGGCTGGTGTGGTCAGTGCTGGTCATTTGTTCGTTTCTCCTCGAAAATACAAGATTAGACACGAGACGGACGAAATAAGATAACACCAAGTCGCCGGTTTGTCAACCTAGCCAAAATCGTGTTTAATGGGGTTACGAAACTACGAAAAACTACGAAACTACGAAATTGGTTTAATGATTTAGTACCCCTCCCTTTTTTTATGTCTTTATTAAGCAAAAAAGCCGCTTTAGAACAGCGGCAAATCATTCTCCGAGCTGTCCGCGATTACTTGTTTCAGGCCGGATATCTTGAAGTTCAAGTTCCCCTTTTAATCCGCGGCACCAACCCGGACGCATTCTTGACCTCTTTTGAAGTTACTGAAAACGACCAATTGCGTGGTTATTTGACCACTTCGACGGAATTCCAAATTCTTCGTCTTTTGGCCGCTGGCTACGACAAGGTTTACACCATTGCCTCAAACTTCCGCGCCGGCGACAAAGACCAGACGCATAATCCCGAATTCACTATGTTGGAATGGGAGGCCGCCAATGTTGGCATGGAGGTTATTGAAAAAGAGGCTGAGGGGATTGTTTTGGCGGCGGTTGGGGCCTTAAAGGACGTTTCCCCCTCTCACCTCGGGAGAGGGGTTAGGGGTGAGGGAGCTTTTGAAAGGCTTTCCGTGCGCGAGGCTTTTAAAAAATATCTGGGAATTAATATTGCCCTGGATTTTTCGCTAGCCTCGATGGTTGAAGAGATTAAGAAAGCCGGTCTTGATGCCCCGCAGAATTTTCTTGACGATCAGGGTATTCTCTTCTCCTGGTTAATTGATAAAATTTCTCCAAAGTTGGGTTTTGAAAAACCAACTTGGCTTTACGAGTGGCCAATTTTTCAAACTTCCATGGCCGAGCCGGTTAAAGGCAATCCTGAAGCCGCTGATCGGAGCGAGCTTTACATCAATGGCTTAGAAATCGCTAATGGTTTTACCACGGTCAGTGATGCTGAGAAACAAAAAGCTTTATTTGATTTTCAACAAGCCGAACGACAACGCCTTGGCAAGAAACCGATTGTTGTCGACGAGAAATATTTAGAGGACATAAAAAAAATGCCCCCGGCCGCTGGAATGGCCATGGGCATTGATCGTTTGGTTATGATTTTAACCGGGGCTTCGGAGATTAATGAAGTTTTAACTTTTGGCTCCGATGAACTTTAAACACGCAAATGTTTACGCATGGCAAAGGTTGTGGAAACCAGACAAACAACGGCAACAGCCAAAAATTCCAGGCCAAAAACTAACGGTGACTGACCAATAAAAAAATCTTTTAATTGAGCCGGGGTTTCGAAATAAGAAGTAAGTAACGGATCAAGAGCAATCGCCACCGGCACAATTATGGCGGCGGAAATAATCGTGGCTGAGAGGGAGAAAATTAAAGCTTCAACCAAATACGGCGCGCGAATAAACCAGCCGGTCGCACCGACCAGTCGCATGATGGCAATTTCTTCACGATGGACAAAAATGGCCACGCGCACGGTATTTAAAATAATCATGATGGCAATTAATAAAAAGATGGCAAAAATCAGTGAGCCAAAGAGTCGCGCTTTATAAGATATTTCCGACAGTCTGTTTAAAAGAAGTTCGTGATCGGTAAAATCCTTTTCTTCGATTTCGTCACGGAAAGATGGGTGGTCAAGCGCTTCCAAAATCATGGGATAGTTATCAACGGAATTGGCGCGAATTACCAACTGGTAGCCAAAAGGGTTTCCGCCAACTTCATCAAGCGAAGCAAGAATCGTCGGGTTATCGGCGTGTTTTATTTTAAACAATTCCAAAGCTTCCTCGGGTGTAACGACTGAAACGCTTTTTACTTCGACTAAACTCTGCAAATAAGCAGCCGCGCTTTGTACATCGTCAGCGGCCGTGCCTACTTTAAACGAGGCGGAAACGTCCACTCGACTTTCGACATTACTAATGGCGGCGCCGGTAGCCAAATTCAAAACCAACAAAACATCCAGAATTAACAAGGTTAAAACAAGAATACTAACCGTGGTTAAAGACAACCAAATATTCCTGAAAAAATGTTGAAAAGCGAATTTTATTATTCTAAAAAACGTGGTCATAGACGATATCTTCCCCCTTCTTCATCAGAAATAATCTGACCATCACTTAAAGTAATGACGCGGTGCCGAAGATGATTAACAATATCGCGATTGTGGGTTACCAAAACCACTGTTGTGCCAAATTCATTTATTTTTTTTAAAAGATTGACGATCTCGTGAGTATTGATAGTGTCCAAATTACCGGTCGGCTCATCGGCCACGATAATTTTTGGTTTATGAATTAAGGCGCGAGCAATGGCCACCCGTTGCTGTTCACCACCGGAAAGTTGGCGCGGATAACGACGACTGCAATCGGCCAAATTAACAATTTTTAAAACCTGGGAAACTGTTTCGTTTATGCGTTGCCCGGTGCTGCCAACCGATTCCAACGCAAAGGCCACGTTTTCAAAAACCGTCTTTTGTGGCAAAAGTTTATAATCTTGAAAAACCACACCCAACTGCCGGCGTAAATATGGCACCTCGGATGATTTGATTCGACTAATATCCCACCCGCCGATAATCACCTCGCCTTGCGAAGGCTGTTCTTCGGCAAATAAAAGTTTGGCCAAGGTGGTTTTTCCAGTACCACTTTGACCAACAATCGAAACAAGCTCGCCCGGTTTAATGTGCAAGCTTATGTTTTGCAAAGCCGCCATGTTGGGCGGATAAATTTTACTGACGTTTTTAAGCCGAATCATACCCCCTTTATGGTTGTCAAAAGACATTGTTTCTGATATGATACCACGCGTTGAAATAAGAGACAAAAAAATATTTGGGATAAATGCGGGTATGGTTTAGTGGTAAAACGACTGCTTCCCAAGCAGTAGTCGCGAGTCTCCCGCCTTTGGCGGGACCCCGCCAAAGCGAAGCGGCGGCGGGGCGATTCTGTTTAAAAAGCGGGTATAGTACATCGGTAGTATATGACCTTCCCAAGGTCGAGAGACGGGTTCGACTCCCGTTACCCGCTCCAGCCTTAAAAAATGCCACTTTAGCTCAGTTGGCAGAGCAGCGCTTTCGTAAAGCGAAGATCCCGGGTTCGAATCCCGGAAGTGGCTCCATTTTTAAAAGTCGAGTCGCGGGTTTCCCGCCTCTGGCGGGACCCCGCCAAAACGAAGCGACGGCGGGGCAATCCCCGCCTTCGGCTCCATCCCCCTTCGCCCAGCGAACGTGGGGCTTCGGAGGGATGTCCCCAACGAAGCTCGAACCTGTTTTTTGTGAGAGCGAAGTGGGACAGTATAAATTAAATAAAAAAATACCGGCCTTATCAGCCGATATTTTTATTTTTTAGACTTGCATTAACTTCCAGATCTTTGAAGATTCCAAAAAGCTATCCATTACTTCAGCCAAACCGCGTTTATAAACCACGATAGCCTTAATGTTATATTGTGTCTCTTCCTCGCTTTCAACCTTTTCCGTAACCATAACCAAAGTGTAAACCTGACCAACATCAATAACTTCGCTAATAACATTCAGTTCGGCAGTGGTAACAAAGTTTGTCCATTCTTCCGGCATTTCGGCAACAGTTAAATGACCTAAGTCACCACCACTGGCGGCGGTGGTATCTTCACTAACCTCGCCGGCCACGGTCGCAAAATCTTCGTTATTTTTAATTCTGGTCAAAGCTTGGTTTATTTTATCAGTTGTTTCGGTTTGAAGGGTTGCGTCGGATAAAACTTTTTCTTCAACCTGATCGGCTAAAACTAAAGGTTCCAAAGCGTGCGTTAAAAAATCTTGGCGTGTCCAATTAAAGACTCTTTCGATTTCCGTGTAAAAAGCCTCTTCTGAACCGCTTTGAGTAAAGGCGGCTTGTAAATTTTCTTCCACCTTTACCGGATCCAACTCGACTGAATATTGCTTAGCCAATTGAGACACGACAATGTGGTCAATCATGCTGTCTAAAACATTAGAAGCCCTTTCCGTTGCCGGCAACTGTTCTTCTTCGGGTGTTTGATTGGCCTCATAAAAAGTTTCTAAAGCATCGTACTCTTTATAAAAATCTTTAAAAGATATTGGTTGTAAATTTACCAAAGCTACTGGATACGGAACAACGGCCGTGACCGAACGAACAAGCATGTCGTTAGCCGGTAAAAAATAAACAGCCGTTGACACCGCGGCCAACACTACCAAAAGCAAAGCCCCGAAACTAAGGCCGATTAACAGACGAAACTTCTTATTGGTGCTTTTCAGAGGCGGGGTTACGGGCGACGGACTGTACTCATTAAGTGGAGTGATTTCCATAAATTTTGATCATGTCGAATTTATTAATGTCGAAAAAGTAATACCACCATTTAAGGGGGTTGGCAAGAGCATTTAAATCCGGGACAGAAAGACTATCAACCTCGGCCGCGGTTAAAGCGTCGCCGTTATTCGAAGGCGAAACTGAATCAAGACCGGAAAGAATAACCACGCTTTCCCCGGGTTTAGATAAGCCTAATTTTATTCTGGCTTCTTGTTCAATATAAGTTTCGGTTTGAACCGAAGACATAAAGGTTGTTAATTCCGAATTCTCCGCTTCCATGGTCGCTTTTTCGGCCGTCAGTTCGGCAATCTCTTGCTGAATAATATAATTGCGAGCAAATTCACGGCCAAAAGAAAAAACCAAAAGCGAAAAAATAACCAAATTGGCAATCAAAAAAGTCCGAGATGACAAAAGTCGCGATAAACCTGAACCCTGTCTTAATAACGACATATTTTAATTAGGTCGTTCAAAAGATGATACAGTTCGATCGGACGATGAGTATGACGGAAAGCTAAATCGGCTCGATCGCCGGCCGTACGCAAATAAATGGTGCCGTAACGAAAAACCGTTGGCCAAAGACCTTTAATATGATAACTGACTTCTTCGATGTCTTTCAGTTCGACCTCGGTTACAACACCTTCTAAAAAACCATGCTGGACAAGATCAATAATTCGTTGATCGGTAACGATTAAAACTGTTCGTTGCCAAGCAAAGTATGACCGCGAAACCATAAAAACGCCCATACCAACCACGACGACAAAAAATAGCACGCCCTCAACGCCGCGTTGAATTAAGGGAACAAGAAAGAAAAAAGGTGCGGCAATCCAAAAAAACAAAAAAATCCACCAAGGTAAGGCTGGAACAAAATCTTCATGAACAATCTCCAAAATTTTCTCGTTTAAACGGAGTTTAATTAAACTTTCAGCACCCATAAATTTACAATCTTTTTAAAGCGTCTCTAGCGGCTTCGCGGTCATCCCAGGGAATGGTTTTTTCATTAGCCACAGCCATAACTGGTTCACTCCCCTTCCCGGTAATAAGAACCAAATCACCTGTTTCGGCCAAACCAACGGCTTTTTTAAAAGCTTCGGCCCGATCAAGAATTCTAAACAAATTTTCGCCTTCATGCTTACCTGCTTCAAGCGCACCGGCCGCGACCTGATCAATTATTTCTTGTGGATCGTCATCGTACGGATCCTCGTTCGTCACAATAACAATATCGGCTTTTTCCCCGGCCAATTTTCCCAAAAGCGGCCGCCTGGCAACATCACGGCCACCACCGGTTGAACCCAACACGTTAATAATTTTTTGATGTGGAAGAAGGCGAACAGTTTCGTAAAGAGCGGCCAAAGCTTTAGGCTCAAAGGCATAGTCAACAATAACGGAAAAATTTTGGCCTTCGTTGATTGTTTCAAGACGGCCAGGCACAGCCTTAACTTTACTCACGACCTCAATTATTTCCTGAACGGAAAAACCAAGAGCTTTCATAATCGTAGCGGCACAAACGGCGTTATACACGTTGGGTAGGCCGATTGGTTTAATAAAAGCCGGTTTATCCTCCCAATTAAACGCCGAGCCTTCGGCCGACGACTTAACCTCTTCGGTATCAACATTGAACTCAAACAAATTTCCTTTGGCCAAAGATAAAAAGTACGGGGCAAACTCGTTGTCAATATTGACGACAAACGCCTTGTGGATTACTTTTCCATTCAGCTTTTTTTCTGGGGTTTTGGCAACAAACTCAAAAAATTTACCCTTGGCTTTCTTGTAATTTTCAAATCCGCCGTGAGCCTCGACATGCTCGGGCCACAAATTGGTAAGAACAGCAACATCAAAATTTATTCCAACATGACGGAATTGGGCTACTCCCTGTGATGAAGTTTCCACAATCGCGTATTCACAACCGGCCGCCACCATTTGTTTTAATAATTTTTGCGTTTGAAACCGACCGAGCATGGTCATTTTTTTGTCATTGGTCCATTCTTTGTCGCCAACCTTAAAGCTTACTGTCGAAGCCCAACCGACTTTCTTTCCCGTGGCTTCGAGCATTTGGCCCAGGAACTGAACAGTTGTTGATTTACCCGAGGTGCCGGTGATCCCAATGACAATTAATTTATTCGATGGAAACCCAAAAGCCACGGCCGCAAGTTTGGCCAGCGACCAGTGATAAAGCGACAAAAGCGGCGTGGGGACTAATTTTCTGACCGTTTTTTTTAGGTTCATGCGGGTAAAACATTAATAACCGGGCCAATCAGCCTAGTTGTTAAACGATTATTTTTTTAAATAAATTTTAGTGGCAAGATTTTTAAGACATCCTTCTGGTTATAACCGCGACTTTTTAAAAATTCTAAAAAACTTGAATTAGCACTTTCCCTCTGTTTCGTTCCAGATAACCTTTCAACAAATTCTTCAGCAATTTCAGGATCAAAATTATCTACTAACTCACCATAAAATAAATCAGACAATTCTTCCGGAACTGATTCAAGAACTGAAAAAAGAGCAGAAAAACTAGCTGCTTTTAAAATTTCAATTTTATTTTTTCTTCTCTCTTTTTCCAAAATTCTAGTTTTTTTCGTAGCAGCAGTGTCGGCCGCTATGGCTGCTTTTCTTTCTTGACTATCTGGACCAAAAATACTGTAGGCCAGTCCTATCGCCCCTTGAAAATCCCCTTTATCCATCGATTCGGTATAAGCTCTTATGCCCACTTCTCTAGCTTCTTCGGCTGAATATAATGTCTTGCCGGTTTTTGCCCGAGACATAAAAAGAAAAACTTTTTCTAACTCACCTCTGCCTAACAACCGTTCAACCAAATTCCTAACGGATTCATGAAGTTTTTCTGTTGGAATTTTCATCCTTTCGCCGGTGCTAATTAAAGTACCAAAACCATTTTCGGTCGCTGTAAAGTTTCCCCAACCGATCTCGTCGTACTCTAGTTTTTTTTCTTCCATTCTAGCCTCCTCTGGAACATATCTTTCCGACATATTTTATTTCAGTTTATTAACCTGCACAACAAACTGATCACCACGATCGAATTCGTTTTTAAACATTCCAAACGAAGCTGTACCTGGCGAAAGCAAAACCGTATCGCCTGGCTTAGCCACCTCAGAAGCGGCTTCAATGGCCGCTTTCATGGAATCAACACGAACACTCGGAATGGTCGTTCCAATAGCCGCGGCAAAATCATTGGCCGCCGTGCCCTCGAATAATACAACGAACTTACAAGTGGTCTGAATAGTTTTTCCAAGTGTTTCTATTGGCAAATCTTTTGAAGACCCGCCGGCAATCAAAACAACATTGTGTTGTTTGCCAAAACGATCGAGAGCGGCGATAGCGCCATCAGGTGAGGTTGCCGTGGTATCGTTGACATAAGTTACCCCATTCAGCTCACGCACCGTCTCCTGACGTCCTGGCAGGCCACCAAAGGCCTTTAACGCTCCGACAATTGATTGATCTGTTACTCCGGCCACTTTAGCTGCAGCCACAGCGGCTATGGCATTAGCCACATTGTGTTCACCTTGCAGCTTTATTTCCGAAACAGGAATAATTGTCTGCTCTTGCCCAGCTGTTCTATAAACGATTGAACCATTTTCAACAAAGGTTCCATCAAAACCATCCGGCAATTTAGTTTTGGAAAACCATACTTTTTTACCAGGTGATTTATTACCGATTTCTTTTACCTCAGCCTGATCAAAATTAAAGATCCCAACCTGATCCGCTGCTTGTTTATAAAACAGAGCGGCTTTTGATTCCTTATAAGCTTCAAAGGAGGCGTAACGATTTAAGTGATCGGAAAAAATGTTGGTAAACACGGCCACGCCAGGCATGCGTGGAGCGGTAATCATACTGTCGATAAGCCACGAGGACATTTCCAAAACAATCGGCACCGGGGCCGGTTCTTCTAACAACCAATCCAAATCCTCAAGTGGCGAGCGTTGAATATTACCGGCCACAACGGTTTTTGGATTATCCAATTTAAACATTTCGCCCAAAAGCGCGGTGGTAGTTGATTTACCGCGGGTTCCCGTGATGGCATAAAGAGGAAACTGACAATAACGAAAAAACAAACTCATGTCGCTTTCAATGGAAATATTGTGCTGTTTGGCTAGCTGAACAAATTCTGATTCACGCGGCACACCAGGATTCTGTACAACTAAGTCAACATCGGTAAAATCATCGGCCCGATGCTCACCCAAAACAAAAACCGGACTGTAGATATCGCGATCTTTGTATTGCTCTTTATATTTTTCGTACCAACCCATGATTTCGTCAACCGATTCTTTTAGTTCTTCCTTATTCTTCAAATCGGTAATGACTATTTGCGCACCGTGGCGCATTAACCATTTGGCGGCCCCAATGCCGCTGCCGTTTTTAAAACGACCAAGACCCATGACCGTAACCACGGCATCTTGAAAAGTTTTAATGTCGTCGAGATTAATTGGCATAATTTATCAAAAAATTCTTTTATGAAGATATGCTAAAGCGGTTATTATGGTTTCATACGCTCCACGCAGATCTTCTCTTTTCTTTAGTTCACCGAAAGTTCCGCTAAATCTTTTATTTGCCGGAATTTCTTCTGATGACAACATATCTGCTCGATTTCTTAAGACTGCCGCCTTGTTGTTCAAACTATGAACGTTCATTCGATTCTCATGGTTTTCTACCTTTTTCTGAATCCATGCCAAAATTTCCTCGATGGTTACTAAAACGTTTTGATCTTCCAATTCTTTTTCTAATTCAACGGTTGAGGTTCCGGCCTCATGATATTTCAATCTTTCTCCGGGAGGAAGAAAATAGTGATCATGAGCAATGTATCCCGATTCGTCAGGCCTCAACGAGTCATTCATTTCCATACTTAAAACTGTCTAAATAATCTAGCTAGCCGTATTACTATCATAGCTTTTATTATCTGAAATGTCATGCGGAAATATTCGCGCAAGCCCCGGCGCCAACCGACCTTCTGATACTTACGGCGAATGGTCAACCCCGGCAGCAAGACCGAACCATAACGCAACTTTTTGAAACGACAATAATAATTCAAAACAATTTCCACCATAAAACCCTGAGAATATTCCTCGGGGATGGCTAAAAAAATATCCCTGGTCATGGCCCGCTCACCGCTAATGAGCGGTAGGTAGCGAACAATCGGATTCAGAATACCGCGATCACGTTGGGCCGCGTTCATGGCCCGGCCGCCGGTTATGACCGGCCAAACCAGGCGTTCAATATGATCAGTGGTAAAACCAACCAAATCAGCGTCAAGAAATAAAATAATCGGCGCGTTGGTATCAAGAACTCCCAAACGCATAGCCGCGCCTTTGCCGTGATTCTTTTTAAGATCAAGAACTCGCGCCCCGGCCGCTCGTGCGGTTTCGACGGTATTATCGGTTGAACCATCAGACACTACCAAAACTTCGTCGACTAATTTTGAAGAACAAGCAACCCGGACAACCTCGGCCACGGTTGCCTCCTCGTTGTAAGCCGGAATTATGGCGGTTATTTTTGGGCGTTTAACCTCAACCATACTATTTTCTCACTAAGCTTATTTGATACATCATTTCTTCCAAAGTGCGAAGATTACGTTTGGCTTGATCGCCTTTTTGGCGAAGCTCGCCGGTTAAATCAAGTTCAAGAATAAAACCAACCGTGGCTTCGACAACCTCTCGCGCTTTTTCCACGGCCTTAACACTGCCTTTGGTGGCCTGGCGCACGGCATATCGGACCAATTCACCTGTAGCATCAGAAAGCGCCCCAAGATAAATATCCGGATCTAAACTGAGGGCTTCGGTATTCTTCCAATCGCCTTTAGTTAAATAGTTTTGAAAAAGCAAAGCTTCGGCGTATTCCTCCAGCCCGGCATGATACGGTCCCTGCCCGCGCAGTTCCGGATGAGCCTTAGTTTCGTTCACGGCTTCTATTAAAAGCTTTCTTGCCTCTTTTATAAGCTGCTCGGCCTCGGCCAAGTCTTCACGATGAAGCGCAAAGATAGCTCGTTTAGCAATAGCTGTAGCATCGTTGGAAGCATGAAACATCCGCCGACGAGCTTGCGAACAGCCGGCATAACGCTTTTTTACGGCCGAAAGGAAAGAAAGACTTTTCATAAATATTTCTTAAACATAATACAAGAAAACAGACAAAAAAGCCATCGATTGACGGCTTTATTGTTTAAGATAATTAAAAGGCCCCGGAGAATGAACTCCGAGACCAAAACGAGAATAGCGGCTCGCGACGTCTACTCACCCAGCTCGTCGAGGGCCCGACGTGTGGTGTAGCGCGAGATGCCGAGCTTGCGACGCAGGCGCCGGACTTCGACAACGGGCCGGCCAACACACTCGGCGATGACCGTGTCGGGCAGGCGGCCGAGAAAGACCTCGACCTTGTTCTCCCAGTTGTTGAAGTCCTCGAGGGCATACTCGATCCCGATCTGGGCGAAGGCCGCCCGGATGTTGCCGAAGTGCACGATGGCCGATCGGTAGATCCCGGCGTGCTGTCTCACGAGCTCCGAGGGACGGAGAGTCTCCTTCCCACGCAACCTCTCCAAGGTCTGGCAGTTGCAGTAGAAAGGGACCTCGACCCACGTTCCGTGCTGATCGGAACACTTCAACTTGGGATCGAAGCGGAAACCGCAGCCGGTGCAGGCGGTGGTGAAGTCGTTGGGATCGTTGTTGAACCCGCGAAGGATCTCCGTCGGGGTCATCCTCCGAGAGCACTTCGGGCAGACTCCCTTGGGCTTGTACTGCTCGTTGCGGAGATCGCCGATCAGCTGCAGGCGAAGGCCGAAGATGTGCGCCTGGACCTGGTGGGCTCGCTGTGCCAGGGAGAGACGCGGCTCCAGTCTCTGTTCGTGCCGCAAACCAAGACCCATGGAAAGACTGGGCATGTTCAACTCCATTCAACGTTGATGAGGGGATGCTACACGGCTCGTGTAGTAGAGTCTGCTTCAAGCAGCGTTTGAATCTAACAAAAAAAACAAAAAAAGTCAAGGATAAACAAAAGACCCCCGTTGTAAAACGGGGGTGGTAGATATGTTTAAAAAATACACTTACTAACAAGAAAAACCCTTTTAAATTTTTTCAGGACAAGGAACGGGTGTCAGACGAGGAGGCGTACCATTTAGGTACGACGACGAAGTCAGACAGGACCCATGACGCAGTCCTGGGAAAATTTAGAAGGGTTTTTCATGGTGCGCTGGGAGGGGATCGGACCCTCGACCTCGGGCTTAAAAGGCCCTCGCTCTACCACTGAGCTACCAGCGCAAATTCTGGTACTGGTAGCGAAGTGGTAATTATACCACTGCCCCGCCGTCGTTGGACTTTGGCGGGGTCCCGCCATAGGCCTCCGAAGGCGGGAAGCTACCAGCGCAAATTCTGGTACTGGTAGCGAAGTGGTAATTATACCACTGCCCCGCCGTCGTTGGACTTTGGCGGGACGAGGTCCACCGAAGTTCGCCTCGAACGAAGGTGGAAGCTACCAGCGCATATTGCGGCGATATAATAGCGCCTTTCTCTATACTTGACAAGATCCACGGTTTATCCACAAAAAGGTTGACGCATTTTTTGATTTAACTATAATTTCCAAAGGCCTTAAAAAATAATCTATCCAACACTATGGAGATGGGTACATGCGTCGGCTGTGGAGCCGAAGAAACCGAAATCAACGAAGATGGTTACTGTACCGACTGTGCCGCGCTTGAAGGTGAGGCAACAAAAGGTGAGAGTGACGAAGAAACCACCGAAGAAGAAGGTTAATTTAAAAACCACCCCGAGCTTGTCGAGGGGTGGTTTTTGATTTAAAAGCTTAACAACACTCAGCTCCTGACCGAAAATTTTTAGCAATCCTCTCCTGTCCCAAAACCACCATTTCTTCAGCCACGTCGGTTTTTAAAAGTTTGTTCAATTTGTCTCCCATAACTACTCTTATTGGTGTTTCCTTTAGAAGATGCAAGATTTCTTTCAACAAAATTGTCGGAGTTGTCGCGGTTTGTTTTAAAACAACAGCTGTACCATCAATAACCGCGGCGTTATCTTCCTGCGGCGAGTTGGGTAGCGGAATAACAATCGCCGCTTTTTTTGTGGCCGCCAATTCAGTGATTGTCGCCATGCCCGCTCGACAAACCACCAGATCAGCCGCGGCAAAGGCCAAAGGCATTTCGTCAGTCAAAAGCTCAAAGGTTCGATAACCGTCAGATGTTTTTGCTTCAACTGTCTTCCCTTTCCCGGTTAAATGAATCAGGTTGGCCGAAAACAAAAGCTCATCGGTCAAGGCGGAAATATTCTGATTTAGCCAAAGCGAACCGGTTCCGCCGCCGATAGCCAAAACCGTTGGCTTATTTTCATTTAAACCAAAATGTTTTATGGCCTCAACTTTATTGGTGTGCAAAAAAGCCGAACGAACCGGATTGCCAACTAATTTACTTTTAGAAAAATCATCAACAAGCTTCGGCCAAGCCACGGTCACAAGCGAAGCAAACGGCGCGGTTAATTTATTTGATAAAAGTGGTCGAACATCTTGTTGGTGAACCAGCGAAGGAATTCTCAAAAACCAACCAATTATTACCAACGGAACCGAAGTGTAGCCGCCGGCCGAAACGATTAAAGCCGGCTTTTCTTTTTTTAAAATAATCCATGCGGCATACAGAGCGGCCGCCAAACGAAACGGTAAAAGCAACCAAGCCAAACTTGGATAACGCGGTAGTTTGGCTTCAGGCAGACAATGGAACTCAATTCGCTCTTTGAACATCAGTTCTCGTTCTGGCCCATGTGGTGTGCCAACAAAAACAAATTCGGCCGAAGAATCTTTTCTTCGCCAAGCTTCAATAATCGCGAGCAGGGGTGTAACCGGTCCGAGTGTGCCCCCACCGCAAAACATTATTTTATGGCCAACGGGATGAGAGTGGTTGTGTTCCATATCGAGAAACGTTTAAAACAACCCCGATAGCCGCCAAGGAGATGGCCAAAGAGGTGCCGCCGTAACTTATAAAAGGCAAGGTAACGCCGGTCATAGGCAAAATACCGACCATAGAACCAATATTAACAAAGGCTTGGAGGGTTAACCAGGTGGCAATGCCTATAACAACATATTTTCCAAAAGCGTCTGGAGAATTTTTAGCGATCTTAATTGCCCGAGAAAAAAACCAAAAAAACAAAACAACCAAAAGGGCGGCAAAGACAAAACCCATTTCTTCAGCAATTACGGCAAAAATGGAATCACCGGAAACTTCCGGCAAATACTCAAACTTTTGTCGGGAGTGGCCGTAGCCAAGGCCAAAAAAACCGCCGGAACCGATTGCCAACAAAGCCTGGTTAATATGATAGCCAACACCTTGCGGATCAAGTTCAGGATATAAAAAAGTGGTAAAACGCGCCGCTCGATACGGGGCCACGGCAATCAATAAACCAAAGGCAGCCAAACCGCCTAAAAATAATACTCCAACGTGTGCGAGCGATGCTCCGGCCACAAAATAAACAACCACCGCGGTCGCGGCAATAATCGACAAGGTCCCGATATCCGGCTGTAAAATAATTAACAGTGCGACCGAACCGAGAATAAAAATAAAAGGAAGAAACCCGCCGTGAAAATCCTTAACACCGTAGGTGCCACGTTTTTCCAACCAAGCCGCCAAATAAAACAAAAAAGTTAATTTGGCAATTTCCGCCGGCTGAATGGAAAAAAGACCGAAAATATTTAACCAGCTGTGCGAAGTTCCGAAATCCGAACCAATGCCCGGAATAAAAACTAAAACCAAAAGTATCAACGTGACCCCAAGAAGCAGCGGGGCGTTTTTCTTCCAAAAAGTATAAGGAATACGGCTGGTGACATAAAGGCCAAACAATCCGGGAATCAAACCTAAAATCAACTGATGCTTAACATAAAATAAACTGTCACCGTTTTGCCTGGCGTACCCAAGCGGTCCGGAGGCCGAAGCCAACATGATAAAGCCAAATAACAAAAGAACGCCGACAATGATCAAAAATCGATAATCAATTGAATGCGCGTTCTTTGCCGTAAGCATATTTTATTTTGCCAGAGCGTCGAGTAGAGCCAAAGAAATTCCCAGTGCCGAAGAAACAATAGAAATGACCCAAAAGCGCATGACAATTTTCGGTTCAGGCCAGCCATTGGCTTCCAAATGATGATGAATCGGCGTAGACAAAAATAATTTATGTTGGAAAACTTTGCGCCAAAAAAGTTGAATGATAACCGACAATGATTCGATTACAAAAACCAATCCAATAATCGGCAACAACAAGGCTGAGTTGGTGAGCAATGCCACCAGTGCCAAAGTCACCCCCAAAGCCATGGAACCGGTGTCGCCCATAAAAAAGCGGGCTGGATTGATGTTAAACCACAAGAAGGCTAACAGCGCCCCAATAATTACCCCACAAAAAACAGCCAAATCGTATTTACCTTGAGCAAAAGAAATAATGGCAAAAGCACTGAACGAGGTAAGCAAGGTGCCGCCGGCCAAACCATCGAGACCATCGGTTTCATTAACGGAAAAGGCTGTAGCCACCACCACAAAGACAAAAAACGGAAAATACCACCAACCAATGTTAAAGTCACCGACAAACGGTACGTGCAGCAAATCCCAATCAAGTTTAAAGGTAAACCACAGAGCGCCGACAACAGCGATAGCTAAAAAAATCAAAAAGCGATGACGCATGCGCAAGCCACCGCCCTTTGGCCCAAGCCCGCGCACATTTAAATAATCATCAAGCAAACCTACCAAAGCCGAAGCCATCAAAGCCCCAAGCGGTAAAAGCGTTTGGGCACGTGTTAAAAAACTGAATTGACCAATCCATGAATCCGGAAACGCTTGTGAAAAATACAGTAAACCAACAGCTAAAATAAACACGACTGCCCAAATCAAAACTCCGCCCATGGTGGGGGTGCCGGCTTTTTTGGCGTGAAGCATGGAGAAAATCGGCGTGTCACCGGCGTTTCTAATGCGTTTGCCTAATTTATATTTATATAAAACGTGCGTCCAAAAAGGCGTTAAAGCCACGGCCAGAATAAAGGCAACAGTTGTTAAGACAAGAATACGGACTAGTTCGAACGATTCAAGGGTCATAAATTTAATAAAGTAACAAAATACATAGCCGCCAAAAGCATAAGCTGAACCAGCAAAGCCATGACAACTAAAAATATTGATAATGCTTTTTCTCTTCCAAAAAATCTAACGGAAAAAAAACTGTTTATAGCAATAACCAACAACCCAAAAAGGGGCAGCTGAAAAATCATGTACCAGGGACCAAACTTATCAACCCCAAAAAAAATGTTGTAATGGAGGGGAATATATTGGCCACCCTCAGCCGTAGGCATTAAACGAAGAAACGGCGCAGCTAAAACCACCAACCAAACAATCCACGAAAAAATAAAACTAAGGCGAAAAACTTTTGAAGTCTGCCAGGTGGTTTTAAAGGATTCGATGTTAGTTCGGTGGAAATGAAAAAACTTCGACATAGCCTTTATTCAACGGCAATAATTTTAGTAATGCCGGGAATTTTTTGTTTTAGCAAATCTTCGACACGGGTCTTCAGAGTTATTGCAGCAAAGGGACAACCGTGACAGGCACCGATCAATTTAACTCTTACTTCCCCACTTGCTTCATCAACCCCGATTAACTCAATTCCGCCGCCATCGTGCTCTAACATGGGGCGAATTTCCGTGGCCAAAATGTGTTCAACTTCTTCTTTCATAGGTGCTTTAAATTATAGAGGAAAACAGTGTTTATGAAAAGATGAGATAAAAAATAGGTCCAAGTCACACTAAGCGCGACGAGGACCCGGTGGACCTAGGCAGGAAGGACTGCCAGGATACGGAAAGCGAGATGGCCGACCCCGCCATCACTCCAGACCTTGTGAACAGCGGAAAGACCGCCTTCCTCAGAGTTACCAAAGACGAGACGGAAGCCGCGGTCGGAGTTGTTTTCACACCACTCCCAGTTCTTGATGGAACCGAGGTTGGGCAGGTTAGTGCCCAAGGCACGGTTGGCGAGGACGAAGAGGTTGCCACACCAGTTCATCTCCTCAACCGTGGGCAGACGAACAGTGTCGGAGGGTAGTCCCCAGACCTCGGCCAATTCTGTCAGCCGACCGTCGTGCAGGGTACTCCAGTCCGTATTGGAGCAGCGCTGGAGATCAAGGAGCTTGGCCACCTTGTCGTCCGGGCCGTAGCTGACCAGGTCGTTCCAGTTGGGCTTGGGTCTTGTTTCGATCAGGATCCAGCAACCAAGCAAAGGGCGACGTTCGATCTCGCTAGGGTGTTTCAAGTTCTCGCCCCAGGCCGGGAAGATGTACTTGTCACCATGGCCGCTGCCGACCACCTGTTCGAGTTCTCCAGCCGGGCAGAAGACGGGGATGAGACCGAAGTCTACACAGGCTCGAGCTGTGGCCGAGGTGATGGTCGGAAACTCCGGGAAACACATCTCCCAACCGTTGGCCTCGAGTGCATAGTTCCAGAAAGTCCGCGGGTTCAGGCCGCGGATAAGGAGCTCACCCTTGGCCGAAAGAGAGAGGAGCGGGATGGTTGGCACGGCCGTGAACGGGTCGGCGAGGAAGACTTCGAGGGCCTGGTGCGTCTCGTCCGGTGAGCCGTTGAGCCGCGCAGCGAGGCGTCTGACCAGAGGCCAGTTCTTTCCGAAGAACAGAGCCTGCACCACCTCACGAGAGAGGTGATTCGGGTCGTCGGCGGGAAGGTCCGCTCTTTCGAGCAGATCCCGGAACTGTCTGTGTGTCACGATCATGATGATCTCCTTCCTATCCGATTCACCCATCTTTACCCGATTGGCTATTATGGGATTCACGAATGGTCGGTGACTACGCAGGATACCGCCCGCGCGCGGTGTGCCCCACTTGAGGCAACGGTTTATTATGAAGAAAAATAACAAAAAAGTCAAGGATAACAAAACCGCCCCGTTTAACGGAGCGGCTTTTATTATTGGGGATTATTTACTCGGTTCAACACGAGCGTAGGTGCGGAGCTGTAAGACACCATGAAAATTTTTGGCGTGCTTTTTCATGAACTTAACAATGCCGTCAACCGCGGCGTACAAAGTATCATCCTTACCGCGGCGAACATTGGCACCCGGATGGATTTTGGTACCGCGTTGGCGAACAATAACCTGACCGGCGCGGGTCTTTTGACCATCGCCGATTTTGGTGCCTAAACGTTGTCCTTGGGAATCACGACCCAGCTGTGTAGAGCCGGCCGCCTTTTTATGAGCCATAAATATGATCTTTAAAAGCCACAAAATAGTAACTAATATCGGCCAAAGTGTCAAGAGCTAAAGACATGCCTTAATAAAGGCCTTAAATAATGGGTGTGGATGAAGCGGCCGAGATTTAAGCTCGGGGTGGAATTGTACCCCAACAAAAAATGGGTGTTTTTCCAATTCCACTATTTCTACCAAATCAGCCTCCGGATTAACCCCGACAATTTTTAGACCAGCTTTATCAAGCATCTCGCGATAATCATTATTAAACTCATAACGATGACGGTGTCGTTCGCTAACTTTTTCCTGACCATAGGCTTTAAAGACCTTGCTGTTTTTCTTAATCAAACAGTCATAGGCTCCCAAACGAAGTGTTCCACCAAAACGATTTTGTTTAATATTTTCCGCCTGGCGAGGATTGATATGAATAATCGGGTCAACCGTATTTGGATCAATTTCAACCGTATTGGCTTTAGTCTTACATAAAACATCCCGAGCAAACTCAACACAGGCCAACTGCATGCCATAACACAGTCCTAGATAAGGGATTTTATTTTCTCTGGCAAATTTAATAGCCTTAATTATTCCGTCAATGCCGCGCGAGCCCCAACCGCCCGGGACAATCACCCCGTCAAAACGCAACAGTTTTTTTATTTCCTTGGGATCTTTTTCAAAAGTTTCAGAATCAACCCAGGTCATTTCTGGTTGCCTGCCGTTTTCCCAAGAGGCGTGTTTAACAGCTTCGATTACAGAAATGTAAGAATCGGACAAAGTATAATTACCAGTACCAAAATATTTTCCGACCACCGCGATTTTTACCGGCTTAACTGCCTTGTGCATGCGCGACACAAAATTGTCCCAATCTTTGGTTTTTCCGGTCTTAAATTTTAACTTTAGACGTTCGCCCAGCAGTTGACTAAAATTCTGATTTTCAAATAAAGCTGGGATCTCATAAATACTTTTAACATCAGGGGCCGATAATACATCTTCTTTGGAGCGCAACCAACAAAAGAAGGCCAGCTTTTCTCGACGCGGTTTATCTAGCTCATCGTGGCCGCGAGCAATAATAAAGTCCGGTTGAATACCACAATTGTTAAGCGCCCGAGCGGCGTGCTGAGTTGGTTTAGTTTTCATTTCTCCTAAATGGCTCGGCACCGGCAAGTAACTGACCAAAACAAAAGCTACATCATCGGGATTAGATAATTTCATCATGCGGGCCGCCTCCAAAAACAAAATATTTTCATATTCACCGACCGTGCCACCGATTTCAATAACCATAACATCCGCCTTGGCTTTAACCGCCGCCGCTTTAATGCGCTCGATCACTTCCAGTGGAATATGCGGCACCACTTGCACACAACGCCCTTTATACTGCATTGATCGTTCTTTTTCGATGACACTCATGTAAACCCGTCCGGTTGTCATGTAATTAATGGAATAAATGTTGGTGTCCAAAAATCTTTCATAATTTCCGATGTCTTGGTCGGTTTCGTCACCATCCTCTGTTACGAAAACCTCGCCATGTTCAACCGGATTCATAGTGCCAGCATCTAAGTTGATATAAGGATCAATTTTGATTGCCGAAACTTCCAGTCCACGATTTTTCAAAATACGTCCAATTGAAGCGGCGGTAACTCCCTTACCGACCCCGCTCATAACTCCACCGATGACGAAAATATATTTTGTTTTTTGGCTTTTTTTGGGCATACCAAATTTAATTTAAAAACCGGAGACGTGTCTCCGGAGGTTATTACTTAGGTTCAACGCGGACGTTAATTTTGGCTTCAAAACCGTGTGGCAAGTTGATGGTGACTTCAAAGGCGCCGGTTTCCTTTATTGGCGCAGCGAATTCAACCCACTCCGGATCGATTTTATGGCCAGTTGCTTTAATTGCTTCGGCAATATCTTTTCCAGACACCGCTGCATAAAGTTTTCCGGTTTCGTTAACCTTGGCGGTCATATCAACCTCCAGATCATCAAGGGCACTGGCCAAACGACCGGCCTCTTTCATGCTCTTCTTTTCTTCCTTTTCTTTTTTTTGTTTTTTAGTTTTGGCCAAAATCATGGCTTGCGTGGTGGCCTGGACAGCCAAATTTTGCGGAAACAAAAAATTACGGGCATAACCATCGGGAACTTCAATCGTTTCTCCCTCCTTACCGTAGGACGTAATATCTTTTAACAAAACAACTTTCATATTATTTTTAAAGCCCTCTCCCCAACCCTCCCCCGTATGCGGCCATACGAGGGAGGGAGAAATAAAATTCTACAAATAATTCTTCCTCCCTCATCGCCACGATGGGGGAGGATAAGAGGAGAGGGTTTTTAAGGCTTGATTAACTATTGAAACAAGATCTTTATAATCAGAACTCTTGACCAATTGGCTGGCCGGTACCCACGCCGCTTCCAACAAATGTTCAGAGACTTGCGGATCAAGTTTGGCATTAATCGGCGCAGAAAACAAGAAGAAATAAATGTCTTTATGAATCAGGGCATTTTTTTTAACATGCTGATCACGAAACCAAATGTCAATTTTTCCCAATGGTTCAAGCAAACGAATTTCCTCCAGTCCTAATTCTTCCAAAGTTTCCCGAGCTGCCGCTTCTTCATTAGTCTCGCCACTTTCCACGTGACCTTTGGGAAAGGTCCATTTACCGTACGGATCCTTAATCATGGCAAAAACCATTTCCCGTCCGGCTCGTTTGAAAACCAAACCCCCGGCCGAAACCTCGTGTTGTGCTTTTTGGTTTTGGTTTTCTTTTATCATAAATGCCTTAAAGCCCTTTAATGCCCGGACGCCGCTGTTAACAACCCCACCGCCTTATCCATTTGCGGATCAAGTTTGGCCTCGGCATCGGCAAGAGTATATTCAACAATAAAATCTGGGGTAATTCCCACATGATTAATAGAGCGCTCTTTAGGCGTTAACCATTCGGCGGTAGTTAACTTAAGGGCCGAACCATCCTCCAACTCACGATAATCCTGGACCGAACCTTTACCAAAAGTTTGCGTGCCGACCAGTTGGGCAAAACCGTAATCTTGCAAAGCGCCGGCCACAATTTCTGAAGCCGAGGCCGAGCCGCCATCAACCAAAACCACGGTTGGAATTTCACTCAAACGGGCGTTGCTTGAACCGACAAAAGCCTGCTTTTGATCGCGGGTACTTTGAATAACCACCGTGTCCTGACCAATCCAAGCGCTCCCGATATCAATCGCCACATCAAGCAAACCACCAGGATTACTGCGCAGATCAAGAATTATTCCCTCAGCTCCCTGAGCCAATAGATCATTCATTGCGGCTGTAAAAAGCACTGCCGTATCCTCATTAAAGAAATGAATTGAAATCACGGCCAGCCCATCATCACGCATTTCCAATTTAACGCTGTCGACAGTAATGGTGTTGCGAGTAATTGGAATTTCCATGGCTTCGGTTAAACCATCGCGACTGATAATAAGTGTCACTACCGAATCTTTTGGCCCGCGAATTTTAGTTACCGCTTCATCAACACTCATGCCAGTGGTTTCCACACCATCAATGGCTAAAATATGGTCCCCTGGTCTAAGACCGACTGTTTCAGCCGGACTTCCCGGCAGGGGCGCGACAATCACCAGCTGTCCGTTTTCATCAACATCTATTTGTGCTCCGATACCCTCAAAAGTACCGTTCAAAGAATTACCAAATTCTTTAGCTTCATCGGGATCAAAGAAAACCGAATAGGGATCTTCCAAGCCGGCCAACATGCCTTTAATGGAACCGTAAAATAGGGCTTCGTCGGAAACCGGCTGTTTATAATAATTTTCCTTGGTAAAATTCCAGATATCCCAAAAAGTCTTGAAATCCAAACTTTTAGAAAGGTCCGAGGTGCTATCGACGTTTTCCACACGGGCCTCACCAGCCGGAACAACTGAACGAATACCTTGCTGCCGCCCCAACAGGAGACCGATAATAAAGGCCAGAACCACGCCGGCCAAAAGAACGATCGGCACAGCGGCCGGTGAAAAACGACGACTTTTCGCTTTTGAATAAAAAGGCATAACGGATAATAGAATATCAGAAATCAAAGCACTTGGGGAGTGGAAAAGAAAAAGGGTTGATTTAGTGACTTTAGGGCCAATGTCGGTTACAATATAAACGTTATGAATAAGAAAGCGCGAAATTTAATTTTCTTCCTTTTTCTTGGGTTATTCTTAATTTCTGCCCCGGTCGTTGTTTTGTATACGGCCGGGTTTCGTTTAAACCCCGATCGTTTAGCCCTGGTAAAAACCGGCCTTTTTTCCGTTTCCTCCGAACCTAAAGGCGCAACGGTTTTTATTGACGGCGTTCCAACCGAACAAAAAACCAATGCCATTATTAAAAATATCATTCCAGGTGAACATGTTATTCGTTTAGAAAAAACTGATTTTTTACCTTGGGAAAAGAAACTTGAAATAAAAGCCAACGAAACAACTTTTGTTTCAAAAGTTGAACTCTTTTTAGATTTCGAACCAACCGTAAAAATAGCAACCACTTATTCAGTTTACGCCCTTGATGAGACTGGAGAAAAAATCGCTTTTACTTCATCGACCGATGGTTGGGTGGAAATTTGGTCTAAACTTTTATTGTCTGGCGAAGAAAAAATATTGCTGCGTTTATCTAAAACCGATTTTGACGAAATATCTCTATCGTGGTCGCTTTTTGACGAAGAGACTTTGATAATAAAAGAAACAAAAAATTCTAAAGTCACTTGGCGTTCGGTTACGCAAGACGGTCAAAGTGAAATTCTTTCAGATAATCCGGCTCTAATTTGGGAACGCGACGCTAATCAATTTTTATTTGTCGAAGAATATGGCGACTTAACCCGCCTAGCCAAACGTGATCAAGCCGGCCAGGAGGAAACTTTGGCCATTGTTCCTTTAGGTCAATATGAATTCTTACCGGCCCCGCCGTCCTTTGTCCTGTTACGCGACCAAACCAGGGGTAAAATAATTTTAATTGACGACCGTGGTGTTGATCAACCAATTCTTTTAAACGCCGCCGCCTTGTCTGTTGCATGGAATCCCCAAAATAAAAAACAACTTCTTTACGCCTCGGATTTTGAGTTACACGTCTTTGATGCGGAAAATCTAACCGACGAATTATTAACACGCCTCAGTACTCCCATCGATGGAGCCGCTTGGCACGCCGTCGGCCAAAATATTATCTTTGCTGATGACAAAAATCTTTTTGTAATCGAGCTTGATAATCGCGGCGGCCAAAGACAAATTTGGACTCTGGCTACTTTCGATAATATCGAAACCTTCGCACCAACTGATAATGGACAGACAGTTTATTTAATTGGAACAAAAAATGGCACCAGTGCCATTTTCGAACAAACTTTACAAAAGTAAAAACTTTACCAAAAAACCACTTTCTTTAAAAGCCAAAGATACGCTTCCATAAACGGATTGGCGACAAATTTCAAAAGCGGATTTTCCACCTCCTGGTTAATGACACTGCCGGTCATAAGCGGCAACATCGCCCGGTCAGTCTTTAAACGAAAACTTTTTACCAGAGCACGACGTCGGTAAATCCAAAGCCAGGTGGCCGGACGAAACAAATAAAGCCAAGAACGAATTTTTTCTCGCCACCAACCGGAACGAAAAGAAAACAAAAACGTTCCTGATTCCATAATCAAAGCGGCCGGCACCAAAAGCAAAAGCGTCGGCCATTTATAATTAACAAAATTGGTCAAATGACGATTGCGCTCCATGAGATAATATTTCTTGATGCTTTTAGAAAATTCGTAATGATGAAAAATTTTTGACTCCGAGGCTAACAAAATGTCAAACCCGGCCAGACGGGCTCGCCAACTTAAATCCAGGTCTTCGTGGTAAGCAATAAAAAGCGGATCAAACAAACCACCGATTTTTTCTAAAACCGAAGTCCGCACCAACAAACCAGCCCCACTGGTATAAAACACGGGTAAATCATTTTTTATTTCACCGAGCAACTGGCGATGGCCTAAAGCAAAACCAAAACCTAAAAAATGCATGGCGTTACCAATCGAATTAACCCGTTCGCCATCATCGAGCATGACCAGCGACTGCACCAAAGCGGCGTTCTTTTTTTCTTCAGCCAAAGTCACAACCCGAAGCAAAAAATCCGGGGCCACCCAAGTATCATCATTTAAAAGATATAAATAATCAGGTCGCCAATCGTGCGACAATTCCTCTGCTTTAACATGGCCGCCGGCAAAACCTAAATTTGGCGTTTGCTCGTAAAAAATTATTTCCGGCAAAGTCTGACCGGCTTTGACCAACCATTTTTCACGCACATATTCAGAAGGTGTCCGCGCGGCCTCGGAAAAATTTTTTACCAAAACAATCTTCCAACAGTCTTTAGGATAATTGACCGTTTCGAGTGAACCCATTAGACGATCGAATTCTTCGGGCGGGGTGACGTAAAGTAAAATTTGTACGGCAACTTTAGGAAAGCTCATATTTTTTTACCAAACCATTTTACCAGATATTTGAGCCAACTATAAATATGAACTCGAGTTATTTTATTTTTTAACAAACTATTAACGATTCCCTGCCCGTCAGCCGACTCTTTGCGATAGGTATGCTGAATCTCGGCCGTGGGAACATAATAGACCGGTCGCCCCTTTTCCCAACAACGCCGACATAAATCAGCGTCCTCAAAATACATAAAGAACCTGGGGTCAAAACCGCCCAAATCTTTAAACAGCGCCGCCTCAATCATAAAAGCCGAACCCTGAACCCAATCGACCATACGGTAGCGATCGTGATCAAAATCTTCCATCAAAAAGTAACGGCGATGCTGGCGTCTTTTTTCGGCCGGCAAAAACGGGGTGCGCTGGGCAATCGGCGTGTACCACTTGTGAAAACGACAGCAGTTTTCTTGAATACGACCGTCCGGATAACGCAAACGCGGGGCGGCAATACCGCAAGCCGGACAAGCTTTCATGAAATCTAATAATTTCTGCAAAAAACTTTGATCAACAATGGCCGTGTCCGGATTTAAGAAAAAATAATAATCGGCCTCAACTTCGGCCGCCCCACGATTACAAGAATGACCGAAACCGTAATTTTTGTCGCGCAGAATGACAATCGCCTCCGGCACATGTTTTTTAATAAAACTGTGGGCGTCAATTTTTTTTGAATCGTTATCAACCGCAATAAAAACAACTTTTAAATTAGTTGAATCTAAAAAAGCTTTAAGCGAGGTTAAACAAACCTCGTCCAAACTCTCTTTAATCACGGTAATAATGGCCACGTCGTATTTCATAAAAAGAAATCAACCAAATAAGCCAAGGCCACTAATGGAAAACGTAAAAGGAAAAAAACCGTTCCTTGCCACCAAGGATGCCATTTAAAAAAGTAATTAGTTAAACTGCGAAAAAAGATCGCTTGCTTTTTACCAAGGGTAAGTAATTTAACGGAACGACCGACTAAATCAAGACCGCTGACACCGGCTTCGTACCAAACTTTGTAACCGGCTTTCCTAACCCGACGACAAAAATCAACTTCCTCAAACCAAAAGAAAAAATTCTTTTCGTCAAAAAAACCAATCTTGTCCAGCACCTCGCGTCGAAAAGCAAAAAACGAACCGCGCACCTGTTCCACTTCGCCGGATTTTTCGTAATCAAAATCTTTAGCAAGATAATGATCGACGGCTTTTATTTTAAAGAAATGAGGTAATTTAAAAAGAATCGCCAACTGACTCCAAAAATCAGGATCCCGCCGAACCGAAGACAAAATAGTTCCGTCCTCTTTCAAAAGTTTAATTCCCAAAACGCCAATTTCTTTTTGGGTGGTTAAAATTTCAAAAGTTTTTTTCAACACTTCTTCGCCTACTTCCATGTCAGTGTTTAAAATGACAAAAACGTCGCTTTGGGCCACCCGTAACCCCTGATTAACGGCGTGAGCAAAACCGCTGTTCCAATCATTTTGAACCAAATGAACCTGGGGAAATTCTTCGCGCGTCATGGCCACGCTACCATCCTTAGAACCATTATCAACCACAATAACCTCAAAAGAAAAAGACGAAGCCGTTTTAAAAAGCGAGACTAAATTATTTCTAAGAATTTCCCGCGTGTTAAACGACGGAATAATTAAACTGATTTGCGGCTTTTCCATAATTATAGCTCCACCCAGGAATTGTCGCCGACAAAAATGCGGTGGCCGCTGGTCGGCAACGAACAGGTGCGGGTTGTAACCGTGACATTGCGACCAATCATTGAACCGTCGATACGACCAATATTTTTTACCGAAGCTTTGTCGAGAATAACCGAATGTTCAATTTCGGCTCCGTCGATAACGCATCCGGCCCCGATGGTGGTAAACGGTCCAATAAAGGCATTGTTAATTTCGGCGTTTTCGCCAATTACCACCGGTCCGCGAATTAAGACGTTTGGACCGATCTTGGCGCCCTTCTCCACTTTAACCAAACCGTGAATTTGCGCGGCCTTGTCGACCTCGCCTTCAATAACATAGCTAGCCTGCGGCAAAGTGTTCATGGCCAGAATATTGCCCTCCAAAAGTTGAGCCGGCCGACCCGGATCTTTCCACCAACCGTCGACCACATCATAACCGACTTTAAAGTTGTTTTCCAAAAGCCAGGTGTGAATGTCGGAAATTTCGTATTCGCCACGGGCCGAAGGCTGAATATGACGAAAGGCTTCAAAGAAATTTTTGTCGTAAATATAAACGCCGGTCACCGCCAAATCACTCGGCGGTTCACTCGGCTTTTCAACAACCCGAATTAATTTTCCATTGGTGTCAAAAACGGCCACCCCAAGTTCGGTCAAGTTCGGGGCGCGAGAAAGCGTCAGGGCACAGTTCAAATTTTCTTTATGAAAACGGTCGACAATATTTTTTATACCAGCCCGAAAAATATTATCGCCAAGATGAAAAATAAATGGCTCACTTTCACCCAAAAAATCACGCGCGTTGTAAACGGCATGGGCAATACCGCGCGGCCCACCCACCTGTTCGATGTAAGTAATTTTAACCCCCCAGCGCGAACCATCGCCCACGACTTCCTGAATCTCCTTATCGCCAGGGTTAATGTTTATGGCAATCTCTTTGACACCAGCCGCCACTACATTCTCAATGGGATAAAAAAGCATTGGTTTGCCCGCCAAAGGCAGCAAATGCTTGTTAATTGACCAGGTTAGGGGACGGAAACGGGTTGCGTGCCCCCCGGCAGCAATTAAAGCTTTCATAGTGCTTATCAATTTACTCAAACGGCCCTGGTTAGTCAAACTAAAAGGCCGGGCTTCCCCCGGCCGTTTTATTTGCCCAAATACTCCTTAAGGGCGGCTTGCCAGCTTCTAGCCGGCGGTAATTTAGTGTTCAAGAGAATGGAACAGGTCGGCCGCTTGGCTGGACGCGGGAAAGCGTCAGCCCCGACTGGGATTAGTTTAATATCATCACGACCGATAAGGTGAAAAATTTCTTTGGCAAAGCCGTACCAAGTGCAGGTCTCACTGTTGGCCCCATGATAGACACCAGGTGGGTAATTTTCGACAATCTCGCGGGTGCGACGAGCTAAATCCGGGGCGTAAGTCGGTGAAGTCAATTCCGAATCAACCATGTTGAATTCATTTTTCTCGGCCGACAAACGAATCATTAAATCAACAAAACTTTCTTTAACGTTTTCACCGGTTCCTTTCACGCCAAAAATTCTTGAAGGGCGAATAATATAAATTTTTCCACCAACTTCTTGAATCAGACGCTCGCCCTCGGCCTTGGATTTTCCGTATTCAGAAGTTGGCGTGAGCGAAGCCTCTTCGGAAAAACCTTCCGTGCCCTCGCCAGAAAAAACGTAGTCAGAAGAATAATTTACAAAAGTCGCATTCAACTCTTTGGCAATCTTGGCCAAACCAGCCGGAGCTTCGGCATTCAGTTTAAACGCCGCTTCTTTGCCTTCACCTTCAGCTTTATCGACATTGTTATAACCAGTAGCATTAATAATCAAACTCGGCGCTGCGGAAATAATTTTACCGCGCATTTCTTCAAAATTTAAAATATCACAGTCTTCCCTGTCCCAAGCCAAAACTTCTTGATCAGAAAAGACTTGAGCCAGTTCTTGTCCAAGCATGCCCTTAGCTCCAATAACTAGAACCTTCATAGAATCTTAAACTTACTATTCGGATCAGCCTCGTGACGAATTTCATCAACTTCCTCGGTTTTCCCCGGACCTTTATAAAGTTTGTTGGCACAGTTAACCACCATACCGTCGATGCCTCCGACGTTTTTGTAACCATGAACAACACCCGGCGGAATTATGGCAATAAACGGTTCGTCAGCTCCACCGGTAAAAGTTTCGTGCTGATCAAAAGTCGGCGAACCAGCACGGTTATCCCAAATATTCAATTCAAAAGTCGACGGCCCGACAAAACCAAACAAATCGGTTTGGTGCACGTGTTCGTGTGGCCCGCGACAGATACCCGGCTTGGTTAAAGAAACATAAGTCATGAGAGGAACTTCCTCGGCGGCAATTTCATCGGTTCGCCAAAGTTCGGAAAGCCAGCCGCGCTGATCTTCCCATTTTTTTAGCGAAATAATTTTTACGCCTGAAAATTTGCTAGCGTTCAACATATTGTTTTTTATAATAATCTTGATAAGCGCCTGAGCGAACTTCGTCCACCCAAGCTTGATTAGTTATATACCATTCAACCATACTCTTCAACCCTTCGTCGAGAGTAATTTGTGGTTCCCAACCTAATTCATTTTTGGCTTTGGAATAATCGATCGAATAACGACGGTCGTGGCCGGGACGATCTTTTACATATTCAATAGCACTTTCATCACGACCGGTCAGGGCGATTAATTTTTTGGTTAATTCAATATTGGGAATTTCCCCGTCTTTACCACCCAAACAATAAGTTTCACCAATTCTCCCTTTTTGAAGAATAGCTTCAATGCCACGACAATGATCTTCAACATGAATCCAATCACGCACATAAAGGCCATCACCGTAAACCGGCACTTTCTTCCCCTCCCTAAGATTACAAATAAAAAGCGGAATAAATTTTTCGGGAAACATGAACGGGCCGTAATTATTGGAACAGTTGGAAATAGTTACCGGCAAACCGTAAGTAATATGATACGCCCGAACTAAATGATCGGCCGCGGCTTTTGAAGCCGAATACGGATTGCACGGACGATATGGTGATTCCTCGTTGGTCGAAGGAGCGTCAAGAGTTAAGGCACCGAAGACTTCGTCGGTTGAAACATAATGGAAACGTTTTAAACCATTATGTCGAGCGGCTTCTAAAAGAACTTGTGTTCCCAAAACATTGGTTTTAATAAATTCGCTTGAATCCATAACCGAACGATCAACGTGCGTCTCGGCGGCAAAGTGAACAACCGTGTCAGTATCTTTAACCAGGTTAAAAACCAAATCACGATCGCAAATATCGCCCTTAACAAATTTTATTTTGTCCATGGCCGCCTCAAGGTTACGCAAATTGCCGGCGTAAGTAAGTTTATCTAAAACTACCACCTCGTCTTCGGGGTGATTCTTTAACCAATAATGAACGAAGTTAGAACCAATGAACCCGGCCCCTCCGGTAACTAAAAGTTTCATATCTTTAAAAACAGTTTTAAACGATCCTAAATCAAGCGTCTAATCTTTTCGGAAACATCGGCTAAGCTGTCCTCGGAATTTTTGTCGCGACTCCATGGTTCAAAACCATCATTGGTGTAACGTGGAATAATGTGAAAATGCGTGTGAAAAACCACCTGACCGGCGGCATGGCCAACATTACAGTGAACGTTACAGCCGGGCGCCCCAACGCTTTGCATAATGGCCGGAGCGATTCTTCTAATCACACTAACCAAGGCATGCACGTCATCGCTATCGGTTTCCAAAAGATGATCAGCGTGTTTTTTTGTAGCAATTACGGTGTGGCCCGGGTTAAGTGGTTTAATGTCCAAAAAGGCCAAAATTCGTTCATCCTCATAAATTTTGTGGCACGGCACTTGACCAGCGACAATCTCGCAAAAAAGACAGTTCATATTTTTATTGGATTAACCCGCCTTGGTCCAAACTAACGGGGCCTTGGCGAGGCTAGAAGATATATTACTAATAATGGCACGACTAAAGCAAGCGGTAAAACTAAAACCAAAAAGTCACTTAAATTAGCCCGAAATTGCCACACGACAAAAACGCCGGCTAAACCAAAGATAAACGCTGATAAAAATTGTAAAATTTTATTTTCCTTTCTTTCTTTTACCACGCCAGCCCACCAGATTCCGGACACAATGGCCACCAGTAAAAACCAATGAATAGAAAAAGTATTGGAAACAAAACCCGGGCGAAACAAATCAAAAGCCAAAAAAACAAAAAAAGAAACAACCGTCGTCAAAAAAATAGTGCGGGTTAAAATTTCTAAAACCGAAAATTTTTCTTGATGCTTAAAAAACATAATCAAAAACTTTTTTAACCAATTCGCTAAAAGTGGTGGGCTGGCGAACAAATTTAATCTTAATGGAATTTAGTAGCAGTTCCCGATCAGATTGATTAACGGTCGGAGCGGAAATGGCTAACTTCCAGGTTTGATCGACAAACGGCACGTTGGCCGTAGGAAAGGTTGCGGTAGCCACCAGCCACTCCCCGGCACGTTCAGGCGGTGTATAGTCGGCAATAATATAGTTGACGCCGGCCCGATCAAGGTCGGTCTCCGCGGTTAAATGAAGCGGGTCAGGATTAAAAAATTGCGAATAAGAAAAAGCAAAGTGACCGTCGGCACGAATAAGCAAATCCTCGGCCGCGGGAACGCGGCCGGCCACCACCCCGGTTTCCGGCGGCGCATAAGAATATTCCAAATACGGTTGGGTTATAGCCACTGTCCCCCGACCAACCGAAACCGTTTGTGCTCCGGTGGCGTGACGAGTGGAAAGTTTTAAATTTTTTCCTTCAGTCCAAAAATTTACCGTCGGCGCGGTGGCCAAATAACCAACCGTATCAGCCAACCAGATCTGATTTAAAAAAGTCATTTTTTGTTGAGAAGTGGAAATGGCTCGAAAAAAAATGTCCTCCGTTGCTTTCATTTGAACTTTGTAAACACCTTCCGATAAATTTGGGACGGAAACTATCAGAGTTTGCAATGATGAAGCCGAACTATTGTTGGTGGTATTACCGTCGTCATAAGCGCGTTCTTCGGCCACCGGTTGCCCAGCTTCGTTTGTCACGACAATATCGACCCAATCTTCACCAACTTGGCGATTGGTGTCGGAAAAAGAAAATTTAAAATTTAATGTCTCATTTTTAATATAAGTATAAAACTCATGCGAGCCGCGCAAAGAAACATTGGTCGATTTTAATTCAAAAGACGGCACGTAGTCGGATAGCCGATATGGCCGAGCCAAATCATAATGATAGATGGCAATTTCCGATAAAGCCGGCGGGTTGGCTAAAAAAGAGGCAAGCGTTTCATAATTTTTCTGACGCTGCAACAAAATCGTGTCATCAATGGAAATTTTATTCCAAAGCGAATTATCGATAATTAAATTTTGCAACGGTTCAAGTTGATAAGCCCCGGTGGTGGCGTCGGCCAACAGGCCAGCCTCGACAATTGGGGTATTTTTATTTTTAAAACGATATTCGACAACAATGGAATCAAACGAGCGTTGCGGATGGACAAAAAAGAATACCGGATCACCAATAATTTTCTGAACCCAGTTGCCGTCACTTTCCTGAAAAGTTTCTTCGACCCGGGCATCAGGCAAAAGGCGATCAAGGTACGGCGAGCTTTCATTAACATTTCGTGAAGTGACAAAAACCCCGCTGGGCACAACGGCAATATTAAACAGCCAGAAAAACAACCCACAAGGAATGAGAATTATAACTACTTGAATAATGCGAGCGAAAATTTTCATGGTAAAAGAGTAAAACGATATAACGATTCGCTTCCCAAGGTTTCCACCAAATCGATTCGTAATTTTGCGGCCGCTAATTTCTGATTATTTAAATAATCTAAATCAATTTGTGGCAAAGTTACCCCGTAATAGTATAAAGGAGCGATTGTAATAATTTGCGGCAACAAGGCGTAGGTCGTTTCGTCGCGCAAGTAATAACGAATCACCCGATCGGGAAAAAACAATTTGTCGCCGCGCTCCGTAACAATCACCGCATTATCTTCGGTTAAAGTAAGAACGCGTTCACGAACAACTTCAGCTTCAATCAAACGTTCGCGGGTCGGCCACAAAGCATCAACCGAAGAAAAAAAGACGATATTAATGCTAAGGGCGAGAATAGCCAAAAAACAAACAACCGGAATAAACTTTTTAGTTTTTTCCGCTAGCTTAGTCAAAACCACGGCCACCAACGGGGTAATGGCGACAAACAACGGCAACCAATAGCGCGAATAAGAATTACCAATAGTTATAGCCGACAAATCAGGATTATCATGAATGGCCGAAGAACCGTAAACAATAACCAAAATTGCCGCCGTCAAAAATAATCCCAATAAAGGCCATAAAAATCTACGTCTGGTTTTTTCTTGCCAAAGTAAAAGGCCGGCCCCGACCAAAGCTGGAATGGTTAACCACCAAAACATGAGCAAACCATAATTCCAAACATTGTGCCACATGGCCCGTGGATGCAACCCGAATGGTAAATAAACTGATAAATGGTCGCGTGCCGTCATAAGCCAAGACTGTTCGACGGCAACATTATTGTTAGCTGGCGCGCTAAACGTAACAATACTGGGTGAGGCAACAGTATAACCGGTAACAAAATAATTACCGTACATAGCCTTATTTACAAACAAAAGCGGCAAAACCACGACAAATAAACCAAGACCGAAAGCGGCTATGGTCGACCACGAAACTTTTTTTCGCGCGACTACCCACGCAAGGAACAAAATTGGCCCAAGCCAAAAAATTTCTGAAGTTCTGATCCACAAGGCCCCGCCGAAAGTTAAACCGGCCAAAAGGAAATCGCCCCAACGGTTGTTTGAAAAAATTTTTAAACACGGTCGAGTTACCAAGAAGTAAAGCGAAAAAATCAAAAAAGAAACAAGTAAAACATTCGGCATAAGTGGCCGACCAGACCAATACCACCAAGCCGGCGTAACCAATAAAAGCAGGGCGGAAAAAAGACCAATTCGCCGATCAAAAATTTTAGTCCAAAGCGTGTACCAAGCAACCACAGCTAAAAAAGAAAAAAGCGGCGTCCAAAAAGTCGTTGACCAAAAACCAAAAATCTTAATCAGCATGCCGAAAAGCAAAGGCAAGCCTAAAAATCCAATCGGTAAAAGACGGCCGTCAACAGCAACTGTGCCGCGCGGATAGAAAAAATCACCTAAGACGCTGTTAAAAGGCTCGAAGGAATACAAGTGCCCTTGGACAGAAAAAGTCTCGGAAAAAAAAGCGTTGGCGGTTTCATCGGGCGAAACAAAAGTTGAACCAACAAAAGACAAAATCTGCGTGGAAATTAAAAAAACCAAACCGGCCACGCCTAAAATTAGCAGATCCCGTCTGGTTTCAGATGCCATAGGAAAGCAAACTCAAAATTGCAAAAAGAATCGCCAAAGTAAAAGTTCCGACCGAGACACTTTTAAACAAATCAAAATCCGCCCACAACGAAATCAACAAAAACATTACCCCGGCAACCTGCAGAATCATTTTAATTTTTCCAAAGACATTGGCGCTTACGAAAGACCCTTTGTATTTACGAAAAAAAGCGCCGGCAATTATAACCACTTCAAAAAAAACGATTAAAAGTCCAAAATATAAACCAATGTACTTGATGACAAATAAAAGAACAACTAAACCAATCAATAATTTATCGACCACTGGATCAGCCAAGGTTCCCCAGGCGGTTATTTGCCTTCGCGTCCGGGCGAGTGAGCCATCGACAGCATCGGTAAAAGCCGCGGCAAAAAACAACGGAACGCCAATAGCGTATTGCTCTGTAATCAAAAACCACAAAACAAAAGGCGTCAAAACCAAACGCAAAATAGTTATGTGGTTAGGAAGAACAAATTTTGGAATGAGTTTTAAAATCGTGGCGGCCATTAAACGGTCGTGCAGAAACAACCGATACGGATCACGTTCGGCTTTTGGGTGAAACTTCTTTAAAAAATCAACTATTCGCGAAAACATGGTATTATATTTAGCGTATGTTTCGCCTTTTAACCAATGCCAAGTTTACCATAATAAGCGTAATTTTTCTAGCTGTTTTCGTCGCTAACATCTTTGTCTTTAAAAATATTCCCGTTGGAGTAATTCTGCTTATAAGTTTTATTGCTATCACGGCGCCGCCATTTGGTCGGGCCGCGGCGCCAAAAGAAGCCCGCTTGGCCCAATTCGTCTTTGGTTTTTTCTCCCTACTTTCCCTTATCGCCATCATTGGCTCAGGCTTTTATTATCTGGCGGAGTTTACAGCCCCGGTCGCCATAACACTGGTTTTGCTAATTCCCTCGTTAGTTTGGTTAATTGAAAAAAGGGCCGGCCGCACAGCCATTCCGGCCGGAGCAAAACATAATCCTTGGGCCGAACCATTACAACAATCGCAAAAAATCGGGGCAGCCGTGGCCGTTGTTCTGGTTTTACTTGCCACAACCGTCTCGCTTGTTATAAAAGCCGCTACAGAAACCGCTGTTCGTTCGCCGTGGGAAGTAGTTACACCAAGCGTATTCATTACCTTTGGCCTGGCGGCAATTCTCCTTACTGCCCTTCTAGTTCGCGGTCGGGAACGAATTTTAACCTTACCGCTTGTTTCAGCTGCCCTTTTTGTTTTTCTCTCCATCGCTTTATTTGTTTTCCCGCTTGGTTACGGTTTTGACTCGTTTATTCACCAGGCTACCGAAAGTCATATTGCCGAATTTGGTACCATCACTCCAAAACCTTTTTACTATATCGGCCAATATTCCATTGTTCTTTTTCTTTATCACGCTTTCCTGGTACCAATTGACTTGGCCGATAAAATTCTTGTGCCACTTCTCGCCGCCTTATTACTACCTATGGCTTGGTTTTCGGCCGCTGCCCACCTTTTAAAAGAAAAAAGAAGTGCTGCCCAGTCTTTAATTCCGATCTTTCTGATTCCTCTTTCATCTTTCATTGTTACCACACCACAAGGTCTGGGTAACCTTTGGTTTTTTATTTTAGTCCTTTTGGCGGCTCCGCGGCTTATGGACCGAGAAAGTTTGCCCATTTGGCCCTTGGCCTTAAGTGCTTTGGCCACCCTACTTATTCACCCGATTGCCGGCATTCCTGCCGTTCTATTCCTGGCCCTTTTAGCCGCCAATCCAAATGAGCCAAAACAAAAAAACCCGACTTTAGCTCGAGTATTCTCTTGGATAATTATTTTATTCGGCTGTTTTGCTCTACCTATTACCTTTGTCGTAAATAACCTACGCTCTGGTCAAGGCTTGGGGTTTGATTTCTCGGCTTTATCCCCATTGGTACTTGTCCACAACCTGCGCCTCGATTTGTTTTTTGAAAACCGCTTTTCGCCAATCCTGGACTTTGTCTATTTATTCGGTTGGAATCAAATAATTCTCTTAATCATTGGCGCGGTTATCGGCATGGTCTGGGCTCGACGAACAATTTTAAAAAACCTTCGCGTTTATTTGGCCATGGCCGCAATTTTATTTATTAATTTTCTGGTCATAAAATCAGCCATTGATTTTTCTTTTCTAATTGATTACGAACGCGGCAATTATGCCGACCGTTTGGTACCGCTGGCTATTTTCTGTTTGGTTCCCTTCCTTATTATTTTGGCCGGACGAACTTTAACTACTCTGCGAGAAAAACCTTTTGTTTTACAAGCTGGAGCTGTCATCTTTTTGGCTGCGCTAATCACCTCGGCTTTTTACCTAAATTACCCGCGCCAGGATGCTTACGAAACCAGCCACGGTTATAATGTCAGTCGAGCCGATGTTTCCGCGACCATGGATATTGATCGCGACGCCGCCGGAATTGAATACGCTGTCTTAGCTAATCAGTCGGCCGCCGCGGCCGCCATTCGCGAATTCGGCTTTGCTCATTACTACGGCGAACAATTTTATTATCCCATTCCAACCGGTGGAACTTTGTATCAACTTTTTCTTAAAATGAACGAAGCTCCAACAAAAACCACGGCCTTGGCGGCCATGGATTTACTGGGGATCGAACGAATTTATTACTTGGTCAGTGATTATTGGTGGCAGGCTGATCGACTTCGTGAAACGGCCAAAACTAACGCTGATGACTGGTGGAGTGTTGAGAATGGAAAAGTAACAATTTTTGAATATAACCGTTAGACGGAAAAAACCGCCTCATCTGGTTCGGTTTTAACGGTAATTCTTTCTTTGGTAACTGGCTGATCAAAAGACAACGAAACCGCACACAAAGCAATACGGCCACCATGTGGAATTGTGGAGCCGTATTTTTTGTCGCCAACAATTGGCGTCCCTAAAGACGACATGGCCACACGAATTTGGTGCGAACGACCGGTTTTCGGTTCAACCTCAATCAAGGAAAAAAATTTATGACCGCGCTTAATCGTATTGACCACATGATAAGCCAATTCGGCTTTTTGCGCTTCCGGCGCGGGATGATCAAAAGCTTCGACAATGTTAGTCTGATGATTTTTTCGCAAATATTGAATAACCGTGCCGTCTTGTCTTTTAGGTTCGCCTTCAACCAAGGCCAAATATCTTTTCTCCACTTCGCGCGACATAAACTGCTCGGACAAACGCGAAGCCCCTTTGCTGGTTTTGGCAAACAACACCACCCCGCCAACCGGGCGATCAAGTCGGTGCACTAATCCTAAAAAAACATTACCAGGTTTATTATCACGAGCCTTGATAAAATCTTTGACCTCGTCCATGAGTGAACGATCGCCGGTTTCATCGCCCTGCGTTAAAAGACCATGGGGTTTTACCACGGCCAAACAATGATTATCTTCGTACAATATTTTCACAAGTTACTTTTTTAAAATTTCTTTCATCATCTTTTCCAATTCGTCGACATAAGCTTTAAGCGAACAATTGGAAACTGAGTTGCGAATAATTTCTTCGCTCGCGCGAAACACCGGAAGTTCTTCGGACATTTTTTTAATAGCCTCGGCCAGCGCCTGAGCGTTACCCGGTTCAACCAGATAACCATTTTGCCCGTGTTTTAATAATTCGCCGATACCGCCAACATCGGAAGCAATAACCGGAACGCCGCACTGCAGGCTTTCGTAAATTATCGTTGGAGAATTTTCAAAACATCGCGATGGCACAACGGTGGCGTCAACAATGGAAAAAAGGCGTTCCAAATCACCCAACGAAACATAACCATGATAAACAATGTCTGGATTCGTTTTACAACTTTCTTCAACCAACGAACGAAAAGTACCGTCGCCGGCAATATGAAGTTCAACCGGGACTTTGGATAATTTTACGGCTTCTAAGATTTCTTCGATTCCTTTATGACGTTCCAGTTGAGCGGCAAACAAAAGTCGCAACGGACCAGTTGGTTCGGCCCCGCCGCGCGCCGTACGGCGCGGGACCCCATGCATTTCCGGCGCGGGATTCCTTAACACCTTAACTTCGGTTCCTTTAAAAAAGCCGCGCTGACGATAAAAATCAGCTAAAAACTTTGACGGTGAAATAACTAAATTTGGTTTACCTATGGCTCGACGAACGGCTAATTCATATGGCCGGCGCAAAAAATTTTCAAACGGCAGCATTGGCTCGCCATAAATTAATAAACCGCTTGGCACGGACAACTGAATATCGTGGACGGTATGAATAAAAGGAATACCAAGTTTTCGCATGGCCTGCGGCGCCTGCATTCCAAAACCTTTTAAATTATGGGTTAAAACTATTTCTACTCGTTCCGCTCGCAAAATACCGACAACTGCCTTGGTCGCGAATGGTGAAAAAAGATCAACGGCGTGCCAAACTGCCCTAAGCAGATAAGGTTTTTTATAATCATTAAGCACGTAATAAACATTCGGTGGAAAAAAACGATAAACGGTTTCTGATAAACTTTCTTTTATTTGCGGAGAAAAAGCATTATAACCATAAAACGGCATGGTGGAAATTACCACCACTTCGTGACCGCGCTGTGACAATTCGCCCACAATGCGCTGGGCCACCTTTTCCGCGCCACCACGACTGATGGGCGGATATAGATTGGTTATAACGGCAATCTTCATAAATCGGTAAGTTCACGATACACCCCTTCAAGCTTATCCATCAATGGGGTCCAGGCGAACTCATTTTCAGCTCGCCGACGAGCGGCTATACCAAAAAAACGGCGTAAACTGGCGTCGTCAAGCAGGCGAGCAATGGACGCTGTAAGTTCGGCCTGCCCTTCTGGCCTTACCAAAAGACCGGTTTCTTCATTTTTTACAACACTCCTTACGCCCGGCAAATCAGAGGCAATACACGGCAAACCGCTGGCGGCTGATTCCAGGGCCACCAAACCAAAAGCTTCGGAACGATCGATCGAAGGAAAAACATGAATATCCGCGGCCCGATAAGCGCGCGGTTTTTCTTCCTCGGAAATTGTCCCAAAAAATTTTATACGTTCACTTAAACCAGACATTCGTGCCTGAGCCATATAACTCTCTTTCATTTCACCATCACCAATCACCAACAGTTGCCAAGTTTTTTCTTTAAGGTCAGCCAGGGCCTCGATTAAAACCGATAAACCCTTAAAATAATGAGCCCGATCAAGCCCACCGATAAATAATAAAACCGGCGTTTCCAAAGAAAAATTCAAGGCGGCACGAAAAGCGTCGTCGCGGCCGGGATGGAAACGCTCAAGATCAATTCCAAAAGGCATGATGGCAATTTTGTTGGTGGCTCCGGAAATTTCGTGCAAAGCGCAAGTGTCGGCGTAATCACGCGAGCTGACTAAAATTTTATCCGCCCGTTCGACAATCCACGGCAAAATAGCCCGGCGGTGCATGTCAAAAAGCAAATTTTTTAAACCAGAACTTTTGTTGTCCATGTGATAAGTCATGACAAGCGGCTGGTGTGGCTGAAGATACTTTCGGACAATTATTGGTTCGGCTCCGCCGAAAAAAGGATAATGCAAATGGACTAAATCAAAACCCTTTAAACGATAAGCCAAGGACGGCACCACCCCGGCATTGCCCCAATGCATTGGTGAAGGAACGCGATGGACATATTCGGGGTCACCGACGGTTTTTTCGTAGCGCGGTGTAAAGACATGGACATTGTGGCCACGTGAACGCAATCGCTCGGTATATTCAAAAGCCACCGCGCCCATGCCGCCGCGATATGGCGGATAAGTTGAAACCACCTGGGCAATCTTCATACTTTTTTATTTTGTTTTGTCACGGCTTCGTTTATTTTGGTTAAATTTTCTTCGATCTTTTCCAGTTTAATTCGCACACGAAAAATAAGATAAAACAAAACAGCAATAGCCAAATAAACAGCGACTTGAATGGCCGAAACCGAAAAACCGAACGAGGCTACCAATTGGTCCAACTGTTTTAAAAAAGCCACCAACACCAAAGACGCCACCCAAAAAACAAACCAAAAAATAAATTCACTGGTGGAAACCGCGCCTTTACGCTTTTGCCAATAAAGTTTGGCCAAGAAAAAAAGAATAATTACCGCCGCGACTAATAATTGTGCCATATCTTAACTTAATTTTTTTATAAAAATATCTACTAAAAGTTTGAAACCGCCTAAAAAGCTTTGTCCGAATTCATGATAAATAACGGTAATCGGCACCTCAACGACCCGCCAACGTTCATGAACGACCAACGAAAGAATTTCCGAAGCATGCGCCGCGCGATCTTGTCGCCAGTTTAATTTTTCACCAACAATTGCAGTAAAAGCGCGAAAGCCTGATTGAGGGTCGGTCATTTTCACTCTAAAGAAAATCCGATTAACCGCTCGGGCTATTGGCATAATCAAATTCTTTTTAGCCCATGGCAACTTAGTGGTGTTGTCTAAAAACCTCGAGCCAAAAACCACATCGGCTTTTCCTTCAACCAACGGCTTAACCACCCGAGCAATATCCTCAACTCGAAACTGTCCGTCGGCATCAAAATGAACAACGATTTCGGCACCGTTTTCAATTGACCAATTAGTGCCGGTTCTTAAGGCCGCGCCCTGACCGCGATTTATGATATGGCGCAAAACCACGGCCCCGACTTTTTCAGCCAGCGCCGCGGTTTCATCCTTTGAACAGTCATCAACAACCACTGTTTTATAACCAGCGTGCAGTACCTCCTCAACAACCTTAGCAATCCACCGCGCTTCATTATACGCCGGAATTACGACAAAAATTTTCATAAAAACCTTTAACGCCCTTCAACGCCTTAATGCCCTAACGCCCCTAACCCAGAGTGGTTAACAAAATTTTATTTGCCTTAATATATTCAACAGTCTTGCGCAAACCATCTTCTAAGCGAGTTAATGGCAACCAACCAAGCTCTTTAGCTTTGGTAAGCTCGGGTAAACCCAACTCGGTCAAAAAGAGCAAACCGTCATCAAATTTTATTTGTGAAGACGAACCGACCATTTTAATTATCATCTCAGCTACTTGTGCCATTTTGATATCAAGATCGCTACCAATGTTAACCGGGCCAAATCCTTCGGGGGCTTTCATGACACGAATTAACCCGTCAACAGCATCGTTAACATGACAAAGCGAAGTGGTAAAATCTTCACGGCCGTAAATTATCAAATCTTTATTGTCCAGGGCGTTTAAAATAAAATCCGGAATTAACTGAGCGTCAAACAACGGCATGCGCGGACCGTAAATGCGAAAGACCCGAGCGATTTTTGTATCCAAGCCGTGGACCTGACGGTAGGTTTCAAACATGGTTTCGGAGAAGCGTCGGCCTTCGTCGTAGCAACCGCGTGGCGTTAAATGCGAGACACAGCCGGTGTCTTCCTCACGAAAAATTTTGTGATCCTCGGTCCGTGATCCGTAAACAACCGAACTCGAGGCCAATAAAACTTTAGCGCGATATTTTACCGCGGCTTCTAAAACATAATAGTTACCGAGCGAATTGGACAACAAGGTTTGAATTTTAAATTGATCAAAATTTTTGATCGACATGGGACAGGCCAAATGATAAATTTCCTGCACCCCTTGAAAAGGAATTTTAAAAGCCGCCAATTCTTTAAACGATTCCAAATTAAAAGGTTGATTAATATCCAACCGTAAAAATTGAAAATCAGGATTAGCTAATAATCCTTCAATGTTGCGTGGATGCGAGGTAGCAAAGTTATCGACGCAAATAACATGATTGTTTTCGTGCAACAAATGTTCACACAAATGCGAACCGATAAACCCGGCTCCACCGGTTACTAAAATATTTTTTTTACCGGAAATATATTCACTCATAGTTTTTTAGGTGTGAGTATGTAGTAGGTAGTATGTAGGCAATAGTTCTAATTGGATCTTTTGCCTACCTACTACATACTACCTACTAAATACCTTTAATTTTTACCACCCCGCTACAAATATACCATCATTAAGCGAATCAGAAAATGGAAAGAAACCACCAATAGTTGTACCCGAGGCGTTAAAAACACGTAAATGCGGCCCACCACCCGGTCCGGCCGCTGTGTAAATTTCCGCCGAACCGTTATCGTCTAAATCAGCAACCGCCACCCTAACACCGCCGCGAAAAAACTCATCGTAAGCGAAAAATGACGCCATAACCGTTCCATCAGCCTCAAAAGCTCGCACATGCGGCCCACCACCGTAATCAGTGCCGGTAACTATTTCGTCAACCCCGTCGCTATCCAAATCACCGGCTTCAACATAAATTCCTTTGTCGTAAGTTGTAGCATAGGCTTCAAAAGATTTTATAAAAGTGCCGGTGCCGCTAAAAATCGAAACTGTCGGCTGATGTCCGGATCCGGTCCCGACAATAATTTCGTCCGTGCCATCATTGTTTGTATCACCGGCGGCCACGCGTAAACTAAGCGGTGTCACACCAAAAGGTTTAATAAAACCATTTTGTTCACCATTCATTTCAAACCAGCGGACTTCCCCATTACCGCCCTTGTCCGGCGCAGTTAAAATTTCGCCAACGCCATCACCGTCAGTGTCGCCAACCCCAACAAAAATTCCATGAGTATCACTGGTGCTATAAGCAAAAAATTGTTTAATCAGTGTTCCGTCGGTTTCAAACACTCTAACCTGCGGCCCGCCGCCCGGCCCCGGACCAGTAACAATTTCATCCACTCCATCACCATCGACATCGCCCATAGCCAAACGAACGCCGCCACCAAAATTTTCGTCATAGGCATAAAACTCGGTTTGTCGATTGCCATGCGCGTCAAAAATTCTAACTAGCGACGAATCACCAGCTGGCGCGGTGGCTAAAAAACCGCTAGAAACTTTTGAGATGCTTGAAGCGCCGGCCGACGAAGCAAAACTAGCTCCCAATTCAATCGCTTTGGAAATATTCAATCGTCCCGCCCCCAATTGGCCAACAGCTATAGTTCCCTTTTCTTTTAATGGATCGACAGATAACTGAAGAACCAGCTTTACTTCGTCAGGGGTGATTCCCGGATAGGCAGCTCGCAGTAAAGCTGCAGCACCAGAAATCATTGGCGCGGCCAACGAGGTGCCGTCCCAGTTGCCGCCGTAATAATCAGTAAATTCAAGACTGGTATCGTCTTGTAAAAGTGTACTAAAAATATCCACACCGGGCGCGGAAATATCGGCACAACTAGAGCCGTAATTAGAAAAAGAGGCGCGTTCATCAGACATGTCCGAAGCGGCCACGCCAATAACATAGTCGATCAAACCATCTTGGCTCGCAAAACAAGCAGGATAAATCGGTATGTCATTAACACTTTCACTTTCGTTACCCAAAGCGGCCACCATAATCACTCCAGCTTCATGGGCTGTTTTAGCCGCACTCAAAAAAGAAGAATCAAAAGTTGTGCCGGTTAAACTAAAATTAATAACATCGGCTCCGTTGGCCACCGCGTATTCAACGGCCGCGGTAGCGTTGCGCGAATCACCCGAACCAAAACGATCAAGAATACGTACTGGCATTAATTTTATTTTCCAATTTAGTCCGGCAATGCCTTCATCGTTATCAGTTTGTGCCCCAATAATGCCGGCCACAAAAGTTCCGTGCAAAATTGCATCAGCGTCAAAAGACTCGGTTGTGTATTCCGGTTCAACCGTGGCATCGTTACGAACAAAATCCCACCCCTCGACATCATCAATGTAACCGTTATGATCATTATCAATTCCGTCATCGGCAATTTCGTCGGTATTTTGCCAAAAATGACCAACCAAATCGGGGTGATCGGTATCAATACCAGTATCTAAAATTGCGACCACCACGTCATCAGAACCAGTTGTGGTATTCCACGCCGTGAAAGCGTCAATTTGTCCAAGGTACCATTGCTTATCCAGATATAAATCATCGGGTGTTTCGGCCAAAACCGGGGTCGCTGTGAAAAAAAAGATAAAGAGAAAAATAAAAAATTTCTTTTGCATAACCTAAACACAAAAACGGAAAAAATTATTCCGCCATTTTACTCCGAACTTCGGCGATTTTTTCGTTAATCGTCTCGTCATCAGGTGATAATTGTTTTACAACTTTGTAGTGTGACAAAGCACGATCGTATTGCTCATTATCAGCATACCAATCACCAAGCCGACGAACCAGACCAGGGGTTTGGCCAAGATTGGCAATAGCTTCCTCAAGAATACTTTGAATTTCTTTTTGACGATCTGGAAATTTATTGTAAATAAGATCAACTAGTTTTAAATAGGTTACTTCCCATGGGTTAACCGAAATAGCCGCTCGCCAACGGAGCTCGGCTCCTTCGTAATCTTGCATTTCAAACAAAGTTTGACCTAAATTTTCTAAAGCCGCGCCGTCAGCCGGATGATCGGCCAAAATTTTTGTTTCGTAAATTTCTTTAGCCGCCGCCAAATCGCCCAATTGGTATTTCATGTTTCCCAAAGTAAGCCATTGAGAAATATCCTTAGCAAGTTCGGAATCGGTCGCTAATTTATTTTCCAATTCAGAAATTTTTTGTTCCAAAGTGGCTTTATCACCTTCATTAAAACCACGGTCAATATAATACAAAAAATTATCCTCAGGCGAAACGATTATTTCGTTATTAAACAGGCCTAGTTTCCACGATAATCCGGAAACGGCCAAAACTAACACGGCAATAATAAAAATCACTCCTTTTATTGTAATTTTTGGTAGTTTCATAGTGGTAAAAGTATAACTAAAAACCGTAATTTTCGCAAGAAAAAAATCCCCAGGGCCGAAGCCAAGGGGAAAGCGCCCCGTTAGGGGCAGGAAAGGTCGGTGCCGTTGTCGTAGACGTACGGCTCCCACCTCACGTAGCGACAGCCGTCCCACGCGGTGCTGTTGTACGTACAGCACTCGGAGTACGTCGAACAGTACGCGGTGAAGGACGGGATCTTCCAGTCGGCACAGTCGGTCGTTCCGACCGGATCGAGTGGATTGGACGCCGAGAGTGTCGACACCAGACGGAACGACCCGGCCCCGGTGGCAAAGTCGTCCGTGGTGACGCACCACGAATCCATGACTCCGTCGTCGTCGACATCGCCGTTCAGGGCCCGGGTATCGACGAGGGCGGTGTACGGCGTGCCAAACTGGAGGTAGGTCGAGGCTTCGCTGTACGGCGAGGCCAGAACCAGGAAACCGGGCACGCAGGCATCGATGCCTCCGTCGCCGTCGGCATCGATGAGGTCAACGAGGTCTTCACTGTTCAAGATCCCGTCGGAATCCACGTCCTCGCAATCCCAGATGTCGTCGGCCGTACCGCTGCAGTCTTCGTCAATTCCGTCGCAGGTCTCGGTGGCGCCGGGGTAGACGGCTGCGTCGGCGTCATCGCAATCGGTGTTGTCTGCGATGTAGCCCGTGGGCTGATCGCAGGCATCCTGAGACATAGCACTGCTGCCGTACCCGTCCTCGTCCGCGTCCGCGTACCAGGTGGTGGCGTCGAGAGCATCGGCTTCGTCAGTGGTACCGTCGCAGTCCTCGTCGACTCCGTCGCAGGTTTCGGTGGCGCCGGGATAGACGGCTGCGTCGGTGTCGTCGCAGTCGTCGTCGTTCAGGACGTAATCGTCCGGCTTGCTATCGGGGCAGCCGGAGGCTTGGGTTCCTTCGGGATCACCGTAGCTATCGCTGTCTTCGTCGGGCCAGCCGACGTAGTAGGTGAAGCCTTCATCAGTCGCGCCGTCACAGTTGTTGTCGAGGCTGTCACAGATCTCCTCAGCGCCGGGGTTGATCTCGGCGTCGGTATCGTCGCAGTCGGAGTCGTCCTCGACGTAACCCGAGAGCACAGTGCAGGCCTCGACCGAAATCGAAGCGTCACCGTAGCCATCGGAATCAGTGTCGGGAGACTGGGTGATCAGCAGGTCGTTGTCGATCACACCATCACAGTCCTCGTCGACTCCATCGCAAGTCTCGGTAGCGCCCGGGTAGATACTGGCATCGCCGTCATTGCAGTCGTCGCAGGCAGCCGAACCGTCGCTGTCTGCATCAGCCCAACCAGTCGAGCCGTCGCAGTTGTAGTCGGCCGGGTCGGAGCAGTTGGACTCATCGGCTCCGGGATGGTAGGCCGCATCGGTGTCGTCACAGTCGTCGTCGTTCGTGACGTAACCCTCGAGTACAGCGCAATCCTCGGTCGAAACCAAGGGGTCGCCGTAGCCGTCGGAGTCAGCGTCGCGATACTGAGTGACCATCAAGCCATCGTCGGCCGTGCCGTCGCAGTCCTGATCCACACCATCGCAGACCTCGACCTCGTCGGGGTTGATGGCGGCGTTCGTGTCGTCGCAGTCAGTTGCGTCCGTGACATAGCCATCGAGTACAGCACAGTCCTCGGTCGAAACCAAGGCGTTGCCGTGTCCATCGCCGTCAAGATCCTGGTACTGAGGAATGGTGGCGATACCATCATCGGCCGTGCCATCGCAGTCCTGATCCAGGTCGTCACAGACTTCGGCCGCGCCGGGATTGATGGTGGCGTCGAGGTCGTCGCAGTCGGTCGCGTCCTCGACGTAACCAGTGGGCTGGTCGCAGGCGTCCTGGGACACGGTACTGTCGCCGTATCCGTCACCATCGACATCGACGTACCAGGTGGTGGCGTCGAGAGAGTCGGCTTCGTCGGTGGTACCGTCGCAGTCGTTGTCGACCAGGTCGCAGTACTCATCGGCGTCCGGGTTGATGGTGGCGTCGGTGTCGTCACAGTCGGTCGCGTCCGTAACGTAGCCTGTGAGGGCCTCGCAGTCCTCGATAGACATCGCGGCGTCGCCGAAGCCATCACCGTCGGAGTCCTGGAACTGGATGATGGTGACGAGACCATCGTCGGCCGTGCCGTCGCAGTCCTGATCCACACCATCGCAGACCTCGACCTCGTCGGGGTTGATGGCGGCGTTCGTGTCGTCGCAGTCAGTTGCGTCCGTGACATAGCCATCGAGTACAGCACAGTCCTCGGTCGAAACCAAGGCGTTGCCGTGTCCATCGCCGTCAAGATCCTGGTACTGAGGAATGGTGGCGATACCATCATCGGCCGTGCCATCGCAGTCCTGATCCAGGTCGTCACAGACTTCGGCCGCGCCGGGATTGATGGTGGCGTCGAGGTCGTCGCAATCCTCACAAGCCGCCCAACCGTCGGTGTCAGCGTCAGTGAGGGCAGAAGAACCATCGCAGTTGTAGTCGTTCGGATCCGTGCAGTCGTCCTCGGTGGCGCCGGGGTGGTAGGCCGGGTCCGAGTCATCGCAGTCAGTATCGTCCTCGATGAAGCCCGGGGGCTGGTCACAAGCAACCTCGTAGACATCGGGGTCGCCGTAACCGTCCTCGTCGCCATCGAAGAACCAGATGGGCGCATCGATCGCGTCCGCCTCGTCGGTCGTGCCGTCGCAGTCGTTGTCGACCAGATCGCAGTACTCAGCGGCATCCGGGTTGATGGTGGCGTCCTCATCGTTGCAGTCGCCTTCCTCAACCGTCCATCCGTCGTCGTCCACGTCGACCGGATCGATCCCGGTATCGCCGGTATCGGTATCCGTGTCCGTGTCGGTGTCGGAATCGGTGTCCGCATCCGTATCGGTATCCGTGTCAGAGTCGGTATCGACATCGGTATCCGTGTCGGAATCCGAATCAGTGTCAGTGTCCGAGTCGATGTCGGTGTCAACTACCGGATCCCCAGTGTCGACTCCGGGCCACGGCGGCAGACAGCCGGCCATGAAAAGCGCCAAGAAAGCGGCCAGAATGAAACGCATGTGTGTATCCCTCGCAGTCGATTGTTTCGGTTTTTTTGGGTGTTTATCATGTTAAAGAACAGCTGATAATTAAAGCATAAAACAACGGGGGTGGCAAGTCTACCCATCAAAACCAAAAGCACAGCCCGAAAGCTGTGCCTTTGTTTCTTATAAGTCGTCTTGTGTTGCGATGGTTTCACTAAATCACAAGGATAAAGCGAAGAGTCGCAACGAAATTTTACGGGACTACCCGCAGGCAGGTGGGGCCGAGCGAACTCGGCCCCACCGCCCTCCATTGATTTACTCAATAGATTTTTTCGGACTTTGGCTACGATTAGAAGGTCAAGGAGTTGCCACGAACTGGCAAGGTCTTGAGCAAGGAAGCATATAACTCGGTTGTGGCCGAATCGTCTTCCCAGTTAATCGTACCATCTGTTCCGGCGTGTGCAGAAGAACCAGTGGCAGAGTTTGCGTTTGTTTCAAGAGTAATACGCAAAGTGTCATCGTTCGAAGCATTAGCGCCGGTCGAAGCCACTGTCATATACAAAGCATATGTGACAGATGAGCCAGCCGCAATTGTATCAAGACCTGCGGCGTCTGCATCATCAACAACGATATAGAGAACATCTTCATGACCAGTAGTACAAGCTGCACCAGAAGTTGTAAAGAATGACCAATCTCCATCAGCGTCAAGAGCTGTTCCAAGATCGGCAATGTCGTACAAGGCCATATCAGGTTCGTCCAAATAAGCCGAGGCAGTTGTATCGCAAGTGTTCCAGTCTGAAGCACCCTGGTCAGTCGAACTCAAAGCGAAGGTAACTTCGTTTAAGGTAACATAACCACGCGAGTCAGCGGAAACTGTGAAGTGGAAGACGTCGTTCGCACCGTTATAGACAGCACCAGAAGGTGTGCCAGACGAAGGCGAGATTGTCGGCTTGGTCTTGTAGAGGGTCATTTCGTTAGAGGCAACCGCAGTATAAGTTACTGTGGTACCGGTAAGAGTTGTACCCGAACCTTGACCAACAGCTGATAGGTCGCCAGCAATCTTAGTCAAAGAGGCAGCTACTAAAGTTCCGGAAGTCGCACCAGTAGTTGAAACTGCACTTGTGTCAGCAGTAATTGTGACATAAGCACTGGCGTTTTCACCGACATAGAAATCCATGCCAGTGAACGTTACTTTACTACCTGTAAAGTAACCAGTCTTTGTTTCGGTTACGCCATCGGAATTGGTGTAAGAGGCAGTCAACAAAGTGGCGACGTTGTCAGCACCAGAAGTTTCGGTGCCGTCATTACAATCGTTAGCTAGACCATCATAGCTGGTGCCATCAGTGTCGTAGCAGTTGTAGAAGGCCATCTTATCAACCACGAAAGCTTCGTTGGCCGAAGTGAATTTGTACTTGGCAATCGACACACCGGTCGAAGAACCAAGAACAATTGTTGACGTCGGCATATCCGAAGCGGCAGTGATTGTCAAAGTTCCAGAAGCAGCGACTGTAAGAATCGGGACTCCCGGAATGTTAGCGGCAACTGTGTCATGTTCGGTGTCGTCGCTGGTATCAACAGTACCACTACCATCAGAGTCATAAGAACCATCAACAGAGTCACCGTCTTCATCCTCGGCAACGAGCAGAGGAACGCCGTTGGTTGTCTGCAGATAGAACTTATAAGTATCGCTAGCAGCATCAGTGTCGTCCAAAGCCACGTTGGCCAGGTCGCACTTCATGAGCAACTTTTCAGTTTCACCAGCATCGACCGTCCACGCAAAGCTCTCAAAAGCAATGGTGTAATCGGCTGTAGCTTCGGTGGCTGAACTGGCTGAAACGCCCTCTGGGCCATCAACCAAAGCGCCGGTCACGCTGTCATAAATTGAGCAGGAGCTAATATGATCAGAAGGAACCAGGTCAACGTCAGGAGTATATGTGGCATCAGAATCACCGGCTACCATATATGTAGCTTCGGAAATTGTAATGCTCGAGGATTCAGCAGCTGTGAAAGCATAACCAACCACCGGAACCGCGGCAGTACCAATAACATAGGTACCGGCCGACGGGGTGGAAGATTCATCAACCGTCAAGGACGAGGTTGTGATGGTCATGTAGTAACCAGAGATATCAGCTGTTGGTACGATATCAGTCGAGTTTGTCAAGGCATCGCCATTGGCGTCCTCGGCAGTAACAAGACTCACGTCAATCGTGGCTCTGACCAAATCAGCATTCAAGTCAGTGTCAGAATCGACATCAACTGTAACCATAAGGTCGAGTGAATCACCGGCTTGAAGATCTTGATAATCATCAAAGGTCAAAGTCTGGGTTTGGTCATCGGCGTGAGAGGCGGAAGCATTAGTAACGCTAAGTTCTTCCGGACCCATCCAAACCGTACCATCCGATTCACGAATAGAGATATCGGTGTAGTTGGCACCATCGCTGGTGTTGTTCAACAAATCATCGTCATCGGCGGCATCGTCAGCACCAGTGCCTATGTTCAAGATGATCGGCAAGTGTTGCAACTGAGTCCAGTTGGCTGAAGTGAGGGTAAATTCCAAGAGAACTTGATCAGCACTATCAACCGCGATATCAGTAGATGTAGGACCATTGAAAGCAAAGGTCAAATCACCGCCCTGGATTGTTGACTCAGAACATTGTGTGGAGCAGGAGGCATTACCGGTTTCATCGTAACCAGTAACATCAATACCCATGTTAAAGCCATAGATACTACCAATAGCCATAACATCGGCACTTTCTTCGATGGCAACGCTGATAACTTCAGCAGATTCACCACCAACATCGGCCTTAACATACAATGTTTGGTCGCCACCTTTTTCAATTACCAACGGTTCGGTAAGAATAAAGGTAACTTTTTTTCCATCAACTGTTCCTTCTGAGAGAAGGTCGGCGCCATCATAAAGTGTAAAATTGTCGTGATCGCCGGCGTTATCAACATCGAACATGACTTGTTCAAGAGAAGCGCCTTCGGTGGCCGCGGCAAATTTAACTTTAGCAAGGGTGGCCTGTTCTTGACCGATGGTTGGGTTTGTGATCGAACCATTCTTGGTTACGGTCAAAGTTCCAGCAACGGTATCAGAAAAGGTCATAGTATTACCGGAAATTGGGAAGTTGCCAGAGACATCGTTATCAGTGACAACATCAGCCGCTTCAACCAAGGTGAAGTTCACTGTATCACCAGATGCAACCGTGGCCGCAGCTGCGACATCGATGCGAACGGTGAGATATTTGGTTTCGCCATCGGTGAAATCCAAATCCAACGAACCAAAAGTAACTTCACGAGTTGTGGAATTAATGGAGCGGGCATTGGTCAAACGATCAGTTCCCTCATAGAGGTAGGTATTGGAGATGTTGGCTGTTGCGCCAACGCCACCAAGACGGAAAATCATTTGATCAATTGTGGCCGCACCTTCGGTAGCTGTCACTTTGAAAGTGGCAACTTCCACGGAATCAGCCGAGGAAGGAATTGTGACTGAAGCCGGGGAATCTGAAGCTAACGAAATTGACAAACCGCCAGTACTCACGCTAATGCCACCCTGTTGGGCAGTGTCAACGAGTTCAGCGCTCTCGGCAGTTATGGCAGAACCGGTGGTAATACCATCGAGATCAATGCCAGAACCATCAAGAACCAAACGAGTCTGGAAGTTGTTGTCGCTCATGGCATCGATAAGGTGCTTTTCACCGTCCCAGATCAGGTAGGTGTCAGAACCGTCTTTCACTAACGCGCCTTCGTAGGCATCGCTAGCGCTCATGAGAGAAGTACCAACTGTGTAATCGACAAAGAATGTATCAGAGACGTCGTCAATGAAAGCATTCCAGTCGGCGCCGGCCAAACCTTCGGCAACATCCTCGGTTTCAATCCAGCGGATTGTACCATCGGGTGTTGGGGCGTAGGTCTTCGGATCGCTTTGAATTTTAATCCAATGTGAACCTGGGCGATATACGATGTTTCCAGCCAACGGGATAGCCGCCAAAGCGGAATCGGAGATGGTTTCAACATCGCTGAAATCAGCGTACCAGGAGAAATAGGTTTTTTCGTTCGGGAAAGCGTAACGGGAGCCATCGCCACCATAATAATAAACGGTGGAAAGGGTTGTACCCTTGATGACGTCACCAGCGGAGGCCGCGTGTGCTGTCATTGGGAGGTTGGCAATGCCGACTGACCAGACAATGGTCAAAACGGCTACTGCACCCGTAAACGCCTTTTTAAAAGCATTTTTCATAATTATTTTCGAACTCCATTTTATTGAGCGCGGGAGCACGCGCCATTTGCCATGCACCGTATGGTGCATGGGTTGCGGCAATTATTTCACGTCATGGCCCCAGCCGTTGGTTCAACCTTTGCCAGTGACGCATTTTAGATTGGTTGCGAGGTGAAAAAACACCTCTCCGCAGATTCCCTTTTTTAGAATCTGCCGAGAATTGTCTTTATTTAGTTCGTTGTTGTCACCATGATTTCCAGATCAGCCACAACCGTTTCAGCGTTGGTGAGAATAATTTTCATTTCAGAAATTTTTTCGAAAACCGATCGGTAACCACCAGCCGCGAAGACCTCGGATAAAGCTTGAATTTTCTCAGAAAAATCTTTTATGGCGGTTTTTGTAATTTTAATCGTATTATTGATATCGTCGGTCATGGCATTATTACTATTTAAGGTTGTCTCGATTCTCGACAGTCTAATACTCAGCATGTCGACGCGATTACGAATGTCGAAAGTATCTTTTTGAAAAGCGGTGTCAAGATACTCAGCTGTTTCTTGCTCTGGTTGTTCTTCGTGCTCAGTAACCACAGTTTCCGTAACCTGTTCTTGGGCTTCAACCACCACTGCAGTAACTTCGGTCACATCCTCGGACGACTGTCCAATGACTGCGGAATATTCCTCAGCCTTGCGATCAACTGCCTCGGCTAATTCAGTAACGGCTTGCGCGCCTTCGGCCGAAGAAACATTTTTTAACTCATCAGTCACTGAAACGACTTCTGTTCTGAAACTATCGACAGCTGTTTTCATTAATTCTTCCTTATTAGAACGACTGGACAAAGAAATATCCATGGCTTCATCCAAACGGCGGCCGGCAAATTCAGCATGCAAACGAGCTCGCTGTTCGCTAGTGGCAGTAAGTATAAGCTGAGTGCGCTCGGTAGCCATTTTAACCGGATAAAGTAAATCGCCCGGCACACTGGCTAAAGAAACATTTACCGCTCCGACCCAACCAGACACAACAAGAACAAAAATTGAAGCAAGCGCCCCGGCTGGTTTTAACACAACTCTGGATCCAATGTGACTGATATATTCGGTGTAGTCGTGCCAAGTTAAATTAGTTTCACTGAAATCTTTTTCAAAGTCGTATTTTTCAACAAATTTACCCCAGCTCTTTTTTACGTCAAAACCCCCGCCAAGGTCGGGGTCATTCTTTAAACTCTTAATAAGTTTTATTACTTCTCGGTTTGTCACAATTTTTTTTCAAATTTGGCGCGAAGTTTTTTTGTGGCGCGATGAATCAACATTCGTGTCGCGCTTTCTGATTTTTGTATATGATCGGCTACTTCGCTTATCGTTTTTCCTTCAAAGAATCGCAAGGTCAAAGCCAACCGGGTTTCTTCATCCGTTTCACCAAGTGCTCTCTTAATCAGGGCAATGTCCCCTAAGGTTTCAGAGGTTTCATCCTTACTAGCTACATCCTCTTCAATTGAGGTCGTTTCAATCCGTTTAGTTCGATAGAACTCCGAGACTACGCCGCGAGCTATGGTGAAGATTAGACCGGAGACCTTTTCAACCTCCGACGAAGTCAGGTAATTCCAGGTTCGAAGGAAGGTCGTGGACAAGGCGTCTTCGGCGTCTTCACGAGCGGGAAGCTTTGTTAAAAGAAAACGATGAACGGCTGAGGCATGCTGTTCATAGATTTTTGCGAAGGCTTTTTCGTCTCGCCGGGTTCTGATCTTAAAGAGGAGTATTTTCTCTTGCATGCTCACAGACAAGGTCGTGAGTTAGTTAATAAAACGTCACTAAGTGACACGATGATACACTTTTTTTGGCCAAGATAACAGAAGAAATCTACCAGAAACTGTGGAAAAGATCAAGGGTTACAACTAAGTTTTTATGGGCTATTTGACAAAACAAAAAAATCTGGCTACACTGGTGTGGACAAATACTTAAATTACTCAATATGGCATTAAACTCGGTTATTCGTCTTTCCGTCTCGGAAGCTGCCCGCATGTTTGGGGTCAGCCAGCGCACCATTCGCCGAGCAATCGCCGAACAAGCTGTTACTTATGTGGTTGTCCAGGGTCGGTACAAGATCAATTTCGAGTCACTTTTAAAATGGTCGCAAGATACCACCACAGTTAAAAACAAACGCGACAACAAAGGCTTGGGACAATACGTGGTACAATGGAGGATAAAGAATAAATTATTTTCTCCGAACCCAAAGGTTTTGGATGAAAATTTAGGGGAACCGCGTGAGGGCATTGATGGGCATTAAGGCGCTAAGGCTTTGTGAAAAAAATCCTAATAACAATTTTCATAGCAACACTTCTCTTCCCGTTTGGTTCAAGTGCGGAAACCGCCGCTGATAAATATCCGCGCACTGCCAATTATTATTTAATGTCTGGTAGTGCCTTGGAGGGTGAGACGGCAATAGCAACTTTGTCGTCTTTTGATTTACTAGTTTTGCCGGCTGAAGCACAGCTTTATAACAAAACTTTTTTTACCGAGGCCCGCAAACGAAATCCCGACATAATTATTTTGGCCTATGTTCCATCGGTCAGTTATAACAATCTTTATTGGAACGACGCTCTTCATAAGGGTTTAAAATCAGGTATTCAAAGTTCGTGGTGGCTTAAAAATTCAAGCGGCAACAATATCAGCATTTGGCCTGGAACAAGTGCCTTAAATTTAACTTCCGGTTGGACTGAATATTTGGCCGGTTACGCCGCAACTTCGGTTTATGGAAGCGGGCTTTGGGATGGAATATTTTTTGATGAAGTAAACGATTCGGCACCGAGTGGTAGTACGATTACCAACAGTCAGTGGGCCGATGGTTATGCCAAACTTTTTAAAACAACTCGAACCATGATTGGCCCTGACGCGATTATTATTACCAACGGCAGTTCAAACTCAGCTTTCTACAATTATATTAACGGCCGTATGTTTGAGTCGTTCCCCACTCCATGGGAAGGTAACGGTGATTGGGATACCGTGGAAAAAAATTATTTAGCTATGGAGGGAGCGGTTGGTTACGATTCGATTTTTTTCCTTAATGGCAATACCAACAACACCGGCGAACAAAACGATTATCAAACCGTTCGTTTTGGTTTGACTTCATCCTTACTTGGTGGTGCCTACTTCGGCTTTGACTATGGAACAGAAAGCCATGCTCAACTTTGGGAATACGATGAGTATGATGCCTACTTGGGTGAACCCAAAGGCGAACCAGAAGATTTAATTGATTCGGATAACACCACAATAAAAGATAGTGTCTGGGCCAGAGATTTTACCAACGGCAAAGTTGTAGTCAACGCCACGAACCAAACACAAACGGTAAATCTTGATGGTGAATATGAAAAGCTTCACGGCACACAAGATCCAAATATTAACAACGGGGCCATCGTGTCACGGGTTACCTTACCGGCCGAAGATGGATTGGTACTTCTCCGCCCCATCGAGGAGATAAACAATACTGCTTATACCAACGGCGCCTTTGCTCGCATTTACGATGCCAAAGGAAACATGAAACGGGCCGGCTTTTTTGCCTACGATTCTGATTATCTTGGTGGTCAAACCGTAGTTAATTATGACATTGATGATGATGGAAAACTCGAAACAATTACCGCCGACAAAACCGAAGTTGTAATTTACGAAGATGACGGTTCACAACACGCCGCCTTTTGTCCGTTCACCGAAAATTATGAATTAGGTATCAATTTATCGGTTGGTGATTTAGAAGACGATGGCTCAGCCGAAATTGTTACCGGGACTGAATACGGGGCCGGTCCGCAAATTAGAATATTTAATAAGGACGGGGTGTTAATAAACCCCGGTTTCTTTGCTTATGACTCGGCCTTCCGCGGTGGTGTTCATGTGACTTTGGGAGACGTTAATGGTGATGGCAACTTGGAAATTATTGCCGGCGCTGGAAAATCTGGTGGGCCACACGTGCGAATTTTTAATAAAAACGGAGTTCTAATTAACCCGGGATTCTTTGCCTATGGCCAAGCTTTCCGCGGTGGGGTTTATGTCGGCTCGGGCGATGTTGACGGCGATGGTCAAATTGAAATAGTCACCGGCGCTGGTCCGAGCGGCGGGCCGCATGTTCGGGTGTATAATTACAATGGAGTTCTGAAAAATGAATTTTTTACCGGTTCGGCTTTTGACAAAACCGGAGTAAAAATTACAGTAGCCGATGTCGATGACGACGGGATTGATGAAATCATAACTTTAAGTGAAGACGTTTTCACCTTCTCTTCGTTTTAAGCCCTCTCCTCTTATCCTCCCCCATCGTGGCGATGAGGGAGGAAGAACTATTTAAAAATTTATGGAAACTTTAGGCGAACAAATAAAACACGGTCTAGCTCACAACGCGACCACTCCACCGCACACGGCGTTGGAATATTTTGTGCGCTTATTAACACATCCAGGCCGCGTTATCTTAACACCGTTTTATCGCCATATTGAAAAACGTTATGTTAAGGTTGAAAAATTTGAAGCAAAATTTCTGATAATCGACCTGGTTCTTTTATTGGTCGCTTTGGGAATCGCCGGCACAGTTATCGGCTGGTTTATTTGGCACAACAAAATTGAAAACCAAATTTTCTTTGAAGCGCAAATTGCCCCAACGGAAATTGTTTCCGGCGCGCCTTCGACTTTGGTTTTGCGCTACACCAATGGCACTGGTCAAGAATTAAAAAATGTTTATTTAAACCTTTCTTATCCGGCTCACTTTACTCTGCAGGAATTGGCCAACGGCGAAACGCCGGTTGAAAACAATGCGATTGCTCTGGGCAACTTGTCGCCCGATGCTGTTGGCTCGGTAAAGATTCGCGGCATTATGTTTGGTGATGTTGGCGGCGAACAAGTTTTTGAAGCCAAAATGACTTTTACCTATGGCGAAAAAAATCGCCAGGGCGAAAAAATTTCTCGTCATGCTTTTTCACCAACCCGTTCGGTCTTAGCCTTGTCGCTCGAGATACCAGAAAAAATCGTGGCTGGTCAAAATTTTACCGGTCAAATTGTTTATAAAAATACCGGCGAATTTGCTTTGCCGCAAATCAAAGTCCAACCCGAGTGGCCGGACAATTTTGGCTTTGTCTCGCTTTCCCCAAGCAATTGGACCGTCCCAACTGTGGCCGCTGGTGAAGAAGGCCGTCTTACTTTTGTCGGCGCGCCAGCCGCCGGGGCGGAAAAATTATCATTAGTGTTTGTTCCTTCGTTTGTTTTTGGGGCTGATGAATATAAGCAAGAAACCTTAAAACAAGACATCGCCGTAGTTCAACCGCAAATTAAAGTCAGTCACAGTATTGAGGCAACCTCGGTTAGTCCGGGCAACACGCTTAAAGCCGTAATTAAATACGAAAACATTGAGGACACCCCAATTTATAATGTAAAAATTTCCCTTTCCTCCAACAGTCCGTTTGCTGGTTCGGCTACCGAAACGATCGTTGGCACACTGGCTGGTCATACTTCAGGCGAAACCGAAGTTACAATAAAACTTCGTCCGTCAATTGCTCAAAGCGAAACTTCAATCTACGAACATTTAAATCTCGATTCTCGCGCAACAGCTTTTTACACAATCGAGGGCACTCCCTTATCGTCGTTTATTCCTGTTTACGGAACAAAACTTGAAACTCCTATAACCACCCCTATCGTTTTTCATTCGTCTGGCCGCTATGCCACCGAACGTGGTGATCAGCTTGGTCGCGGTCCCTTACCACCAATTGTTGGCGAGGAAACAAAATATTGGATCTTTTGGAACATCTCCGGCACAACAAATGAAATCAACAATCTTTCCATCACCGGTGAACTACCGGCCAATGTTGCTTTCACCGGCCGCCAAACCGTTTCCACCGGCTCGGCTGTAACCTACGATGAGACAACAAAAACCGTCAGTTGGAAAACCAGCAAGATTACCCCAAGTTTTTCGCCATCGGCAAAAATAATCGGTGCGGCCTTTGAGGTGGCGATTATCCCTTCAGAAAATCAGGTCGGAACCTCGCCTACCCTTATTTCTAATGTTTTGCTCTCCGGAACCGATGACTGGACCGGGGCCTGGGTTACCGCGGCCGGCAATTATGTCACCACCAACCTGCCTGGCGACCTCTTGGCCAATGGCCTTGGTGTGGTCATAAAATAGAGCTTTCGGCCTTTAAAAAGCCTTAATTTTGACCTTAAAAGTTATCCACAATGTTCAGATTCTACCATTGACAAAGTGGCTATTTTCTGCTATACTTAGCTGTTTATGAAAATAGTAATGATTGGACAAAAGGGTTATCCGGCACTTTCCGGCGGTATTGAAAGGCATGTGCAGGAACTCTCAGAACGTTTGGTTTTACAAGGTCACGAAGTGATCGTGTTTTGCCGTAATTGGTATTCCAAAGACGCTGCCTATCAAGGCAAGGTAAAGCGGGTTTTTGTTCCAACAGTTCACAGCAAACATTTGGACGCCATTGTTCACACCTTTTTATCAATCTTTGTCGCCGCTTGGATTAAGCCTGATGTTTTCCATATTCACGGCGTTGGCCCGGCTCTTTTGGCCTGGTTGCCTAAGTTACTCTGTCCTTCGGCCAAGGTCGTTGTGACTTTTCACAGCATTGATCGCCTTCAACAAAAATGGAATTTTCTCGCTCGCACTATTTTGCGTTTAGGTGAAATGGCCGCTTGCCGCTTCCCCGACAAAACCATTGTTGTTTCCAAAACCCTTTTGGAATACACTCGCGAAGTTTATGATGCTGATCCGATTTATATTCCCAACGGCGTAAATGTTCCCGAACAAAAAAATAATAAAGAATTAATCAAACCGTTCGACCTTAAGGCAAACAAATATTTTATAATGGTTTCCCGCTTGGTTGAACACAAAGGACAAAAAACCTTGATTGCCGCTTGGAAAAAAGCTCGCACCGCCGAGCCAAAACTTCTTGGTGACATGAAATTGGCGATTGTTGGCGGTGGTTCGTTTACCGACAGTTATGTAGAAGAATTAAAAGAAGCTTCAATTGGTGATGATTCGATTGTTTTAACCGGCGAACAAACCAGCGAAACCCTTCATGCTTTATTTACCAACGCTTATGCGGCCATTCATCCTTCCCGTCTTGAGGGTTTGCCAATTGCTATCCTAGAGGAAATGAGTTATGGCAAATGCGTTTTAGCTTCCGATATCCCGGAACACATGGAGATAATTCGCGATCATGGTTTGGCTTTCAAAGCCGGCGATATTGACGACTTGGCCAAAAACATAATCATGGTGGCCGAAGCCCCGGAATTGGCGGCCCATGTCGGCAGCGAATCAGCCGTCTTTGTCAAAAATAATTTTTCTTGGAACGAAATTGCCGATCGAACAGAAATGTTGTATCGTCAAATCACTCGGACCAATAAAGAAAACGCGGTGATGGTTTGGTTGACCAAGAAAAAACCAATGTTATAAAAAAAAGACCGTCTCGGATATCCGGGACGGTTTTTTAAATTCTTCGATGCTCGGCTATGGCTGATTTGTAAATTTCCATTAATCCCTCATAATGCTTTTCCATTGTAAAATCTTTTAGAACCCGCTCGCGCCCGGCAAAACCCATCTCCCGCGCCAAACCATGATCGTGGAAAAGCCGCTCAATCGCCTCGGTTAATTCGGGGACGCTCCCGGGTTGAACCAGCAGGCCAGTCACGCGATCAACAACGGTTTCGGGTAGGCCACCAATATTCGAGGCGATGACCGGCTTGCCGGCGGCCATGGCCTCCAAAACAACCAAACCGAAGACTTCCTGCCAAAGCGACGGCACGACCACACAACGCGCTCCACGATACAGGTTCCACAAAGCTTCACCCGAGGCAAAGCCGACAAATTCCACATTGGATAAAGGTTCGGCCGCTTGCTTTAACCGTTCTTCCTCAGGACCGGTGCCGACAAATTTAAAATTTATTTGCGGCAATTGTTTGGCCGCCCGAAGCAAAGGCCAAACGCCTTTTTCCTCAACCAAACGACCGACAAACAAAACATAACCATGATCCCAGCCAATAGCCGGGGTTATTTTTTTGGCGTCGATGCCGAACGGCAATAAACAAATTTTCCAGGCCTCGAAACCTTTTTTTATCAATTCACCTTTAACAAAATTGGTTGAAACGATATAACGATCAATTAAATGATACAGGCCCATCCGTTCATGTAGACGATAAGTCGCGGCCGCGGCCAAACTGGCAAAAAAAGAATTTTTGTGAAAGCGGGAAAGGGCGGCCTGGATAATGCCGACCCGGCTTAAATCTTCAACTCGATGATGCGACCAACGCATGTATTGCGGCGAAATCATGTGATAATCCTGAACAGTTATGACCGTGGGCATGCCCAGTTCGCGCAAAGTCAAAAAAATCGATGGAGAAATCTGATAATAAATTGTATGAGCGTGAAGAATATCCGGTTGTGTACGACGAATTAGTCGTGATAATTTTTCTTGAGCCTCAAAAGAAAATAACATGCGCCCAAGCGTTCGTAATCCCTGCCAATTCAATTGAACCCTTTCAGTTTCCACTTTGCTGACAAAAAATTTGCTACAAGGTGTTGGAAGATTTGAAGAATTTTGCATGGAAAACGGAATTGTTTCATGGCCGTGTTCGCGCAACAGTTGTTCCAAATCTAAAAGATAGCGCGTGGCTCCGCATCTAAGAAAATAAAATTTATTGGCGAGCACGATTTTCATACGACAAAGCTACAATAAAACCACCATATAACCACAGATAAAAAGCCAACGTTCTAACCTCGAGGAAAGTGGCCAAAAAGGCATTCAGGGCCACGGCAATCATGGCCGCGGCAAAGCCAAGGGAAAGCGCCCGCAAAAATGGATCGTTTTTTGTATCGCGATACGCCATTAAAGAATAGGTGAACAAAGCCAGATACATCCAAATATAAAAAGCTAAACCAAGCGTGCCGGTTTCTCCCCATAACGAAAACCAGTTGTTATCAATATAGCCGTCGGTACCGTAAACCCCAAAAGGCAAACCAAGCTGTTCGTAAACATGAGTATTGTTCAGGGCGGCCACAGCCCCACCACCGTATTGCCCAGGTCCAAAACCAAACAAAGGCGCGGCCGGCACCACCGTGGTTACGGTTTGAACCATCCAGTACAACCGACCCATGCCATAATATTCTCCCCGCCATCTTTCGTAAGAAAAAGTTTCGTAGAATCTTTCGACAATAGTTTGTTGAGGTGTATCAATTAAATAGCTAACCATCAAACCAGAATAAGCTAAATACCCCACCAGGATTGCAACAATTGATAGCGAAGCAACTAATACTTTTTTATCCTTTTTAATCCATAAAGCGATAAACAAAAAGCCGAGAAGAAAACCAAACCAAGCCGAACGAGAGTAAGTAAGAACCAAAGCAGGAAGACCAATAACAAAAGTTGTCCAGATAAATTTTTTACCAATTTCGCTTCCCTTCTTCATTTGATAAAGAATAGCCGAAGCTATAACCAAAAAGAAAGCTAAAAATGTTCCAAGACGATCGTATCGCCCAAGTGTCGCAAAAACCCGCGTCCCTGACTCCCAGGTTTGCGCCACCCCGGAAGTTAAAACCATTTCGCCGAAGGTTCTGGTTTCGGAAGGCAGAAGTAATAAATCAAGCTGTTCACCAATAATCGCTTGAACAATGCCCAGGCCAGCTTCAAACAAAACCACGGCCAACAAGGCCAGAGTTATTTTTTTGACAAAGGATCGATCCGGCCGCAAATAAATAACAACAAAAAAGATTAGAATAAAGCGAATAATCTGTCGTAAACCCAAAATAGCAATGGACGGCTCGACAAAATTAATTATTGCCGAAGAAATCGCGACAACCAAAAATAAAACAAAAGGTAAATTTATTGGGGTGCTTTTAATTTTTAACTTTCCGTTAATTGCCCGCCACACAACCACGGCACACAAAAGGTAAATCAAAACTTCAGAAAAATATCGAGCAAAAACATAAATATCATCTGGAACAAATTTCAAAACAAACGGCTCAAAAGGCAAATAGACGGCAACAAAGGCTAAGGTCCAAAGTGGCCGTAAAATGGTCAAAATAACAAAACAAACACCGATAACGATTGATAAAATCGTTAGGCCTGAATAAACGGATTGCAAAGCAATCAGTCCGGCCAACAGAAAAAAAAGTCCGGCCGCATACCAAGCGGTATTTTCTTCGGCGTTTTTGTATATCCCCCTAAAGTCTGGCATGTGGTTATTTTATCACATTTTATTTGCTAGATGAAGAGAAATAAAAAAGACGCGCGTTCCACCAGGTGTGTCCTAGTAGTCGCGCGTCGGAAGTGGCCGACCTGCCTTCAGGCCGGTCTACTCGCTGCACTCGGCGTCGAGGCCGTCGCAGTCGTTGTCCACACCGTCTTCGCAGACCTCGGTCATCCCGGGGTTCACGTCGTCGTCGTGGTCGTCGCAGTCGGTGTAGTCCTCGACGTAGTCGGGCCCTTCGAGCCCGCACGAGATGATGGTGTAGAGGCCGTCGGCCCCGTAGCCATCGAGGTCGCGGTCGAAGTACCAGACGGTGCCGTCCACCGCGCCGTCCTCGTCCACCTCGCCGTCGCAGTCGTTGTCGACGGTGTCGCAGTACTCGTCCGCGTCCGGGTGGACATCCACGTCCATGTCGTCGCAGTCGGTGCCGCCCACCGCGTCGGCGTCGTAGCCGTCGCCGTCGACGTCGGTCCAGTCGCTGCCGTCGCAGTCCTGGTCCTCGCCGTCGTAGGGGGCTTCGCCGGCCCCCGGGTAGACGATGGCCGAGGTGTCGTCGCAGTCGACGGCCGTGGAGTACCCGTCCCCGTCGTAGTCGGGGTACAGGCAGACCGGGTCGGCCGTGTCGACATGGCCGTCGCAGTCGTTGTCGATGCCGTCGTCGCAGCGCTCGGCCTCGTCTGGGTTGGCGTCGGCGTTCTCGTCGTCGCAGTCGGTGTGGTCCACCACCCGTCCCGCGATGACCTCGCAGGAGTAGATGAAGTCGGTGCTGTCGCCGAAGCCGTCCCAGTCAGCGTCCGCGTACCAGTACACGAAGAACACGGCGTCGTCGACGAGACCGTTGCAGTCGTCGTCCGAGCTGTTGCAGCGCTCGGTGGCGCCCGGGTGGACGCTCGAGTCCGTGTCGTCGCAGTCGGTGGTGTTGTCGACGTAGCCATCCGGGGCCTCGCAGACCTGGATGGTCTCGAGACCGTTGCCGTGGCCGTCGCCATCGGCGTCGGCGTAGAACGTCACGGTGACGTCCTCGTCCACCTCGCCGTCGCAGTCGTTGTCGATGCCGTCGCAGACCTCCGGGTTGCCCGGGAAGCTGCTGGCCTCGACATCGTCGCAGTCGGTGGTGTTGTCGACGTAGCCATCCGGGGCCTCGCAGGCCTCGGTGATCTTGAGACCGTTGCCGTAGCCGTCACCGTCCGCGTCCATGTAGAACACGTCCTGGACGTCCTCGTCCACGCCGTCGTTGCAGTCGTCGTCCACGCCGTTGCACTCCTCGTGCGCGTTGGGGTGGACGGCAGGGTTGCCGTCGTCGCAATCCCCGCACTCGAGGTTGTAGTGGCGCGGGATGTCGTCTCCGTGGTGGATGACGACGACATCGTCGGGCGTGCCGTAGCCGTCGACGTCGCCGTCGAAGCACCAGGTCTCCTCCTTCGGCTCGCCGGTGTCGATGACGATCTCGCCGGTGTCGATGATCTCGGTGTCGTCGTCGCAGACGTCGCCGGTGCCATCGCCATCCATGTCGGACTGGCCGGCGTTGGCGTTCTGGGGGCAGTTGTCCCCGTCGTTGTCGACGCCGTCGCCGTCCATGTCGACCCAGCAGCCCGCGAGGGCCATGAGGAAGAGGGTCACGAGGAACAGGGGGATCCAGCGCATGAGAACCTCCGCATTGGGGGGGGGTGGAACCACGTCAGGTTTCCGTGGCATTGGGGTGAAGGATCTATATCAACCTGTTTTTAACTCTTTTAAGCTAAAAAGGATCAAAAACAGATTGAAATTTTCAACGCCATATTTCAACATTTTTTAAAGCTTTTGTCAATATCTAGTGAGGATATTTTAACAAAAACAATAGACCTCCGATCGCGTCCCACCCAGAGGGGGTAGAACACGTCGGAGGTCTGAGGCTCCCCTGCTAGCTAGAGGCTGCAGAGGAGGTCGTAGCCGCCCACTCCGTTCGAGAGGGGGTAGCAATCGGAAGTGGCGGTGGCGCCGATGGTCAGCGCGACGCCGTTGAGGGCGATGCCGGTGATGTGGACGACGGGCCCGTATTCCACGAGCCAGCCGCCCGACCTGACGCCGTTCAGCTGTACGTTCGTGGCGCTGGCCGCGAGACCGGTGGCGAAGGTCGAGGAGGTCCCGGCCGCGACCGAATCGCAGCCAGATGCTCCGCCGAACCAGTGGGACCAGTCGCCGCCGGCCGCGTAGCACAGGGACCACGCACTCGAGGAGACGGTCGAGTCGACGGTGACGACCAGGCCGTTGTCGACCGTGTCGTCGCAGTCGTTGTCGATGAGGTCGCCGGCGACTTCAGTCGCGCCGGGGTGAATGGTGACGTCGGTGTCGTCGCAGTCGCGGCCCGAGGCGGCACCGCAATCGACGCCGTACCCGTCGCCGTCTTCGTCTACTTCGGCGCCGGCGAAGCAGACGCCGGAGTCGCAGTAGTACGTGTAGCACGCGTCTGCCGGGCAGTCCGCGTCCGTCACGCACTCGGGCTCGACATCCGTGTCGGTGTCCGTGTCGGTATCGGTGTCGCTGTCGGAATCCGTATCGGCATCGGAATCGGAATCGGTATCGGTGTCCGAGTCCGTATCCGCGTCGGTGTCGCTGTCCGTGTCGGCGTCGGTATCGGAATCGGTGTCGCTGTCGGCATCCGTATCCGCATCCGTGTCCGAGTCGCTGTCGGCGTCCGTGTCGGTGTCGGACTCTCCGGTATCGCCGGTGTCCCCGACGCCGGTGTCACCGGTGTCCGTATCGGTGTCGGAATCGGTATCGCTGTCGGCGTCCGAATCCGAGTCGGCGTCGGTATCCGTGTCGGCTTCGCCGGTGTCGGCCGTGTCGGTCTTGCCGGTGTCGCTGGTATCACCAGTGTCGGTGTCCTCGGTACCGGTGTCGTCGACAATCTCGACGCCGGTGTCCTGCTGACCACCACTCACCACCGACGGGGCATAGCAGCCCCAGAGGGTGAAGGAAGCGGCGAAGGCGAGGACGAGGGTCAGGGCGCGGTTCATGGGAGTCTCCGGGTTGACTGGGTGCTGCCTCAGTTTTTTCCCTAAAACCAATACGGCTTGTTGGGATTGGGCAGCGTCTGAAAGGGCTTTGTTCAGGGTCTTTTAAGACCTTAAACAAGCATTAAATAATACCACAAAAAAGGCCTTTTGTCAACCGTGATAGGGGGCCTTTTGGTGGGGGCTTTTTGATAAATTTAGGCGGCGTTCGGGCATTAAAGGGCTTTAAAGGGCGTTAAGGCAAGGAAATATTTAAAAAAAATACGACCCCCGGACCACTCGCTTCGCCTTGGGAGGCAAAGAAGTGGTACAGGGGCCGAAGCCCGCAGGATGAAGTCCTTACGGGAGGATGTCGAGGACCTGGGCCTCGCACCCGTCGACGACGCCGGTGGTCTTGTGGTAGATGCTGATGACGGGGTCGCTCGACGACCCGTCCTCGCACTCGACCACGACCTGGTGCGTGCCGACCAACTGGTCGTCCGCCTCGTCCTCCGTGGTGCTCTCGCACCCGTAGCGGACGAAGTAGGGCTCGGACTCGAACTGGTACGTCACGTTGTACCGGAGGTCCGAGGAGGCCGACAGGTAGGCCTGGAACTCGACGGAGATGCCGACCTCGTACTCCACCGACCAGATCTCGTCCCAGCCGGTGTAGTTGTCGTCGACCTCCATCGAGAGGGTGAGGATGTCGGCCGCCTCGCTGCCGGGGACGGTCCAGTCGACGTTGATCGTGCAGAGCACCTCTTCGTCGCAGCCCTCGTCGGTGTCGCCGTCGCAGTCGTCGTCGATGTCGTTGCAGACCTCCTCGGCGTCGGGGTTGACCTCGGCCTTGGTGTCGTCGCAGTCGGTGTCGTCCGCGACGTAGCCGTCGGGGACGGTGGTGGCCTCGACCTTGAGGTTGGGGTCGCCGAAGCCGTCGCCGTCGAGGTCGCGGTACCAGGTGGTGTCCGCGCCGGTGTCGGTGTCGGCGTCGGTGTCCGAGTCGGAGTCGGTGTCGGCGTCCGTGTCGGTGTCGCAGTCGGTGTCCTCGGTGTCGGGGCCGTCCACCTTGGAGGTGGGGTAGGCGCAGGCGTTGACGAGGGCGAGGAACGCGAGGGAGAACAGGTAGCGCATGGGAATCTCCACGAAAGCGGCCCGAATCGGGCCATGGGGGGGGTGTCAGGGAACGATGAGACTGGGGCTTTCCCCTGGTCTCGATGAACGGTTCACCGAGACGCTGTAGGGTTGAACCACAGTGCTCGGGGCGTACATTCAACTAAGTTGAAGATACATCCTGAAAACTATGATTGATAGATTAAGTTGAATAATCTGGGGACGGCAGGCGTATCGCTACGCGTGCCGCCCCAGACAGAGTTGTTGTCCCTCCTAGTAGGCGAAGACCAGCCCGCCCTGGACGAAGGTCATCCCCGCCCCGTCGATGTCCTGCCCGGTGGCGGACAGGACGGACCGGACGCCCGTCCCGACCTTGAACCCGCCGGTGAGGGCGAGGCCGTTGGTCAGGAGGTAGGAGGCGTAGGCACCTCCGTGGATGCCGTAGCCCTCGACCTCGCCCTCGCGGCCGACCACGCCGGTGGAGGCGTAATAGCCGCCGACGGTCGCCCCGATGCCCAGGCGATCCCAGTCGTATCCGACCGTGGGGCCAGCCAGGAAGCGGACGCCGCGCTCGGACGGGACCCAGCCGCCGACCACCTCGACTCCGGCGTTGAGGCCGTTGTCGAAGGGGTGGCCGTGGAGGCTGGTGGAGACGGCCGGGGCGATGAAGCTGCCCGATCGGAGCTCCTGCCCGTCGGCGTCGACCACGGGGGTCTGCACGCCGGCGATGAGGGCCGCACCGACCGTGCCACCGAGATGGCTGGAGGTGTGGGTGTCGAGCTTGTCGGAGACGGCCTTGGCCTCGGCCTTGGCGCCGTCGGCCGCGGACTTGGCCTCGCCGATCTCCGCGTCCTGCTCACGCTCGATCCGGACGAGCTCGGCGCGGAACTGATCCTCTTCCGACTTGTGGGCCGCGACGGCTGCGTCCCGCTCGGTGCGGTACTGCAGCCAGGCCGCGCCGTCGGCGTCGCCGTTGGCTTCGATGGCACGCTGCAACTCGGCGTCACGGGCGGTGAAGCCGGTGTGCGCCTCGGTGTCCGCTTCCGTGTGGGTCTGGAGCGCGGCGGCGTTGTCGGCCGCGGCCTTGCGGGCGCGGGCGTCGTAGCCGCCGGACCCCGCGCCGCCGTGGATGGCGTCACAGGTTCCTTCCCACTTGTGGGTCTGGTCGTTGCGGTAGATCCGCCAGACGAACCCGACCCCGAACTGGGAATCGGCGGCGCTTTCCTTCTCCGTGCAGTTGCAGACGCCGCGGTAGACGATCCAGGTGTGGCCGAGACCTTCGCAGGCCTCGATCTGGTCGCGCGCCTTGACGAACACGGGGGACGCCGGGTCGGCCTGGGCGGGCATGAGCCCGATGGTCCAGGCGGCCTTGTCGGCCGAGGTCGGGGTGGGGACGGTGGGCGCGACAGGGGAGACGAACTTGTTGGTGTCGTCCGGCTCCATGCCAGCGCACTCGGCGAACGACTTCATCCCGCTGGGGCGGGCGACGGCGTTCACGGCACTCGACTCGAGGCAGTAGCCGTCGGCGTCCTTGTCCTGGTACCACCATCCCTGGTGGGGGTTGGCGGGCGGGGGGACGGGCGTGCCGGTGGCGGCGGTGGCGACGAACGGGAACACGATGGCCGCGATTGCGGCGAAGACGATGGACCGCATGGTGTGGTCCTCCTGTGGTGCTGCGGGTTGTTGTTGCCCCGGAGGGGGCTAGAAGCCACTCCGGGGCGGAATGGCAGATTTGATAGAACAACTACAGGCGCAATAGGATCGCGCACTGGAAAGGCTTGGCATCGGCTTTCACTACGAGGAGGAGACGCAGTGAAAGGATGTCTAGCCGTTCCGGGGCACGAGTTGTTTTTTTAAGTGACGTTTGGGCTCTATAGGCTTTTTTGTCTAAGCGGCGTTCCACCGTCGCTCGAGGCGAGCTATGGCGGACACGGTCGGGCGTTACAGGGCTTTAAGGCCTTATAGGGCTTTAAAGGGCCTTAAGGGGGGTTTTAGGCTAATTTTTCCGCCATGTTCTGAACGACGTAATGTATCAGGTTTTGGCATTTTTGTCAAGAGTAAATGGGCTTATACCCCCTCCTTTCCACAACGAATGGGGTAACCCTCGCTATTAGGCCCCCTCCCCCAAATCAAATGAGGACACCCTCCCCCTTTGGTGGAGGGATTTATTTGGCTAAAATAACAAAAAATCCGACAGGTCGGCTTGGCACTCGCGGGTCAGGACGAGGAGGAGACGTTCTGACCGCTGTTACCAAGCCGACTTGGCGGACTTTTATTTTCTTGTGAAGCCTAAGTTATCAGTTTGTTTGGTGGTCGTCAAGCGCCTTTTTTGGGTCTATTGGAGGGACTGTGGAGACTGAGATACTGAGGGGGGTATTTAATAATAAGCGGCATTCGGGCGCTATGGGGCGTTAAGGTTTTAAGGCGTTACGGGGCGTTAAGGCGAGGAAGTTATTTCTTTAATTCCTTAAGTTCATCAAATCTTTTTTCCGACATAAGCCTTAATGCCCGATTGCCGCTTAGACATAGAGCCCGTACACCACCTAGTCAACCACTCCCTCAGTCTCCCCAAAAACACCTTCCGCTACTTGTTCAGACGGAGCCGCAATATCATCCCGAGCTTCGCGAGTAATAATCACCCGATCGTAGGAAACAATATCAGAATGCTCGCCAGCCCATTCCAAAACAAAATCACCATCGTCATCAGTAACCATTTCACCGGTGGAGAAAAAATCATAAGGCGCTTGGCGCACCAGCCAGCCTTCGTAAAATTCGGTTTCGCGATTTATTTCCGGTAAGGAAACTTTTATTGTGTGATACAAAATTCCTTTTTCAATACCACGTTCGGCGGCGCCAACTTCTAAATTACTAGACAAACTTTTTACCACGGTTGTTTGTTTTGCCAGAACAACAATCGGCGCGGCCACGACTTCCCCGCTCTCGGCAACAATTTCAGAAGTATTATTTTTTGCCGCGTTATTTTTTTGACTGGTCCGCAAATAAAAAAGTCCGACGCCGGAAATTATCAAAGTTAAAATTCCCATTCCAATTATTTGCAGTGGCAAACGAAAACGCGACTTGTTTTTTTGGTGGCTGTGATAATACATACCCTCTCCCCATCCCTCCCCCGTATGAGGCCATACGAGGGAGGGAGAATAAAGTAATTTAAAGTTCGTCGATATCCCTTAAAAATCCCGAACGTTTTTTAGTTTCAGGTTTTGTTTCACCGTATTTGTCCAAAACAATTGTCGGGCCATCGTCAAATTCCCCCCAATCCCTTCCCAACCCTTCAGGACCCTTCCCAACCCTTCTTTTCTCTTCCATTATACCCCGCGGTAACTCTGATAAAAACATGGAAGGTTGACCAAACGAAAAATCACTGCTGCCACCACGATTATCAGACAAGGCATAGGTTAAATACAGGCGATCACGAGCTCGAGTGGTGGCCACATAAAACAAACGGCGTTCTTCCTCAATTGTTCCTTCGGCCAAAGCGCGCGGATTTGGAAATCCGCCATCTCTGAGGCCGATAACAAAAACTGCGTCCCATTCCAAACCTTTGGCTTGATGGATAGTGGAAAGAATAATTCGTTCGGCCGGGTCAGTGCGCGCGGCCCCGTAATTTTCGGCCAAAGTAACGTCATCAAGAAAAGTGGTTAAATCAGTGGCCGACTCGGCAAAGGTGGCAAATTGTTCAAGGTCATCAAGGCGATCGCGGAAATCGGGTTGCTCGGCTTCCAAATAATCACGATACCCTTGGGCGACCACGGCGCGAATCATGTCAGAAGGATGGGTGGCGGCCAGCATGTGTTTTAAAACTCCGCGACACAATTCCCAACCGCTAGCCGCGCGCGTGGGCGACAAACCTTCGGGTGATATTGCCTCGGCCAAAGTTTCAAACTGTCTAACTTGATCCAAAATCTTTCCGGCCGTACTCGCCCCAATGCCCGGATAAAGACCAAGTACGCGAAGCCAAGCGGCTTCATCTTTCAAATTAGCCAACACCCGCAAGTGTGAGGTGACATCTTTAATATGAGCACGCTCAAAAAAACGCATACCACCGCGAAATTCGTATGGGGTGTTACGTTTCATTAATTCGTATTCAAGCGGCTGGGCGTGGAAAGCGGCCCGGAATAAAACAGCGATTTCTTTAGTCGGCACACCAGAGGCTTTAAGTCGAACAATTTCATCGGCCACGTGACGCGCTTCGTCGGTAATTGTCGCCGTGGTGACGACTTTTGGTCTGTTGCCTTCTTTCTTCATTGCTATTAACGGTTTATCAAATTGCTGACGATTATTTTTAATAATCGCGTTAGCCAGTCCTAAAATTTGCGGTGAAGAACGATAGTTGGCGGTTAAACGAAAAACTTTTGTGCCAGGATAGGTTTGTGGAAAATCCAAAATATTTTTAATCTCGGCCGCCCGAAAAGAATAAATACTTTGCGCGTCATCACCAACGACTAAAAGATTTCGATGAACACTGGATAGCAACTGAACAATTCTCGCCTGAATACGATTGGTATCCTGAAATTCATCAACCAAAACATAACGAAACTGCGTGGCTAAACGTTCACGAACATCGGGACGCTTTTCTAAAAGTTCCAAAAATAATAAAAGCAAATCATCAAAGTCAACAGCATCGGCCGTGTGTTTGCGATCTTCGTACAGTTCGATTACATGTTCCAAGGTTGGAGCCATCATAGCCAAGGCCGGACTGCGATCTTCAAGCACCTGACGCAAGCCAACCCCGGCATTCCTGGAATAACTGTACATTGATTGAAAAGAATTTGGCGAAGGAAAACGCTTGTCGCGCGAGCCATCGGCCCCGGCATCTTTTAAGCACAATTTGATTAAGGCTTTAGAGTCGTCTTCGTCAAGAATTGTAAAACCATTGGTATGCCCGACCAGCGGCGCATAGGTACGAAGAATACGACTGGCTGTGGAGTGAAAGGTGCCACCCTTCACCCCTGTTTCCCCTCTCCCTAAGGGAGAGGGGTTGGTTAGGGCAGTAACCCGATTCAACATCTCTTTGGCGGCTTTGTTGGTAAAGGTTAAAAGCAAAATTTCGTTGGGGGAAATTCCCTGTTCTAAAAGATAAGCCACACGGTAGGTAACCGTGCGGGTTTTGCCAGAGCCGGCCCCAGCTAAAACAAGACAAGGGCCGTCGCCATGGAGGACAACTTCAAGCTGTTCGGGGTTGAGTTCTTTCTGGTAATCAATATTATTCACAGCTGGGATATTTTATCATGAGATCAAAATCGTGTATAATGAAGACCGGAGGAAAAATGGAGCTCCGAAAGGAGTATCCCCCTTCGCCCCGCATTCGCGGGGCTACGGCGGGATTATCCGCCTTATAGCGACATCCGTCCGAAGTCGAGCCGTGCTCGACGAAGGCGGATAAATATTAAAATTTTGTATGAAAAAACAAAAGCGAATCAAATACCTGATGACCGCCTTAATCGTCATTATGGTCGTGTCCGTAGGCTACCTTAGTCTGAACCAGTGTTACCAAAACAAAATGCAAAGACAACGAGTTGTCACGCAAGACGCTTTAATTAAAAGCGAAGTGCAAACCGCCGTCAGCATGTTGCAGGGTATCTACGACAAGCATTTACAAGGGACATATTCCACAAGTCAGGCCGAAAAACTTGGAGCCGACCTTTTGCGAGGTTTGCGCTATAACGGCGACGGGTACTTCTTTGCCGACACTACCGAAGGCGTTAATGTGGTTCTTTTCGGCAGCGATGTTGAAGGTACCAACCGCTTAGACGCAAGTTTGAATGGCGTTGATTACGTTAAGGAAATCTTGCTCAAAGGTACCGAAGCTGATGGTGGATATACCAATTACTGGTTTCCTAAAAAAGATGGCACCGAAGCCAAAGCCAAGCGTGCTTACAGTTTATTATTTGAACCGTTCGGTTGGGTTGTTGGAACCGGTTATTATCTGGAAGACATAAAATAATTTTTTCAAAAAATCCGGGGCAAGACCCCGGTTTTTTGTTTTAAAAAAACTCGCTGTTGGTGACAGCGAGGCGAGGCATGGCCCCTAGAGCGGTTCTTGAGCCTTCCGCAAGTAGGCGTAGACGACGCCAAGACCGTTCAGGTCGGAGTCCAGGGCCAGGCGAGCGTGCGTGAGGAGGGCCACGACTCGCTCGGTGACCGGCGTCTTGAAATCGCAATCCAAGGACAACGAGAGCGAGTGGATGATGGCGTCGATGCCGTAGCCCAGATCGACGGTCGGGATTTCTCCCTTGAGTCGCCGCAAGGCCAGGACAACGGTCATGGCTTCGACGATCTCGCGCTTCACGATGAGGAGGAAGAGCGAACGCAGCGAACGCTCCATGACCACCTTGGCCTCGGCGTCGTTGCCGTGCTCGAGGAGTTGGGCGGCGTAGGCCGTCTCCCGGGCGACATGACTGAAGGTACGCCGGCCGAACGGAGCAAGCGAAACCGAGCCGCACCGGTTGGACAACCGCTCGAGCCGCTTCACCATGCCTGGCACACTCTTCGGAGCGAAGTGGCCGTCGGTGAACCTGGCCAGCATGCTGTCGAGTTCGTGTTCGACTTCGCTGCGGAACTGCCAGGCCTGGTCGAAGACCAGGAGAAGCGCGGTCTGGCGTTGGCCGATCCTGCCGGTGATCTTCCTCACCTCGATCCGACGACGACCGAGGCGCCGTTCCGCGGCCCAGATCATTGGCGACAGAGCCGTATACGGAATTGCTTCCCAGCTCTGTTCCGCCCGTGTGGCGAGGTCGAGAGCCTCGATCTTGAACTTAGCCTGCCAGCGATGCCACCGCTGCACGAAATCGAGCAGATGGCCACGAACCTCTTCCCGCTCGGAAGGCGACGAGGTTTTCCGAACCACCCAGGTCATGGCCAGGATGATATCCAGACTGGCGGACGAGACCTCGAGGTCGTTGAGATCCTGCGCCTCGGTGCTCGGGATGTGTTCACCAGTGGCCCTGAGGGCGTCGAAGATGCCGTTGTTGTAGGTCCAGAACTTCACGAGTCCCTGTCGAGCCGAGCGGTTGGCCATGAGGATGGCCCCGCGCTTGATGCAGTGTCCCTTGTCATCGGCGTCCACATACTTCACCTCTTCGGCGACAATGTAGACGCGCTCGTCGAGCACTACCTTGACCCGAAGATCGACATAGACGTCCTTGGCCACGAGCAGGCGGCGCTCCACGACTGTGTTGTCGGGGTGCGCATCAGAACAAGTTTCGGCGCCAGTGGCGGGATTAAGTCGTGGCAAGATTGACTCCGTGGGCTGAATGCCAAAATTGGCGCTTGAAGAATAACAAAAAAGACGGTTTTGTCAATCGTCTTCTGCCCTCTCCCCATCCCTCCCCCGTATGAGGCCATACGAGGGAGGGAGAATAATTTTTATCTTAAATACAAAGCTCGATTTTGATTTTGTTCATCATTTGTCGCCGCGTAATGAACTTTGCCGTCGGCATCAGTTAAAAAATACCAATAATTATTTTCTGTGGGATAAATTACCGCGTTGATGGCCGATAGACTGGGATTAGAAATTGGCCCGGGGGGCAAGTCACGATATTTATAGGTGTTGTAAGGCGAATCAACCGAACGATCGACATCGGAAGTATAAGCTGTTTTGCCGTCACTCCCAACAACAAAATGAACAGTTGAGTCGGCCTGCAAAGCCATGCCAATATCAAGTCGCCGCCAAAAAATATCAGCCACTATGGCGCGGTCCTCGTCAGAAGTTACTTCCTTTTCAATAATCGAAGCAAGGGTCACGACATCGTGGACAGATTTACCCTGGCGAATAATTTCGGCCCGCAGCTCTGGTGAAAACTTTTTACTGAAATTGGTTAGGAGTTTATATGTCAATTCGTCGGGAAAACCGCTCCGCGAAACGCGATAAGTATCGGGAAATAAATAACCCTCTAACGACTCTTCTTCTTCTAAAGCGCGACGAATAAGTTCGTGCTCAGATAAAAGAGAGGTTGCCTCCGGCCAGTCGATCTCGGCCAAACTGACTTTCCAATCATTACCCCAACCGTTACCAAAAACCGAATCAATTCGCTCGACCATCTGGTCGATCGTCAAACCCTCGGGAAAAGTTATGGTAACTTCATCCGGCGTAATGTCGGTCAGCACATTCACCAGTGAAGCGTAATTCATGCCGGTCTGTAAAGTGAAATCACCCGGTTGAAACCGATGTTCGACGCCTGTGAACTTTACATAAAACCGAAAGCCCCAACGACTGGGAATTAAATCAGCTTCTTTTAAAGCCTGGGAAATCTCGCTGACACTTTCACCTGAAACCACGGTTAAAGAAACTTCCGAAGCGTTAGGCCCCGGAGAGCGCAGAAAAGCGTCCCAAACAAAAGAGGCCCCGACCACGGTCGTGACCAAAATCGCGACGCTGCAAAAAACTATAACGAGATTAATTAATCTACTCATAACAAATCGTGTTGTTCTTTTTTTTGAAGCTCGGAAATTATTTCTTTAACCCGTTGAGCCTGACTTTTTGGACAAACCAGCAAAGCGTCGCCAGTATCAACCACAACAATGTCGTTCATGCCAAGCACAGCCACAGTCTTCCCTTCTGGAGCGTAAATAAGTGAGCCGGTGGTTTCCACTAAAACGCTGTTACCTTTTACAACATTGCCACCATTATCACACAAACGATCATAAAGTGTGTCCCAAGCACCAATGTCGCTCCAACCAAAATCGCCTTTTATAATTAAAACATCGTTCGGGTCCATTTTTTCGGTCACCGCATAATCAAAAGATGTTTTTGGTAATCGGGAATACAAATCGCATATATCATCCGTAGGGGCACAAAATTTTGTGCCCCTACGGGCGATTTGTATTTTTCGTAAAATTTCCGCCATTTCCGGCGCATATGTTTCAAACGCCTCCATAAACTTTCGCGGTGTCCACATGTAATACGAAGCGTGCCACAAGTACGAACCGTCTTCTAAATATTTTTTAGCCACCTCAAACGGCGGTTTTTCGGTGTGACCTAAAAATTCGTAGACTTCGACGCTGTCACGAGTTTCAATTTTTTTTCCAAACTTGGTGTAACCAAGCACTGTGCTGGGAAAAGACGGCACTACCCCAATATCCAACATCTTACCGGTTTCCAAAATCAACTGTTCGCCAACTTTCAAACAATTCAAAAATTTATCTTCATCGCCAATAAAGTGATCGGACGGAACAAAAACAATCGGTTCGTCCGGGTCGTCCAGCTCAAGAGTGGCGGCAACATAGCCCATGGCCGGACCAGTGTCACGTTTTTCCGGCTCAACGATAATTTGCTTTTCCGGAAGATCAACAAAATTTTCACGCAAAGTTTTTTCCAAAGCCGCGGACACGGAAAAATAAATCTTCTCGGCCGGAAACGACCGCAACAAACGACGATAAGTGTCGCGAATCAAGGGCTCCGCGGAAACCAACTCGCAAAATTGTTTTGGTTTGGCCGCCCGGCTCATGGGCCAAAGTCTTGTTCCCGAACCGCCGGCAAGAATTACAGCTTTCATAAATTACAGAATAAAATGAGTCACAAAAGTTGCCACCGTTATACCCAAAACAGCTCCGCCAATTATATCGCTAACATAATGAACGCCAACGGCAATACGACAAAAAGCGATTAAGGCCGCCAAAATAAAAAACAAACTTCCCAAAAGCGGATCATAAGCAAAAACCGCCGCGGCCATTCCACAAGATAAGGAGGTGTGCCCCGAAGGAAACGATGGGGTGCGCCACAAAAGATTCATCAATGGTTTTTCATGGTTCTGTTGAAACGGCCGATGGCGATTAAACAAATAGGCAATCGCCAGCTGGAGGATCCAAGTGAAAGCCACTGACAAAAGAACCGGAACAATTCTTCCGGTCACAAGGCTCCATAAAAAAACCGCCGCGGCTAAAAGCCAAATTAATTTCGTTGCCCCAAAAACCGCTAACCAAGAAAAAAAATCTGAATGCTTGGTCGCTAAAAAAACCTTCTCCGCAATTTTTTTATCTAAACTCATAAAAGGTTCACGCCGGACATTTCCGGTGGCGGAGTAATTTTCATTATGGCCAAGGCGGTTGGCGCGACATCAGCCAACATTCCCACGGTTTGTAATAACGAAAGATCACCCTCAACCACTTCGCCAGTCGGCCCAACTTTGCCTGCCAAACTTTCCGAGATAATGAGAAACGGAACCGGATTGGTTGAATGTTCCTTATCCATTTCACCGGTACGTAAATTTTTAACTTCTTCGGCATTGCCGTGATCAGCTGTAACCAATAATGCTCCGCCTTTGGCCAAAATTGCTTCAGACAATCGACCCAAGCAATCATCGGTCGCTTCGTTGGCCTTAACCGTGGCCTCAAAATCCCCGGTATGGGCCACCATATCAGGCGCGGCAAAATTCATAACAATAAAATCAAATTTTTCGCTGTTGATTTCTTTAATCACGCGATCGGTTATTTCGTAAGTACTCATGGCTGGCGTTTGATCGTAAGTGGCAACACGCGGCGAAGGAACAATAATTCGTTCTTCGCCCGGGAAAGGTTCTTCCCTTGTTCCATTCAAAAAGAAAGTCACGTGAGCGTATTTTTCCGTTTCAGCAATATGCAGTTGTTTTAAACCAGCGGCCGAAATTACCTCAGCTAAAGAATTGACAATCGCCTCCGGTGGAATAGCTACCTCGACTGGCAAACCTTTTTCGTATTCAGTCATGGTCACGGGAAAAATATTGTTCAAACGCGGCCGAGGAAACTTATCAAAATCCGGCAAAACAAACGCCTTAACCAATTGACGCATGCGATCCGGACGAAAATTGAAAAAGATTATGGCGTCGTTATCCTTAACTGTTGCCACCGGCGCGCCGTCTTTAAGCAAAACTGTTGGCACAAACTGCTCGTCAAAAACTTCTTTGCTGTAAGAAAGTTTGATTGCCTCCAAAGGGTCTTCGGCGGTTTCACCCTGTCCCAGGACCATGGCGTTATACGCTTTTTCCGTGCGCTCAGCGCGGTTGTCGCGATCCATGGCATAAAAACGACCAGAAAGACTGGCAATTTTTCCAACCTTGGTTTCTTTAATTTTGTTTTGCAAATTTTGAATAAAATCAATCGCGGCGTTATAAACCGTATCGCGACCATCAAGAATAGCGTGAACAAAAACGCGATCAAACTTTTCCTTTTTGGCCAATTCCAAAAGAGCATAGCAGTGTTCGTCCAGAGAATGAACGCGACCAGTTGAAACCAACCCAATCAAATGAACGGCGCTATTATTTTTTTTGGCGTGTTCGATGGCCGCCAAAAAAGTTTTTTCCTTAAAAAAATCTCCGGTGGCAATTTCCCGATTAATGCGCGGCAGCGACTGATAATAAACACGACCGGCCCCAATGGCCAAGTGCCCAACTTCGGAATTACCCATTTCACCCCACGACAAACCAACTTCTTCACCGCTAGAGCGCAGCATCATGGCCGGATAATTCTGAATTATTTTTTTGAAATTTGGCATCTTGGCCCGAGTTACGGCGTTGCCGTCAGCGTCGGGGGCAATACCAAAACCGTCCACGATTAGTAGAACCACTGGTTTGGGACGATTATTTTCTTGTGTGTCAGGCATAAAGCTCTTCTTCTACCTCCATTAAACGATTATATTTTTCCACGCGCTCGGAACGGGACAAGGAACCGGTTTTGATAAACTCGGCGTTAACGGCCACAGCCAAATCGGCAATTGTTGTGTCAGAAGTTTCGCCAGAACGGTGCGAAACAGAAACTTTGTACCCGACCTGCTTAGCCAAAAAGATCGCTTCCATGGTTTCGGTTAAAGTTCCGATCTGATTTAACTTAATCAGAATGGCGTTACCGGATTTTTCAGCAATTCCTTTTTTGAGACGCTCGACGTTGGTGACAAAAAAGTCATCACCGACCAGGGCAATTTTGTCACCCAACTCTTTGGTAAGTTTTTTCCAACCAGCCCAGTCGTCTTCGGCCAAACCATCTTCCAAAGAAACGATTGGATATTTTTTAACCCACTTTTGCCACATGGCAATCATTTGCTCGGCGGTTTTTTGGCCACCGCCTTTTTTTAACTGATATTTTTTCGTTTTTGGATTATACAATTCGGACGTAGCCGGATCAAGGGCAAAAGCAACATCCTTACCCGGGCGATAACCAGCCGCCTTAACAGCTTTCATAAGCCATTGCAACGCGGCCTCGTTTGTTTTAAATGGAACAGCAAAACCGCCTTCATCCCCCACGCCAACCGGAAAGCCGGCTTTCTTAAGTAATACGCCGAGAGCATGAAAAACTTCCGCGCCACAACGTACCCTTTCGCGCAAAGTCTTTTGTTGCGGGACAATCATGAATTCCTGAAAATCAAGACACCAACCGGCATGGGCTCCACCATTTAAAACATTCATGGTCGGGTGTGGCAAACGAAAGGTTTTATCTTTAACATCAAAAGCAAAACGTAAATATTGATAGAGCGGCATTTTTTTGTGTCGAGCCGCAGCGTGAGCACAAGCCAAAGAAACACCTAAAATGGCGTTAGCCCCCAAACGCGATTTATTTAACGTGCCGTCGAGCATGATAAGTTTCTTATCAATTTCCTGCTGACGCATAACATCAAAACCAGTCAATTCTGGGGCAATAATTTTGTTGACATTGCGGACGGCTTTCAAAACTCCTTTTCCGCCATAACGATTTTTGTCACCGTCGCGAAGCTCCAGGGCCTCGTGGACACCGGTCGAAGCGCCGCTCGGAACCGCAGCTGAACCAATGGTGCCATCGGTTAACAACACCGTAACCTTAAGCGTTGGATTACCGCGTGAATCCAAAATTTCGTGAGCGTGAACGGTTTCAATTTTTGACATACTAATTTTCTAAAGCGATTAAACCTGGTAATTTTTTTCCAGCTAAGAACTCCAGCATAGCTCCGCCACCAGTTGAGACTAAAGTAAAACTCTCGGCTAAATTTACTTCTTCAATCATTGGTACAGTATCGCCGCCACCAACCACGGTTTTGGCCTTACCGGTCCGAGCGGCAATGGCCTTAATTAAAGCCTGCGTTCCGGAACAAAAATTTTTGACTTCGCAATATCCAAGCGGTCCATTCCAAACAATGGTTCGAGCCGTCTCGATCGTCTCGATCAAACCGGCCAAAGTTTTTCTACCTATATCAATAATAATATCCTTTTCATCAACCTCTTCAATAGCGACTAATTTTAATTTAGCTTGAGTACTTAAACGGCGAGCTACACAAACATCAACCGGAAGAACAATTTTTTCAGACCACTTTTTTAAAATATTTTTGGCGGACGACACGCCATCTTTGTCAAAAGCCGATTTACCAATTTCTTTCCCTTGGGCCACAAAAAAAGCATTGGCTAAAGCGCCACCAATAAAAACTTTATCAACTCGTGGTAGCAAGGCTTCCAAAACCGGTAACTTGTCAGCCATTTTTAAACCACCGGACACCAAAATAAACGGCCGTTTTGGTTTAGTTTCAAAAAGTGATTCAAGCACGGAAACTTCGTGGTTCAAAAGTGGACCGGCGTAAGACGGCAGTTCCTCGGTAATTGCATCAACTGAAGCGTGAGCGCGATGCGAAACAGCAAAAGCGTCATTAATATAAATATCACCCAAAGCCGCCAACTGTGTGGCAAAGGCTTTGCTGTTTTGTTCTTCGCCCGGATTAAACCGTAAGTTTTCCAACAAAATAATGTCGCCGTCGTGCATGCTCTCAATTAAGCGAACAGCTTTTTCGCCCACCACATCGCGGCAAAGTTTCACCTTGGTGCCAAACAATTCGCTTAAACGCTTGGCAATGGGGGCGTTGGAAAAAGCCGCCACCCGTTTACCACCCGGCCGACCACGATGCGACAAAACGATAATTTTGGCTCCATGTTGGCGCAGCCATTCCAAATCAACCGCGGCGCGGGCGATGCGGCCTTGTGGGCCATCAATCGCTTTACCGTGTTTAACCGGCACGTTGCCGTCGATTCTAACTAGCACGCGCTTACTGCGAAGATTATCGGGACTGGTTAAACGGCGCAGTTTCATAAGTACTTATAGGGTACACTTTTAAGGTGGCTATTTCAACTCCAAAATAACAATCTCCGGAGGATTAAAAAGGCGCGCCCGCGGTCCGGTTTCGCCGAGACCTGAAGTAACAAAAAGTTTGGTTCCGGAAAAATCAAAAAGTCCTTTGCTGTATTCTTTAGACAAAACTGTGGGAACAGAAGAAACTGAACCAACAAAAGGCAACCGGATTTGCCCACCGTGTGCATGCCCCGAAACAATCAAAGCAACTTTTGAACTTTCAATATTAAAAACCGCATCTGGGTTGTGCGACATTAATATAACCGTTTCGTCGGGACAACTATTCACAGTTTCACTAACGACACCGCCGTTCCACAAATCATTAACCCCGGCCAAACAAAAAAACTTTTCATCAGATATTTTAATCTCAGCAGAAGAATCAATTAGAACCGTTATCCCCAGGGCTTGGAGTTTATTTTTTATTTCATCTGGCAGCTCGGCTTCAAAGTCATGATTTCCTAAAACCGCAAAAACACCCAAAGGGGCGGAAAGTTCGGCTAAAGCGTTTAAATCTTCGGCCTCACCTAAATATCCAAAAACATAATCACCGAGTAGCAAAACCAAATCAGGTTTTTGTTTATTGGTTTTTTCCACAACCTCTTCAACCCAGCCACCTCCTTTGTAAGGGCCGACATGCAAATCAGAAAGAAGCGCGACTTTAATTGACTGATCGATTCCCTCTACTTCAATTTTCTCTTGATTAACCACTAAAAGTCTTGGTTCAATAAAGCTACCGTAAAAAATCACGCTCCAAGAAAAAAATAAAACAATGACCACTAATAAAAGGAGCCATTGCTTTAAAATTTTTCGACCGAATTTTGTAACAATATCAATCAGAGCCGCCCCGACCACGACTAAAAAAACCCAAATTACCGCTTCAAACATCAACCACAACATAGCCGGTTATTTACCGACAAACATGGCCAGATCCATAAGTCGCATCGAATACCCCCATTCGTTGTCATACCAAGCCAGAACCTTAACCATATCGCCATCAACCACCCGAGTCATTTCCAAATCAACAACCGATGAACATGACTCATGAATAAAGTCAGAAGAAACTAATGGTTCGTCCGAGGCTTTCAAAATTCCCTTCCAGCGTGGTGATTTAGCCGCCTGTTTAAAAACCGCGTTAACTTCTTCGACCGTGGTATTTTTCTTTAAAAGAAAAGTGAAGTCAGACAACGAAACATCAATGGTTGGCACCCGAACTGCTAAACCATCAAACTTACCCTTAAGAGTTGGAACAACTTCGCCAGTGGCTTTGGCCGCACCGGTTGAAGTCGGGACAATATTAATCAAAGCTGCGCGAGCGCGACGCATATCCGGGTGCATTTTTGGTGGCAAACCGTCAACAATATTTTGTTCAGCCGTAACCGAGTGAATTGTCGTCATCATGGCTTTTTTGATTCCAAAGGCTTCCTCCATAATCGCTGCCACTGGAGCAATGGAGTTGGTGGTGCAAGAAGCATTGTTAATAATCTTGTCAGATTTTTTATAATCCTTGTGGTTCACGCCCATAAGGTAAGTCGGCACCTCCTTAGCTGGCGCGGAAATAACCACCTTCTTGGCCCCAGCCGTAAGATGAGCCGAAGCCGCGGTTTTGTCGGCAAAGCGACCGGTGCATTCTAAAACCACATCAACTTTGTATTCCCCCCACGGCAACTTGGTCGGCTCGGTTTCGGCGATGACCGGAATTTTTTTACCATCAATAATCAAATGTTTGGCATCAAAAGAAACCTTGTGTGGCCATTCACGAAAAACCGAATCGTATTTTAAAAGATGAGCAAGAATTTTTGGTTCGGTTAAATCGTTGATGGCCACAAACTCAACACCCTTGCGTTCAAAACCGGCCTTGAAAACCGTGCGGCCGATACGACCGAAACCGTTAATGGCAATGCGAATCATATTTGTTTATTAAGGACACGAGTATGTAGTGTGTAGTAGGTAGGCAGAGGCTTAGTTAGTTTCCGCCTACATACTACCTACTACGTACTCTGGCCTAGATTAAATCTGAGACAATTTTAACACAAAACCGCCAGGTTCGCACCTGACAGTTGTGTATGAATTTTTCAGACAATACTTACCTTGACAGGAGGGGAAAAAATCCATAAGATGGCCGCGACTTCCGACACTCCAGCCGGAAATGCAAGAGAGGCCCCACATGCCCCGAACCCTAACCTTGGAAGAACAGAAGAGGCTTCTGGTCGGTCTCGCTGATGGAGACAAGAACGTTCCGGGTTCCATCGATCCAGACGAAGACGTCTCCGATGAGGACGGCAACCTCGTCTTCGATGCCGGGTACTTCTTCGAGGCCGGCATCTGGAAGGATCTGGGAGCGGCCATGGCCGCCATGGTAGAGCTCTTCGGGCGGAAGAGTGTGGTTGTCCAGTGCCTTCCGATCGAGGGCAACGACACCGCCATGATCATCGAGTTCGTCTCCGTGCCCGACGATCTCAAGATCCCCGACATCGACGTCGACCCCGACGACGAGGAAGACGAAGAGGAGGACGAGGAGGACTAGACCAAGACCTCCCGACTCCGACACGTGCGTTCCACCTTCATGGAGCGCTTTTTTTATAAAAACAAAACCGCCGGGTTTAACCCCGACGGCTGTACATGAAATTTATCCCTCCGAAGCCCGAAGGGCGAAGGGGGATTATTCACCCAAACTCATTCTTGTAAAACGACCGACCTGCATGTTTTCACCCAAAATCCCCACAACCTCTTTAACCATAATTTCTACAGTCTTGGTATCGTCTTTAATAAACAACTGCTCCAACAAACAAACTTCAGAATAAAATTTATTCAACTTGCCTTCGACAATCTTTTCAACAATTTCGGCCGGTTTGTTTTGTTCGGCAATTTCGGCGCGATAAGTTTCTTTTTCTTTTTCAACTATCTCGGCCGGTACTTCTTCACGACGCACATAGCGCGGCGCGGTTGCGGCCACGTGCATGGCCAAATCGCGACCCAAATTTTGGAATTGTTCGGTTTTAGCAACAAAGTCAGTTTCACAGTATAACTCCACCATGGCAGCTAATCTGTTGTTAGAGTGAAGGTAGGTAAAAATTCGGCCTTCCTTGGCGACCCGTTCGGCTTTTTTATCAGCCTTGGCCACACCTTTTTTACGAAGAATCTCAGTTGCTTTTTCCAAGTCGCCGCCGGATTCCTCCAACGCCGCTTTGGCGTCCATCATGCCAGCGTCGGTCATTGCCCGAAGCTGCATGACAATTTTGGCATCGATCATATTTTTATTTTAGCTTGTAGCTGGTAGGAGGTAGCTGGTAGGTCAGAATCTATTTTAGAATCCGCCTACAAGGCCAGCTAAGCTGGCCAAGCTACAAGCTACTTCCTACAAGCTGTAAATTTATTTTTCGGTAATCACCGGGGCGGCGACATTTTGTGGGGCCGCCATTTTGGCTGTTTCAAACGCCTTGCGGCCTTCGATAATTGCCTCGGACATTAATTTAGTAATTAACGCCAGTGATTTGGCAGCGTCGTCGTTAGCCGGAATAACAAAGTCAACATCGTCAGGATTAATATTGGTGTCGCAGATGGCGATAACCGGAACATGCATGGTCACGGCTTCACGCACAGCGGTTTTGTCGCAATGCATGTCGAGAACAAATACCGCTTCCGGCATACGTTCAAGCGCTTCAATGCCCCCAACCTTACCGGTTAACTCTTCGATCTCGCGAGCAAACCACAACTGTTCTTTTTTAGTATATTTTTTTAATTCACCGCGTTCGTTTTGTTCACGCAACATTTTTAAACGGCGAATAAGTTTTTTGACTTCACCGAAGTTGGTTAAAGTACCGCCAAGCCAGCGAGCCGAAACATACGGCATACCGCAACGAGTCGCTTCCTTAGCCACCGGCTCTTGAGCCTGGCGTTTGGTGCCGACAAATAAAATAAGGCCACCGCGTGAAACGACGCCTTTAACATACTCTAAGGTTTCCTTAAGAAGCTTTTGAGTCTCCTCAAGATTGATGATATGGATACCGCCACGTTCAGCGAAAATGTACGGTTCCATTTTTGGGTGCCAGCGTTGGGCCTGATGGCCAAAATGCACGCCAGCCTTAAGCATTTCCTCCAAGGAAGGAATGGTAGGCATAAATTTGTTCCTTTTAGTTACCCGACGGATCGACTTAAGCCCGAATTTCGGGAGGAAAAAGCCGATTTTGCCCGTCTTAGAGATTAATTACGTTGGAAGTATAAATGAATATGGCCTTGACGTCAAGACTAAATCCGTGTATTTTAATTCGGCCGTGCCGCATGGCCGGTATAATCCAACTCGGGAGAGTTGCTACCGATGTCGACTAGCCAGGGAACTTTCACCCCGCCCCGCCGCGCCGCCCACACCACCGAGACGCGGACCATCGTCGGCCTGTCCATCGACAAGGCCGCGAAGAGCTTCAAGGCCGCTGTCTTCGCCAAGAAGGGCGACGACCCGGTCAAGCGTCTCGCGACGATCCGGGAGCGCGCCATCGCGCTTCTGAACTGTCACACCCTCGGGGACGACCCCAAGAGCAGCGAGATCCTCCGCAAGGCCGGGAGGCTGGCCAAGAAGAACAGCCTCCCCGACGACATCGTCGACATGTTCCCTGTCTCGGCCAACTAGGGTCGTACACCTTCCTCGTCTTCCGACCGTCTAACTAAAAGACGCCCACACCTGCGGCGTCTCTGAGTAGACCGGCCGGAATTTTTTTATTTTCCCTCTCCCCAGCTCTCCCCCGTATGAGGCCATACGAGGGAGGGAGAACTAAAATTTTATAAATATTTCTTCCTCCATCATCGCCACGATGGGGGAGGATAAGAGGAGGGGGATTAAATCTGCTCATCAACCAATTGATGACGACGACGCACGCGCTCGGCTTGCAACAAAACATATCCCACTCCGGTTAACCCCCCAAGAACTAAACCAGAAAAAGCATTGGATGGAATATTTGGTCGAGCCGGCCAGCGAGAATTGAGTGGTGTATCAACCACCCGCACTGAAATATCACCACCAGACAAATACGAAGTGGCTTGCTGTGTTAAAACATAAGCCATGGCATTAACAATTTGTTCAGCTTGATCAACATCAACATGATAAGCCGCCAAGGTTAACAAACCGTTACCGCGCGAAACCGAAGCGGAAACCATTTTACCCCAAGCTTTGCGTTTTTTATCTTCGCGATCAGGAAAAACCGATTGATCGATTTCAAAACCAGCACTCATGACTTGGTCAAAAAAAGATGTGGTGTAAACAATGGTCGCCAAATTTTCCGCCAAACGTTCAACCGAACGGCTGGCCGTGTAAGCATCAAGGGACGAGGCGTTTTCTTGTAAAATTAAAAGACGAACCGTGGAAGAATATTTTAGGGGCTGAACAAAAGAAACAATGAGCGCAATAACCAATCCGGTAAAGGCCATGGAAATAATTGTGGCCCAGCCGCGCAAAAGAACGGTGGAATGATTTTTAGCCATACTTTTTAAAATTTCAAATTTTAGTGGGAACCAAGAACCAAATCAATTTTCAAACTTGTCCCGTTGCGATCAATAGTCAAACTAACCGAATCACCAATGTGATAATCAGACAGCAATTCGTCGAGCGATTGTTTTTCGGAAATTTCCAAACCGCCGACCGAAATAATTATGTCACCACGCAACAAACCAGCGGTTTCGGCGGGACTGCCTTTAGTTATTGTACCAAGTAATGTCCCTTTGGTGTAGCTGCGCGTGTAAGTTTCATTGTAGCCAACGGCCCGGGCCAGATCAGTGGCCACTGCCCCAAACCACAAAGAGGCGATTTTATTTTCTTTTAACAAAGAATAAACGACCGGCTTAAAAGCCGTTACCGGTAAAACCGTTTCGGTTTCGCCAATTTTATTGGCCATTAAAACACCAATCACTTCACCCGAAGAATTAACCACGGCACTACCAGAAAAACGTGAATCAATTGAGGTGTTCAGAACCAAGCGCCGACTAACAGTTTCGGCTGGCAAAGAAATTTCGCCAATGCGTTCGGTGCGCACCAACGGCGAAACAAATAATTCGTTAGCCGCCGAAACGACAAACAGATTATCGCCCGGGTTAACCGACAAAGAATTACCAAAAGAAACAACGGGCGCGTTAGAAATTTCTATTTTCAAAAACAAGACACCGGTCGCAGTATCGGCTAACGCCTGCTGCACGGCGTAAACTTTTCCGTTATAAAGAATCATCGCTTGGGCGGCCTCGGTCGCGGAAAGATAAAGGGGAGCCGTTAAAAGCCAACCGTCAGAAGTAATAAAAAATCCGCTTGCTTGCCCTTCGCCCGGTTCGTAAGCTCCGGTAGCGTCGGATGGAGCGGAAAAAATTTCCACCGCGGCCACTCCAACATCTTCTCGGACCTGTTCGACAGCTTGGCCGTAATTGCTTGGATCAGGGCGGACGCGCTCGTCTGACAAATTAATGGAATTGGGAGTGGAAATAACCGTATCGTAATCACGTAAATAACTTAAAGTTAACGATGCTGTTATGACACCGGCTCCGCCGCCCAAAACTATAGCCAGTAAAAGAATTGATGGGGTCGAAAGCATTTTCATACAAGAAAAATTAAGTCCATTTGGCGGTTAAAACAATAACTACCGCAATCAAACCGAAGGCTAACAGGTAACGTTTTAAAACCATCGGACTTAATCGGTTAAATAAATGGGCGCGTACTATACCAAGAAAAATGTAAAAAAACAAGGTTAGGATAGCCGCGTTGGAAAAAAAGCTGGCCGGTAAAAAAGCTAGACACAAAAACAATTCCGCTAACAATAAAACGGCCCCAAAGGCGTTGGGAATAATTTTTTCCTTCCCGATCTTACAAACCCAAAGAACCGAAGCAAAAAGAGCAAAAATAAAAACCGCATGCAATGGAACGATTAACCAAAGCGAAAAACCAAAAAAAAGTCGCAGGGCAAAAAAGGCCGCGGTAACAAAGAAAACGCTTACCACTCCCATGACCAACGACAAATATTCCAAGGCGTTAACTTGATACGTGCTAGATAAATACAGAAAGGAAAAAATGTTTTCCGCAAACAACCAAAGTAAAAGGGTGGCTAAGGTAATAATTAAAATTTTCATGTCCCGCCCTTCGACAAAAAGCAACAAAGAAAAGGCCGAAACAGCTAAACAAAAAGGTAAGGCAAAGAAAGACCAAAAATCAGCTTTATTAAAAGACCAACCGGCCAGTTTGGCTAAAATAAAAAAAAGAATCAAAAGGGCCACGCCGATAACTATAAAAGGATGACCGGGAAACCAAAACAAAGCCATTGACCCAATGGCCATGGTTAAACCAGCTAAGATGGGAAGGGCGCGTAGAAAAACCAACATGTTATTCAATCTTCATTATTTCCACGGTCAGGGTGCCAAAAACTTTCAAAAATCCAGTGGTGGTCTCAAGTCTGTCAATCAAAGCGTAACGACCGATTTCTTGATTTAAGTAACTAAGTCCGTTATTTATTATCGGCTTAAGTATAATATTGGTCAAAAAAGAAGGAATGGATAAATTACCAATTTTTATCTTAATGTCTTCGGCCACCACCAAGCCGTCCTTGGCCGCCGGGATGACTATAAAACGCAGGGCGTTTCCGTTAGACTGACCGGCTATTGGCAAAAATATCTCAACTCCCTGCCTTTCGTCAATTGCCACCTGAGCCAGGTTGCCGGAAAAGAAAGACAAATTGTTATCTTTTAAAAGAGTCCGAAAAGAGGTAGTGATTGAATTTTCCGATAAAGACAACTCGACACTGCGATCGGCCAGACTGCCGGCTCCAGATTGTAGACGTTCGGTTAAAACCGCACCAAAGGTTTCTGAAATATAAGTTTCCAGTGGGGCGCCGGCCGCAACAACATGAAGCGGGGCCGGAGTTTTGTAAGCCAAACTGGAAAGTACGGGCACATTAATAAGACCCGAGGCCGCGACAATCCAAGCAAGGCCAACAACCGCCAACAATAGAATCAAAAATAAAAAAAGACAGCCCCAAAGTCTTCCGTGACCATGTCGCTGTGGTAATGATTCCTTTTTTTCTGACGGGGGAATTTTTTCTGTTTCTTTAGCCGCCACCGGTCCGGATTTTTTTTCGATCATAACCATAGATTATTTTTGCAGCCAGGAATTTTCGGACAAAACTTTTTGAAGGCGGGTCTGCCCTTCTTCAAGTTTATTCGGCTCACCGGACAAACCTTGTTTTAGCAACTCCATGGCGCTAACCAATTCAAAATGAACGGCCCGACCTTCGGCCGGCACGCGCAAGGCCAACAAATTTTGTTCAACTTCGGAAACAAGCGCCAAGCGCGCTTCCCAATAAGTGTCTGTCTCGTAACGATTTTGAAAATCACCCAAAGCTAAGCGAGCCGAAGTTTGATACTGTTCGAAAGTTATGGTTGAACCCTCGTTGATAACCTCAGATGAATTTTTTGACACAATGGCCCAAACCACAAACAAAAGTAAAAGTAATGACAGAAAACCTAAAACAAAAGGAAACCAATTTCGATGATGAATGTCGTGAAACATAATTAAAAGCGAAAAAAATTATTTTTCGGAGGACGACCCGGAAAACAATTCTTCAACAGCCACGGAAATCATGGTCGCCGCCGGAATGGCTAAAAGAGCCCCGGCAAGTCCGCCAAATTTAATACCAACAAGCATGGCCAAAATACTGATAACCGGATTAAGTCCGGTCACTTTTTGCATAATTTTTGGTACCAGAATGTTATTTTCAATTTCTTGAATAGCAACGAAAAGAATTAATACCAAAATTCCCTTAAGAGGTGAAATGGAAAAAGCGATAATTAAAGTCGGCACGGCTGCGAGCATTGGTCCGGCATAAGGAATAATTTCCAACAAGCCGGCCACTAAACCTAAAAGCAAGGCGTAAGGCACGCCAAGAATGGTCAAACCAAGGTAAACGGCCAAACCGATAATTACTCCGAGAATTAATTGACCGCGCAACCACGAGCCGATACGCTTCTGCATTTTGTTAAATAACGAAGCCAGAAAAGGTTGATATTCAGCCGGCGCAAAACTTTTAACAAAGCGTTTGGCCGCGTCTTCCTCAACCACCATGTAAAAAGTCAAAACTAAAACGATGACAAAAGCTGCCAGGCTGCCAAAGAAACCAGTGACTGTGGAAAAAATTCCGGAAAAAGATTCACTAAAGCCGTCTTGAATTGCTTGAAAGCCGGATTGAAAATTTGCACCAAAACCGTACTGAACGGTTAAGTCTTGAAAACGACTAAAGGTGTTGGTCAAGCCATCAAAAATCTGAGGAAAATTAGAAACAAATTGTTGTACCTGAGACATTATTGGCGGAACCAACAAAATAACGATTAAAGTCCCCGTGGCCAACAAACAAAAATAAACAATAATCACAGCCAGAGCTCGAGGGATGCGATGCTTGGCAAACCAAGTAGCAAATGGATCAATTAAAGCCGACAACAGTAAGGCCACAAACAGCATGGCCACGACATCACGCAACATCCACAGCAATCCGATTATCACCAACATGATTAAAACCTTGGCGATCGTCCAAGTTGAGACCGAAACCAAATGCGGTCGGTCGGTTGTTCTAATGGGCATAAGATAAAAATGATTTGATAATAGTATAGCACAAAAACACCACTTAGTCAGACGTGCTAGAAAAATTAAAGGTTTTTATAGGCAAAATTTTTAAGGGTCAGATTAAGTTGCTGTTTTAGTGCGGCCCGACCATTACCGCCTTTCAAAAATTTTTCTCTCTTTTTCGCTTCTTGTTCAGTTCTGTAAACCTCGTAATACAACAAGACAAACGGCCGCCGATTTTTTGTCGACTTTGTTGTGCCTTCATTATGTTCTTTCATGCGACGATCCAAGTCGGTCGTAAAGCCAGTATACAATCTTCTATCTTTTAAACTCAAAAGAACATAAACAAAATATGGGATCGCAATTAATTTCATATCAATTTAAATTATAAAACAAAATCCCGGTTGTTTAAACCGAGACTTTGGTGTCGAGCTGAGCTCGACTTCACCAAGCTGAGCGTGGTGTATCAGACTGTTTAATCAGGAAAGAAGCTAAGCTTCTTTCCTTGCCTGTAACTATAAACCAAGCTGTAATGATAGGAAGGGGAATGAATTAAAACAAAATCTTGGTCTATGAAACCAAGATATTTGTGTCGAGCTGAGCTCGACTTCACCAAGCTGAGCGCGGTGTATCAAACAGTTTAGCCAGGAAAGAAGCTAAGCTTCTTTCCTTACCTGTAACTATAAACCAAGCTCAGCTTGGTGGAACTGGAGGGAATTGAACCCTCGTCTGGTGAGAGCAACCCGAACGCTTCTTCAAGCGTAGTCCCGCTTGGAATGTGCCTGCGGTGTGATATAAGCGGAACAAAACTCACAACGCAGCGCCGGTCGCCTTTTCTTAGTGTCTAGAGACCGGATACCTAGACGCCCAGCCCGAGATTATGACACCTCAATTTCCCTTATCAGGCGTCGGGGAACGAGATGGGTTGTTTGCCCTTAGGCGACAACCGAAACAAAGCTAGGAACAGCGAACGCTTTCGCGAAGGTGTTCTTCACTTGTGAGAAGATATTGGCATTTGCTTCTCTAATACCCAGGATTTACGAGGTAAGGTATGTCCTCGGCTTGCACATTCGGATCGCAGGCTCCCATCGATCCCGATCAGTCCCCCATTGGTGGTAATCAATGGCGTAGGGGCACAAAATTTTGTGCCCCTACGACACCACCAATGGGGGCGCGACCGGAATATTTATTCCCGCATTTTTTCGCGAATCTGGCGATCGACCTCGCGTTTTTTAATGGAAGCGCGTTTTTCGTATTTCTTTTTACCGTGAGCCAAGGCAAAAGAAATCTTAACAAGATTCCGAAGAGTATATACTTTAATTGGCACTAAAGTCAAGCCTTGGGTGTTGATTTTGCCGATCAATTTATTGATATCGCGACGGCGAAGAAGAATTTTACGATTGCGATACGGGTCGTATGATTCTTGGGCCCCGGCCGGCTCGTATCGTGAAATGAGTGCGTTCTTTAACCACGGCGCGCCATCTCTAATCATAATAAAAGCGCCTTTGAGTTGAACGTGACCGGCCTTGGCCGATTTAACTTCAGCGCCAGTTAAAACAAGACCACCCTCAAAAGTCTCGAGAAACTCGTAATCGTATTGGGCACGCTTATTGATAGCCAACGATTCCATAACCGATTTTAGTATAGCACATCTTGATTTTTGCCCAATATCTGATACACTCTTCCATATAAAAATATGCGCATCCATCGACATCGATTTCGTAAGCCAAAATTCGACATTCCGGAATATCGGGTTAATGAAGAGATTACTGCCCCGGAATTGCGAGTGATTGACGAAGCTGGCCAACCGCTTGGGGTAATCAGCACCATTGAAGCCATCCGCATTGCCGCGGAAAAAGGTTTTGATTTGGTTGAAGTTTCGCCTAAAGCCGAACCGCCGGTGGCCAAAATTTTGGACCATGGCCAATTTAAGTATCAAAAAGAAAAGGAAGTGCGAAAACAAAAGGTGCAGTCGCACGAAGTTGACACCAAGGGTATTCGGCTATCAGTGCGTATTGGCGAACACGATTTGGAAATCCGCCGACTGCAAGCCAAAAAGTTCTTGGAGCGTGGTGACAAAATTCGCCCGGAAATAGTTCTCCGTGGCCGCGAAAAAGCCCATACTGACTTGGCCGAAGAAATAATTAAGGGTTTCGTTAAGTCCCTGGAAATATACTTCCCGCTCCGCATTGAACAACCCATTTCTAAAATGAATGGCCGGGTTACCACCACCGTGGCCCGCGGCTAAATTGACAGAAATAAGCGTTTCCGTTATACTCCTAGCGCTTTTCTTTAGTGAAAAATATGAAGTGCAAGACCCACAAAGCGCTCTCCAAAAGAGTGCGCGTCACAAAAACCGGTAAGGTCATGAAACGCTATTGCGGTCAGGGCCATTTTAACACACGCGACCCGGGTAAAATCACCCGCAAGAAGCGTCGTGATACTGAAATGTCTCAAGCTCATCACAAAGCTTTTATTACGCTTTTGCCGTATTCAGCTTAATCTACAAATTCTATGGCTCGTGTAAAACGCGGTACGCAACATGTTAAGCACCGCAAAAATCTTCTTAAAAAAACCAAAGGTTACAAATGGGGTCGCAAGTCCAAAATTAAGGTTGCCCGCATTGCCTCCATTAAAGCCGGGGCTTACGCCTACCGCGATCGTCGCGCCAACAAACGCAACTTTCGTCGTTTGTGGCAGGTGCGTATTAACGCCGCGGTTCGCCAGTACGATTTAAGCTACAGTCGCTTCATTGACTTGCTAAAAAAAGCCAACATTGAACTTGATCGCAAGATCTTGTCTCAACTGGCCATGGAACACGAAGCGGTTTTCAAGAAACTGGTTGAAGAAGTTAAAAAATAAATTACAAACCAATCAAAGAGCGCTAAGGCGCTCTTTTTGGTTGATGCTTCAACCATGAGCCACTAGAATGGTTGACAGAAACCATAGGTGGTAATATATTAACGCGCCAATCGGCTAAGCCGGTCTGACTCAAAACCCTCCTCTCCACCCCTCCCACCTGCTCCGTCCCCAGATGGAGCAACAAAGAAAGGCAGACAAATGGTCAGGAACTGCAGTCTTGTCTTCGGAACATGTATTGAAGGACAAGAATCCTTCATCACGGTCTCCTTCAGTCTTCGCGAGCCGGCTCTCCCGCCCGGTTCGGTCATGAACTGGAGGATCAATGTAATGAACGAGAGTGGCTCGGCCCTTCAAGGGCGCGGCCAAGCCAATCTGGAAGATGACGGGAGGCACTTCCAAATTGCCTTCACCCCCACGCGCCACGGTCTGGCCAATCTCGAGTTCGACATTCCCGGGTTCCTCGGAACCCAGGTGCAGAGCTTCGAGATTCAACAGGCCACTGTTCTGGAGTCCAACAACAGTGGTGCTGTGAGGAACACCGGAGAGATCGACCAGACCGACGACGACCAGTCGATGGAACGAGAAGACACCCAGCCTGTCCAGCCGCCGCAAAGCGGCACCGGTCGCATCGCCATGGTGATCCTGGCCGTCATCGTGACCGGGCTTCTTCTCATCAGCCTCATCGGGTGGCTCCTCTACTAGGGATCTCACGAAGAGAATCGCGCTTGCGGTTCTCGTTTTTTTATTGACAAAATTCTAAAAAAGTGATATATTCTTGTGTCTTTCGGCCAAGCCGAACTGACTCAATTCGAACCCGGCGCGACAACCCGCGCCCTTCCAGAGGAGAAACCATGGGCCACAAGGACCCTCAGAAAAACGCTCACGACCCTCGTCCCCTCGAGGACGGCCTCGGCGACCACGATCTGATGTCCGAGGAAAGAGAGCAGACCGCCCGGCTCGCTCCGCCCCGGCCCGCGCTCGTCACACCACTCCCCGACGACCGTGTCGGGGATCTCGACGAAAGCGACCTCGACTCGGACGAAGACGACTTCGTGTCCGAGGATGGGCCCGACGCCGCCACCATGCTCTTCACCGAGCGGGTGCCGAGACTAGCTCCCCCGTCCGAGCGCATCGACGTCGTCGTGGAGGTGGAGCCGCCCGAGGGAGTGCTGGGCGACGGGTCCGATCCCGACGCCACCCCGGCCGGTGCCCCCTCCCGAGTCGCCACACTCAGCAGCCCCTACACCGACTCCGCTAGGAGAGAGAACTTCTGGTGGGTGTTGATCCTGCTGTTCGGCCTTGGTGCCTTCTGCGGCATCACCTGCTCCGGCGTAGGCAGTTGGTTGATCCCCGATGTCCTTGGGGTCATCAGCGACAACACCGAAGAAGCGGCCCCCACCGCGAACACCGACGCCGAGCCAGCGGCCGAACTCGTCGTTCCGGCCGCCGAGCCCCAGCCCGAGGCCACCCCGGCCCCCGTACCCGAACCCGTGGCCGCCGAGCCGGTCGTCGCCCCGGCCCCCGAGGCCTGGGTCTGCGACCAGGTCGGGACGAACGTCCAGATCGTCGGAACGCCTGAGGCAGGGTACACCCTGACCTGCGACGGAACCGTCTGGGCGTGCGGCAACAAGGCCGCCAACCAGGACGGCACGGTCACCCTGAACAAGGAGGACTGCACGGCGGCCAACTAGCCGCCTCGCGAGTTCCTCCCCCTCCCTCCAAGGGTCGCGTCACACTCATCTGAGTCGTGACGTGGCCCTTGTTTTGTTTTGTAAAAAATTTCAACAACAAAATAGCTCCGACAGCAGAACCATTGACTTTTTTCAATTTTTCTGCTATTTTGTTTAGTCCGATTCACACCTCTTCGGTTCACCAATACACGCTTCGGACAGCGTGAAAAACGTCTGGAGGTTCCAGTGAAGCTCAACACCATCTTCAACCGTGCCAACCTCGCCATCGTCATCGGCCTCTGTGGCGTCGCCTTCGGAGTGAAGTCCCACTTCGACGAGCAGGCCATCGTGGCCGAGATGCAGCGGCAGGTCGGCAACGCCGACCACACCGCCATCGGCGCGCGGGTCAAACCCGCGGAGGATGAAAACGGTCGGCTCATCGAGGATGCTGAGGGGAGATACGTTCACAGAACTGTTCCTGTGCATGCATGGGACGTACTCTGGGAACACGACGACAAGATCAAGGAGATCGAATCGCGACTCGAGGGACTCGACGAACCCGAAGTCGAGCTTCTCGGCAGCGATGCCTTCTGGAACATGGTGCGAATCCAGCTCCTCGACGGCGACTTCGACAACGATGGGGTCGTGAACGTTGACGACTACTGCCCAGATCTCCCCGGATTGGGCTACGACACAATCGGAGCCGACCCGAATCAGATGTTCGAAGGATGTCCGGCCAGCACGGATTCGGACAAAGACGGCATCGCCAACTACAGAGACGCCTGCCCGAATCAACTTATCCCCGAAGGCTGGGCGGTCTACGACAACGAGGTCGTACGTGGTCCACGATCCCTGTTCCCGAGCGATCAAGGCTGTGCGTTCCCAACTGCTGAACCCGCTGCGGCCGCCGCGCCCGCCCCCGTCGACTCTGCACCCCCGGTCGCAGCCGCCGCGCCAGTCGTCCCAGCTTCCGTTGAGGTCTGGGTCTGCGACAAGCCCGGTGCCTCGGTCCAGTTCTCCGGCTCGTCCCAGGCGGGCTGGAAGCTCACCTGCGACGGAACCGTCTGGGCGTGCGGCAACAAGGCTGCCAACCCGGACGGCACGGTCACCCTGAACAAGGAGGACTGCACGGCGGCCAACTAGCCACCTCGCGAGTTCCTCCCCCTCCCTCCAAGGGTCGCGTCACACTCATCTGAGTCGTGACGTGGCCCTTGTTTTGTTTTGTAAAAAATTTCAACAACAAAATAGCTCCGACAGCAGAACCATTGACTTT
>JBAZTR010000002.1:0-217810 GCA_041661745.1 Patescibacteria group bacterium
AACAACAAAATAGCTCCGACAGCAGAACCATTGACTTTTTTCAATTTTTCTGCTATTTTGTTTAGTCCGATTCACACCTCTTCGGTTCACCAATACACGCTTCGGACAGCGTGATAAACATCTGGAGGTTCCAGTGAAGCTCAGCAGCATTTTCAACCGCACCAACCTCGCCCTCGCCCTTGGCCTCATCGGCCTCATCTTCGGGGTGAAGTCCCACTTCGACGAGCAGGCCATCATGGCCGAGATGCGGCGACAGGTCGGCAACGCCGACATTGGCGGCGTCGGCTGGCAGTACAACTACTGGAAGGAAAAGGACGTCCCCGTGAGCGCGTGGGAGAAAATCGCGACGCTGGAAGATCGATTGGGCCGGCTCGAAAACCGGATCCGTGCGATCGACGAGACCGAAGCCCTCCTCCTCGGGAGCGATACTTTCTGGAACATGGCTCGCATCTACTTCATCGATGGGGATCTCGACAACGACAGAGTCAAGAACGGCGACGACGAGTGCCCGGATATCCCTGGCAATGATGACTGGTTTCCCGGATGTCCGGCCAGCACGGACTCGGACGGCGACGGAGTCGCCAACTACCGCGACGCCTGCCCGAACCAGGTCGTCACCGAAGGCTGGTGGGTCCACGACGATCAGGTCGTACGTGGTCCACGATCCCTGTTCCCGAGCGATCAAGGCTGCGCGTTCCCAACAGCCGAACCTGCTGCGGACGTCGCGCCGGCCACGCCTGTCGCCGTCGACACTGCACCCCCGGTCGCAGCCACCGCACCAGTCGTCCCAGCCTCCGTTGAGGTCTGGGTCTGCGACAAGCCCGGTGTGTCGGTCCAGTTCTCCGGCTCGTCCCAGGCGGGCTGGAAGCTCACCTGCGACGGAACCGTCTGGGCGTGCGGCAACAAGGCCGCCAACCAGGACGGCACGGTCACCCTGAACAAGGAGGACTGCACGGCGGCCAACTAGCCGCCTCGCGAGTTCCTCCCCCTCCCTCCAAGGGTCGCGTCACACTCACTCGAGTCGTGACGTGGCCCTTGTTTTGTTTTGTGGACAATACTCTTGCTAAAAAACAGGTGTTTTGATAATATAACCGCCGACAAACAAAAAAGGACTGGTGGTGTAGCCCGGTTAACACGTCTCCCTGTCACGGAGAAGATCGAGGGTTCGAATCCCTTCCAGTCCGCCAGAAAAGCCTCAACGTAAGTTGAGGTTTTTCTTTTTGTATTAATAATTGACAAAATTTAAAAAATCCAATAAATTACCCCGGTCCATTCGTGCGGCCAGGGAGGGTTCGCAACGAGGGACAATTCCTACCCACCTAAGAGGAACCTTCGACTATGACCACTGTCGAACGGTGCCTGGGTTGCAACCTCTGCATCCCACCAAAAGGCGATCGGCGCTTCCCCAAACCGCGCCCGTCCACTTCGCTCTACGATTCCAAGACTGGTAAGGAGCTCGGAGCCGTCCACAACGACGGTAACGGCTACTGCATGGAGGCGGCCTTGCGGAGGTTCCCACGCGGATCCTTCCATCTCGAAGACATCGCTGAAGTACACTCCAGGCGCAGCTCGATCCCGCCGAGGGAGCTCACCGCAAGCCCCTAGACGCCTTCTAGATCAACAAAGCGGGGTACCCTGACCCCGCTTCATCGCTTCGCGAGCCAATTCAAAACGGCTCGCTTTTATTTTTAAGCCGCCACAGCTTCTGCTGGCGGCAACTGTTCTTTTTTACGTTTTAACTGATCAGCGGCCAAGGCATCAATCAAGCCACTAAAATCACTAACGGAAGTTGAATCAAGCGAAAGAAATTTATGCCCCAAAACCACCAACGGATCATCATAAGTTTCAAGTGGTTTTAAAACACCTGGTCCAGATTGTTCCGCCTCGGATAAACGTTTTGCTAATTCATCTTTAATTCCCCCAAGCAACAAAACGGCCGACTTTGTCATTTTGTTAATTTGATTAAATTTTCCCCTGGTCGAGGCTGGGTCTTCCGTCATTAAATCTGCCTTAACCGCTTCGGCATCGCTTTTAATTTTATCCTTAAGATACGAGTAAATTTTTTCAAAAGCCTGAACAGTATCTATAGCTCCACTATTACGCTCTTTAACAAAAGAATTTATATCAAGAACTTCAGAAATTTTTTCAGTAATTTCTGCTTTCATTTCTTTGATAATTTGTCGGCCCTTTACGGTTTTCCAAAAAGGATCGCTAATTTTTTCTGGAGCAATTGCTTCGGTAACTGGCGCGGCCGGAGTCGAAGCTGCTTCGACTGGCGGAGCCAACGGAGCCTTTTCTTTTTCTTCTAAAACATCCTCAGCTATATTGAGCTCACCACGAATAGTAAGTAATTTATACTCATTCTTTTCCTCACTTTCCATTTTCTTTAATTCGGAAAGTCTTTTCCTTAACTCTCCAATCGACAATCCTTTCATTTTCTTTTCTGTTTCTGAGAGAAACTCTTCATATCGCCTGCTCAGTTCTTCCGAAACCGCCACAAATTCCGGACCAGGACCGATTTTTTCCAAACGCTTTTGTTCTACCATTAAATCTTCGAAACTTTTATCTTTAAAATTATTCGAAACCACCTCAGCCGAAACTTCAGCTGGTTTTTTGGCTTCCGTTTTTTCAACAGTTACTGGTGGGTTGGCTGGAACTTTCTTTTTTCGCCCCGGATCTTTCTTTTCTAAAACCTTAATCGTTTCTTCGCGATTGCTTTGAATGGTTTCGGCTAAAATTTTGGCCAAGTCAACCTTAGCCTGTTCGGCTAATTTTTCGGCGCGATCAATCCAACTGGCACAGCCAGCCTTGAGGCGATCGGCGATATCGGCCTCGGGCGACCCGCCAGAACGAGTGGCAGTATCTGATAGTAACCCTGGCCCGCCTTTAATAGTTTCAGTTGTATTACGAACACTATAAGAAATAAGGTTTTGCAGTTCCTTAATCGCCGTCATTGCCGCGGTAATACGTTCTTCAACTGAAGCATCAGCTTTATCACGAACAGCTTCAAAGCGTTGATAAATCCGCTCCGACGTTAAAAACTCCGTTTCAATTTTTGGTTTTATTGGTTCGACGGCCGGTTGGCCGGCTTCAGGATTAGTGGTCATAGGTTGCCGGTTAACTTTTCGTAAAGACTGGCGATGTTCTCACGCAAACGAACAATAAAACGCTCGTCGTTTTCTTTAATCGACTTTTTAAGCAAATCTTTATACTCAGCTTTAATGGCGGCCATGGCATCCTCAAATTCGGCGGTGATTTTAACCGCCGCGGCCACGCGTTCTTCGGGTATTGATTTTGGGTCGTCCATAAAGAACCTTTCACTTTTTGGAAGTCTTTTTTATTTTCGACAAGGCCAGTCGGGCCGGCAAAACTGAATCAGGATTTAAAGACAAACTGTCGATACCGGCTTTAACCAACATAGCCGCAAAAGGCGGGTAGTCAGATGGCGCTTGGCCGCAAATACCAATTTTAATTTTTTTCTTGCGGGCCACAGCGACCACATGTTTTACTAATTGTACCACAGCTTCGTCACGCTCGTCGGCTACGGCATGCAAACGCGGCGAATCGCGATCTAATCCCAAGGTAAGTTGTGTTAAATCATTTGAACCGATACTGAAGCCGTCAAAAATATCGGCAAACTTTTCGGCCAATAAAACATTCGAGGGAATTTCCACCATCACGTAGACTTGCAAACCATTTTTGCCTTGGACCAGTCCGGCCTTTTTCATGACTGCTAAAACTTTCTTCCCTTCCTCAACCGTGCGACAAAACGGCACCATAGGAATGACGTTGGTTAAACCCATGTCATCACGCACTCGAAGCATGGCGGCGCATTCAAGAAGAAAAGCCGGCTCAAAATCCGGATCATAATAACGCGAGGCCCCGCGCCAGCCAATCATGGGATTTTCTTCCTTTGGCTCATAATCCTTGCCGCCCAAAAGGGTGGAGTATTCGTTGGTTTTAAAATCAGAAAAACGGACAATAACTTTTTTGGGATAAAAAGCCGCACCAATGCGAGCAATGCCGTCGGCTAATTTTTCCACGTAAAAATCTGTGGGTTTATTATAACCAACTGTCAGCTTTTTAATTTTATTTACCAAACTATGATCTTTAAGTTTTGAAAAATTCACCAAAGCCATGGGGTGAACACCAATAGCATTGGCAATAATAAATTCCTCGCGGGCTAAACCAACACCATCGTTTGGAATGCGGCAAAGATCAAAAGCTGTGTCCGGCTGACCGACGTTCATCATAATGGCCACCGGCGGCTTAGGAATTTTGGCCAGATTCATTTTATGAATTTTGAAAGGAATCGCGCCGGCATAAATAAAACCAATATCACCTTCGGCACAGCTAACGGTAATCGCTTCGCTGTCTTTAACAGTTTTGGTAGCATCGCCGGTTCCCACAATACATGGCACACCAAGTTCGCGACTGACAATGGCGGCATGTGAGGTTCGACCACCGCCATCGGTCACAATGGCCGCGGCTTTCTTCATGATCGGCTCCCAGGCCGGATCAGTCATCTTTGTCACTAAAACATCGCCTTCTTTAAAGGCACTTAATTGTTTTGGACTTTTAATCAGGCGAGCTCGACCAACGCCAATTTTTGCGCCAACTGAAATTCCTTTAGTAATAACTTTTCCGCGGTGTGCCAAACGATAAGTTTCAATAACATTTTGATCCTTGCCGGCTTCAACGGTTTCCGGCCGAGCCTGAACAATAAAAAGTTTTTTACTGACGCCATCTTTGGCCCATTCGATGTCCATGGGTTTACCAAACATCTTTTCAATTTCCACGGCCCACTTGGCCAACTGTAAAACCTCGTTATCACTAATTGAAAATTCAATGCGCTCAGCCGGCGTGGTTGGAACAATGACACTGCCACGTTCTTCATCGGAAACAAACTTTAAAAGTTTGCTGCCTAATTTCTTTTCGATAATTGGCCGATGTGTCTTTAACGTATCTTTGAAAACAACATAGTGATCTGGCACCACTTTACCTTGAACAATCGCCTCGCCATAACCAAAAGACGAATCAACCTGCACCACGCGCGGGAAACCGGTTTCCGTATCAATGGTAAAAATAACACCAGAGGCGCCATTGTTGGAACGAACCATCATTTGCACCCCGACCGACATGGAAACTTTGCGGTGTTTGAATTTTTTATTAACGCGATATGAAATGGCGCGATCGGTAAAAAGCGAGGCAAAACATTTTTGTACGGCCACCACCACATTAGCTGCCCCACCAACGTTTAAAAATGAATCATGCTGGCCGGCAAACGAAGCCCCAGGTAAATCTTCGGCCGTGGCACTGGAACGCACGGCTACTTTAAGATTAGATATTTTGACTTGGTGACAAAGTTCGGTGTAAGCCTGGGTTATTTCCTTTACCAACTTTTCCGGCATGGGCACGGCCATGATCATGTCCCGAAGTTTCTTCCCTTCCTCGGCTAATTGCTGAGTATTGGTTACATCAATCGCTTCAACAGTTCGCCAAACTTTATTTTTTATTGCACTCTCTGTTAGGAATAATTGAAAGGCATTGGCCGTAACCGCAAAACCCGACGGAATGGGAATATTCTTACGGCTTAAAAGTTTGGTCATTTCACCGAGTGAGGCGTTTTTGCCGCCCACCTGCCCAACCGAACTTGAACGAACTTGTTTAAACCAAAGAATATTTTTTGCCATACTAAATTTCTTTAACCTCGACAAAGTTGACGCGCTTGCCAACCGGTTGACCGGCCAGAACAATAACTTGGCCACCTTTTTTAACCAAACGCTGTTTTTTAATTTGACTGGTTGAAGCGGCAATCAATTGATCGATATTTTTTGCTTTAGGCACAACCACCGGGCGAACCGACCAAGAAAGACAAAGTTGATGACGGACAAATTCCGAAGCCGTAGCCGCGATGATCGGCAACTCGGGACGAAAACGACTGACCAATCGAGCAGTACTGCCAGTTAAAGTGGCGACCAGAATAGCGTCGGCTTTTAAAGTGCGCGACAACATGTTGGCCGCTCCGCCAATCGCGTCTTCAACCATTTTTACGAACTTAGAAGTTTCATCAATGGTCACGTCATCAAACGGCGAAGCCTCAGTTTCCCGGACAATTTTTGCCATGGTGGCCACGGTTTCAACCGGATATTTACCGGTGGCCGTTTCGCCTGACAACATGACGGCATCGGTATGATCAATAACCGCGTTGGCCACGTCGGAAACTTCGGCCCGAGTCGGCCTGGGGTTGCGAATCATGGAATCAAGCATTTGGGTGGCGACAATAACCGGTTTACCGGCGGCCCGACATTTTTCAATAATTTCTTTTTGAACGAGCGGCACTTGCTCGGCCGGAATTTCCACACCCAAATCGCCGCGAGCCACCATAACCCCATCAACGGCTTGCAAAATTTTATCAAATTTTCTTACGGCCTCGTGCTTTTCGATTTTGGCAATAATCATGGGAACTGGTTGACCTGGTTTAACCGCGCTTTTTAAAATGCGGCGCAGAGCATGAACGGCCGACGGATCAATAACAAACGACAAGGCCACATAATGTGTGCCGGCCTCTGCACAAAATATCGCATCTTTCTTGTCTTTAGGGGTAAGCGAACTAATTTTAAGCGTTGAGTCGGGAAAATTTAACCCCTTATGCGACATTAATGTGCCGCCGACATGAATTTTAATTTTCAGTTTTCCTTTGCTACCGCCGGCACAAACGCCATCCATTAAACCATCCTCCATCAAAACACGATCGCCGCGTTTAACATCGCGATAAAGATTTTCGTAAGTCACGGGAATTTCCACGGTCGCCCCTTTAACTAATTTGATTCCTTCAACCGGCACTTCCCCCACCCTAATTTTGGGCCCCTGTAAATCACCAATAATGGCCACCGATTCATGGGCGGCTTTTTCCGCGGCCCGAATGTGACCGATTATTTTTTTGTGTTCAGCATAAGTGCCGTGCGAAAAATTAAGCCGAGCCACATTCATGCCAGACAAAATCATGCGCTTTAGAATTGGCGACGTCGCCGAAGCCGGACCGATAGTACAAACAATCTTTGTTCGTTTTTCCGTTTTCATAAATTATTTTTTATTCACTCTCCTTATACTCTTCAAGGGTAACGGAAATTTCTATTTCAGTTCCCGAACGTAAAACCGTCATTTTCAAAGTCTCACCAGGCATATGTTCACGGACTATTTGCGACAAAGTTTCGTCTTCAGTTAAAGCCTGTCCATCAATCTTGGTAATTATATCACCCTCCTTTAAGCCGGCCTTGGCCGCTGGGCCGTCGGCCACCACGGCTGAGTCGCTACCATCGGTTGTAATCAAAGCGCCGCTATCAACTGCCAAATCATTCTCCTTGGCGTAATCTTTAGATATCACAACAAAACGCACCCCAAGCCATGGCCGAACAATTCGCCCTTCCTCTTGAACACTGGAAACGGCTTGTTTAATTTCACTAACCGGAATAGCAAAACCCAAACCCTGGCCATTGGAGCTAACTGCTGTATTCATACCAATCACCTCACCCATCAAATTGATAAGCGGCCCGCCGGAGTTGCCGGGATTAATGGCCGCATCGGTTTGAATAGCTCCTTCGATGACTTCACCACCACTAGTGTAATCGTAAGCCGAAATGCGGCGATTAACACCAGAAACCACACCCTTAGTCACGGTATTTTGATATTGTGAGAGAGCATTACCAATAGCAATGACAGTTTGGCCGACCTGAATATTTTCAGAATCGCCAAAAGTAACGGTGGGAAAATTAGCGCCTTCAATTTTCATTATGGCAATGTCAAAGAACGGATCCATATCAACCACTGTGGCGTCGTACTCTTGATCATCGTTGGTCACTACGGTAAAGACGGCTTCTTTAACATCGGCCACGTGACGATTGGTAACGATGTAACCGTCACTGGTCACAAAAAAACCAGTGCCTGCTCCGACCTCAATCAATTCATCGGAAGCCGAACTGTCCGAAGGCGCTTGTCCGTAAAAATAATCGTTAAACGAATTGGCTTGTGGAACACTGGCCTTCTGTTTAATAATAATACTAACCACGGCCGGAGTAACACTGTCGACGACACTGATCGTAGATGATTCTTCTTCAATCATGCGAACAATATTTTTATCAGCTTCGCCATTGAAAGACAATTCTGATGATAAAGAAAGAAACTGGCCGGCCAAAAATCCGCCCAGGCCGCCAAAAGCGGTGGAGATAAGCACGGTCACGGCTAAAAGAACGATGAAAGTGGTAGAACGTGGAGTTTCCATAATAATGGGTGAATTAATAACCGGTTAATTATACTACAAAAAAAGAACCGCCGGAAGTTGGTGGCGGTCTTGGTTTTAGGCGACGTTCGGGGGTTGATTGGTTTGCTGGGCAGTATGACTTGGACAGTTGGTATTCGGGCGTTATAGGGCGCTAAGGCAAGGAAAATATTTCTTCAATAAAGCCCTTTAATGCCCGAGCGCCGCCTAACCAAACCGACCCCCGAAGGCCACTCAAATTACATCATTTTCTTTCTGATAAATGCTGGGATTTCCAATTCTTCCTCTTCAGTCGGCGGGGCCACCGGAGCCGGGCGTGGTGTTGGTCTTGGTTGTGGTTGTGGATTTATAGGAATATTTCTTAGTGGCATTGGCTCTTCGATAAATCTAGGTTTCATCGGTTGTGGCTGAACCGGCGGGGCGGCTGGTTTAGCCTGACGTTTTTCGTCTTCTTGGCGCGAGAAGAACGAGCTTGGGGTCCAAGTGCCTTGTGACTGCACCTCCACTCCACCACCCGGACGACGACGTTCGCGCTGATCAAAACCGGTCGCGACCACAGTAATACGAACTTCGTCTTTCATGTCTTCATCAATATTGGCACCAAAGATAACCTTGGCATCTTCATCAGCCGAACTGGTAATAACCTTAGCCGCTTCGGCCACTTCGTGCATACCAAGATCTTTACCGCCGGTGATGGTAAACAAGACGCCGCGAGCGCCATCAACCGAAAGCTCAAGAAGCGGACTGGCAATAGCTTGCTTAGCGGCTTCCACGGCACGATTTTCACCTGAAGCGCGACCGATACCCATGAGAGCTGAACCAGCATCTTCCATGATCGCCTTAACATCGGCAAAGTCAACGTTAATTAATCCGGGCACGGTAATCAGTTCAGAGATTCCCTGCACACCCTGACGCAAAACATCATCAACAATATTAAAAGCGTCAATGAGAGAAGTTTTCTTATCAATAATTTGTAAAACACGATCGTTTGGAATAGTAATCACGGTATCAACAAATTGAATCAGTTGGTTATAAGCTTCATCAGCAATGCGGCGGCGTTGTGCACCTTCAAAACCAAAAGGTTTGGTAACCACGGCAATTGTAAGAGCCCCAATGTCTTTAGCCAGTTTGGCAACTTCAGGAATTGCCCCGCTACCAGTGCCGCCACCCAAACCGCAAGTCAAAAAAACCATATCCGCACCATTCAAGGCATTGCGAATATCGTTTTGACTTTCTTCGGCCGCACGGCGACCAAGCTCGGGATTCATGCCAGCCCCTAAACCGCGGGTGATAGTTTTACCAATGGCAATTTTGGTCGCAGCCAAGTTGGTATGAAGAGCCTGAACATCGGTGTTGATGGAAATAAAATCAACACCTTTTATTTTATCGTTGATCATGCGGTTGACCGCGGCACCACCACCACCACCAATTCCGCAAACTTTTATCTTGGCGTAGGTTTGAATGTCGGGTTTAACTTCGGCCATATATTTGGTATTCAAACTAATTAAACGTGAACACTAATTTTCGTCAGTTTCCTCCATGCAGAAATACTTTATGGCTCAAGAGGGTTGTTGTAAAGGTGAAGCTGTGGACAAAAAAAGACGGAAGCGTTTCCGTCTTGTCTTAATTTTAAATTATCGGGTTACGGCCTGAGCGATTTGAACCATCCACCAACCACTCCGGCAACATTTTTTACCCCTTTCATTTTGTTAAAAATCTGACCAAACTTGCCATCGTGAACTTGGGCCATAGTGTTGTGCCCCCACAAAACCAAACCAATAGCCGTGGCCATACCCGGGTCATTCACCCGTTCAACAACCGAAGTAACACCAATTGGCGTACCAAGGGAGGCTGGCAGGCGCAGAGTCTTTTTAGCGGCTTCAACAATGCCATGCATTTTAGCTCCGCCACCGGTTAAAATAACACCGGCCGGCAACATACCGGACCGGCCGATCTTACGCAACTCCTCATCAACTTTTTCAAAAATTTCCGAAACACGAGCTTCGGCAATGTCAGCAATAAAACGACGACCAACAATTTCTTCCTCAACCGCGCCCAAGTCAGCCAAGTTTACCTCTTCTTTTTTATTAATCTCCTCTGGCGAAGCACTGGCATAACGCAATTTGGCCTTTTCTGCTACCTCAATCGAGGTTCTAAGACCGATAGCAATATCAGAAGTAATATGAGCCGCCCCAATCGGCAGAACCGCGGCGTGTAAGACATCACCTTCTTCAAAAACAATTAAACCAGTGGTCGAGGCCCCGATGTTAATAACACAGGCCCCAAGATCTTTTTGTTTGGCAGTGATGACCGCATCGGTCGTTGCCAAAATAGACAAAACAACATCTTCGATATCAATTCCCGTGCGATGAATAGCTTTTGTAATGTTTTTGATTTGCGTTGTTTGGCCTTGAACAATAAGTGCATCCACTTCAAGACGAATGCCGGTCATACCAACCGGATCTTTAATGCCCCGCTGGCCATCAACAGTAAAGCTGCGCGGCAAGACATGTAGGATTTCGCTGTTAGCCGGCATAGCCACGGTACGGGCCGCATCAATGGCACGATCAACGTCGTCATCACGAATTTCGCTGTCGCCACGGGCCACTCCGACCACTCCGCGACTTTCCTGGCAGCTGATATGAGTTCCATTAATTCCCACCCAGGCTCGGCTCATTGGTAAACCGGTCAGACGCTCGGCTTGTTCCAAGGCCCGGGAAACCGAAGAAACCGCATCTTCAATGCTGGTGACGTTTCCTTTATTTACTCCTTCGGAAGGAATTTCAACGGCTCCGATAATATGGATAACATCTTTGCCCTCCTCGGCTGGCAAAGGCTGGCCAACCACAACCCGAACGGCGTGTGAGCCAATATCCAATCCGACAATTATGTCTTCATTCATATCGCATTATAACCAGGCGCTACCTGTTGTTTTTATAAGTATATCGACTTTTCAAGCCGCGAACAAGCGGATGATGTGTGGAAAAAAAATAATAAGGCCGATAATCGCAGAAAATATCGAAGCCACTAAAACCGCCGCGGCCATAATATCTTTAATTTCTCCGACAATCGGATTAAGTCGCGGTTTAAAAGCATCAACAATTCTTTCAAAAATACTATTAATCATTTCCAGAATTAAAACCAAAGCCACCAACAAAAAGACGATAATTTTTTCAAAAGCCGTTATTGGAAAAAAGACGGCAAAAAACACAACTAGAACACCGGCTAAAAGTTGTAGACGAAAACTTTGCTCGGTTTTTGCCAAAGTCTTAATACCACGCAAAGCGTGCGAAAAACTTCTAAAGAGGGATCTAAATTTAACCATATTCGGGAATCGACCAGTCGATTTTTAAACTTTTTAAAATTTTTTGTTGCAAAGTGAACATTTTTTCCGCTTCTGTTTTCTTCATATGATCAAAAGAAAACAAATGGAGCAAGCCGTGAACTAAAAGAATAACTACTTCGTCTTCTGTAGAATGACTGTATTGCCTTCCCTGCTTTTTGGCCCTGTCTAAACATATCACCACCTCACCGGCCATTGATGGATCATTAAAAGGAAAGGATAAGACGTCGGTTACTTTGTCGACCCCGCGATACTCCCGATTAAGCCGGCGAATGACCGTTGGTGAAACAAAGGCAAGCGATACCCCAACCTTCTTTTTTAATCTTAAAAAAGAAGAAACTTGTTTTAAGGTTTTTTTAAAAACTTTTTCCGACAAAAAAGGGGCTTCACATTCAACTACCAACATAACTATGGCGCAAGCGTTAAATTATTCATCATCATTTCAAAAGTCGTCAAATAATCAACACTGGCTTTTACCGTGTTTTGATAACTCACAACAATCACCCTGGTCCCAGACTCAATGTAAACAGTCATCTGGTCTTCGGCTTCTAAAGTTGAATAGCCTTGTTTGGTTTCGCCGGAGGTAACTTTAACCTCAGAACTAAGATTTGTTCCACTGAACCAGTCGGCTAAGCTTACTCCGACCTCTTTACTTTCAAGGCCAATGGTTATGGTTTCACCGCTTGGGACAACAAAGGTTGTGCTTCCATCAGTTCCTTCACGAACTGTCCAGGCTTGGGGATATAAAATCTCGAAAACCCCCATCTTTTGATAAAGCGTAACAACCGAGGAATCACGTAGATGCGCCGGGTCTGGAGAATTCGGATCATAACCATTAAAAACTTCGTTACCGTCAAGAAAGCCATCGCTATCAGTATCAGGTTTTTTGGAACTTGTTTTATAAAGAATTTCTTCAGCGTCGGTCAAACCGTCGCTGTCAGTGTCGCGACCGGGCTGCGAATTATTGGGAAACGGCGAAGCTGAGTTTGTCGACGGTTGATTTGTTGCCTGATTAGTATTGGTATTGGTTGCCGGCTGATTAGTGGGTTTGTTTACATTAACTGAATTATTAGTTGTTGTGTTAACTAGAGGTGTAGTTGTTACTGGTTTAAAAACAAAATAAAGATAAACTCCGGAACCAACTAAAACTACCAGCAAAACTACCCCAGCAATTAAAAGAGCTCGGGTAGTTTTTGACATTCCCTTCTTTTTTCCCCTCACCCCTGTCCCCTCTCCCTTAGGGAGAGGGGTTGGGGAGAGGGGTCGAGGCGCTGGGACAAGCGGCGGCGGCAAAGCGGCTGGGCTAGCGGCGGCCGCTGGCTTCATTGTCGGCGGATTTACCCGAGCCGCCAAGCCGCGAAATTTTTCCGGCATGGAAAAAACCTGCGGCGCGCCTGCGGAAGCCTTGGCAGTTGGCGGAACCTCGATCTTTTTTTGTCCGGCATCTTCAAACATACTTTTTAAAATTTTCAATTTGTCCAATTATCAACTAGTTATTTCCCGGCAGTTCAAACAATTTTCCGGCCCCGTTGGGATTATAACCGCTTTTGACTTCGGCTCCATCAAGATAACTGTCGCCGTCAGTATCAGGATTAAGCGGATCGGTTTTATAGACATCAACTTCCTCTCGGTCAAACAGTCCGTCGTCGTCAGTATCGGTTTTTTGGGCACTGGTACCAAGCTCGGCTTCGCGGGCGTCGGTTAATCCATCTTTATCAGTATCGACTTCCACAACGGTTTCTGGCACAACTTCCTCTACGAGAGTCTCTTCCTCCTCAACATTTGTAGTTTGCTCCACAGCCGCGTTGTTGGCAATATTGGTTAAACTTTCGGTAACCGGCTCGCGGCTGCCTAAAATCATTGTCGACAACCATGCTCCGACGGCAATTACTATCACGGCGCCCATAATAATAATGATTGGTTTCCAACCTGAACTATGATTAATCACCGGCGCTGTTTGCGGCGGCATTGGGGTTGGCGCGGAAACGAGCGGTGGCACTGAAGGGGTGGCGACCGGTCGTTGCGGCGGACGAAAAGGTGGCGGAACATCCTCGGGTTTATCGGTTTCGGCAAAAATATCCGGTGGCTGTTTTATATCTTCGAACATAATTTTATTTTCTAATTTTTAATTAAGAAAAAATTTTATAATTTTCCCGGACCCAAAGGATTATAACCACTTTCCAATTCGTCTTTGTCGCTATAACCGTCACCGTCAGTATCAACTTTAGACGGATCAGTGTGATAAAGATTATATTCGTCGGCATCGGATAAACCATCGCCATCCGAATCAAGACTGGTATCACTCGAACCAAGCGAAGCTTCTAACTCAGCATTCAAGTCATCGTGATCACGATCGCCGGAACCAACCGTATCAAGACAAGTCCCTTGGTCACCACTGTCGGATAAAGCCGCGCAGCGATCAGGATCTTCGCTGGCTACTGCTTCGGCTAAATTTTTCTGCTGATCGCAAACTGTCTGATCAACTCCAGTACCAGAACAGCCTTTGGTTTTAGCGATTTCTTCAGACAAAGTACTGACACAACGTTCTCTGGTTATATCGCCGGAAATTTGCTCACACCGAGAAATATCTAAATCCCGTAAAGCTAAGGCGCGATAAACTGAATCAGCACATTCTTTTTGAGTTTCGTTATCATCAATTAAATCGCAAGCAGCCGCTTGGTAACTTTCCCGGGCAACTTTCCACACACAAGAAATCATAGCTTGGCCTTCCAGTTCAGTACAAACTTCGGCCACCCCATTATTTTGGGCGGCCGCCTCAATCAAAGTAGCCCGGCAGGCCTCGGGGTTTCTTTCTTCGTCACACGTGGACAAGGCTTGGTTTAATTCTTGTTCAGCTAAAAGCGCGGCGGCCTCATTTTGCGTCGCTTGGTTTCGGTTTTGTACTAACCAACTTACACCCATAATTATCGCGGCAATTAAAACCACGGCCACGGTAATAATTATGATTAGCTTCCAAGTTACTTTTGGCTTACTCGGCATTTCGTAACTAGGTGGGGTTTGGTAATAGGAGGGGGTATCCATAGAATATTTTACGGGAAGAACATGTCTTCAATTGATGACGAATCGCAATCATCGCCACAGGTATTAGCTACACAAGTCCCAGCTGTAGTTCCCCACACACCACTAGTTACACCGCAATAAAGGCTGGCCGACGACGAACCAACAACACATAGTCTATTTGTGTAGTCATAAAGAACTGGTGGCAAAATAAGTCTACGTGATCCACCATCACAAATTCCCAAATCATCAGCGGCCATGGCAGAATAACCAGGGCCAAACAAAGAACAATCGCAAGTAGCTGTGTCAGTACAACTGGAAGCAAGTTTAATAACACGCGAGGCTGGATTAGTGGCACCTCTAACGCAATAAATATCCTCAAAAGCTGTTTCGTCACAAGACTCGCCACCGTCTATTATACTATCGCCGCAGACCGGCAAATAAGCCGACAGTGTATCGGTAGAACAAGTGCCATCACAAGTATTTGCCTTGCAGACTCCAGCATCGGCCCCAGAGCCGCACATTGCCTCGGACCACGAAGTTGACGTATAGCAAACCGCGCTATCAAAATCATAACCACCGGTTGTTCCGCCACTACAAATGCCCAGAATGTTTCCATAATTTTCGGCATAACCGGCGTCACAACCAGTATCTGATCCAAGAGCATAAATATCTCGCAGGCTTGGATCTTCATCAAAGTTAACGCAATATTTTGGAAAATCTCCCCCGTCACAATATTCACCGTCGGCCGTATCAATTCCACCATCACCGCAACCGGAATCGCAGGCATCACCGATTCCGTCACTGTCAGCATCGGCCTGACTAACATTAACAACACTCGGACAATTATCTTCCACGTCAACAATTCCATCACCATCAGTATCAGCTAAAGTTTCGCCGCCGCCGACCGAGCCGACCGAGCCGGCCGCCCCCTCACAAACATCACCAATTTCGTTTAAGTTTGCGTCTGCTTGATCTTCGTTAGCATCGTTCGGACAATTATCATTAAAATCAAGAACGCCGTCACCGTCTGAATCTATAGTCGAAGACGCCCCGGTTCCAACACTAGCCGAGCTGGCCGGACAATAGGAAAGTTTAATATCACTAATATTCACGGTTCCTTCGCCGCTGAAAGAAATACGGAAAGGAATATTCCATTCGTTCTCTGTGTCACAGCCGAAGCCCTCGGGAAATGGAATAACAACATCATCGCCATCAAAAACTTCATCCGAAGTCAAAGTGGTTTCTCCGGCAAAGTCAGTGGTGAAAGTCATGGTCAAACCAATAATACTGTCGGCGATTTGTTGATACATTTCGTCGAGGTCATCGGAGGAGCTGGCACTAAAAGCATATTCGATATCATCAGTTACCGAACAGTCGGCGACATTGCTATAAGCAGTTTCGGACGGATCGTTCTCGAGACAAGAATCAGACGACCAATGGGCCATTTTACCAATAAGCGCATCAGTGGTCATGAGTGCTGCGGTATAAATTTCAATACCGTTAGCAATCGCCGCATTTCTAATGTCTTGAATTTCTTCGTAATATTTATAAGCCGAGGTATAGGTACTGCTATCAATAAGAACGTTTGGATCCCCATCACTTAAAAGAATAATGATTTGATCATCAGCCTCACTATCCTCAAGTATATTTGCCGCGCACTGCAAACCGGCCGATAAAGGTGTACTACCTCCAGTTCTTGTTGAATAACTTTCCACACTGTATTCACCATAAATCAACTGTGATTCGTTTGTTGTTAAATCGCTATCAATCCAAGCCAATCCAGTCGTTCCGGCGGAATTGGTTATGCAAGCATCGGCCAAAGTGATTGCTCCATCGTTATTATGATCCGAGCCATCTTCTAAAGTATTGGTAAAGCTAACCAAACCAATTTGCAAATTACTATAATCATCAAAGGCATTAAATAGTTCTTGAATAGCTGACGAGATTGAATTAACCGTTGCTTCAATCTTTGTCGAAGACATGCTTCCCGATAAATCAGTCACAAAAACAATATCAACATCCAGCGGAATAATATTAGTTGTGTCGATATCGGCCGTCAGTGATGTGCCGACCGAACAGGCTGGTAAGAAAATAGAAGCCGTGTCAGGACTATCTCCCGAATTATAACTGTAAAGATCAGCCGAGGTTTCTTCAGTTGCTCCGGCCAATTCGGTTTGAATGGAAACCGAAGTCGTTGAATAGGAAAAAGGACAGGTGGCACTGCAAGTGGCCCCGCAGTCGGCAACCATACAAGTTCCACCGCTAGAATCAATTCCGCAGTCATAGCCGGAAGAGCCAGTCCCGGCGACACATGGTGCGCCGTTGTAATCATAATAACCGTCTAATGTACAAATAAAATCGCCACAGACAGACGCTTGACGCCAGCCGCCATTACAAACACCGACCTGTTCCAAACAGTGGTAATTATTATCCGTATCGCAGTCGGCGTCAGTTTCACAAGCCGAAGTCGAGATTCCGCGCTCGTCGGGATTTGTCCCAGCCAAATAACAATACTTTGGCAAATCCGAACCATCACAGAATTCACCGGTTTGCATTACCCCGTCACCACAATAAGAACCGGACATCGTAGTGTATTGGCAATTAACATTACAATAATTACAGGTGCCACTATAATCAGGTGAACAAACCGTGCCGTTTTCCAATCCATCGTCGCAAGTTTCATGGCCGGCATAAACCGCATCATCACCACAAATATTAAATTTACATTCCGCAGTACAGTCGTCGGTATTATCGTCGTTGCCATCATCACATTCTTCATCACCTTCAACACTGCCGTTGCCGCAAATTTGCGTGCCACCCAAACAAGCACTCCAGGTGTTCCAACCACAAGCGCCGCCAGTGCCATCGTCACAAGTTCGATAACGAGAAAGTTGATATTCAAAAGACGTCTTGCAGTCGCCGCCTCCGGTACAATCAGCGTCTTCACTACATTCTTCATTGTCACGATCGCCGCCATCACAAACCGCAGAAATCGGACAAGCAGCATAAACTGTGCCGCAATCGGTTTCATCACAATCAGCATCGGTTGTACAGGTCGCATAATTATCAGCTGCGCCGCACAAAGCCCCATTCCATGCTTCACTATTACCATCACATGATTCATCGCTATTCACTTCCCCATCGCCGCAAGACGGCCCGGGATAAGAGCAGTCGTAGGCGCAAGTGTGTGCCGCGTCAGCATCGTAAATGCCGTTAGCGTCCGCGCAAGAATTAATTGTTGACCAACTGGAAGTATCGGCGTGGACATCGGTCCAATTGGCAGTTGAACCGCAATCACATTCTTCGCCGCCGGCTAAATAACCATCACCGCAATACCAGGCGTTATCCAAACCACAGTCACTGTCACAATATCCGTATTCTCCATTATTTGTTCCGTCATCGCAAGTTTCACCAGGATCAAGAACACCATTGCCACATTCATAAGGTGAACAAGAGCCACCAGCTGCTTCGGCTTCGGATTCATCCATGTAATCAGAACAATCAGAAAGACACGGAGCGTCCATTGTCCCATTGTTATCATCGATGCCGTCGTCGTCGCTATCGTAGGTACAAGAAATTGTGTCGGTATTACCTAATTCACAAATTTCACTTAAACCACGCACGCCATCACCGCAACGTGTCGAGGTTCCCAAATTTGAACCATTACAGAACTCACTATCAATTCTAAACCCATTTGCCACGTCTTCCGCATTGGCAAACTCCGCATAAACAGTGGCATTATCAGTTGAATCGTCATCAATCGGATAAGCCCAATAATCACCAGGGGAATCTTCAAGTTGCACTGAAAGAATATATTCCTCACCGCCAATACTTTGATAAAGATAGGTATTAGAATCTTCGCTGCAAGAAAAAGTGCCGGCCGTTGAATCCCAACAATAAGTTTGATCAGTATAACCGGGACAATAGAATTCGTTTAGAGGATCAGTAGGAATAGCTGTACCAAGGGCATTACCCAACTCAGCGTTCCATGATGGCCAAGTACTGGTGGAGAAAGCGGAAAGAAATGTCCCGCTTTGAATTTCTGGCACTTCGGCCATACAGGTTTCATCATCGCCCGGACAATCATCATCCTCACTGCAATCCTGGCCTTTTGTTACCGAGCAGTGACGATTTTCTTCGCCGTAAGCGGCCAAGTCAGAGGCAATTTTACGAGCATCGGTTAAGCGTACCATGTTGCGACGCAGTTTTCCTTTTTCCGCATCACAGAAAGCCGAAGCGTCGCTTAATTCACTAATACAATCCAAATTAGAAACACACGAAACATAATCACCTTCGGCGTTAACCGCGTAATCTCCGTCTGAAACACAGACATTAATGTCACTTACTTCAAGATCGCCAGAACTATTAAGACCGGCATTAAATTTCCAGTTCTCTAAAACCTGTTCAACAATGGCATCAGTTTCTTCACCAGCTCCTTCGTTATAAGAAATTACATAAATATTCGGATAATTGGTGACACTTGAAGAACTGTAATTAGCCGCTGAAACATAATAAGTATTACCGTCCTGAACCGCCTCATAGCCGTCCACTGTCGTTTCACTAGGTGAACCGGAAAAACCTTGAACATCAAACCAGGCCGATGGTGAAAGATAGTCCTCGTTGGAGAAAACCCGGACACCGATAGCGTCGCTGGTGCCATCAATTAAAAAGAGTCGCTCTTGAAGAATGTCCACGCCGCTCGGGGTAACCGGCGGTTCAACTTCGATAAGCTCTGGTAAATTATCGCTTCCCTCTTGGTCGCGACAATAATAAAAGGAGAAATTAGAATAATCTTCAAGATACGGGAAAGCGGCGGTCATCGGATTTGGCCACAAGGTTTCGCACATGTTCGCCTCCAGTTCAGCCGAACCGGTTACAATTGTGCCGTCAGAAACCACTGTGGCCGAGGCCGAGGCTAATTCCTCACCGTTCACTCCCGAGGAGGTGACGGTGGTTGTTACATCATCGACATTGATCACTTCAATTACTGTCTCGGCCGACTCGTCGCCCCAACCCCAAGTCCATGAGTAGTCATCGATTTCTTGAATTTCTTCGGCCGAAGCACCATCTAAAGTATAAGACGCGGCCAAAAGTGTGTGTTCTTCACCGGATTCGGTAAACAAGTACGCACTCGGCTCGTCAAAAATATCCTTCAATTCGGTTTTACCAGTATCTTCAACGGAAACCATTTCCAAAGCGCAAATTTCCGTACCAACTTCAAAATTAACAATTTCACCATCGTAAATCGCCACGCCGTTGGTATTAACAACCCCTTCAACAATATTATCTAGTGGGTCACCGGCTGACTCGCCTAAAGCCACCAAATTATAAGTTCCACTTTCAAGAGCCTGAGAAAAATCAAGATCAATTCTTGAACCATCACCAAGCTCGGATAAAGTATAAGAAACCGGAACAAGACATGCACCAAACGTCTCCGCGTGAACCCCAAGAATTCTCAAAACGTTTTGAGCCAGCCATCCCCAAGCCCGGGAAAATAAATTATCACCCGAATCGTTGCGAGCAATCAGCAAAGTAGTATAAGTGGTTGGACAGTTTGTTTCGTCGACAGCAATAGCAGTTGGTCCGGTGCCGATAGAAACAAATTCCAAATACAAAGCTCGTGAATCATTTAGTCCGCCAGCGTCCATGGTTTGATCAAAATCCATGTAAACTGAAGTATTGCGACACACACCAGTTGACCCGGCAACCGGGTAATAGTCAGTAATGGCCGGGCGTTTAAAACAACAAGCGGCATCGCCACATCCATAAGTTATACCACTGGTGTCACAGTTATAATCAGAGACACATGAACATTCCAGAGTGAAAGTCGCTGACCCCTCAGCCTCACTTGAACCCTCGGTCGCCACAATAGATGTAATGGCAATATTTTCACCGGAAGCCAAAACTTCTTGTGGTGCTTCTTCGGAAATTTCAGCAATGGTAAATGGGGCAACGCTGGTCACCCCGCTCGCTTCACACTCCTCACCAGCCTCGGTTTCTAAATCAAGGTCACCGCAAATTGAACCATAATCTTCGTCCGATCCTTCACTCAAGCAAAGAGATGAACAACCGTCGTCATCGGTGGTATTGCCATCATCACAATCTTCGCCGGTTCCGATTTCACCATCGCCACAAGCTGAAGGAATAGAGTAAGACGATGACGAACCTTCGTTTAGGCAAGACGACGAACACCCATCGCCATCGGTGGTGTTGCCGTCATCGCAATCTTCGCCGTGTTCCGGGTCACTGCCATTGCCGCAGACACCATAAAAATTATCAATCGTTTCAGAACCTTCATTCAGACAATTGGCTGAGCAGTTATAAGCGGCTTTATCTTCACCGTAATCACACTCTTCCCCGCCAATCATATTGCTGTGAGCCACGAGACCGTCACCACAATCATATCCCAGGGATGAAGCCCCTTCGTTCAAACAAATAGACGAACAACCGTCATTGTTTGAAGTATTACCTAATTCGTCGCATTCCTCACCGATTCCTACTGCGCCATCACCGCAAACCGAAGGAGTACTGTAACTTCCACCGGAACCCAAACGAAGACAAGAAGAAGAACAGCCTTCCGTACCATCACAATCCTCCCCAAAGTCAATTTCACCATCACCACAAACAGCTATCGGAGTTTCGGTTCCAATATGCAAACAATCTAAAGAACAACCATCGGCTAAATTATTAGAAATCATGATTGCCCCGCCACCAACCAAGTCGGCAATATTAGCCGTTGGCAATTCATCAGTTTCATCAATGGCCACCCAGGTTTCCCAGGTGTAGCCAGCGGCTATTAGTCGTTGGCCTTCGGCTGAACAGGCATCGGGTGAGCCGTACGGCACAGCCGTAAAACGTTGAATTGTCCCAACCCGAGTGGCTGTGGCTTCGTTTGGTTCAACTTCTACTCGATCGACAGTACAAGCCTCAGCTTTAGTCGTAAAGGTCCATGACAAATCACCGTACCAAGCCAGGTCACCGGCCGCTTCACTTAACAACGAACCGCTCTCTGATTCAGCTTCACCAGAAATGATCACGCGATAAGAAGTATCAATCAACAAATTTCCGGGCGGAACAATTGTCAGTATGTCAGTTTCGTCATCGTAACTCGAGGCGACTGAACTAATTTCTACTAGTTCATCAGGGGCACAACCTGGATCCTCGCAACTAAACAATCTAACTATTTGTTCACCACCACTATCCGTTCCGGAAAAAGTTCCGGCGGCCATTGGAATATTAAAAGTTGCGCCGATTTCCGCATCCAGGCAAGCTTCGGTACAACTCGGCCAGTAATCAGTAATTTTTGGATCAGTAAAGCTGATGGTTAAATATCCGTCATCACTGACACTGTAACCATCGGGCTGAGCATTAATCGCAACCGGGCCATCGGTGCCGGTTTCTTCCTCGGCTATAACCATCGCCCCACAGCCGACAACACTACCAACACTTGCCTTACTCGAATCGCTGGAAGAAAAATTCCAGGTGTAAGGTGAACAGTCTAAAACCGTGCACTGATATTCCGAACTGGTCGGCGCAGCACTATAAGCAATTTCCTCGTTTTGTATGTTTGAAGTCTTTTCGCCTGGCGAAACAATAACTCCACCAATTTCACAAGCGTCTCCAGAAGCCGCAGTTTCAAATTCCCAAATAACGTCTTCAAGCATTACTAAACCTTCGATACTTTGTATTGTTCCGACCTCACCACCATAAACGGTCACGCGATATCGAGTATCGGCGGCCCAATCAGACGCGGGTATCCAGGTAAAACCACTTTCATTATAAGAAGTCGGCGAACTTTCCATTTCCACAGCCGCGGTGTCCGAACAGGTTTTATCAGTACACTGCTCTACCAAAAAGCCGGCAGTTGAATATGAAAGCGCGTCCATGTCTTCGGTGAAACTGACACTTAAAGCCGCGTTAGAACAAATCTTTGTTCCGCCATCCCAACCTTCCCAAGGTGTCGGGGAAACCCATGTTTCATCACACTCAATGCGAACATCTGGCGCTTCAGGAATATCACCGGTGGAAAAATAATAGGCGTAATGTGAAACAGTCTCAGGGTCAACGCATTCCGTTGCTGAACAAGCCCCACTAGCACAACAAGTTTCACCCGAGCCGCAAGAAAAATCAACGTTACAAACGCCAACAGTAAAATTAACTTTGTTGGATTTCTGAGCATCACTGTCAATTACAATAACCGGACCACTGTTTGTGTCAGCAGGAACAACCACGCCGGTTGTTTCACCAATTGCTCCACTCGTCCAATCATCAGTTGTGGCTGTTTGATCATTGAAAAAAGAAATCGAGCCGACCGTGGTACCAAACCCCTCACCATATAAAGTAACCGCTGTGCCGACCGGACCGGAATTGGGAACAATGGCACAAAATCCGGGGGCCGCTTCGCCAGTAGTCACAACAAAGTTAACTGCTTCGGATTTTAAACCATCTTCGGCCCGCTGTATGTATAAATCATGAGTAATCGCATCAACCGAATTGGTGTTGCTGTATTTCGCGGGAACTTTAATAATAATTTCAGTATCACTCCAAAAACTGTCTTCGCATTCATCGGGAAAATTTGTGTCGCCTAAAGCTTCGTAATCTGTGCTTTGGCTAACAAACCGAACCGTTCCTTCGCTGGTACCAAAACCAGAACCATAAATGGTTAAATATTGGCCAATCGGGCCTTCTTCAGGATCAACCTGACTAATTACCGGAAGTTCCTCCTCAGTAACCGAAGTGGTAACAAATTGGAGTTCGTTAGAGCCCTCACGAGCATCGCCACTGCCGGTAAACAATTGAATATCGAAAATTCCGGCATCCAATAACGGCGACACGGCCCCGAAAGATGTTGTTGACCAATCGCTGTAACTGGCCGCTTCATAAGAATCAAAATAAAGCGTAGCGTCAGTGCTTGATTCCCCAAGGTTAATACCGTGAAGTGTAACGGCAGAGCCAGCCTCGCCGCTTTCCGGATCAATAGAACAAAGGCCGGGGCGAACTGTTTCATTAACTTCAAAGTCGCTGATATAAGAACCGTTTTCGTCGTTGGTTTGATCGTATTTGCCATCGGCAGCAATTAATTTAATCGGGCCGCTTTCGGCTTCGTCTTTTAATTGAATAATCACTTGGCTATCACTCCAAGCTTCCACGCATTCCTCGCTGGAGTAAGCCGAATGACTAACTTCGGTCGTTGTCCCTAGAAAGACAACACTGCCCGGCGCTTCACCAAAGCCTTGGCCAGAAATAGTAATTAAGTTACCAGGAGCGCCATCACCGGGCGAGACGGCTTCGATTTCCACTTCCTCTTCGCAAACACCATCAACACATGATCCGGAAGAGCAATCAGAGCTGTCAGTACATTCTTGGTTTTCGCAAGCGCCGCAATAAGAATCCGCCGATGAACTGCCACCACAATCAATCCCACTTTCACTTTCGTCTTGTACACCATTGTGGCACGAAGCGGCCCGTAACATCACGCTAATTTCCGCATCAACATCGTTACCGGCGCAATCAGAACCCTCGGCCAAAATACTATGGTCATCGTTGGTAAAATATCCGGCCGTGTCCCATTCGCTGTCAAAATAACCATCACCTTCGATGTCATTAACTGTGCTATTAATTCCGGTATCAATATAGAAATCAACCGAGGCTACCCCAGTATCATCAACCGCATATGCTTGAAGCATAGCGGCTTCGTCAGCGTAAACTGACTCGCCATCATCAGGCGCCGTAATTTCAAAAACCGTTGGCGCGGCTAAATCAAACCCCGTGCCCGTGGTAAAAGTAAATTCACACGGGTAAGCGGTTGAGCATTGAAGATCATAACCACTGGAGCTTTGCAAAGCCGAACTGATGGTAATGTTATAGGTCGTTTCCGCTTCAAAACAATTAACTGAATAATCATCTTCGGCAAAACAGATTGCCTCAGGAGTAAAAGTAAACGAAGTGGCGCTGGCCGTGGTTGAGCGTCCAACCGCGGCAAAAGTGCCAGCCACTTCTTCCCCACCCTTGCTGATAGAAATGCCGGTGCCATCAACAACATCTTCCGTGGCTACGCGCTGACTGAAAATAAAACGCAACTCCAAATTTTGCAAACTTGAAGCGCAATCGGTATTAACACTGGTTAAAACAAAGGAATGGGCGTAATCAGGAATATCGCCACCGCCGCCCCCGCCGCCAACTTCAGTCCCGACGCCGCCACCAATTGAGCTAGTTAGTCTTGATAAAACAAATTGAGCGATGGTAAAAGAAGAAAGCATTATCAAAAGTCCGATAAGGCCGTTCTTTAAAACTTTTTTAGCTTTGGCTATTTTTTCTTCTTCACCACCGGCCGTGACCCACAAAAAGCCAGCGTACAAAACAACAATTACCGCAACAATTCCCAAAAAGCCCAAAAAGGTTCGAATCGCTCGGGCAATCATTAAAACCAGACTGCCGCTAGCCAAACCGGACGAGGCGGCAAAAGTTTCGCTATCGCCGCCAAACATTTGATTAGCGGTGAGAGTTTCGGCCAGAGCCGGAGTAACAAACAAAAGGCCAAGGGCCACGCCTAATCCGACAATTATTAATAAAGATAAGAGACGATTTTTTTTCACAAAATTATTGGCCTAAAATTTTTGTACTTTCTTGAGTATAACAAGGTGAGCCACTTGAACTGCCGTTGCAACAGTAGGGTTCTGTTTCCGTGGCGCAATCAGGCGAGGTGTTTAATTCGTTCTCTGGCCCAAACGATGGGAACATACAAATCTGATAAGCGCTTTGAACATCGTTGGTGATAACCGGGTAGTAATAATATAAGGTCGTTGAACCATCTTCGTTCTCCACACTCTCCCACAAAGTTCCGTGATCAATGGTTGTTTTGGAATTACCGCCTTCTAAAGTTTCACTACTTAACGAAAACCACACATTTTGATATGCCTCGGAAGGATCGGCTGAATTGTAATCGGATTCCAATCTAATGTTACTGGTATTTAGGGTGGCCGAGCGCATGGCAATATCAAAAGTAATTTCAACTTCATCATCGACGCCAAACTTATCGTTGTCTTCCAAAGAAGGAAACAACTCACTAATAACCGGTACCTCGTCATTGACTTCACTGGTGGTTACAAAATTCCAAGCATAATCATCACCGGCTTCACCGTCGGTTGTGCCCCAGTCACCATCGCCGTCTAAAGAATTGCCGGCGGCATCAGCCAAACCATCAAATAAGCCGCTAACTGATACTGCCTGCGGTGCTTCGTCGCCGTTTACCGTGGCGGCCCGCGCCTCAACATTAATATTTTCGCCATACGGCAAACAATAAATAGTGTTGCCGCAAGGATCTTTGGCACATTCAAAAGTCGGAACAAACTCAACTGTCCGATACTGGTTGGAAATACTGGAGGCGCCATCAATATTTTCTCCAGTACCTTCGCTTAAAACGGAAAAATTAGTAAAAGTTTTGCCATCGCCATAGGTGCCGCTGGCCGCAACCGGATCCATGGCTTCACTAAAAGTTATTTGAACCACCACGTTGGGTGCCTCCGTACTTTCATCCACCGGTATAATCGAAACTACTGTTGGTGGGGTTAAATCAACCTCAGTCGAAACTTCAAAAGTCCACTCGTAACCACCATCTTCAGTGCCAGTAAAAGCGGCAACCGCTTCGCCATCGTTGTTAATTTTTTGAATTCCTGAGCCAAGAAAAACAGTATAACTAGTATCCTCAGTTGAGCTGCCTAAATAATCAATCGGGGCAAAGACAAAAGTTTGCAAATCTTCGGTAAAAGAAACAACCACCTCAGTGCTACCCAAGGCAACATCGGCCGCGGTAACTCCTGTATCTTCATTAACTTCGTTGGTGGGATAAATCAAAACGTTTTCAGTGTTTAAAGCAAAAGTAGTCGAACCGACTTCCACGGCAGCGGCATAATCAGAAACAATGGAATTGACGTCGATTACCTCTTTAAAGGTAACTGAAATGCGCGTGTTGCGAGGAATATCCAAAGCGTTGCGAGCCGGATAATGACTTTCGATTATGCCGGCGCCAAGCGAGCCGGACAACGGTTCGGAATAATTTGTTCCGGCTGTTGAAACTCCCCCGCCCATACCAGCCGCACTAAGCAACGCGTTTAAAACAAAGGTGGTTATGGCAAAAGAAGAAAAAATTATCAGCAAACCAATAACCGCATTTTGTAAAATCTTTTTGGCTTTTTTAATTGGTTCCTCTTCGCCGCGTGAGGTTAGATAAAGGAAACCGGCGTAAAGAACCAAAAGCACGGTAAGAATACCCAAGACCCCAAGAATTGCCCGAATAATTCGCGCAATCAAAATTGGCAAAGAGGTTGTGGGCAAACCAGAAGCCGCGCCAACTTCTCCCAAAGAATCGTTGACTGCCGCGAAGACTGAATCGACCGGTAAAAATATCAAAATCGCCGCCAGACTTAGTCCGGCGACCGCGGCCCAAATCGCCGCTTTCTGCCATCGCTTTAACACATGTTTTTTTGCTTAAGAAACTGTGTTTATTTTATCACAAAAACAAAAAAACCGCCCTTATTTTGTCGAGCGGTTGTGGATAATAATCTATTTGTTACGTTGCCAAAAGATTTATAAGCCATGACGAAGCCAATATATACAAAAAAATCATCACCACAACCCCAATTCCCCCGGTTACTATCATACGCCGACTTTTAGACACGGTCTCATCACGCCCCGAAGACACAATGTATTTAAAAGCACCTTGTAATATGGTTAGAAGAAACAAAAGTCCAAAAAAAACCGCAGCCACTCGCAAGCTACGAAAAACAAATTCCATCGGCAGCATTGACGACGAGGCAAAAAAAGAACCAGTCGACGAAACTGTTGTTTCATTCACCGCCGCTTGGTTTGATTGATTGGTCGCGTTAATTGATTTAACCACGGCCAGCAAAGTTTCCTTCACATCTTAACTTAAAATTTTTTCCAACAATTCTTTGACACGATTACCACCAGCCTGGCCAGCCACAGCTTTCATAACCGCCCCCATAGCCTTGCCCATGTCGGCTTTGGTCGAGATACCAACTTCGGTCAAAGCGGCCCGAACAGTCTTTTCCAAATCTTCATCGGACATTTCGGCTGGTAAATAACTCTCGAGCACGGCCAGTTCGGCCTTGCTTTTATCAATCAGGTCAGCGCGACCAGCTGATTCGAAAGACATCAGAGCGTCTTTGATCTGTTTAATCTGCGTACGAATAACCGCCAGCCCTTCTTCTTCCTTTAGTTCGTGCATTACTTCTATTTGTTTGTTTTTTAGGGCAGAACGCAACATTCTAAGAATAGAAAGGTCAATTTCCTTTTTTTCCTTCATGGCCGAAGTAAAATCGGCGTTTATTTTTTCAAAAAGTGTCATATGAAATGATTATAGCAAAAAGGCGGCCAAGGCCGCCAGTTTGTTTATTTACGATGGAGTTTATTTTTTTTCTCTTCTTCTTCAGTCAACCGACCTGTCTTTAACAAATATTCGCGGTGCGTGGCGGTTTCCAAACGACGCAAGGCACTCTTTTTCTGTGAGGTCTTGTTTTTATCTTTAGTGTGGAAACGATGTTTTTTAACTTCAAGCAAACGCCCGGAAAGCTGAACGCGCTTGGTAAAGCGACGCAACAGGGCATCAAAACTTTCTCCTTTTCTTCGTTTAACTTCTAACATAATAATCACCTTCCTTTCAAAATTTCTACATTATCTTGCCTTTTTTACGCCGGAATGTCAAGGGTTTTAACTACTTCAAGCTTTTTCCTCATAATTTGGACGATTTTACCGGCATCAACGATTTCTTGCGCCCCTGATTCCATATCGCGAACAATAATTGTTCCATCAAGAACTTCCTTTTGACCAAGAATTAAGGTATATGGAACATTCAGTTTATTGGCAATTTCCAACTGGGCTTTAAGTGAGCCCTTGCCGAAAGCCTCACGAACACTGATTCCCGACTGACGAAAATCTTCAAAAACCCGCAAACCAACACGACGAGCCGAATCACCAAGCTGAGCAAAGAAAACGTCGATCTTTTTCGCTGGCGGCTGAATCTTTAATTCCTTCATGGCCAAAATTATGCGTTCCACTCCCAAAGCCACACCACACGCCGGTGTCCCTTCCCGACCGCCCAAGAGCTCGATCAAACCATCATAACGACCACCGCCGCCAAGGGCGTTTTGCGAACGTTCGCCTTCGTCACCAGTCACCCAAACCTCGAAAACGGTTCGGTTATAATAATCCAAACCGCGCACCAAATATGGGTCTAAGGCGTAAGGCGTGCCGGCTTCATCTAAAAATTCCAGGACCCGCATGAAATGATTTTTTGATTCCTCATCAAGCCAATCTAAAATTTGCGGGGCGTTGGCACGCACCGCCTGACACTGTTCCATTTTGCAATCAAGCAAACGCATGGGATTTTTTACCAAACGGCGTTTACAATCATCACAAATTTGATTTCGCTTTGTTCGATAATACGAGGCGAGTTCAACTTTATATGTTCGACGGGTTTCTGGCGTGCCAATGGAGTTCATGCGCACGGTTGTTTCCAACCCCATGCTTTTTAAAAAGTTGTAAACCATGACAATTATTTGCGCGTCGATGACCGCTTCGCTACTGCCAATTGATTCAAAACCAACCTGATTAAACTGACGATAACGGCCGGCCTGCGGACGATCGTAACGAAAGGTCGGACCAAAATAAAACATCTTGACCGGCTGTGACATGTTAAGCATGCCGTGGTTAATATAAGCGCGAGCCGCGGAAGCGGTCATTTCCGGTCTTAGGGCCACTTTGTCACCGCCCTTATCTTCAAAAGAATAAATTTCTTTTTCTACAATGTCGGTTTGCTTGCCAACAGTGCGCACGAATAATTCTTCCTTTTCCAAAATCGGAAATTCAATTCGTTCAAAGCTATAAGATTCGGCAATATCCTCAGCCGCCCGGCGCAACCACTCCCAATAAACCTGCTCGTCTGCCAAAACATCACGAAAGCCGCGCAAAAGTTCCGGGGTTTTTCGCCCCTTGGGTTGTGGAACAACAACCGGTACTTCTACTTTTTTCTTTAATTCTTCCGGTTCTTCCTCTTTTTCTTTTTCCTCGAGCTTAACCGGTTTACCTACCTTTTTAGGGGCAATGATCTTTTTTAATGGCATAAATTACAAGTTATATAAGGGTGATTCAAAAAATCCAGCTCGCGAGGCAGGCAGACCGCGCAACCAAACGCGGCCGATAATTACCTCGGAAGTTATTGCTCCAAAAACCCTGGAATCAAGACTGGCATCGCGGTTATCGCCCATGACAAAATACTCATCGGAACCTAGAGTGGTCTTTTTTCGACCCGGGGTAACCGTATCCTCCGGCAGATAAGCCGATTCGTCAAGAACCAAACCATTAGGATGCTCTTCGTTATAAATAATCACCAAACCGTTAGCGACCTCGATTGTTTCGCCCGGCAAGCCAATAATCCGCTTAATAAAAAACTCGGAAGGGTCATTAGGATAACGAAAAACTAAAACCTGGCCACGCTCTGGTTCGGAAAAACGATAACCTAATTCATCAATAATCAAATATTCGTGATCGTAAAAACTTGGCTCCATTGAAGCCCCTTCAACATAAAAGGGTTGAACCAAAAAATAACGAACCGGAATTATTATAGCTAGAGCAATAACAACAATTTGGACAAATTCCAGAACAAACAAGATAACCGTTCCAGCCGGCGTGCCGAACTTACGGTGCCAAAAAGTGTCGTTATTATGCTCTTGATTACAGAATAATTTCATAGTATTGGCTACAAAATACACCAATTAAAAAGAAAAATCAAGTTTTCAAGGAAAAGGCTAAAAAATAAAAATCGGCCCAGTCTTGAAACAGGACCGAAGGTAAAGTCTGCCCGCACCTGATTGTGCTCCTACTTGGTCTCCCCCGAAAGAGCCGTACGGACACAGCTAGTGAGTTTGGCACGATCGCCGTCCCTGACCGCCTTTTCCAAGGCAGTGGCAAGACGATTGTCGGGAAAGGCCTTGACCAGAACCTGGGCGACCTCTTGGGCTTCACGACAACGTCGAATGAAAGAGGTGGTGTCGAAACGGGGGTTCGATCCCTCGAGTCCACCGACAATCGCCTTTTCCAGGTCCTGCCAGGCCCGGAAGAGTTCACGCTGCCAGCCGGCCAGCCCTTCCCCATCAACCCCGGGAATGGTCGGATTCCATTCTTCTTCTTCGGGGACAAGGAACAAGTTGTTCTCCGGCGAGGTCTGGCGTGGCGGCTTGGCCGCGGCGGTAAAATCAAAAACTTCTTGTGCTTTTAACATTTCTCCACCTTGCCTTGGTTTTAGCGACATACTTTTTTAGAATAACAGAAAAAGAACCTTTATGGGAGAGGTTAGCTTGAAATAATCCACAGATAATGATATTCTTCATGCGCAAAAAGGGCGCATAGCTCAGCTGGTTAGAGCGTCGCATTCACATTGCGAAGGTCAGAGGTTCGAGTCCTCTTGCGCCCACCATGGTAAAACCGTCCTAAAAGGGCGGTTTTGCCTTTTATAAATCCATCTTGTCCAAACCGTCTTTTTCCTCTATAATGTGGTCGAGAACACGCGTTTATGGATCAACACAAAATTGACTTCTTAAAAGAGCAACATCGTCTGCATATTGTTCGACGACAACCTTCAAACTTTTTGAAGAAATTTTTTATTATCGCTCTGTTAGCGGTGGCCGGTCTTGGAACAACTCTTTCTTTAAATATCGAAACCGGGGGCGAAACTTCGACTGCTAATACCAAATCTTTTTCACTTTTTTCAACTTTACGTGATCTTATTTCTTCAAACGATTATAAGTTACAGGGCGAAGAAAACGATCGAGTAAATTTTCTTTTGTTGGGGGTTGGTGGGGCTGGCCATGATGGTCCACAACTAACTGACACCATTATTTTCGCCAGTTTGCGACCGTCCGATAAATCCGTTGGCATGATGTCGATTCCCCGCGATTTAACCGTCCCAGTACCTGGCGAAGGATGGCGCAAAATCAATGCTGTCAATGCTTTAGCTGAGGCAAACGAAAAAGGCAGCGGCCCGGCCGCGGTAAGCGACGTAATCAAACCAATTTTTAATCAAGACGTTAATTATTATGTTAAAGTCGACTTCGATGGCTTTGCCGATCTTATCGACGAACTCGGCGGTCTTGATCTTTATGTTGAAAATCCTTTCACTGATTACGAATACCCTATCGACGGAATGGAAGAGGCTGATTGTGATGGCTCATTAGCCGCGGCTGAAGCGGCCGCAGAAATTTCTGAAACAGAAACCGGACTGGCCGAAACCGTCGAGCCGGCCGCGCCGATTGATTACAGTTGTCGTTTCGAGGTTTTGTCTTTTCAGGAAGGCTGGACACACATGGACGGCACCACGGCGCTTAAATACGTCCGCTCGCGTCACGGTTCTAATGGCGAGGCTTCCGACTTTGCTCGCAGCCGCCGTCAACAAAATCTTCTCTTGTCATTAAAAGAAAAAATTCTTAGTTTAAATACTCTGAGTAGCCCGACCAAAATCAGCGCAATCCTTTCAACCCTGGGCGAACATATTCAAACCAATATTTCGTTAGGTGAATTAATTACTTTGGGCACAGAATATATTGATATCGATCGGGAAAAAATTGTTAACCAGGTTCTTGATACTTCAGAGGGCGGGCCACTTTACGCCACTTCCATGAACGGGGCTTACGTAATTCTGCCAAAAAATGATGATTGGACTCCCCTGCAACAATTGGCAGCCAATATTTTTTCGGTCACCGCGGCCACTGATTCGTTTGCCGGGGCAACCACTACGCCGTATTTCGCAAGCATTGAAATCCAAAATGGCACAACGGTCGCTGGTTTGGCTTTCCAGATTTCTCAAATCTTAGCAAGCCAAGGTTTTGATGTAACAAAAATCGGCAATGCCGAAGAACGCGGTTTTACTCACACAGTTATTTATGATCTGACCGATGGTCAAAAGGCGGATGAATTAAAATCGCTCCAGGAAACTCTTTCCGCCGAAGTGGTTATGTCAACCACGGGCTGGGTTTTTTCAAGCGAGGTAGTACCGAAAGAAATTTCTGTCACCGACGACTCTTACTCTCAAAAAACAACCGTTGATAATATTGACTTTTTAATAATCTTGGGCGAAGACAGCTCTGGCCTTGTTAGAAGGTAGTTTAATTTCCCCTAACCGAAAGTTTTATGTCCAGAACCCCAGTTGTCGCCATTGTCGGCCGAACCAATGTCGGTAAATCAACACTTTTTAACCGTTTGGTTGAAGAGCACAAAGCTTTAGTTTCAAATGTCCCGGGAACAACCCGCGATCGCAACGAAGCTGAAGTTTTTTGGCGCGGTAAAATTTTTAATATTGTGGATACCGGCGGCACGGACAGCGAATTTGGCCCGGTCATTGAAAAAGCTACTCACGAACAAATTTGGCGCGCCGTAGAAGGCGCCGACATTGTTCTTTTTGTGGTTGACTTAAAAACCGGTCCCATGCCACAGGAACGCGCCCTGGCCAAAAAACTTAAAACCGTTAACAAGCCTATTATTGTTGTCGGTAACAAAGCTGAAACCCCAAACTTGGTTGCTTCGGTTCATGCCACAGAATGGCGCTTGGCCGGCTTACCATCACCTTTCGCTGTTTCCGCTTTACGCGGCACTGGCACTGGCGACTTGCTTGATTTGATTCACAAAGCTTTGCGCAAAGTTAAACATCCGGCCGTGGAAAAAAAGAAAGAACCGGTTACCCGAGTGGCCATTATTGGCAAACCCAATGTCGGTAAATCTTCCATTGTTAATTCCATTCTGGGCGAAGAGCGGGTTATTACCAGCCCCATGGCCCACACCACGCGTGAACCAATTGATACAACAATCGAGGTCAACGGCAAAAAATATATTCTGATCGATACGGCTGGTATGCGTAAAAGTGGCAAGGTTAAACAAGCCGGCGGTTTGGAAATGGCCGGAGTTAAACGTACCAAGGACGCCGTTGAACACGCTGACGTAGTTTTACTTGTTCTTGAAGCCAACGAACAAATCGGGACACAAGACAAATCCATTGCCGGAATTTTAGACGGCTCAACAGCCGGAACAATCATTGTGGCCAACAAATGGGATTTGGTACTAAATAAAACCCCTAGCACCATCAATGATTACGAACGTTATGTTAATGGCATGATGCCGTTCATTGCCTATGCCCCGATTGTCTTTACTTCAGCTAAAACCGGCCAACGAATTGAAAATATCTTTACTTTAATTGACCAAGTTCAAGCCGCCCGTCATCGCGAAATTTCCGAGGAAGACTTAGAAAAATTTTTCCGACGAATGATCGCTCACCGCTCACCGATTCGTGGCAAAGTGGTCAAACCACCAAAAGCTTTGGGTCTGCGACAAACCGGCACTTGCCCGCCATCTTTTGCCGTGACCATTAAAGCCAAGCGCGAGGATGCTATCAGCCAAAGCTATTTACGTTATATTGAAAATCGTTTGCACGAAGAATTTGATTTTAACGGCACACCGGTTGTGGTCCGAGCTCGCTTACCAAGAATAACTGCAAGTTAAAATATGTGTCTTATTGTCGGCTTGGGTAATCCCGGCAAAAAATACGACCGCACGCGTCACAATGTCGGCTTTTTAGTTCTAGACCAGTTGGCCGACATGGTTGATGGCAAATTTAAAAACAAACGCGAATTAAATGCGGCCGCGGCCGAAGTTATTTTTGGCAATAAAAAAGTTGTTCTCTTGAAACCGCAAACCTTCATGAATCTTTCGGGTGAAGCTGTTGGCGGGGCCGCGCAATTTTGGCATATTCCAAAAGAAAAAATTACCGTAATCTTTGACGATGCTAATTTACCCATTGGGAAAATCCGCGTGCGTACGAGCGGTTCAGCCGGCGGTCACAATGGCATGAAATCGATTATTGAAAAAATGGGCACGGACGAAATTCGTCGGATTCGCATTGGTATTGGTCGCCCGGCGGAATCAAAAGCCCCGCTCGACAAATGGGTTTTGGGCAAATGGAGCAAGGCTGAATGGAAAGAAATTACCGAAGCTGCTCACAAAGTGGCTAAAATGGTTACTGATGATTAACGCGGTATGTCTCTACAAGATCTGGGCTTTCTGTTGGCCTTGATACGCTTTCCAAAATTTGGAGCAGTTCGCCTCGCAAAATTGCGAGGATTTTTTCCCTCCATGGCCGCGGCCTTTGCGGCTGGCCAGAACGAATTAATGGCCGCCGGAATCGATGCAACGACGGCCGAACAATTTATATCGCTTCGTCCAAAACTCTCGCCAGAACGAGAGTTGTTTTTAATTGATAAATACAAAACCAAAGTTATTCTTAGAGATGATCTTGATTACCCACCGCTTCTAAAACAAATTCACGACCCGGCGGCCGCTTTATTTGTTCGTGGCACCTGGCCGGCCGTGGCCTTGCCAAGTTTGTCAGTGGTCGGTTCGCGCCAAGCCACACCGTATGCCGAGCGCGCCTCTGAAACCATCGTCAAACCACTCGCTCGAGCCGGACTAGTTATTGTTTCCGGTTTAGCTCTTGGCACCGATGCTCTGGCTCATGAAGCTGCCCTTCAGGCCGGTGGAAAAACCATTGCCGTTCTTGGCTCGGGCATCGACGATTATCATATCTTCCCTTCCTCTAATAGATATCTGGCACGAAAAATCATTGAAAACAACGGCGCGGTTATTTCTGAATATCCACCGGAAACCGAACCGCAAAAAATATTCTTTCCCATCAGAAATCGCATTATTGCCGGCATGTCACGCGGCACCATGGTTATCGAGGCTGGAATAAAATCAGGGGCGCTTATTACGGCCAGAGCTGCTCTGGAAAACGGTCGTGAATTATTTGCCGTGCCCGGGCCCTTTCATTCGCCATTTTCCGAAGGCACCAACAATCTTATTAAAACTGGAGCGCATCCGGTGACTGAAGCTAATGATGTTCTTTTTGCCTTGGGTCTACGGTGCTTTGAGGAAAACAAAAAAAATAAAAAACCCGAAGCTGGCAGTCCGGCCGAAGCGGCCATCATTCAACTCTTAAGTGCCCAGCCAATTCACGTCGACGATTTGGCTCACGCCACTGGCAAAAATATTTCCGAAATCTCCCATTTACTTACGCTAATGGAGATGAAAGGCACAGCCAGACATGTAGGAAATTTATACTACACAATTAACTAAACCTTGACTAAACGTAAAAAATACCGCATTATCTTATCGTCTTAGTATTATTTCATTCGATCCGTTCAACTTGTTCAAGTGTTCAAAATGTTCACTGTCGACCGATCTACAAAACCAAAAATGAACAATTTGAACATATGGACACTTGAACAAAAAAACAACATGTCATACTCATTAGTCATCGTCGAGTCTCCGGCGAAAGCAAAAACTATCTCCAAATACCTGGGCAGTAAATACAAAGTACTGTCCTCTTTTGGTCATGTCCGCGATTTGCCACAAAAGGAAATTGGCGTGGATACCGAACACGGCTTTATCCCAAAGTACGTGGTTTCACGCGATAAAATGAAGCAGGTTAAACTGCTTAAAGAAGGGGCAGCCAAGGCTGACGAAATTTTATTCGCAACTGATGAAGACCGTGAAGGAGAAGCTATTTCTTGGCACCTGGCCCAAATTCTTAAGGTTGACCCAGCCAAATTAAAACGCATTACTTTCCACGAAATTACCAAACGGGCCATTGATCACGCTATTGAAAATCCACGTAATCTTGATTTGAATTTGGTTAACGCCCAACAAGCGCGCCGTATTCTTGACCGCTTGGTTGGTTACGAGCTATCGCCGTTTTTGTGGCGCAAGGTGCAGAAAGGTTTGTCCGCCGGCCGCGTGCAATCGGTCACCGTGCGCTTAGTAGTGGAACGCGAACGTGAACGTGAAGCTTTTAAGCCGCAGGATTTTTGGACTATCGACACTCTCTTTAATAAGGATCAGATTTCCTTCCCCGGCAAACTGCACGCTATTGGTGAAAAAAAGTTAGATAAACTTGGAATTGATTCTGAAGTCGAAGCGGAAAAAATTCTTGAAGCTTTAAAGAATGGAAAATACGAAGTCGCCGAGGTAACTAAAAAAACCGTTAAGCGTTCGCCGGCTCCGCCGTTTACCACATCAACTCTACAACAAGAAGGCAATAACAAACTTGGTTTTGGTGCCAAGGAAACCATGATGCTCGCCCAAAAGCTTTATGAGGGGGTCACTCTGCCCGGCGAAGGTCAGGTTGCGCTTGTCACCTACATGCGTACCGATTCGACCAATCTTTCTGAACTTTTTATTAATGAAGCGCGAACTTTTATTTCCGACAAATTCGGGGCTGATTATCTTTTGGATAAACCGCGAATTTTTAAAACAAAAGACAAAGGGGCACAAGAAGCGCACGAAGCTATTCGCCCAACCGATGCCTCACGCACGCCTGATTCCATTAAAGACGCCTTGGATCGCGACTTGTGGAGGCTTTATGATCTAATCTGGCGCCGGGCGGTTGCCACCCAATTACCCGAAGCTATCTTTGATTCCACTTCGGCCGACATTGCCACCGGTGAATATATTTTCCGCTCGACTGGCTCGACTATTAAATTTGACGGTTTCCTAAAAGTCTACGAAGAAAAACGAAAAGATTCTCTTTTGCCGGAGTTGGCCAAAGGCGATGCCGTGGCTTTGGAAAACCTGGAAAGTAAAAAGCACACCACTGAACCGCCGGCTCGTTACTCTGATGCTTCGCTGGTTAAGGCTTTGGAAGAACACGGCATTGGTCGCCCGTCCACTTACGCCCCAACTATTTCCACCATTTTGGAACGCGGCTATGTCGAACGTGACGAGGCTAAAAAATTAAAACCCAACCAAGTGGCCTACACAGTTACTGATCTCTTGGTCGAACACTTTCCAAATATTGTTGACTTGGCTTTCACGGCCAAAATGGAAAAAGATTTAGACCAAGTGGCCGAAGGTAAAGCCGAATGGGTCCCGGTCCTGCAAGAATTTTACGGCCCATTCCATGATAATTTAAAAGAAAAGGAAAAGTCAGTGGTTAAACTAAAGCCGGCCGACAAGCCGACCGATCAAGTCTGCGAAAAGTGCGGCAAGCCCATGGTTATTCGTGGTGGCCGCTTTGGCGATTTCTTGGCTTGCAGTGGTTTTCCGGAATGTAAAAACACCAAACCTTTAGCACAAAATGCCAACGGCGAGGCCGTGGCCGCTGAACCAGAGGTGGTGGAAGATCTTTGTCCAACCTGCGGCGCGGCCATGATTATGAAACGCGGTCGTTTTGGCCCATTCATCTCATGTTCCAAATATCCGGAATGTAAAACCATTAAAAAAATCGAAAAGAAAACCGGGGTCAAATGTCCGCAATGTGGCGAAGGTGAGATTGTCGAAAAGAAAGGCCGGAGCGGCCGCCCGTTCTTCAGCTGCAACCGTTATCCTGATTGTAAATTCGCCTTGTGGCAAAAACCAACCGGTGAAAAATGTCCCACCTGCAGCAGTCTTATGACCTTTGCCGCCAAGGGTATGACCCAATGTTCCAACAAAGAATGCGGTTTCAAAAAGAGTTTGGAAACATCGGAAACACCAGAAACCTAAAATTAAAAACACGCTCGCCGAAAATTGACGAACGTGTTTTTGATTTATTTTTTACTTTTATCGTCCTGGCGATCCAGAGCTTTGCCCTTCAATCTTTCATATTCCTTCGCCGCCTCTTCTTCTTTCTCGTCCAAAGTCTTAAGCCCGGGTTTATAACTCTTAGAAATCATACCGCCGAATTTTTTTTGCCAACCGTATAATGTTCTGTCCAACCAATTCATTCCCGCGCCAACCGCTCGAAGTGGTAATTCTATTGCTGCCGCCAAACCTAGAATTCCCAAACCGCCGGCTAATTGCCCGGCCGCTCGGCCGTAAGTTTTAACCATGTCTAATCCGGTTACGCCGGTTCTTTTTACCAAAGAATCACTTGAGCCGCCCACTTGATCATAACCATGAAGCTGCCTTCGCAATATATAATCGGTAACCATGGTGGAATCGCGCAAGTGCGGTTTTAGGCGATCGGTAAACGGAATATCCCAACCTCGGCCATGATAAGCCCGCTTGGCCCAATACGGACCCCACAGGCCGGTAAAAAGACCGGTAAAGGTTAAGTACTGTATTTTTTCCGCACTAACGGCCGGCCGACCCAACAACAAAAGGTTAGTTCGAGTATCGTCGTAAGGATAAACAAGATGTTTCTGACGTTCCATGGTTCGTCGTAATAATTCCTTTCGGAAGGCCAAAGACGAACCGTAAGCCTCATAAAGATCGTGGCCTGTTGCTTCCCCAAAGACCGCAGCTTTTTCTTCTGTCAACAGATTAACCTGGCCCTCGGCTGAGCACCAAGCCGCCGAATGTTCGGTTTCTAATTTTCGATATTTTTTTCTAACATTTATAAAATCAACACGGCCTTCTGAAAAATCGGTTTGGAGTTCTTTTGAATCGTCTTCTAGTTTTTTCCGTTTTTCGATTTCTTTTTTGATAATTTTTGCCGAAACCGTGGCTTCTTCGGTTTCCACCAGTTTCTTTTTTTTGCCCTTACCGCCACCAACTTCTTTTTTAACCACATGAGTTTCCAAAGCCCCCAAAGCCCGAAGAGTTTCTCGAATCAAAAAAGGAAACTCGGCTGGTGGTAAATCAAGCGGAACAGTAATCTCGGCCGTTTCTGTTTCACGTCCACCAATGGTTTCTTTTTTTAAAGCAACTCGCAAACTTTGCCCATAGACAAAAGACAGTTGCGCGGCTTTTTCTTTTTCTACCCCTAAAGCTTCGGTAATTGTTTTAATTTCACCGGTCGCGGTTTCTATACCAATGGCGGCCACACCGCCATTTTTTCGGTCACCGCCAGCCAAATAAAAATCCGCGCCGCTGGTTCTTTCAACCCCGGCCGCAACACGATGTGCCGCCTCTTGAGCCTCTTTAATAGCGGCTCGCGCTTGTTCCTCACGAGTTTGACCCTCTAGACGGCGGGCCGCTAAATATTTTTCACGGACCGTGTCTTTTTTTTCAACATCCCCTTCCCCTTCGTCCCCCTCCTCCACCCCGTCATGTTCTTTATCAGAATCAGACGAATATGGCTTTCTCTCGAAATCTCGATCTGGTGTATAAGTTCTCCGTCTTGGCTTTGGGTCTGGCATATAAGAAATTTAAAACAAAAAAATTATAGCAAAAAAACTAAGGTTTGTCATATTATCGGCAAAATGCTAAGGTAAAAAAGCACATATGTTGGAAACCGTCCGAACTTTTGAAGATCTGGAACAGCTCATTAAAAATAATTACATGAAGCCGGATTTAGAATTGGTCGAACGCGCCTACAGGCTAGCCGAAAAGGCCCACCAAGGTGAAATTCGCTTTTCCGGCCACCCTTTTATTACCCATCCCTTGGCCGTGGCTTACAAATTGGCGGAAATGGGTTTCCACACCAACATGGTTGTAGCCGGACTTCTGCACGACGTGGTCGAGGACACCGAGGTCACTCTTGATGATATAAAAAAAGAATTCGGCGACGACGTGGCTGGTTTAGTAGAAGGGGTTACTAAACTGAAAAAAATAAAATATCAGGGTGTGGAACGATATGTCGAAAACATGCGGCGCATGTTTATGGCCATGGCTTCTGATGTCAGAGTAATCTTTATAAAATTCGCCGATCGTTTACACAATCTTCAAACCCTTTACGCTCGACCCGGCCATAAGCAGGAAAGAATTGCTCGGGAAACCTTGGAAATTTATGCGCCCATTGCCAATCGTTTGGGGATGGGGGAAATAAAAGGCGAGTTAGAAGATTTGGCCTTCAAATATCTTTTCCCGAAAGAATATGATTGGATGGTTCAGATTATGGAAACCAAGGTGCGCGAAAAAGGCGCACAAATTTCCCGTCTGATTGACCGAGCCAGCAAAGTTTTGGGTGAAGCAAAAATTGAAACAAATCAAATTCACGGTCGGGTCAAGCGTCTTTATAGTTTATATAAAAAACTGCAGCGTTATAATAATGACTTGGCCAAAATTCACGATTTGGTGGCGGTGCGCGTTATTGTAAAAGATGTCGAGGATTGTTACGCTGCCCTGGGCCTTGTTCATCAAGAATGGCATCCGGTTCCAAACCGCATTAAAGACTATATTGCTCAACCAAAACCCAACGGTTATCGCTCTTTACACACAACGGTTTTTTGTGGCGATGGTGAAACAGCCGAATTCCAAATCCGTACCGAAGAAATGCACGAATTTGCCGAATATGGTATTGCCGCCCACTGGCGTTATAAAGAAACCGGTTTTTCACCGCCAAAAAATCTGCGTTGGATGGAGGAAATGGTGGTAATTCAAAAGGCTCTAGAAGACAAAAAAGACTTTTTTGAACAAATGGAGGTTTTAAAAATTGATGTTTTTAAAGACCATATTTTTGTTTTCACCCCGCAGGGCGATGTGATCGATTTACCAGAGGGGGCCACCCCGGTTGACTTTGCTTACGCTGTCCACACCGATGTCGGTCACAAATGTGTCGCTGCTAAGGTCAACGATCAACTAGTTAATCTTGATTCAACCTTAAATTCCAACGATGTTGTAGAAATAATCACTGACAAAAATCGCCGCGGCCCTAACCCCGATTGGCTGAAATTCGTCAAAACCAATCACGCTCGGGAATTGGTTAGAGAGGCGGCAAAAAAAAACATGAGGTCGTGGCTTTCAGCCATGATTTCCAAACCTGCTAATCCTGCCAAAAAAGAAAAGAAAGGCAAGAAAACAAAATAGGGAACAAAAATTTTTGTTCCCTATTTTGTTTTTATTATATTTCGGATAATCTGGCCAACAATTCCATTAAGTCTTCTTTTGAATAAAAATGCATGGTGATTGTCCCCTTCCCGACACGTTCACGAATTTCTACCTTGGTTCCCAGAATCTCTTGCAACCTTTTTTCGTGCGCCACTAAATTAGGATCAACCCGACGACCAAACACTGACTTGGGGCGATGTCCGGCCACCGTGTGCTCGGCGGAACGAACTGTGACCTTACCGGTTAACATGGCCTGAAAAAGTTCTTTTTGTTTAACTGGGTCATTTTCCGAGAGCAACGTGCGTGCATGACTCTTGGTAATCTTGTCCTCTTTAAGAGCGTCTTGAATGTATTCAGGTAATTCTAGCAAACGCAGAGTATTGGCCACGGCCGGTCGACTTTTTCCAACTCTAACTGCTGCTTCTTCTTGGGTAAAATTAAATTCATCCATCAAGGTTCGATAAGCCAAAGCTTCTTCCAATGGATTAAGATCAGCTCGTTGCAAGTTTTCAATCAAAGCCCACTCAATTTTTTGTTGTTTTGTGGCATCACGAACAATAACCGGCACGGTTTTTAAACCAAGGGCTTTGGCCGCTCGCCAACGTCGTTCCCCGGCAATCAATTCATACTGATTATCACAAAAAGTCACCACCAGTGGTTGAAGAATACCGTGCTCTTTAATTGAGCTGATCAAATCATCTAAATCAGCCGCGGCAAAATGCCGACGTGGCTGATGCGGATTGGGAACAATGTCGCCAACCGGAATTTCTTTAATCTCTTGATGGCCGACAACCGAGGTAACAACCTCGGAAACTTTTTTGGTGGGAATGAGCGAACCGAGGCCCCTCCCAAGCACTGGTTTTGTAATCATAACTTTATAAATCACCGTTTTCACGCATCAAAAATTCTTGTGCCAAACGTTCGTAGGCTCGGGCGGCTTTTGATGTGGGATCGTAATGAAGAATAGTTTTACCAAATGACGGCGCCTCGGCCAAGCGAACACTGCGCGGCACAACCGAACGAAAAATGTTGTTAGGAAAATACCGATAAAGCTCTTCTAAAACCTCTTTTGAAAGTTTGGTGCGCGAATCATACATGGTAATAACCGCGCCCATGACTTTCAAATCAGGATTAAGTTGTTCGCGAATAAGATCAACTGTACCAAGAAGTTGTCCCAATCCTTCAAGCGCATAATATTCGGCCTGCACTGGAATTAAGACTGAATCAGCGGCCGTAAGACCATTAACGGTTAAAAGACCGAGTGAAGGCGGATTGTCAATTAAAACATAATCAAAATCGTTTCGCACTTCCAAAATACCCTTACGCAAGCAGTGTTCGCGTTCCTCGGCTCCAACCAATTCAACAGCCGCCCCGGCCAAAGCTTGCGTTGCTGGAATAAGTTTTAGTCCTTCGTGTGCTGTCGGCATAATCAAATCGCGCATGCGATGTGTACCGATCATGCCTTCATAAATACCCGCCGGTACATTACGATAATCTATTCCTAAACCGGAAGTGGCGTTGGCTTGCGGATCCAAATCAATTAATAAAACAAACTTGCCCAGGTGAGCAAGGTAGGCGGCCAAACTCAAAGAGGTGGTGGTTTTCCCCACTCCACCCTTCTGATTTACAATCGAAACCACGTGTGCCATAAGCGGCTATATTATAGCAAAAGGGTTGAAGAGGTGGAAGAGGAAAAACAAAAACACCTGACAAACGAAGTCAGGTATTTTTGGTTGCGGGGGCCGGATTTGAACCGGCGACCTCTTGGTTATGAGCCAAGCGAGCTGCCAGGCTGCTCTACCCCGCGGTGTTTTATTGTTAACTCTGGTAGCGGGGGTGGGGATCTCACATTCCATAAGGGAACGTCGTTCCCCTCTGGCGGCCGGCCGAGCCGGCCTGTCACCCCTCCTCTACTATTGGTGGGGAAACAACGTGTTTCCCCAAACCCCTTCCGGTTCGATTCCCACCACTAACAGAAAATTTAACTGGTAGCGGGGGTGGGGATCGAACCCACGACCTCGGGCTTATGAGTCCCACGCTCTAGCCAACTGAGCTACCCCGCCGTTTCGCGAGCTAAATCATAACAAAATCTTGTAAAAAACGCAAGGGTATGTTAGTATTTTCAACACAATGAGATTGGGCGAGTGGCGGAACTGGTATACGCGCAGGACTCAAAATCCTGTTCTCGCAAGGGATTGAGGGTTCGATTCCCTCCTCGCCCACCAAAAAAACCTCAAATTACTTGAGGTTTTTTGTTATCCACTAAACCCTTTAAAAAAACTCCCAAAAGTGTTATCCTATAGGCGTTAACTATGACACTTACTGCTCACGCGGCCATGGGTGCGGTTATTGGTGAGGCCGTTGGCAATCCTTTACTTGGATTCATTATCGCTATTGCGGTGCATTTTCTGGTTGATATAATTCCGCACGGCGATAATTTTCTTTCCAACAATTATCGGATCCTAAAACGCCATCGCAAACAAGCTGTTGCTTATGTAACAATTGATGCCGCTTGCGCCATTCTCTTTGTCTTGTTTATCGTCAATGTGCGCGATGTCGCTCTAATTCGTCCCATTAGTCTTGGTATTGTCGGTTCAGTTCTACCCGATCTTCTGGTTGGCCTCTACGATTTAACTAAAATAAAATATCTGCGTTGGATTTTTAATCTGCATTTCGCTTTTCATAATTTCATAATAAAAAAACGCGGTGATGTTCCGCTCCGCTATGCCTTAATCGCCCAAGCTGTTCTAGTTGTTCTCCTACAAACCAGATTGTAAAACAAAAAACGTCCAGCTAGGCTGGGCGTTTTTTTATTTCTTTTTCTAATTCTTGCCACAACGGACTGTCGGCTAAAAGTTTTTCTGACAGGTTTAAAATCTTCGGCCCCTTAACCTCGTGCATGTAAACGGCTCGTTCCGGACTTAAGGCATACGAATCACCGATGTTGTCGACTAGATCGGCAATCTTAATTGCCCAGGCGTCGCGGTCATTAACCTTGGCTAAATTACCAATCATCGCCGCCCAACGGACATCACCGGCCGGCAAGCTTTTGTCAAAGCTGCATAATCGTACTAATTCCACCACGCGTGGCGAAAAACCGAGGTGCGATAGTTCCTCAAAAGAAACATTACCGTCCTCGTAAACATCGTGCAAAAGCCCGGCCAAAACTACCTCATCAGAAAAACCGAACGAGCACAAAATCTCCGCCACATCCAAAGAATGTTTGTAATTAGGAATATCAGGCAAGCCTTTACGTGAACCAGTAATGGCTGTGCGCACCAGATGTTCAGCTTTTTCCAAAAGAAATTGATCCATACTTTAAAAAACTTTTAGCAATCTTTCGGCTGTTTTTAACCAAGAAAACTCCTTGGCTTGAATCAAGCCTTTTTCAATGAAACCCCTACGAGTAGCCTCATCGGTCATTTCCTCCATTGCTTGAGCTAATTCGTTTGGCTCACTCGTCGCAACATAACGAACGGCTTCACCGCAAACTTCGGGCAAAGCCCCGGCGCGAGTGGTAATAACCGGAATTCCAATAGTCATCGCTTCGAGTGGCGGTAAACCAAAACCCTCGTAGAGCGAAGGAAAAATAAGGGCTTGTGCTCCGGCCAATAACGAAAGCTTTTCCTCGGGAGAAACATAACCAATCTCTTGAATAAAATCAGCTCCGACAAATTCGTCCGTTATTGCCTCGTATTTCCAACCGCGCTTTCCGGCCACCAATAATTTATATTCGGGAAACTTCTCGTGGAAAATTTTAATAGCGTGCGCTGCCAAAATAAAATTCTTACGCGGTTCGATTGTGCCAAGACATAAAAAATATTTATCCGCTCGTTTTGAAGGTACGTCGGTCACGGTCACAGCTGGATAAACAACCGCAACCTTATCGCCTGAAATTTTAAAAAGACGTATTAAATCTTTTTTTGTTGCTTCCGAGACAGAAACAATTTTCTCGGCACAACGAAGACTTCGCGGCACAACGAGTTTAGTCGAAAACCAGTGGGAGAAACCACCAGGAAACCATTCCGGATGATCATAAATAGCCAAATCATGAACGGTAATTACCGCTTTACCCTTCCAGCCGAGCGGCAGTTGTCCGTGTGGTACAAAGAAAATATCAGGCCGATAAGAACGCACAAGTCGAGGAAAAGAAAAATGATTAAAAAAGAAATTTCCTCGCTTTACTGGCACGCGGACAATTTCGACAGCCGCGGCCGCGCCGGCCAAGTCACCGGAATATTTATCAGAAAAAAATAAAACGAACTTATTGTCCGTTTTTAGCGCCAACAAAGCGCGAACCAGCCCGTCGGTATATTCCGAAATGCCGCCAAACTGTCCATTAGTCGGATCAAGAACATAACGACAGTCGATAGCGATTTTCATATCATCCATGCCAAAAATCCTAAGGCCCCGCTAACAATCAAGGAAACGATAATGCCGGCAACAATAACCCCGGCCACCACAGCCGGAAACGAGTATCGTTTCTCAATTTTAAAGATAACCGCCAAGGCCGCGCCGGTCCAGGCGCCGGTCATGGGGAGCGGGATGGCGACAAAAATTGCCAAAGCTAGGGCCCCGTACTTATCATAAGAATCCTTAAACTTTTCTTTTTTCTTTTCCAAATAAACCACCATGACTCGATGAAGCCACGGCCAATGTTTTTCCGCCCAAGACAAAACTTTCGGTAAAAGATAAAAGATAGCCGGGACCGGTAAAATGTTTCCAACAACGGAAAACAAAAAGGCCGACCAAATCGGCAAGCCAAAAACCGTAACCCCAATCGGAATCGAGCCACGAAGTTCGGTAAGTGGAGCGGCCGCCAACAGCAAAGTTAAAATTTCTGATGATAAGGTCATAATTACCAATCAAAAGTGTTATAAGTCCAAACCGTCAAAGCTTTTACATCGCGCAACCGACCGGCAGCTGAGTCAGAACCAAGAACAACAACAAAAATATCTTTGCCGCCGTCTTTTTGTGCTTCCACTCCAAGACAATATCCAGCCTCGGGCAGATAGCCGGTTTTTCCGCCGACAATCTTATAAGGCTCTTGATTTACAAAACCGGTTAAAAGTTCGTTGGTGTTTTCAAGCTGATAGTTATTCCCCTCAGCGTCGGTAATCGTGGCCGCCGCTTGTTCGGTGGCAAAACGAATGGTTTCATTTTGCAATGCCGCCCGCAACATGGCCACTAAATCCGGCGCCGTCGAACGATTTTCCGAAGACAAACCAGTGGGATCGGCAAAAGTTGTTTGAAGCATACCGATCTCGGCCGCTTTTTCGTTCATGCGCGCCACGAAATCGCCTTCTGAAAAACCGGATAAACGCGCCAGGGCGGCCGTCGCTGTGTTGTCCGAAGAAATTAAGCTGGCCAAAAGCAAATCTTTTATTGTTACTGTCTGACCGGCCGGAATATGTTGTTTACCACCTTCACGATAATCACTTGATTCAATTATAGCCGTCGTGTTGAGATCAGGGTTTCCTGAAAGAAACACCAGAGCTGTCATAAGCTTGGTCATACTGCCAATGGAGCGTGCTTCTTCGGCGTTCTTTTCGTACAGAACTGTGCCGCTGGCTGAATCCATAACCAAAGCCGTGGTGGCCGCCGTAATCACTCCAATACTTTCCGGATTATTTTTTTTCGGAGCCCGAGCCACATCTACTGCCACCGGGAAACTCGGCCGCATTGCCGTCATGGCCGCACCAAAACTGGTTTCGATTGTTTCCGTGTCAGCGGCTTTTACGTATGACTCAACCACCCCGGCGTCAACCGGAAAAATTTGAACCAAACTGATGGCCAAAATAATTTCAACAAAAGCTTTATAAATCATACTATTTGTTTTTCGGCCGGAACAGTTTCTGCCCCGCTTAATTCCCGAATCATTTGATCAATTTGCGGATTGTTATTAAAGTTTTCAAATTCCGGCAATTCCGAAACATTTTTAACCCCAAGATGCCGCAAAAAATCCAAAGAAACCGAATAAACCGACTGTAATTTGGTTGAATCATCTTTTTCTTCAATCAACCCGCGCATTAAAAGATTGCGCAAAATTAAAGTACAGTTAATGCCGCGAATCTGCTCAATTTCCGGCTTAGTCATGGGCCCACGGTAAGCAATAATCGTCAGCGTTTCCAGCGATGGTCGGGTTAATTCCCCACCCATATCTTCTTTGGCAAAAATCTTAACCGCCTCAGCCGCGGCTGGGTTAGTGGCCAGCTGTAGTTTGCCTTCTTGTTCCAAAAAATGAATGCCTGAACTTTCAACATTGCGAAGATTTTTAAGTTCTTCAATCGCTTCGCGCAAAGTTTCCTGATTAGTATTCAAGGCTTTAGCCAAAGTTTTAATATCAAGTGGTTTAGCCGCGGCAAAAAGTATGGCTTCAAGAGTGGTGGTTAACATATTTTTGGTTCAAAATGTTCAATTGTTCAAATTGTTCACTTTTGGCTTACAGCTCGATCCGATAGTGAACAAGTTGAACAGGTTGAACAAATTGGACAATTATTCATTCCTAGTAAGCACGATTTCTTCAAAAGCTTCAGGTTGTTGAACTTTAATTATTCTTTGTTTTACTAATTCAAGCAGGGCTAAAAAACTCACCACCACTTCAGCCCGCGATTTGGCCGCGCCAACCACATCGGAAAACATAAACCTGGCCCGTTTCATTATTGCCTCGTGGATGTCGCGAATACGCTCCTCAACCGAGGCGACTCGTTCCAGCGAAGCTTGGCGTAAAGCGAAAAAAGGTTCCAGACGTTTAATCAGACCACGGAAAGCTTCGGCCAAAACATTTGTTGTCACGTTTTCCGGCGGACGAAAACCAACTTCAACCGGCAACGGCACATATGGCCGGGCAAACAACACTGCCCCGCCCAAATACATATTTTCCAATTTGCCGGCCACGTCCACAAAAGTGCGATAAAGTCTAAGCTGGGCGGCTAAATTGCTTTGCTCAACTGCCTCTTCAAGTGGGACAGGCAAAATGGAATTAGATTTAATCAGCAATAAACGCGCGGCCACGGTTAAAAAATCTGCCAGCTCTTCGGCTGGAACATTATTTTCGTTTATAAACTTAAGATAATCGCCAGTAACTTGGGCCAGCGACACCTCGGAAATCGGCAACTCCTCCTTTTCAATTAAAGTAAGCAGCAAATCAAGCGGACCGGAGAATTTTTCTATTGAAACTTCGTAAGACACAATTTTATGGACGCAGTCTTTGAACATCGCGAGGGAAAAGAGTGGCTTCTTTGATGTTATCAAGACCGAGAATGTTTTGCGTCATTCTTTGTAAACCCATACCAAATCCACCTTCTGGCGGAATACCGAATTTATGCATCATTAAATAATCTTCAAAGTCGGCCGGATTCAATCCTTTGGCTTTAATTCTTTCCACTTGCTCGTCATAGCGGTTAATACGTAAACCACCGGAAATTATCTCGCTACCAAAACCGATTAGGTCAAAACTCAAAGTTGAGGTTAAATCTTCTGGATCAACCACTGTATAAAACGGCCGTTTCTTTTCCGGATAGTGTGTTACAAAAACAAAACCGCAATTATGTTCTTTTGGCCCCCAAACCGTTGATAGCCATTTTTCGGCCGCCGGCGAAAGGTCCGGCTCGGCTGTTTCATCAATCCCCGTTCCTTGCTTATAAAGCTCCAGAGCCTCGGTCAACCTGATACGCGGAAATTTTTCACCAAGCGGTGGCAGAGTTGTATTTAATAGTGACAATTCCGTCTGACAATCCTCGGAAACGGTTTTCAACATCGTTCTAATGGAAGCCTCGGCGTAGTTCATGATGTCTTCCATATTATCAACGAAACCGACTTCGAATTCCAATTGGTTAAATTCCGTTAAATGCCGCGAGGTGGCAAATTTTTCAGCCCGGAAAGAATACGAAACTCCATACACCCCTTCGAAAACGCCCATGGTAATTTGTTTGTACAGCTGTGCTGACTGGGAAAGGGTGGCTTCGCGGCCGTAATAATCAACTTTAAAAAATTCCGCTCCACCTTCGGAAGCCGCACCAGCCAAAACCGGAAAAAATATCTCTGTAAAATCTTGGCTGTCCATGTAAGTGCGGAAGCCTTTAACTAAAGCCGCCTGCACGCGAAAAATTGCCCGCTGTTTTGGATGACGCAAGGTTATAACCCGATTATCAAGAAGCGTTTCCAATTGAACTTCCAAATTATCTTTGTTTATTTCAACCGGCACCACGTCTTTTACTGGTGACAACACTTCCACCTTGGTTGCCTGTACTTCAACTTCGTTGGCGTTTGGATCTTTGCTTTGTTTTTTTACCACCCTACCGGTAACCCGTAACACGGTTTCCATTTGCAGGTCTTTAATTTGCCCGAGCTGGTCGGCATCAAGCACCACCTGCAATAATCCGGTGCGATCGCGCAAAATAGCAAAACCAAATTTGTTCAAATCGCGTAAACGATGAAGCCAACCGGCAACGATTACTTCTTCACCAATCTTTTGAGCAACATCTTTGTTTAAAACTCGATTCATATAAAATTTATTCTCCCTCTCCTTACGAAGGAGAGGGTTGGGGTGAGGTTAGGGGGTAATTCTGTTGATCAGTCTTGGAAATGGAATGGATTCGCGAACATGTTCAAGGCCGCAAATCCAGGTAACCAGACGTTCAAGACCAAAACCAAAACCAGAATGCGGCACTGAACCGTATTTGCGTAAATCCAGATACCATTGAAAAGCGTCGAGCGGCAGATTGTGTTCTTTAATGCGCGCCAACAATATTTCGTAATCATCTTCACGTTGACTGCCACCGATGATTTCGCCATAACCTTCCGGGGCAAGCAGGTCAGCACAAAGAGCACGCGACGGATCAGCTGGATCGCGCTTCATGTAAAAAGCTTTCACCTCGGCTGGATATTTTTCCACAAAAATCGGGCGATCGTATTGCTTGGTCAAAATCGTTTCATCATCACCGCCCAAATCATCCATTTCCCCAATGTCGCTACCGAGTTCGTGGAGTTTGGCCACGGCTTCGGCATGGGTCATACGGACAAACGGGGCCTGAATTTTTTGCAATGGTTCAATGGATCGCTCCAAAACTTTCAACTCGTGCTGGTTCTTTTCCAAAACATCTTTGACAATGCGGCAAACCAATTCTTCTTGAATCTTCAAGTTCTCGTCGTGCTCAACAAACGCTGCTTCGGCATCCATCATCCAAAATTCTGTCAGGTGACGGCGAGTCTTTGATTTTTCAGCGCGAAAAACCGGACCAAAATCAAAACACTTGCCCAAGCTCATCACTCCGGCTTCCAAATACAATTGACCAGACTGGGCCAGGTACGCTTTGCCAACATCAAAATAATCCATTTCAAAAAGTTCCGTTGTTCCCTCGCAGGCATTCGGGGTCAAAATCGGCGTATCGAATTTTACAAAACCGGTTTCCTTAAAATAATCGTAGGTGGCACGAATAATGGTGTCGCGAACGCGTTGAATGGCCCACTGCTTTTCAGCGCGGAGCCACAAATGACGATTGTCGAGCAAGAAATCCGGACCGTGTTCTTTTTTACCAATTGGATAATCCTCGGGTGCGAGCTGAACAATTTCAACCAAAGTGCCATCAAGTTCAAAACCCGAAGGGGCGCGTGGTTCGGCCTTAACCGTGCCATGAATAATAACCGAAGATTCAATGCGAAGGGTGGTTAATTTTTCCCACTGTTCAGCCGGCAAACTGGCCGCCGAATAAACGATTTGTACTCGGCCGGTGCCATCGCGAAACTGCAAGAAAAAAATCTTACCGCTGGAGCGGAAGTTGTAGGCCCAACCCTTAAGTTCGACCTCCTGACCGACGTATTTTTGGATCTCGGAAACAAATGTATATTTAGGCATAATGCACTGGTTAGTTTAGCGTAATTATTGGATTTGGTGAAGTGGAAAACCAGGCGGAAAACAAGAGGAAAAATAGCGAAAATTAGACAAAAAAATCGACCTGTTTAAAGCGGGTCGATTTTTAAAGTCTTGACCCTCATCAAAAGTATTGACAAAAACAAAAAAATGGCTTAATCTAGCCATGGCTTTTCGGAGTGGTTCCGTTAGCCAATTCCCCGCGGCGATCACCCACTGACCGCCCATAAGGAGCTCACGTGTCCCTCGGCTATTCTCCCCCCTCCCAACCCTCGGCCACTGACCTTCTCGCCCGCGCCGCCCACATCGCTCCATCGAGCATCCTCAGCGCTCGGCGAGCCAAGTGCCACCCCGCGGTACTACGGGAAGTCTGTCGGAACCCTGGCGATCGGCCGGTCTACTCGCACCTGCGTCACGTGGTGCAGTGCCTGGCCTACACCTACGATCCGGCCTGCCTTCAGCTCGTCATCGACGAGTGTGGCAGCGATGCTGATGCTCTGGCCCTGGCCGTGATCACGGTCAATCGGCGCCCGGAGCTTCGCAACGTTCTGCCGGCAATCTTCGGAAACGACACGGTCAGCCTGGTCGTGAGCCGCTTCACGGATCGGGTCAGCCCGAAGCTGATCCGTGAGTGGAACGAATTCCTCCGGCCCCGCCGCCGCTAGTCGTTTCGCTTCATTTCCTCCGTCGTCATCCCTCAGGGACTGACGACTTTTATTTTTACAAGTTACAGGCCGCGCGCAAAGTCGTGGCTGGAATTGTCGGAAAGTGGGCCACAAGTAATCCTTCCACGGCTTCGTGATATTCACCCAAAATTTCACCATTCAATCTTGGCCGCAACAATTCATTAAATCTTTCACTTAAAGCAAAACGCATTAATTTTAAAACATCATCTGATAATGGTCGTGCCGAAAACCATTGTTCCCCGTCGGCCTGGACGCAGGCGCGACAAACCACCCCACCCTTCAACGCATGCCAATGAAACTCGCCGGGACGAATTGTTTCGCGACACTGCAGGCATCCGCCGAGTTCCGGACGATAACCAAGCAAGGCTAAAAGTTTAAGGGCAAAAGCAGAAAGTAAAAAAGCGGCGCGTTCCGAAGTTAGGTCTGGTGCTTTATGTAAAAAAATAAGAAAATTTTTCACTTCGTCGTATAAAGACCAATCAATTTCGTGTTCACGTGTCCCCAAATCAACCAACTGCAGCATGTGATGCGCCACCAGCGATTTTGACAAATCGTCATACAAACCGGCAAACGATCTTAATCTTTCCACTCCAGCCACGGTCTCATGGGCTCGTCCGTGGACCACCAGCAAATCAACTTCAGCGCAAAACTCCAGGTGTGGAGAAAGTTTAGCCAAAGGCTTACGCGCCCCCCGACCAATAATTTCCACCTTGCCGTGTTCGCGGGTTAAAACAGAATAAACGCGATCTGACTCCCGCCAGTCGCGTTTATTTAAAACAATGCCGGTTGTGTGATAAAGAATCGACACAAAAGTTACTCTTCAAATCGTCTAGAAAAAAACTGCTCCAAAATTAACATCGCCGCCAAAGCATCTTCTTCTGCCACCGCCCCTTCTTCTCTTTGCAAACGAATACTCTCCGAAGTTGTGTACGATTCGTCTTCTTCGAACACCGGAACAGCTACGGCTGCCCTTAGTCTTCCAATAAAAGCCTGGGTCTTCTGCAACTGTTCCGGCCCATGATGTCCGCCATTGGCCAAAGGAACACCTACAACAATCTGATCCATGTTTTCAAGATGAACCTTTTTGGCCAAATCTTTAATTGTCTCATCGCCGTTGTTGGTAATTACCTCGAGCGGCAAAGCTACCCCGGCGGTTGATTCGCCGAAGGCTAAGCCAATTTTTCTATCGCCGTAATCGATACCTAAAATACGCATAAAAATTAACTTTTATTTACTTTATATCTAACCTGCAATATATCGTCAGCAATTTTTACAGAGTCAATAAAAGATAGTCGTTTTTCAAAATCCTTCTCTGCAAAAAGAGGTACGCCACTCCCAATAATTGCTGGCTCGATATCTAGTATTACTTCGTCAATCAAATTCTCGCCTAAAAACACACTATTAATTGTGCTTCCACCTGTTAGAAGTACTTCCTCGAAATTCATAGACGCGGCTTTTTCGACGGCTTCCTGGGGCGAACTAACCGCTATAAACGGTGGGTCTAACTTTAAATCCGTATTGGTAGAAACGACCATCTTTAATTTGGCATCAATATCGTCAAAATTATAATCCGGCCATTTTTGAACGGCTTCATAAGTTTTCCGACCGATAATAAAACAACCACGTTGTTTTGCCAATTCAGCAAACGACTCCCAATTGGTTTCCGATAAAAAATTTTCATCACCGTTTTTACTGGCGATCATTCCATTCAAAGACATGGCCATGAACAAAGTAACTTTCATACAAAAAATGAAAAATATTTTTTATTTTCCCTCTCCTTACGAAGGAGAGGGTTAGGGTGAGGTTATGGCAATGGTGTAAGAATTTCGTGTCCGTTTTTTGTAATAACAATTGTTACTTCAAAATGCGCAGCAATGCTGTTATCTACGGTTATCGCTGTCCAACCATCATCAGCGGTTTGCACTTCACTATTGCCCATGGTAATCATCGGTTCAATTGCTAAACACATACCGGGTTTAAGCGGGACACTTGGCTGCCGCGGGTAAGTGTAATTAGGCACATTAGGTGCTTCGTGCACAGCGTGGCCAACCCCATGGCCAACTAATGCCGTAACAATACCGAAGCCGTGCGGCTTAACATGTTTTTCCACGGCCGCACTAATGTCTCGAACATCGCCTTTAGGTTTAGCCGCAGCCACCCCGGCAAACAAGGCCTCACGGGTGACCCGCATTAATTCTTCGTCCTCAACGGAAATTTTTCCAACCGGCACGGTTACCGCCATATCAGTAAAGCGTCCTTGATATTCGCAACCAATGTCTAAACTAACAATATCACCCTCTTTTAATTTAATTTTACGATTAGCTATGCCATGCACAACTTCGGGGCCAATGGAGATACAAAGGGTAGTCGGAAAGGCCGGTTCGTTTCTTGAACCACGATAACCTTTAAATGACGGCACCGCGCCATCCGCGCGCAAGGACTTCTCAGCAATTTCTTCCAACTCACTAATAAAAATCCCGGGGCGCACGGCCTTTGCCGCTGCGGCCAAAGCCCGCGAAAGAATTTTTCCACCCTCGCGCATGGCTTTAATGTCTTCATCGGATTTTATTAGTGACATAAATTAAATAAAAATTTTATTTACGATTGTCGCAACTTCCTCAATCGTTCCGGAACCATCGACACGATTTAAAATTCCCATTTCCTCAAATCTTTTAGCAACAGGTTCGGTCTCGGTATGATAAATTTCCAGTCTTTGTTTAATAAGCTCGGGGGTATCATCGGAACGTTTAACCAATTCGCCACCACAAGCTTCGCAGACTGGATGAATTGTTTTGTGCTTCTCTTGATAGCCACGATGACAATTGGCACATTGCAAGCGGCCGGCTAAACGTTCAAGCGATTGTTCGTCGGAAATTTCCAAAAGAACGGCGTGGGTTGGCTTTACCGCTTCAAGAAATAATTCAGCCTGACTTAAGATACGTGGAAAACCATCAAGAATCCAACCATTGGCCGCATCCGGGTGGTTTAAACGTGATTTAATTATTTCAATCATTAACTCGTCTGGTACCAAAGTTCCGCTTTCGGTATATTTGGCTACCTCGTAACCCAGATCGGTTTTTTCGGTAACCTCTTTCCTAAGAAGCGCCCCAGCGGAAATCGCTGGAATATTCAACTCCTTAGCTAATAATTCGGCCTGTGTCCCCTTTCCTGCCCCTTGTGGGCCCATGATAAGAATTTTATACATAACGGCTGTAGTATAGCAGAGTGATTAAGGGAGGTTAAGGGGCTGCGACGTAAACTAAAAAACCGTCCATCATTGGACGGTTTTCCCCCTCTCCTTACAAAGGAGAGGGGGGTTCGGGGGGTGAGGTTAGAGCTCGTACTCGCGCATCGTTAACTGGGCCTCAATCTGTTTTACTGTTTCAATAACCACGTTGACCACGATCAGGACTGAGGTTCCACCAATAACCAAACTGGCATTACCTGTAAAGCCCTGCAAAGCGACCGGCATTACAGCAATGGCTGCCAAGAACAAAGCACCGGCCAGCAAAATACGGTTGGAAACATAGTTCAGATACTCAGCCGTTGGCTTGCCTGGACGAATACCAGGGATAAAGCCACCTTGATTTTGCAAATTCTCGGCCACCCGATCAGGATGGAAAATAACTGCTGTGTAAAAATACGAGAAGAAGAAAACTAAAAGGAAATAGGCAATGCCGTAAAACAACTGATTATCAAACATGGTCATGGTAAAGTTGGCCGCCTCACGTAACCAATCGCTCTTAGCACTGGTAAAAAATTGAGCGAACACCCGAGGAAACAAAATAATGGAAATAGCAAAGATAATCGGGATAACGCCGGCCATGTTCACCTTGAGTGGCAAATGGTTAGCCACGGCGCCGTAACGGGAAACCCGACCGCCACGAGCGTACTGGATTGGCACGTTTCGTTGTGCCTCGTGCATAATCACCACACCGATAATCGTCAAACACACCACCAAGACAAAAAGAATCAAAGTTATCATTTGTGAACGGTCGTATACAGCCAACGAGCGTTGAAAAAACTGTGGCAACCCGGCAGCAATACCGGCAAAAATCATGATAGAAACCCCGTTACCAACGTGCTTTTCGGAAATCAATTCACCGAGCCACATGATAAATATTGTACCAGCACTCATGGACAAAATGGCAATGAGAATTGTTAACCAACTCAAATCTTGAAAAACGTCCGGAACCTGCTGACGCAAAAGTAGAATCATGCTGTAACCCTGAAACACGGCCAAAGGCACGGTTAGCCAACGCGTCCACGAGTTAATCTTTTGGCGACCCTGCTCTTCCTTTTGCATTTCCTCAAACTTCGGAACAATCATGGCTAACAACTGGAAGATAATTGAAGCGGTAATGTACGGGGCCACTCCCAAAGCCACAATGGAAAAATTTTCCAAGGTACCACCGGAAAAAATATTAAGTAAACCGAAAAACTGATTACTTTGAAAAAATGAGGACAGGGCTCCGGCGTCCATACCAGGCACGGGGATGTGCGCGGCGACCCGGAAAATCGCTAGCATGGCGAGAACGAACAAAACACTGTTTCTCACCTCAGGCGTTCGAAAAACACGCTGAAGGATCATAAATTTATTTTAAGCGGCAATAATTTCACCGCCGGCTTTGATAATTTTTTCTTCGGCTGGCTTTGAAACATGACAACCCTTAATCACCAAACGATGTTTGATTTCTCCTTGACCCAAAATCTTGACGCCACCTTCCAATTTAGAAATCAAACCCTTAGCTAAAAGAATTTTTGGGGTAATGGTTGCTGATTCAGAAAAATGCTTAGCTAAAATTTGCAGGTTAATCACAACCGGCTTGTCTTTTAGACCTTGAAAGCCGCGTTGTTTTGGCAACTTCAACATAAGGGAACGTAAACCCTTAAGCTGAAGGCCGGAACGACCGCCCGAACGAGCGCGTTGACCCTTAACACCGCGACCGGAATATGAGCCGGTCGAGCCAAGACCACGGCCAATGCGCTTTTTTCCTTTTTTAGCGCCAACCGATGATTTTATTTTATGCAAAGCAAGAGACATAATTCTATTTTACTTCAGAAACGGATTTTGTGGGAAGACGGAGCCGTTTCATGGCATTAATCGTGGCTTTGGCCACATTGATTTTATTTGAAGAACCGAAAATTTTACTAACCGCATTCGGGACACCGCCAAGTTCCAAAACCACCCGAACTGCCCCACCGGCCTTAAGCCCAGTACCTTTTGGCGCTGGTTTAAGAAGAATAATGGCCGCGCCAAATTTTTCTTGAACAGCATGAGGTACGGTTTCCTCAACCATAGGAATGACAAAAACTTTTTTCTTGGCTTGGCGGAAAGCTTTTTCTACGGCCATTGCCACGTCAGCTCCCTTGGCCACACCAAAACCAACCTTACCGGCCCGATTGCCAATAAGAACTGCCGCACGAAAACGCATGCGTTTGCCGCCGGCCGTCACACGAGTGACGCGCGAAAGCTCAAGGATCTTTTGATCGTATTCCTTGGGTTCACGGCTATCACGGCTGTCGCGACCGCGTCCGCGGCCACTACCACTACCGCCACGACGGCGATCACCGCCACCGCGACCGCCTCGTGTCGGTCGATTCGGTTTATCCGAAATCGGCGCCGCCACTGGCGTTTCGTTTTTTACGACTGGAGTTGTGTTTTCTTCCGACATATCATTTTAGAAATTTAAACCGCCTTCACGAGCCCCGTCGGCTAAAGCCGCGACTAACCCATGATAGCGATAACCACCGCGATCAAAAACCACTAATTCGATTTTCTTTTCTTTGGCGCGGCTAGCCAAAAGCTTGCCGATCTCTTTGGCAACTTCGAGCTTTGTACCCTTTTCTTTAATTTCAGAATCAGAAGCCGCCGCTAAAGTTTTGCCGACAGTGTCGTCAATCAATTGAGCGTAAAGATGCTTTAAACTGCGCTTAACTGTAAGCCGTGGCTGTTCGGCCGTGCCCTTTGTGCGAGCACGAACACGCGCCGCACGTAATGTGGCTAAGCGACGTTTTTTTTCAATGGGATTTTTTACCTTCATATGATTAATCTTTAAGCGGCGCCAGCCTTACCGGCCTTACCAGCCTTGCGGCGGACAATTTCATCCGTGTATTTAATACCAGTACCTTTGTATGGTTCCGGTGGACGGATACGACGAATGCTAGCAGCTGTTTCTCCGACTAACTGTTTGTCGATGCTACTCAAGGTGACAACGTTCTTATCAATCACCGCGGTTACGCCATCAGGCAACGGAAAATTTACTTCATGGGAAAAACCGACTTCTAAAACAATCTTCTTGCCAACCAAATTGGCACGATAACCAATACCATTAATTTCAAGAGCTCTGGTAAAACCAACGGTCACGCCTATAACCATATTCTGCAAAAGGGCACGAAAGGTTCCCCACAATGCTTTTTCTTTTTTGATTTCCGGATGGGCCACCGATAATCTTAATTCCTCACCATCACGAACCAAAGTCACTGCGACTGGCAAGCTAAGCGAAAGACTGCCCTTCGGTCCTTTGACCGTGACATTTTGTCCGTTCTGCGTCACTTCGACGCCAGAAGGAATAGTAATCAGTTTTAATCCAATGCGAGACATATTAGTTTTAGGCAATTTCACAAAGAACTTCGCCACCAAGTTTTCTGGCGCGCGCTTCTTTGTTAGTCATTAAACCGTTAGAGGTGGAAACAATGGAAAAACCAAGACCGGAAAGGACGCGTGGTAATTCGTCATTTTTCATGTAGACGCGGCGACCAGGCTTGGAAATACGTTTAATCATGTGGATAGCTGGTTCACGACGAGTGTACTTCAAAACCATGCGAATAACTGGTCGGCCAGCTTCGGTGGTTTGGTCAACCTGGGCAATAAAACCTTCCCGCTCCAAAATTTTGGCCAAACTGAATTTAAGTTTGGAAAATGGCAGGATGATTTCCGGCTTTCGTACAGCTTGCGCGTTACGAAGGCGGGTTAACATGTCAGAAATTGGATCAATCAACATATTTTCAAAAATTACCAGCTAGACTTTTTAATGCCAGGAATTTCACCGCGATTAGCTAATTCGCGGAAACAGATACGGCACAACTCAAAATCGCGCATGTAACCATGCCGACGGCCGCAACGCCAACAACGGTTGACGCGGCGATTGGTATATTTCTGTTTGCGGCGCGTTTTAGCGCGCTGATTTTCAGTTGACATAGGTTACTTCTTTTTTTCATCTTTCTTAAACGGAAAGCCCAGAGCAGTCAAAAGCGCTTTGCCTTGTTCGCTAGTCTTGGCTGTAGTGGAAATCGTTACCTGAAGACCGTGAATGACTTCGATTTCGTCTGGTTTAATTTCCGGAAATGACATGTGCTCGCGGAAACCAATGGAATAGTTACCATTCGCATCAAAAGCATCAGCCGAAATTCCGCGAAAGTCGCGCACGCGTGGCAAAGTTATATTGATCAGCTTGTCTAAAAAGTGCCACATTCTTTGGCCACGCAAAGTAACTTTCATACCGATGACCATCCCTTTTCTAATCTTAAAGTTAGAAATGGAAATACGCGCCTTGGTTTTAACCGGATGTTGACCGGTGATTCGACGCAGGGTTGCTTCGGCCGTGTCGATAAACTTAGCCTCCTTAATTCCCTGCCCTAAGCCAACGTTAAGAGTAACCTTGGTAATCTTCGGCACAGCCAAGGTGTTTTTGAGCTCAAGCTCTTCGGCAAGCTTAGGCGCTACGGTTTCTTTGTAGAAAGTTTGCAATGACATAATTATTCGATATCTTCAGACTTTTTTCCACGGTGAATTATTCTGACTGAAGTTTTTTTACCGGCCTTTTCAATGTTTTTCCAACCAACCCGACCAGCATTACCACTTTTCGGAGAAATCAATTGAACGTTGGAAATTTGAATCGGCGCCGGAAAGGAAATTTTTTGTCCAGCCTCGCCGCGACGGCGACCCTTTAGGTGGCGGGTTGCTAAATTAAGACCCTCAACCACAGTACGGTTAAGTTTTGGGAAAACTTGCAGAACCTTGCCCTGCTTCCCTTTGTCTTTTCCAGTGATAATCCGGACAGTGTCGCCGGTTTTGATTTTTAACTTCATATGATTAAAGAACCTCCGGGGCTAAAGAAATTATCTTAGTAAAACCCTTAACACGCAGTTCTCGAGCCACCGGCCCAAAGATACGTGTACCTTTTGGTTCCTTGCTTTTTGGATCAATGATCACCGCGGCGTTCTCGTCAAAACGAATGTAGGTACCATCAGGACGACGGGTTTCTTTGCGAGTTCTAACAATAACGGCGTGAACAACGTCGCTTTTCTTAACCGTCGCGTGCGGCACAGCGTCTTTAACCGTAGCTGTAACCACATCACCTAAACGGGCGTAGCGTTTTCGATAACCACCTTCAACCCGCCACATTTGGAGTTTGCGGGCACCAGAGTTATCGGCCACATTTAACATTGAACGTAACTGAACCATATAAAAGATTAAACGGTTGTTTTCAAAACTTTTAATAAACGCCAACGCTTGTCGCGGGACAACGGACGAGTTTCGACAAACTGAACAGTGTCGCCAACCTTGGCCTGCTTTTGAGCGTCATCTACCATATAACGGCGGCTAGTGATATAGCGCTTCTGATATTTCTTATGAAGAACAGTGCTATCAACCCGAACCACGATCGTTTTCATCATTTTGTCTGAAACGACCACGCCGGTCAAAACACGTTCAGTTTTATTTTTTTCTTCCGTCATATTTTTTAAGCGGCTCCCTGCCTAAGATAGGTTTTAATTTTGGCGATGGTCTTTTTCGCCACACGAAGCTTTCTAACTTGAGAAAGTTGATTGGCCGAAAGTGAGGCACGTAAACCACGAATGTTATCTTCACTTTCTCGCAAGGCTTTCTTTAAAACTTCCGGGGAAGCTTTTTTTAAATCTTTGTCTTCCATATTATTCTCCTTTTACCAAAAATTTACTCTTAACCGGCAGTTTATACGAAGATAGACGAAGGGCTTCTTTGGCCACTTCGCGGGTCACGCCGTCCATTTCAAACATAATCGTTCCGGCCCGTACAACGGCAACATAATGATCAACGGCTCCCTTACCTTTACCCATAGGCATTTCCGCGCCCTTGGTGGTAACCGGGTGATCGGGGAAAATACGAATCCAAATCTTACCGCCACGTTTAATAGAACGCGTCATGGCCCGACGAGCGGCTTCGATTTGTCTTGAGGTCACCCAAGATTCTTCCATAGCTTTAAGACCATAAGAACCAAAAGCCAGAGTATTTTTTCGGGTTGCCAAACGCAGACCGCGGCGGCGGCCCTTATGCCATTTACGATGTTTGACTTTCTTTGGAATCAACATACCTTATAGATTATTCTTCCATTTTGGTTTCAGAACCGCTTTTTTCAAAAATTTCTCCGCGGTTAATCCAAACTTTTATACCAATAGCTCCATAAATCGTTCTAGCGGTAACTGTGGCGAAATCAATATCAGCACGCAGGTTATGAAGTGGAACCTTACCGTGGGCTAAAGTTTCAACTCGAGCAATTTCTGCCCCGTTCAAACGACCGCCCAGAGTAATTTTAACCCCTTCGGCACGGGCCTTCAGAACGCGTTCAATTGCTTGTTTCATGGCGCGACGGAAAGGAAAACGCTTTTCAATATCCGAGGCGATTTGTTGACCAACAATCTGTGCCGACAACGATGGACGAGCGACCTCTTTAACATTTAACGACAAGGCCACACGGCGACCGCGATAAAACTTAACCAAAATTTTCTTCTTCAAATCTTCGATTCCAGCGCCGGCCCGACCAATGATAAATCCTGGCTTGGCCGAGAAAATAACAATATTTATTTGCTGGCGGGTGCGTTCAATTTCAACACGATCAACCAAGGCTTCCTTTAATTCTTTGCGCAAAAAATCACGAATACGAACATCTTCGCGCAACAATTCTGGAAAGCCTTCCTTTTTGGAAAACCACGCGGAATCCCAACCACGGATGGTTGATAGACGGAAAGCTTTTGGATGAACTTTATGACCCATATATTATTTCTTTTTGGCTGTTTTCTTTTCGACCGCTTTAACGACATCTTTCTTCACTTCTTCCTTTTCCGACAGAACCAGAGAAAGATGCGAAGTGCGATGACGAATCGGGGTAGCACTACCGAAGGCTTTAGGCGTCCAGCGTTTGTAGACTGGGCCACCGTCAACCATCAGGGTTTTTACGAAAAGTTTATCAGCGGAAATTTTAAAGTTATGCTCAGCGTTAGCTATGGCCGATTTCAAAAGTTTAGTAATCGGCGTGGCCGCTTGTTGTTTCATGACCGAAAGTCGTGCCAGAGCTTCGCTAACAACAAGACCGCGAACTGAGTCCGCCACTAAACGCACCTTACGCGGTGACATGCGAATAAATCTTGCTTTGGCTGTGATATCCATAGATAGTAGAAATTGCGAATCGAGAAAAAATTATTTCTTTCCATTTTTGGCCGCCGGCGCCGCCGCTGGAGCAGCCGAAGCAGCCCCTGGCGCGGTCGAAGCTTCTTCAGCTTTCTGAATTTTACCGCCGTGACGAACAAATTTTCTAGTTGGAGAAAATTCGCCTAACTTATGTCCGACCATTTCTTCGGAAATCCGAACATTGATATGTTCTCTTCCGTTGTGCACGCCAATGGTAAAACCGACCATCTCAGGTGTGATGGATGAAGCGCGTGCCCAGGTTTTAATAATCGTGCGGCTACCTGGTCCAAGCTTTTGAATTTTTTGTAAAAGCTTTTCGTTTACGAAAGGCCCTTTTTTTGAGCTACGGGACATAATTTAAGCTAATTATTTAACCGAACTTCCGACAAAGCGACCCTTAGGACGACGCTGAACAATCATTTTATCGGAAAACTTCTTCTTTCGTGTCTTTACACCCAAGGCTGGTTTGCCTTGTGGGGTTTTTGGATGTTTCAAACCGATAGAGTTACGACCTTCACCGCCACCGTGTGGGTGATCAACTGGGTTCATAACCTTACCGCGAACGGTTGGACGAATTCCGCGATGACGTGTTCGGCCGGCTTTGCCCCAACGAATCAAACCATAATCAGGGTTGGAAACAACACCGACAGTTGCCAAACATTCTTTAGCTACCATACGAACTTCGCCAGACGGAAGTTTCAAAGTCGCCATATTACCCTCAACAGCCATAATCTGAGCTGTGGCTCCAGCCCCACGAACCATTTGGCCACCCTTCCCTGGTTCCATTTCAACGTCGTAGACGTTAATACCAACTGGGATATTCTCCAAAGACAAACGGTTTCCGATTTTAATTTCACCCTTACCTTTAGTTGAAACAACTGAATCACCAACATTCAAACCTTGTGGGGCCAACATGTAACGCTTTTCACCATCAAGATACTGAATCAACAAAAGACGGGCCCCGCGATTCGGGTCATATTCAACAGCCACAATTTTCGCGGGCATGTCGAATTTATCACGACGAAAATCAACAAGACGAGTATAACGTCTGGCGCCGCCGCCGCGATGACGAACGGTTATCTTACCTAACGAACGACCGGATTTTTGATTGCGAAAAGCCACCAGTGCTTTTTCAGGTTCCTTCTTGGTAATATCCTTAAAGGTTTGAACACTGGAAATTCGGCGAGCGTTAGTTGTTGGGCGGTAACTCTTAACTGGCATATTGCTTAAACACCTTCGTGAACATTAATAGTTTTACCTTTTGGCAAACGAACAATGGCTTTCTTCCAAGCTTTCTGCATTCCGCGATGACGACCAAAACGAACGGGCTCGCGACGCATGTTCAAAATACCAACACTTGTCGGTTTAACACCATAAAGGGCAAAAACCGCAGCCGCAACTTCGCGACGATCGGATTTTGGATTTATTTCAAAGACATACTGTCCGAACGAAGTCTGGGTAGCTGATTTTTCTGTCACCAAGGGACGAATCAAGACCCTGGCCAAAGTTTCAGAAATTTCTTTTTTAGAAGTCTTAGCTGTCTTTTCTTTAGCAGCTTTTACCTTAGGTTTGGCTTCTTCGATTTTTTCAGGAACATTTTTTTCAGCCACAACCGACGTCGAAACTTTTTTTTCGACTTCTTGTTCTTTTTGCTTCTTAAAACGGTCTAGAAATCCCATAACTTTTTATTTATTTCGCCGAAGCTTTAACCGAGGCGGACTTAGCGTAAGTTTTTTCCAAAATTTCAAGGGCTGCACTAGAAATAACCAAGGTGTCATTAGACAAAATTTCAACCACGTTCAAACTTTTAACTGAAATCGGAGTGACACTCGGGATATTTCGTACAATCTTTTGAAAAATTTTATTTTCCGGTTCCAAAACAACCAAATTGTGGCGACCGATTGGCATCTTTTTGAGTAAAGCCGCGGCTAATTTTGTTTTAGCTTCTGGCATAACCAACGAATCGACGACAATAAATTTATTTTCTAAAACTTTATCCGATAAAACCATGGCCAAAGCCTTACGGCGTTCGGTTCGGTTAAATTTAATGGAAAAGTTGCGCTCGTTGGTCGGACCGAAAGTGATACCACCACCAACCCAAATAGGTGAGCGTCGTGATCCATGACGGGCTTGACCTGTTCCTTTTTGTTTCCAAGGCTTACGACCACCACCACGCACTTCGCCGCGGCCTTTGGTGTGAGCCAAAACCTGACGGCTATTTGCTTGTTGGGCGACGACAGCACGGTGAACGAACGCTTCGTCCGGTTTCACCTCAAAAAGTGACGGGTTAAGATCAACCTCGCCGATTTTATTACCTTCCTGATTGTACAGCTTTACTTTTGCCATACGGATTTTCCTTCACGAGTTTTAATAAGTAATAACGAACCGCGCGCTCCGGGAACGGCGCCTTTGATTGCCAAAAGCTGCTTTCCAGAATCGACGGAAATAATCTCTAAATTTTTAACGGTCACCTGTGCATCACCCATATGACCACCCATGCGTTTACCCTTAGCAACAGGACCTTGGCGACGTGAACCAATTGAACCAGGCATACGCAACTGGTCTTTGTGTCCGTGGGAAGCCGGCGAACCATGGAAACCATGACGTTTAACAACGCCTTGAAAACCATGTCCTTTAGAGGTACCAACAACATCAATACGGTCACCAGGGACAAAAATAGAAACTTCAATTTTGTCGCCGCGCTTCAAATCAGCAGCTGCAGTATGAAACTCGCGCAAAGTCGCGACGGCCGGCAAATCTTTTAAATGGCCGGCTTCCGGTTTGTTTAAACTTTTTGTTTCTTTACTACCGATTTGAACGGCAACATAACCGTCTTTTGCTTCCTCTTTAATCTGTGTAACGACACAAGGTGTCGCTTTAACCAAAGTTACCGGCACGACGATACCGTCATCTCGGAAAATTTGGGTCATTTCAATTTTTCTTCCAATAATGAATTTCATACGGACTAATTTAAAAGCCAGAAGTCGTCCCGCACTTTTTTCTTTTTATAATGAAAAAGTTGCGGGATAACTTCTAGCCTCTACTTGATAAAGGCAATTTTTATTAAAATTTAATGAATCGGGCCTCTTTATATACGATCTCGGAAGCTTCGGGAAGGTTTTCGTGATCTTTTACTTTCATTATTCTCACGAGCTTTCTTCCCCGTTCTTCAATCGTTTGATTGGTTAATTTATCCCCCTTCGCTCCGGGAGCTTCGGAGGATTCCGTCGAGCTAAGCTCGACTTCACATCTTCACTTCAATATCCACACCAGCTGGCAAGTTTAAACTCATCATGGAATCCATTGTGCGTTCGGTTGGATCTAAAACATCGATCAAACGCTTATGGACGCGCATTTCGTACTGTTCGCGGGCATTCTTATACACGAAGGTGGAACGGTTAACTGTGTATTTGCGCGTTTCTGTCGGTAGCGGAATCGGTCCCAAGACCTTGGCCCCGGTGCGCTCGGCTGTACGCATAATGGTTTGCGCGGCTTGGTCAATAATCTTGTGATCGTAGGCGCGAATCTTGATGCGAATGCGCTGACGAACTTCTTCTTCTGTTTTCTGGATTTTAGTGGACACAGTAGTGAAAGATCATTTTTTATAGGGGCGGAAAATTTCTCCGCCCCTATAGAAATTATTTATTTTAGAATCTTAGTTACCGAACCGGCACCAACTGTTTTGCCGCCCTCGCGGATAGCAAAACGAGTATTGTCTTCCAAAGCAACCGGTTGGATTAACTTAACAGTAATATCGGTGGTATCACCAGGCATAACCATTTCGGTTCCGGCCGGCAAAGTCAATTCACCAGTCACGTCAGTGGTACGGATATAAAACTGCGGTTTGTAACCATTGAAGAACGGCTTGTGACGGCCACCTTCTTCTTTAGTTAAGGCCACAATTTTAGCTTCAAACTCTGTATGAGGAGTAACTGAACCTGTCTTAGCCAAAACCATACCGCGTTCAATATCTTCTTTTTTGGTACCACGAAGAAGCAAACCAGCGTTGTCGCCAGCGACACCTTCGCTCAAAGATTTATTGAACATTTCAACACCAGTGACAACTGTTTTGGAAGTTTCCGGTTTCAAACCAACGATTTCAACTTCCTCGTTAATATGAATGGTTCCACGTTCAATACGACCAGTGGCCACAGTGCCACGACCTTCGATAGAGAAAACGTCTTCGATAGCCATCAAAAACGGCTTGTCGACTTCGCGAACTGGCTCAGGGATAAAGGTATCCAAAGCGTTCATGAGATCCATGATCGGCTTGGAGGCAGCTTCGTCGGTTGGATTTTCCAAAGCTTTCAAAGCTGAACCACGAATGATCGGGGTGGTATCACCAGGAAATTCGTATTTTTTCAAAAGATCGCGGATTTCTTCCTCAACCAAATCCAAAAGCTCCGGATCATCAACCATGTCAGTTTTGTTCATGAAAACGACAATAGAAGGCACACCAACCTGACGAGCCAAAAGAATGTGCTCGCGGGTTTGTGGCATCGGGCCGTCAGCGGCAGAAACAACCAAAATTGCGCCATCCATTTGAGCCGCACCAGTAATCATGTTTTTGATATAGTCGGCGTGTCCTGGACAGTCAACGTGAGCGTAGTGACGCGCTTCGGTTTGGTACTCGCAGTGAGCGGTGGCAATTGTAATACCACGGGCCTTTGATTCAGGCGCCTTATCAAGGTCGTCAACACCCTTCTTTTGGGCAATAAGACCTTTGGCGTTTAATACTGCCAAGATGGCGGCAGTCAATGTGGTTTTGCCGTGGTCAACGTGGCCGATTGTACCGACGTTAACGTGCGGCTTATTGCGTTGGAAAACTTCTGCCATATTTTTATTTAAGATTAAATAGCGGCAATAGTATAACAATACCCTTTAAAAAACGCAAGGGGGCGGCCTTTCCACAGGTTATCCGCTTACAAACGTCTTATTTTGGCTTATTCTACAGGTTCTAAGTAAAATTGCTCCTCGCCAGGTTCTTCATCATCTTTTTTGCTTGGTTGAGAGGAAAAATCTGGTTTTTCGAACTTCTCCTCGACCACTTTCTTATCAGCATCGTTAAATTTTTCAGGATTCCAGGTCTCGGTTACTTCCCCAGCCGGGGGCATAACCTCCCAAATATTCTTGGAAACAGATTCGTCGATTTTTTCACGAGGCATTTCTTCAGGAACCGCCCATTCGGGTTTGATCTTATCGCTGAATTCTTCTTTATCGTAATCGTCATCGTAATAATCATCTAAGAAATCGTCGTCAAAACGGTGTGGTTTATCCTGTGGTTCGGGATCCACCATCGGCAAGCTGTCGGCCAATTTTTCATAAGCCTCAAGACCCATGAGTACATAGGTATCTTCACCGTTTGGATCAGTCACCACCAGACGATCGCCGGTGCGGCGAACCAGGTCTAGGAGACGTTTTAATTGATGGTCCATATTGAGCTCATTTTGCGGCGAGCAAGAGATAATGTCAAGTTACAAAAACACCCGCCAACTGACGGGTGTTTTTTGTATAATTTGCTTTATCGCCTCACTCCAGTTCGGGCGGCAACGATAGTTTCAGTAACATTGCGTGGAGTTTCTTCGTAGTGATCAAATTCCATGTTGTAACTAGCGCGACCTTGCGTTAAAGAACGAAGTGAAGTGGCGTAGCCAAACATTTCAGCTAACGGAATAACTGACTTGATGACTTTAGAGCCAGCGCGATCCATCATTTCCAAAATCTGTCCGCGTTTGGCATTAATGTCGCCAACGACTTGACCCATGAAATCTTCAGGAGTAACAACCTCAACTTTCATGACCGGCTCTAGCAAAACCAAACCAGCTTTTTTACAACCATCTTGGAAAGCCATAGAGCCAGCGATTTTGAAAGCCGCTTCGGATGAGTCAACTTCGTGATAGCTACCATCAAACACCGTAACCTTAACATCAATTAACGGGTAACCGGCCAAAACACCGCGATCAGAGGCTTCGTGAGCTCCTTTATCAATAGGCGAAATGTATTCGCGCGGGATTGAACCACCTTTGATTTCCTCAAAGAATTCATAACCCTTGCCTGGTTCGTTCTTTTCGATTCTGAGCCAGCAGTGACCATATTGACCACGACCGCCAGACTGACGAATATACTTACCTTCGGCTTCGGATGAACCGCGAATAGTTTCCTTATAAGCAACCTGTGGTTTACCAACAGTGGCTTCCACATTAAATTCGCGCTTCATGCGATCGACAATAATGTCGAGGTGGAGTTCGCCCATACCACCGATGATTGTCTGCAAAGTTTCTTCGTCAGTATGTACTTTGAAAGTCGGGTCTTCTTCGGCCAATTTTTGAAGAGCAACGGCCATTTTTTCTTGGTCAACTTTGGTCTTAGGTTCAATAGCAATAAAGATAACCGGCTCAGGAAAGGTAATTGATTCAAGAACAATTGGATGATCAGGGTCACACAAGGTATGACCGGTAAAAGTACTCTTTAAACCAACGGCCGCGGCGATTTCACCAGCATAAACTTCGTCTACATCCTCGCGGCTGTTGGCGTGCAAACGAACAATGCGACCCAAACGTTCGCGCTCGCCAGTAATGGAGTTTAAAACATACGAGCCGGCTTTGACTGTACCAGAATAAACGCGGAAAAAAGCCAGTTTCCCAACAAACGGATCAGCGGCGATTTTGAAAGCCAAAGCCGTGAATGGTTCGGAATCCTCTGGTTTTCGGGCAATAATAATTTCAGAATTATCAGGATCAGTTCCTGTCATTGGCGGAACATCGAGCGGCGATGGTAGATAGTCAACGACCGCATCAAGCATCATTTGGACACCTTTGTTTTTTAAGGCACTACCACAAAGAATCGGAATAACCTGGGTGGCAATGCAAGCTTTACGCAAAACACGCTTTAAATCTTCCAAAGGGATTTCTTCACCGGCCAAATATTTGGTCATGAGGGCTTCGTCGTTTTCCACGATGGCCTCAATAAGTTGCGCTCGGTATTTTTTGGCCAAATCCAACATGTCGGCCGGAACCTCTGATTCTTCAATGTCTTTACCCATTTCGTCTTTATAAATCTCGGCTTTCATGCGCAACAAATCGACAATACCGACAAATTTATCTTCAGTTCCAATAGGCAACTGAATAGGATAGGCATTCTTGGTTAAACGATTATGAATCGATTCGACATCCTTAAAAAAATCAGCCCCGGTACGATCGAGTTTATTAATAAAGCACAAACGCGGCACGTTGTAATCATCAGCGTAACGCCAGTTGGTTTCGGACTGTGGTTCCACGCCAGCCACGCCATCGAAAATAACGCAGGCGCCGTCGAGCACACGAAGGGAACGCTTAACTTCAACCGTAAAATCAATGTGTCCTGGGGTATCAATTAGGTTAATGCGGTGACCTTTCCAAAAACAAGTGGTAGCCGCGGCAGTAATGGTGATACCGCGTTCCTGTTCCTGTTCCATCCAGTCCATAGTGGCCGCACCTTCATGAACCTCACCAATTTTATGCTTTTTACCAGTGTAATAAAGGACGCGCTCGGACACTGTCGTCTTACCAGCGTCAATGTGGGCAATAATCCCGATATTACGGGTTTTTTCTTGAGAATATTCTCGAGGCATAAATTTTTATTTAGCAAAATGAGCAAACGCTTTGTTGGCTTCGGCCATACGCTGAACATCCTGTTTCTTTTTGACGGCGTCACCTTCACCTTTGGCCGCGGCCATAAGCTCATCGGCCAATTTTTGGGCCATTGGACGGCCTTTTTTGCCGCGGGTGGTATCCAAAATCCAGCGGAACGACAAAGCCAGTCGGCGTTCACCGCGGACTGGCATTGGAATTTGATAGTTAGCACCACCGACGCGTTTGGATTTAACTTCCAAGGACGGCATGGTGTTTTTTAAAGCATTCTCAAAAACCTCGACCGGATCGGACTTGGTTTTTTCGGAAATAATGTTGAACGCTGAATAAACAATGTCTTGGGCAATGGTTTTTTTACCGCTGACCATGACATAGTTTATTAATTTAGCGACTTGGACATTGCCATATTTGGCATCGGGGGCAATAACCCGAAGAGTTGCGGATTTACCACGCATAAATATTTACTTTCGGCCGGTTAGCTTCCCCGCGTGTGGGGTACTCCGCCGAAAAAATTAAGAATGATTACTTTTTAGCTTTAGGTTTTTTGACGCCGTAAAGAGAACGGCTGCGATTGCGACCAGAAACACCTTGAGTGTCGTAAACACCACGAACGATGTGATAACGGACACCAGGCAAATCTTTAACACGACCGCCACGAATCATAACGATAGAGTGTTCCTGAAGGTTATGACCTTCGCCCGGAATGTAGGCGGTAACTTCCATACCATTGGAAAGACGAACACGAGCAATTTTACGAATGGCTGAGTTCGGTTTCTTTGGGGTCATGGTGGTAACCTTAACACACACGCCGCGCTTAAAAGATGCGCCCATGGCAATTTCATTGCGCTTGCGATGCAAGGAATCCAAAGAAATCTGCATGGCTGGCGATTTGCTCTTTGCCTTTTTAGAATGACGTCCTTTACGGATTAATTGATGAATTGTAGGCATAATTAAACTTTTTTAGATGGCAAAAGAGTATCACGGAGTGTGGATGACGTCAAGATTTAATGGGCCCTATCGGGCTTTAAGGCTTTATGGCCACCAAAATCTTTTCCACGTATTCCTTAACCTTTAATTGCTCGACTAGAGGATTCTCAAGTTCCAAAGCGATAAACGGAGGAACTTGCGATAAAGAAACATTTTTTAAATAATCAAAATCAGTAAGATTGTTAAACCAATGATAGGAACAACGGAAACTCTGTTCGCGTTCGTCGAAATGAGGTTCTTCCCTTACTGCACTAATATGACCACAACCGATCGGAAAACGGGAATAAATTTCTTGCCACTGTTTAAAGGTGTCGGGAAAAAATCTACGGGCGTCCTCCACGTGTGAAAAATCCAGACATAAACCAGCAAAACCCTTGAGGTCTTCTTCGGTAATCGGGGCGAAAGTATTTTCGATATAAATCTGCTGGTAATATTTTGTCAGGTCGTGTTCCATGCCAAACTCAGACAAAAGATGAAAATTAAAAGCTTTTGTTTGCCAACGCTTGATTAAATATTCCAACTCCTCTGGTCGCATATCCGAACGAATATGAACAAAAGGAATTTCTTCGAGTTTAGTATTTTCTAAAGCATGAAAAAGTTCTTGGCGTTCTTCAAAGCCTATAGTCGTGACGAAAACCGCAACTTGTTTTAAACCAAGTTGATCAATTTCCTTAACTTTTTCCCGCCAGCCACCCAAACCATCCTTACTCAATAAAGTCGAGGTTACGGTGGGCAAAATCAAACTTTTCATACTAGAAAAACATGGTCTGAATCGGCCCAAGCAGAAAACCGGCCGTGTGATTTACCAAAAAATCCAAAAAGAAAAAAATGTTTACGCCAGCAAAAGAGAGAAAAATCAAAAGCATTAGTAAAAGTTGACCGCGTTGCTCAATCATTTGGCCAAGCTGTGGGTTATGAAGGAAAGTGTCAAAAATAGCATGCCAAATTTTTGAACCATCAAGTGGTGGCAAAGGAATTAGATTAAAAAATAACAAACCAAGGTTCAAAATAATAACCAGGTATAAAAAGAAAACCAAAAGATTATTAACGGCGATTAACTCGGCCCCAAGTAGTGCCTGTAAAATAAAGGCAGAAAATGCCGCCAGTAAAAAATTAGAAGCTGGACCGGCCAAAGCCACCCAAACACCGTCCCACCTAGTGTTCTTTAAATTATAAGGATTAAACGGCACAGGCTTGGCCCAACCATAACCAATTAAAAGAAAAGAAATAAAACCAAACAAATCAAGGTGTGACAAGGGATTCAAAGTCAGACGACCGGCCGCTTCAGCCGTGTGGTCGCCGCGAAGGTTGGCAACCATGGCATGTGAAAATTCATGGATAGTAAGGGCTGATAAGACCGCCACCACCCAAGCGACAGCAAGAAAAGGGTCAGAAAAAAGGAGTTGGAAGAACATATTTGAGAAAGTAGGAAGTAGTGAGTAGTGAGTAGTTTGGCCGGCATTATAATAGCATTACTTGCCTTTTTTAGTCGAATAAGTTATCATAACGACGCTAAAAACTACTTACTACCTAATATGTCTAAATTCTGTGACGCTTGTGGCCGCGGCGCTTTAACCATTAACTTGCGCAGTAAAAGCGAAAACGCTGTTAAATCCAAGCAACAAGTAAATTTGCAAACCGCCAAAATTGACGGGAAACGCGTTAGTATCTGCACCCGTTGCATGAAGACCATGGCCAAAAAGCCGGGTTTGATTAAAATCACCCCACGCAAAGTTCGTTTGGCCGGACGAAAGACCAAGCAATCCGCAAAGTAATTAAAGTTAAAAAATCCGATCGTGGAAAACGATCGGATTTTTGTTTTACTATTCTTCAACTCTTTTAATATTCGCTCCCAGCCCTTTCAGCTTTTCTTCCAAACGTTCGTAACCGCGATCAAGATGTTCGATACCAGTTAAGACCGACTCACCTTCGGCCACTAAGGCGGCTAAGACCAAAGCCAAGCCAGCGCGAATGTCGGGCACAACAATTGGCGCGGCTTTTAACGGTGTTGGTCCGTTAATAACCGCAGCGTGTTTGTAGTTCATGCCTTTGAAGCGGCAATTTATTTCGCCGAGACAATTTGGGAACAAGGTGATGTCAGCTCCCATAATATTCAGAGTCTCGGTATATCCGAAACGTTCTTCATAAACTGTTTCATGAACAACACTGGTTCCTTGAGCTTGTGTTAAAACGACAGTGAACGGCTGTTGCCAATCGGTCATAAAACCGGGATGAGTATCGGTTTCAAGTTCAATGCCGTGTAAACCATTATCGCGTTTAAACAAAATGCCATCTTCCCTGACTTCGTAAGTGCCACCAATTTTTCTGACAGCGTTTAAAAAAGTTATCAAGTGATCGTGTACCGCGCCTTTGATAAAAATTTCACCATTGGTGGCCATGGCCATACAAGCGTAACTGACGGCTTCGTTTCGATCGGGCATAACCCGAGCCTGACAACCATTTAGTTTCTCAACACCGATAATTTCAAATTGACGACCGACCCCGACCTCAATTATGGCCCCCATTTTTTGGAGCATCTTAACCAGTTCCATAATCTCTGGTTCGATAGCGGCGTTTCTAATAACCGTGCGCCCCTTGGCCAGAACACCGGCCAAAATAACTGTCTCGGTCGCGCCAACCGAAGGAAACGGCAGTTCAATTAATGTGCCTTTCAGACGACCTTCGACCGAGGCACGATAACCATCAGGAAGCTCCTCGATTTTCGCGCCCATTTTCTTTAAGGCATCAAGGTGAAAGTTAACCGGCCGCGGCCCAATTTTATCGCCACCGGCCACCGGCACAAAAGCTTCGCCAACGCGATGAAGCAACGGAGCGATAGATAAAACAGAGATACGATTTTGGCGTGACAAACCGGTCACGGACGGCGAGGAAATTTTAGCCGCGTTAACCTCGACTGTATGTTCGGCCACCCATGTGGTGGTGGCACCAATGGCGTGAAGAATTTCTTCAGTAATCTGGACCTCGGCATGACGCGGCAGATTTTCCAAAATCACCGGCTCATCGGTTAAAAGAGCGGCGATCATCATTTTAGACGAAGCGTTTTTTGCTCCAGAAAGTTCCACGGTTCCCTTTAAAGGTTTACCGCCAATAATATGATAAGTTGATGTCATAGGAAGTAGCTTGTAGGAGGTAGCTTGTAGATTAGACACTAATATTTTTTAGAAAATCTTTTAATTTGGAGAAAGCACGACCACGATGACTTAAGGTGTGTTTTTCTTCACGCGGCATTTCGGCAAAAGTTTGTTCGTGGTCAGCCGGAATAAAAATTTGATCGTAAGGTAATTTGGGGTTGGCGATACCGCGACGTTCTTTAATGACTCGGCCGGGCGAGAGTCCTTCAAAAACATATTCACGACCATCCGGCATAACCAAGGCCACCGCACAATGAAAAGCCGCGCCAAGATTTTCTTCCGGGATATCTTTTATTTTATTCAAAGTAAAATCAACGAGGTCGTTCCCTTCACCGGCCCAACGCGCCGTGTAAATACCAGGAGCACCATTAAGAGCCTCGAGACAAATTCCAGAGTCGTCGGCCACCGCACAGGTGCCACTTTTGGAACAAACGAACCGGGCTTTCTTTAAAGCATTCTCTTTAAAAGTTAAACCGTCCTCGATTGGGTCTTCGGTAACTCCAGCTTCGTCGGCACTTGAGACTTCGATGTTTAATTCATCCAGAAGTTCTTGCATCTCTTTTATTTTTCCGGGGTTATGGGTGGCGAAAATCAATTTCATAATTGCTAATCCACCTTAGCAGAAAAAAGGGCGTCTTGGCAACCACGCCCCTTTTCATAAAACCCACTTTGGTTTAAAGTAATGGACGCGAAGCTCGGGCTATAGCGCAGTTGGTAGCGCGCTTGCATGGGGTGCAAGAGGCCGTGGGTTCAAGTCCCGCTAGCCCGACCAAAAACACACGAATAAATTTCGCGTGTTTTTATTTTAATAAAAAAACACGACCAGCGAATGGCCGTGAAGAGATCTCTTTTAGTAACGCCGACTGGCCGCGCGAGCTAGAGCAAATTCACGCAGCACCTCGAGGCCATCCTCCCACCGAATGCCGAAGAGCTTCTGTGGATATCGAACCTTTAAAAACTCCCCAAGTCGACTGGCTTCATAGACCAGGTGGTGAGTCGGACCCGGCCTAACATTCATAGCGAGATAAACCTCCCACGAAGCCAACTGGAACTCGAAAGCCTTGGAATGCCAGCGTACTCTTAACCGACGAAGCCCTTTGACACCTGGACCAGAAGAATAATTACTAATACTGGTCCGTTCGTATACAACAGCGTTCAGTTGACGCAAGGCTACTTCAAGTCGAGCGATCGTTTCGGAAAAATCACCGGAGACCACGGTGATTCTGATTGCCCGACGATCATCAAGATTAACACGAAAAACTTCACCCTCTTCAAGACAGTCACGAAACAGTTTCAGGATTATGGCGAAGCGCTCCTTAGGACGATCTTCGAAGTAAATCCTAGCTGCACCAAAGTCGCGGCAAGCCAGCGTCAGTTGGTTGGTTTCGTAGACAGCCCTGTCAAAACAGTAACTGAGCTTCTGCTCAGTGGCCGAACTTGAGAAGACCTCGCTAAACAGGACCTCAACAAGGCTTTGCAAGTCTCGATTGACCCGACGGAACGGATCAAACTTTTCCACCATGGCCAAGGCGATGGATACATCAAGCAAAACCAACGCTTCGAACGATCGCCGCGGATCCGGCGGGTGGCCACCGAAGTGATTAACGGCTAGATCAATAAGATCGCCGGCGGTATTGGCCAAGCTGACCCGAGAGTCCAGACCGAGTCGAGAACTAAAGGGGTAAAGAACGCCGTTTTCGATCCCCCTAAAGCCGCTGACGGCAACCGGAATAGCGGCATCGATTTGCTTTTTGTCTCTTGGTAAGGAACTGAGGATCCAGTCTCGTCTTCTCCCAATGACTTCATCCATTCTAGCGGTTCCTTCTACGACCTTTTGCCAATCGTTAACCGAATCAGCAATAAGTTTTCGAAGCCTTTCCACAACACCCTCCTGGGACGAAATAAAAGGAACGCCCACCCATCTTACATGGCGAGCGTTCCTGGTCAAGATTCCAAATTACTTTTTAATTGTAAACTGCGTGTATAAAGGATTAAAGTCAACCAACTCCTCTGGTTTAAACCAAACAGCAATCTCCGTCTCAGCTTCCTCCGGACTACCGGAAGCGTGAACCATGTTGAAAACACCAATACCTCGTTCGTCGGCATGAGCAAAAGAAACGTGAGCGTAATCGCCACGGATGGTTCCAGGCGCGGCTGACTTTGGTTCAGTTGTGCCAACCATTTTACGGGTGACCTCAACCATTTCAACGCCTTCAACAACAATGGCAACAATTGGACCAGAGGTGAGCATGTTAATCATGAGCTCGCGAACTTTTTCGCCACGGCGACGGGCCAAATCTTCAGTGTAATGTTTGCTGGCCGTATCTTTCTCTGACACCAAAAGTTTCATACCAACAATTTTGGCGCCGACGCGCTCGAAACGTGTGATAATTTCACCGATAATACCGCGCTCTAAAGCGTCGGGTTTCAGAAGGACTAGGGAACGTTGAATCATATTTTAGCTTGTAGCTTGTAGCTTGTAGGAGGTAGGTTTTTCCGGCTCCAACAGACAACAAGCCGATTAATTTTCTGCAAAAAGATTAACATTTTATTTTTAAAAAAGCAATGATTCCTGCCTACAAGCTACTTCCTACAAACTACAAGCTAAAACGGCAATGGCCGACTCTCCACTATCGGTTCCCCACCGGTCGAGGTAATTAAAACATCGCCATCGAGATCAGTGCGGAAAATTTTGATGCCACGCGTCTGCAAACGTTCAAGAGTGGCCGGATGTGGATGGCCGTAATCGTTATCAGTGCCAACCGAAATAATGGCGTAGCGCGGCTTAGCAACTTCAAGGAAACTCCCCGAAGTGGAAGTGACACTGCCATGGTGCGCGACCTTCAAAACATCAACCGGTTCGGCCAGGTCGTCAAAAATTTCGTCTTCCTCATCAATCGGAGCATCGCCGGTTAAAAGAATCGAGGTCTCACCATAAGTTAAAAGAAGAACAACCGAGGCTTCGTTTAAGTTGTCGAGTTTTTTGTTTTGTAAATTGGTGTCTGGGGCGATAATTTCTAACCTCACCCCTGCGCCCCTCTCCTTCGCAAGGAGAGGGGGAGTTCCCTCTGACACCAAGTCCATCACTGCTCCTTGTCCCTCGGTCAACTCGCGAACACTGTCTTGTAGGTCGTCATAACCAAGCACACCCGTCTCATAAATTGTCCCGACATTGTAACGAGACAAAACCTCGGGCAAACCACCTTCGTGATCGGCGTGAGGATGAGTGATAATAACAGCATCAATGGAACGGTCCCACGGCAACATGACCTGACCAAGTTTGGTTAAAACCGAACTGTCGGCTCCGGCATCCACCAGAATTTGTTCGCCCTCGGGTGTTTCGATGAAAATTGCATCGGCTTGCCCCACGTCAAAAATCCAAACCTTCAATTCTTTATCAAGTTGCATTGTATAAAACATCTGCCAGGTTAAAGCTAAAACCATAGCCAAGGTCATAAGACCAAGGCCAACCAACTTTTTCCGTTGCGCGGAAAATTTTATTGGTCGAGCGCGAGTTTGGATCGGCGAGCGAGCCATAATAAAAAGATAAAGACAACAAAAGCCAAAACTGCTGACAAAATTTTTGGTAAAACAATTGAAGCAAAAAAAACTGAACCAAACCAAGTCACTAAAAGCAAAACAAACGAACTCAAAGCCGAAGCCGGAACAGCGACAATCGCCCCGAGCGTAACGGAAAGCCAACCAACACCGAGAGCTACCCCACCAAGAAGCATGAGATATGGAATCCACGGCAAAATAAGGAGGTTAACTAAAGGCGCGATAAGTGAAGTTGAACCAAAGTGCCAGAGCATTATCGGCAGGGTGGCCGAAATGGCGGCAAGCGAAGCAGCACACGATTCACGCAAACCAAAAACTTCAGGAATAAAATTTACTCGCTCGCCAAACCAGTTACCTAGTAGCATCAAACCGGCTGTCGCCCCAAAAGAAAGTTGAAAACCAACATCGGTAATCAAATGCGGATTAAAAATCATCATGAGGAAAGCCGAAAGAAGAAGGAGATTGCCGGCATGCGGGGTGCGACCAAGCCAGGTGCCGAGCATAACCGTCGAGGCCATAATGCCAGCGCGAATAACCGGCGGCGTCGCCCCGGCCAAAAAGATATAGAGAATAACCAGTAAGCCGGAAACAATAATCGCTCGTCGTCGACCAAGGGTACTCCGCATGAGAAGAACTAAAAGAAGCTGAGAAAAAATAGAAACGTTATAACCCGAAGCGGCCATGACATGTGAAAGTCCGGTGTGTGAAAAATCACCCTTCATGTCTTGGCTTAACCCCTGACTGCCGCCAAAAAGAATTCCGCTCATAAACGCGGCATGTGGCTCGGGGAAAATTTTTCCCAGCCGTTCAATCATAGCCAGACGAAGTGATAAAAGAGCATCGCTAATATTCCACGCAGCCTTCCCTTGCACCACTAACTCCTCTGGGCGATAACACACGGCGTAAACTCCACGACTTTCAAGATAAGCGGCGTAGTCAAAATCATTAAACGGTTCGGGCACGACCAGTTCACAACGAAATTCCAAAATATCGCCAGTAGAAAAGTTCTGCCACTTAGGTAAACGTGCCAAAATTTTTCCGTTCTGTTCTTCGCCGCCAACCTGAATATTTTTTAGGGTCACTTCTTGCGCCGAATCGCGCTGAACAATCTCCCCGGCAATTGTACCGGTCATGACCGTTTCTTTATTAACAAAATCACGAACCGTGGGGCTCGTGATTTCATCAAAAAATAATGCTTTAGCCGACAAACCAACTATCAAAACCAGTAGGATGACAAAGAGGGATCGCGACGGTGACTTATCGAGTCCCCACACCATAATAGGTGAAGCCTAAATCTTTCAAATGTTGGTCGACAAGTAAATTGCGTCCATCAAAAATAACCGGATTCAGCATGCGCTCACGAACGGCGTCAAAAGAGACCTCGCGAAACTCCGGCCAGTCGGTTAGGACAAGCAAAGCTTCAGCTCCCTCAACCGCATCAACCGCTGTTGGAGCAAAAAGAACGCGATCGCTCAACACTTCTTTGGCTCGTTCCGCGGCCATGGGGTCATAAACAATAACTTCGGCCCCATTGGCAAACAATCGTTTAACAATATCAATGGCCGCTGACTCGCGGATATCATCAGTACCACCTTTATAAGATAACCCCCACACAGCCAAAGTTCGCCCCTTCAAACCACCGAGCTTTTCTTCCACGCGACGAACAAAAATTTCTCGTTGGTGATTATTAACTTCGATCACGGCTGACAAAAGTTTGAAGTCATAACCGTTGCGTCCGGCGATTTGGTGAAGAGCCGAAACGTCTTTAGGAAAACAAGAACCACCGTACCCTACTCCGGCTTTCAAAAAGTGCGGACCAATGCGCGGATCAAGACCAATGGAACGAACAATTTCTGTAACATCAGCTCCGACCAAATCAGCCAAATTAGCAATTTCATTAATGAAAGAAATTTTAGTGGCCAGAAAAGCGTTGGCTGCGTATTTGGCCAACTCGGCGTTTTCAATAGTGGTCATTACGCGCGGCGCGACAATTCCTTCGTGCAAACGCTCGAGCAAACTTGCGGCCAAAGCGTCATTGGTACCAATAACGATGCGCGACGGATTCATGAAATCACGCAAGGCCGTGCCTTCGGCCAAAAATTCCGGAACCGAGGCCGCCAACACCAAATCAGCCAACTCGCTGTGCTCGGCCGTGCGCATGCCTTCGCGCACGCGAGCCAAAACTTTTTTATTAGTGCCAACCGGCACAGTACTTTTGGTAACAATTACCGCTTCGTGATCCAAACTTTTTCCAATCTCATCAGCCACGGAAAAAACCGCTGACAAATCCGCTTCACCACTTAAAAGCGGCGGCGTCCCAACGGCAATCATAATTATTTCAGCTCCGCTGATAACCGAAGCAAGATCAGAAGTAAAAATAATTCGACCGGCTTCCTGCATTTCCTGCAACAGCTCGTAAAGTCCCGGCTCAAAAAATGGCGGCTCGCCCAAATCAAGTCTGGCAACCTTGGCCGCGTCGCGATCAACACAAACCACCCGGTGGCCGAGCTTGGCGTAACCTAAGCCGGAAACCAGGCCAACATATCCGGTACCGATAATAACAATATTCATACGAGAGGAATCTTAACAAAGGGGCGAAAGGGGTACAAGGGGTGGAAGGGGTAAAACGGGAATAAAAAAAGGCCTCCTAGTGGAGGCGAGACAGGGTGTGGAAGTTGGGGCTAGCCCGTGATGCCGAGCCGCCGGGCATCGGCGATGGCTTGTGCCCGCCGCTCCTCCTCGCTCTGGGCGAGGCGTGCCGCCTGCTCCCGTTGCTGCTTCACCTCGACCCAGGCCGCGGCGACGGCATTCTCGTTCTCCTGGACGTAGAGAAGGGCTCTCTGCCACTCCTCGGACCTGTCGAACCCCTTGACCATGTACTTGTTGTCGCCAGACCGGTAGACGGAAAGACAGATCTTGTTACCGAGATGGATGGTGACTTCTTGTCCACCCATGCCGGTCATGCCGTCCTCGAAGAAGAACGAGAGCCCGCCGAAGTCGAGAAGCTCGCTCTTCGTGTGGTAACGGTACGTGTATTCCTCACTGGAAACGACTCGTCCGCGTCTCTCGATGAGGTCAGGAACGAAGGTGAAGATGCCGTCGAGGAAATTCTGCCGCTTAGCGACCATTTCCTCGATGGCAGCCGTGGGAAGATCGGAAGCAGAGCGGGATGCGGGCATAGTGTCTCCCAGAGGCTAGGGGTGAAAGGCCGGCTCGACTTTACCCAAAAAATAAAATTAAGTCAAAAAAACCGACCAAGCGGCCGGTTTTTTCAAACTCGTAATTTTCTAAAAAAGACTGGAAGGAATTTTTTCCAAATCAGTGTCGGCAATGCCCAGGCTTAAGAATCTCATTATGTCGTAGGCGGCATCGCCATCCTCTAAATAAACCCGATAACATTTATCCGGGTGAACATACCAAGCTTCGCCGTGTTGTTGAACCTGCAACAAAATTTTTCCTTTTAATTGATTGGCCAAAGAATTTGTCGCACAAACACTGTTAGCGGTCAAGACTTCGCTTGAACTTTCAATTAAGGGAATCTTGGCCAAGTCAGCATCGGTAATACCCAAACTAAAGTAGCGCATCATAGTGTAAGCAGCCGCGCCGTCTTCCATGTAATAACGCATGTTGTCTTTAGGGTTAACATACCAAGCTTCACCATTTTGTTCGACTTGAAGCAAAATACGTCCTTTCATTCTTTCCACCAACGCAGCGTCATATTTGGAGGGATCGTACTCACCGGAAGTGGACACTGTCACCTGCGCTGTTTCGTCTCCGTCGCCGGGCAAGGTGAAATATTCCGGGTAGTATTCCTCGTCTGTGGCAAAATAATAACAAACTCCGGCTGAGCAAGCCTTATTTCCCCATTCATAAAGGGTCGAATAATCCCGAGTAAAAGTATCAGCCCCGAAGGCGTCTTCAAAAATTGCGTTAAGATTTTCTATCCAAGTATAAGAATTCAGTTCACCCGAAGCCACCGCAGTGGGGATACCAAAATAATTTCCCAAAGCGTCAAAGGCACCACCGCCAGAATTTCCATGTTCAGCCTGGGCGTCAGATTTAATCCAATCGGTACCGTCGAAGCCGGAAATAGTTCCGCTAGTGGAGGTAATTGTTGAACCGGCCAAACCGGCATCAGGGTAACCAAGCAGGGTTATATCCTCACCCAAAATCATGGAGTCGGCGTTTCCCCATTCAGCACTCGAAGGAAAAATATATGGCTCGCCATATTCATCGGTAGCCTCAAGAAAGGCATAATCAAAATAATTATCGTATCTAACAATAGTTGGCGTTAACCAAAAAGCCACTTCCGGAATTTCATAGGGACTTATCGCGTAGCCGCCATAACAAGTTTCCTCTGTTTCGCCATAAGAATTTTGGACAACGTGAGCATTAGTTAAAATCACGTTATCAAAAATCACTACTCCGGACCCGGTGTATTCGGGACACTCGATGTAGACCACGTTCTGGACATTGTCGGTAATCGAACCAGTGGCCGAGGCCATGGCCGGAAAAAGGAGAAATGCCCCAAGCAGAAAAAATATTCTTTTCATATTTATTTGGATTAAAAACCGCACTTATTATATCACGACACTTAATTAAATTAAGAGACAGGGTGATTAACCCTGTCTCAACACTGTTTTACTTGATGACGATATTCATTAACTTGCCCGGGACAAAAATCGTTTTAACGATTTCTTTTCCGTCTAAATATTTCTTTACGTTGTCTTCAGTTTCCGCCGCCGCTTTCACCTCAGCTTCGCCCGCTTCGGGCGAAACCACGATCGTCCCGCGAAGTTTTCCATTAACCTGGACGGCAATCGTCACCTCGTCCTCTTTCACAAGTTCGGGATCAAACTCCGGCCACGATCCTTCTTCGACAAAACCTTTACCACCAAACGAAGAATAAATTTCGTTGGCCAAGTGCGGAGCAAAAGGACACAAGACACGAACGAATTTTAAAAGATTGTCTTTAGTGATTCCTTTCTCTTCGTAAACCACATTCACAAAAGTCATCATTTGCGCCACGGCTGTGTTGAAACGAAAACTGTCGATATCCTCGGAAACTTTTTTAATTGTTTGATGAAGGGCCCGGGTAACTTTCTTAGTTTCTTCTTTAATTATAATTTGTTCCAACCCGGAAACTCGTTCCAAAAAGCGTCTGGTCCCGACCAAACCATTGGTACTCCACACGGCCGGTTGATTAAACGGCCCCATAAACATTTCATAAACCCGCAGAGCATCGGCTCCGTAATCGTTTACCATGTCGTCGGGATTAATTACATTACCCCAGCGCTTCGACATTTTGCGACCATCTTCGGCCAGAATCAAACCAACGTTTTGTAAACGAGTAAAAGGTTCCTCAACGCTAACCGCGCCAATATCAAAAAGAAACTTGTGCCAAAACCGCGCATAGATAAGGTGACGGGTGGCATGCTCGGCTCCACCAACATACAAATCAACCGGCGACCAATATTTTTCTTTTTTAGCATCAACCAAAGCTGTGTCATTTTTAGGATCCATGTACCGCAAATAATACCAACAACTGCCAGCCCATTGCGGCATGGTGTTGGTTTCACGTTTGGCCGGGCCGCCACAGTTAGGACAAGTTGTGTTAACCCACTCGTCAATGTTGGCCAGCGGCGATTCGCCAGTGCCTGTTGGTTCGTAGTGTTCAACTTGTGGAAGTTCAAGCGGTAGTTGATCTTCCGGAAGGGCGACGACTCCACACTTGGCACAATGCACAAGCGGAATTGGCTCGCCCCAATAACGCTGGCGAGAAAAAACCCAATCACGAAGTTTATATTGCGTTTGGCATTGGCCCAAACCCTTTTCTTCCAACCAAGAAATCATGTCAGCTTTGGCTTTCCAGGTCGGCAGGCCATCCAAAAAGTCGGAATTAATGGCTACGCCTTCTTCAACAAAAACCGGTGCACCTTCCTTGTAGGCGTACCAAATCATCGGGCCATCGACAACGTTAACGGTTTTTTCTACTTCACTTTCATCAAACCAAACCGGCTCGTGATTTTTTAATTCTTCGGCCGGAATTTCATCATGATCATCGTTTACTAAATCCAAAACCGCCACACGAATTTGCGCATATCGATTTTGACCTTTGTGCGCAGCAAAATATTCGGTGTGAACTTCGAAACCGACATCTTTAACAAATTTAAAATTTTTATAACCGGTTTCCTCGGTCGCTTCACGGATAGCCGCGGTAGATAAATCTTCGTCACCTTCAATACCACCGATAATAAAGGTGTGGAGGTGCGAACGGCTAGGTGTAATATTAGAAAACCAATTAAGCAGCAAAACTTTTCCGTCTTTCGGGTTACGAATAATGACATGAACGTTTTTGCGACGGCTTTCCGGAACCCCTTCGTGCGGCGGATTGGCTGGATCAATGAAATGGGGAGCGACTACTTGTTTAATTGGCAAATTATATTTTGTGGCAAAGGCAAAATCGCGTTCATCGTGTGCTGGCACGGCCATAATGGCGCCGGTGCCGTAGCCCATCAAAACATAATCAGCCACCCAAATCGGAATTTTTTCATTGTTGGCCGGATTGATGGCATAAGCGCCGGTGAAGACGCCAGTTTTTTCTTTGGTATCATCGCCGCGTTCAATATCTGTTTTAGCTTTCGTGGCGGCAAGGTAATTTTCAACCTCAACTCGACATTCACTAGTGGTAATTTCCGAAACAAGCGAATGTTCAGGAGCCAAAACCATGTAAGTCGCGCCAAATAAAGTGTCGGGACGGGTGGTGAAAACTCTAACCTCACCCCTTCCCTCTCCTTCGTAAGGAGAGGGGGAAACGATTTTGAAAGTAACTTCCGCCCCCTCGCTCTTACCAATCCACTCCCGCTGCATTTGCTTAATCGAGTCCGGCCATTCGGTCAGCTTATCGAGATCGGCAAGCAGACGATCGGCATAATCGGTAATTTTCAAAACCCACTGGCGCATTGGTTTTTGTTCAACCACACTGCCGCAGCGTTCACATTTACCATCGTCCAAATCTTCATTGGCCAAACCGGTTTGGCAACTCGGGCACCAATTGATTGGTTCGAAAGATTCATAAGCCAAACCTTTTTTAAACATCTGAAGAAACGCCCATTGTGTCCATTTATAATATTTTGGATCAGTTGTGTTTACTTCCCTGTCCCAATCATAAGTAAAACCAAGAATGGAAAGCTGTTTTTTAAAAACTTCAATATTCTGCTTAGTAGCCACGGCCGGATGGACTTTATTTTTAATGGCAAAATTTTCCGCCGGCAAGCCAAAAGCATCCCAACCCATGGGGTGAAGAACAGAAAAACCCTGCATCATTTTAGTGCGAGCTACAACATCGGTGGCAATGTAGCCTTTAGGGTGACCAACGTGAAGCCCGGCGCCGGAAGGATATGGAAACATGTCGAGGGCATAAAACTTTTTCTTGCCAGAATCTTCATTAGTTTTAAAAATGCCGGACTTGGCCCATTTTTCCTGCCACTTTTTCTCAATTTGTTTGTGATCGTAAGGCATATTTACGCTTGGAAGTGTAGCAAATTACCTTGAGGTTTGGAAGGGTTATGAAGGGCTCCGAAGGGTTGTAAAGGGTTATTGAACTATATTCTTTAATATAAATCTTCCAAAGCCCTTCCCAGCCCTTCAAGACACTTCATAAAAAAATTCCCACCATATTTCAAACAGGTCACCACCTTAAACTAACAAACAAAATTAACAAGATTATAAAAAACGACGGACAAGCCGTCGTTTTTTTCTAAAATAAATTATTTCATGGCCGCTTCGATTCTTTCCATAGCCACGACAAAGGCCGCTTCGCGGACTGTACAGTTCAAAAAAGTTTTTTTATCCCATACCGCTGTAAGAGCAGCTTGCATGGTTTCACCTAATTTAGCTTTCACTTGCTCTTCGGTCCATTTTTCATCCTTCATGTTTTGTGCCCACTCAAAATAACTAACAGTAACACCACCGGCGTTGGCCAGAATATCTGGAACAACCGGAATACCACGGGCCGCAAAAATTTCGTCAGCTTCTGGGGTAGTCGGACCGTTGGCAACTTCAAGAATCGCTTTAGCTTTAACGCGTGGGGCGTTGTCAGCCAAAAATTGATTCTCCAAAGCCGCTGGCACCAACACTTCGCACTCAAGCTCAAGCAATTCAGCATTAGAAATATTCTGAGCACCAGGAAAATTTTGAACCGAACCGGTTTCTTTCTTGTGAGCGTCAACGGCAGTTACATCCAAACCTTCTGGGTTATAAATTCCACCACGTGAATCGGACAAGCCCACGACTTTATAACCGTTCTTAAAAAAGAGATTGGCCATTTGGTGTCCAGCATTGCCAAAACCTTGGACAACAATGCGACAAGCTTCCTTACTAATATTCAAACGCTCGCGCAAACCTTCAAAAACAAAGTAACCGCCATCACCCGTGGCCGTGCCACGACCAAGCGAACCGCCGGCTTCAATGGTTTTCCCAGTAATAACAGCGAGCGGATGCGGATGATTGGTGGTTTTTTTAAATTCATCGACAATCCAATCCATTTCGCGCGGGGTGGTGTTAACATCCGGGGCTGGCACGTCTTTTTCCGGACCAATCACATCGGCTAAAGCCTTAGCCCAACCGCGCGTTAAACGTTCGAGTTCGCCAACCGAAAGAGTTTTTGGATCAACGGTAATTCCCCCCTTGCCGCCACCCATAGGAATTCCAACCACGGCACATTTCATGGACATCCAAAGAGCTAAAGCTCGCACCTCATCAATATTTGTTTCGTGATGATAACGGATACCGCCTTTGTACGGCCCACGAGCGTTGTTGTGTTGAACGCGGTAGCCGGTAAAAATCTTTTGTGTACCATCATCCATTTTTATAGGAATCGCAATCTGAATTTCCCGTTGTGGCTGACGCAGTTGGGCCAAAAAATCAGGGTTAAAAGACTGAAATTTGGCGGCCCGATCAAGCTGTTTCAAAGCGCTCTCGAATGGATTAGGCATAGTGCAAAAAATTATTTTTTTCCTAGGACGAATATAGATTAATACTTTGGTAAGTGGAGGGCAACAAAAAAAGTGTATAACCATTGACAACAAGGAAATTTTATGTTAAAAATAACCGCCTCTTTGAGTCCACCCCGCAAATTCTCCCGGAGGAGAAATGCTAGGAAAGTTCCTTGGCAACGAATTCGCCACGCCGGTCACGGCAGTCACTCTCATGGTTGCGGCCATGCTCATCTACGCCGGAATGGCCTGCCGACTGCACGTTGGCACGCCGGCCTTCATCTGGTTGGCCCTGGTGTTGGCCTTCCTGGTGGAGGCCAACCTCGAGTGCCTCCCGGCCCGGTGGATGACGAAGGGTTTTGCCGTGGCCCTCGCCGGCGCCGCGGCCGTCTGCGTCATCTTCTGAGTCTTCCTCCCCAACCCGCCCCTCCTCAACTCTCGAGGAGCGGTTTTTTTAATCAAAAAAACAACGGTCGAAACCGTCGTTTTCACCTCTCCCCTTCTCCCCTCTCCTTCGTAAGGAGAGGGGTTGGGGGGTGAGGTTATTTTTGTAACCAACGTTCAGCATCCATGGCTGCCATACAACCAGTACCAGCCGAAGTGATAGCCTGACGATAACGAGTATCGGCAACATCACCGCCGGCGAAAACACCAGGGACACTGGTTTCACTCCCACGCCCCTTACATATAATGTAACCACGCTCATCCATTTCCACTTGTCCCTTAAACATTTCTGTATTCGGTTTGTGGCCAATGGCCGGAAAAATGCCATCGACCTTAATTTCTGTTTCCTCGTTGGTTTTAGAATTCAGAACTTTTGCGCCGGTTACCTTTGTCCCATCACCAAGAACTTCTTTAACCGAAACATTCCAAACAAAATTAATTTTTGCTTCGGCCTGGGCTTTCTCTTGCATGATTTTTGAGGCTTTTAGACTTTCACCGCGTACCAGAACTGTTACCTTATTGGCAAACTTAGCGAGGTCAAGAGCCTCCTCCATAGCGGCATCACCACCACCAACAACCGCGACTTCTTTACCTTTAAAGAAAAAGCCATCGCAAGTGGCGCAAACCGAAACCCCCTTACCTTTATACTGTTCCTCGCCCGGCACATTCATCCAAATGGCCGAGGCTCCGGTGGCAATAACCAAACTCTCGGTTTGGTATTCCGCCCCGCTGGTCGAAACAATCTTAAAAGGCTGCGCCGACAAATCAACCGAAGCAATATTTTCGGCGATAATTTTTGTTCCAAACTTTTCCGCCTGTTTTCGCATGCGCTCTTCCATTAACTCCGAACCATAAACACCTTCAGGAAAGCCGGGAAAATTTTCGACGACTGTTGTCCACATTAATTGCCCGCCTGGTTGCGGCCCGGAAAACAAAACCGGAGCAAGTTCAGCTCGCGCGGCGTAAATGGCCGCCGTGTAACCGGCCGGACCAGCGCCGATGATGATTATTTTTTCTGACATAAATTATCAATTAATTAAATATTCCCAACCCGGTTGCCAGGCTTTGTTTTTCCGCCAATCCTCGGCAAAAGCTTGTTCCCAGGTTTTATTTTTTAGCAGGACGTCGAGAGCTAACTGCGGCGCTTTGTGAGCCACAATAGCCACGTGCTTACCGTCATAATTTTCTTTTAGGTGCTTAAGAAAATCAGCGATTCTTATTTTAACATCTTCATAACTTTCTCCGCCAGGGAAACGGTTGATAATATTTTGTTCCTGAAGCGGCTCGACAATGCTTGAGGGTTGGGCGTTAAAGTCCCCGTAGTCGCATTCACGAAGTCGCTTATCTTGAATAATCTGCCAACCACTATCACCAAAAGTCAATTGTGCCGAAGCAACTGCTCGTTTCAAATCAGAACAAAAAACCACATCAAATTTCTTATCTTTGATATGGTTTTTTAATTCAATAGATTGTTTTATCCCAAGTTCGGATAATTCAGCATCATGACAGCCGGAAGAAATCTCTCTTTCATTATCAGTGGTGGTTCCGTGAACAAAGTAAGTAATTTGAACTGACATAAAACAGGGGTTCTCCCTCTCTCGTCGCCACGACGGGGGAGGGTTGGGGTGGGGGCCTAGAGCGCTCGCTCAATTCTTTCCTTCATCGCTTCCTTGGTTAAAGCTCCGGAAAACTGATCAACCGGCTGACCACCTTTAAAAACCATGAAGGTTGGAATAGAAAGGATATTAAAACGTTGAGCCACCTCGGTTTCTTCGTCAACATTAACTTTGGCCACAATAACGGAATCCATCTCATTGGCCAGCTCTTCGACAATCGGCCCCATCATGCGACACGGACCGCACCACGGTGCCCAGAAATCGACAAACACCGGCTTATCAGATTGCAAAATGGTTTGATCAAAATTTTGTGAAGTTAAGTTGAGTTCAGACATATTTTTATTTTAGGTGTGTAGTAGGTAGGTCAGTAGTGGGTAGGCAAAAACCTCCGTCGAGACATCTTGCCTACATACTACCTACTACATACTATCAGCCTTAATTATTATCTAGCACGAATACCTTTAATTTCAAGAAGCCGTCCTTTAACTTCTTCAGTATAGAGTTCGAAAATATCACCAGCTTCGGCTTTGGTTTTACTCTTATAACCAACACCGCATTCTTGTCCGGCTTTGGCATCCTTAACCTCGGCTCGACCAATTTGAACGGTAAGGATTTCACCTTCACCAACAATTTGTTCGGCTCGCCAGATACGAATTTTTGCCTTGGGTTTTATTTTACCATCTTTAACGCGCAAGCCAACAATCCAACCGTTATCAAGTTTTTTAAAGTTAGCTAAAACCTCGGCTTTACCAATTTCCGTCACCACGGTCTCTGATGGCAAAAGTTTTTGCAGGTCAGTTAAAAGATCTTCGAATAATTTATAAATAATGCTGTACTCGCGAACCGTAACATTTTTGTCACGAGCCAATTCTTCAGCCGTTGTGGTTGGCTTGGCGTTGAAACCAATAACCACAGCACCGGTTGCTTCGGCATTTAGAATATCTGACTCGACAATATGCCCGAGTCCTTTGCCGACCACCTCAATACCAACCTCGGGATGTTGCACGGTGTCGAGCATACCAAGAATAGCCTCGAGCGAACCGAGCACATCGGCGCGCAACACCACCTTACGAGTTTGTTTGACTCCCTCGCCGTCAGTCGGCGCAGCGTGTTTAATGGAGGCGACTTCTTCAGTGGCGCGCATTGGTTTAACTTTAAGTTTTTTAAGAGCCGCGGCATCGGCCGGAACTTCAATTACATCGCCAACTGCCGGAGCGGCGCGAAGTCCAATAAGTTTTACCGGCATTGATGGCGGAGCGATTTTTACCAACTCGCCTTTCCAATCACGCATGGCCCGAACGCGGCCATAAAGTGCATCGGCCACACCAAGATCATCACCAATCCGCAAAGTGCCGGCCTGCACCAAAATTGAAGCAACCGGTCCTTCACCCGGATCAACGTGTGACTCGATAACCGTACCAATGGCCGGACGGTCTGGGTTGGCACGAATAAATTTTTCGTTCATGTCGGCCGTCAAAATCAAAACATCTAGTAAATCATCAATACCAGTGCCGAGCTTAGCGGCCACAGGAATGATCACGGTTTTTCCACCCCATTCTTCTGGAATCAAATTCAATTCTGCCAACTGGCCTTTAACCCGTTCTTGGTTAGCATCGGGTTTATCGATTTTATTCAAAGCCACGACAAACGGTAAGTGGCTAGACTGAATAATATTAACAGCCTCTTTGGTTTGTGGTTGCACACCATCATCAGCGGCTACAACTAGAATAGCAATATCAGCCACCTTAGCTCCGCGTGAACGCATGACTGTAAAAGCTTCGTGTCCAGGTGTATCAATAAAAGTTAAAAGACGGCCTTTGCGTTCAACTTGATAGGCACCAATGTGTTGGGTGATTCCACCAGCCTCAGACTCCATGACATTGGTTTTACGAATAGCGTCAAGAATTTTTGTTTTGCCGTGGTCAACGTGACCCATGACAACAATAACCGGCGGACGATTTTTTAGGGTCTCTTCGGTTTCTTCGGCCGCGACTTCGGTCAAACGCTTGTCGGCCTCGGGATTAACTGCTTCCTCTTTTCCTTCTTCCTCAAGAGTTGCCTTGTAACCCAAATCCTCGGCAATGATTGAAGCTGTGTCAAAATCCAATCTCTCGTTAAGCGAAGCAAAAATTCCGCTACGCATTAATTCCTGCATAACCTTAGGTACTGGCAACTGCAAAAGCGAAGCAAAATCACGAACGGTTATAATGGCTGGCAAGACAATTGGTTTTTGTTCTTCGGCTGTCCGAGACTCACGGCGTTCTTGCTCGGCCTTTTGCGTTTCCATTCTTTCCTGTAATCTTTGACGGCGCTTTAATTCGGCCCAAGCATTCTGAATCTGACCAGCCACACGGTCATCAACCTTGATGGCGTGTGTACCAATACTAAAACCAAGCTCCGGCAGTTTGCTCCGTAACTCCTCTGGTAACACATTCAGGCGACGAGCCAGTTCGGATATATTCATAAGTGGTTAAATAATAATGCTTTTAGTAGAATAAGTAAAGATTATGCCCTTCCTTCTTATCGACAAGCCGGTCGGTCCAACTTCACACGATATTGTTGACCAAGTCCGCCGAATAACCGGCGAACGTCGTGTCGGCCACGCCGGAACACTGGATCCCTTTGCCAGTGGTCTTTTAATTGTCGCTGTCGGCCGCGAATCAACCAAGGAATTGAGTAAATTCGTTGGCCTTGGCAAGGTTTACGAAGCGACCTTTATTTTGGGCGGATCAAGTGATACTGATGACCGTACTGGTAAAATAACGCCGGTACCCTTACCGCCTGGCTTAACTGAGGAGAAGATAAAAACAGCTATTGGCAAATTCATTGGTGAAATCGAACAAATTCCACCAGCCTACGCAGCCATAAAAATTGGCGGCAAAAAAATGTACGAAGCGGCCCGCGAAGGCAAACCACTGGAGGCAAAAGCCAGGCCAGTGACGATTTTTGAGTACGATCTAACTTCCACACCGCTCGTGAAAACCGATACGGTAGAAATCCGTGTATACATAAAATGTTCGTCAGGCACCTACATCCGAGCCCTGGCTCGCGACCTTGGTCAAGCCTTGGGGACTGGCGGGTATGTCTCGGAACTAAGGCGAACAGCCATCGGACAATATAAGGTAGAGGACGCAAAAACCCTGTAAAATCACCCCTTGCTCAAAGGATGATTTTATGAGATAATAAAAGCGTAAAAAATAATTTTCAGTATCCAGACAGAAGTTTTCGTCAATACGCTTTTAACCATGCTTTCCAAACCTTGGAAATAAATATGATGCGCGCTAATCCGCTAATTAAAGCCGATTTACCCAGACCGCTAGCCGCGACATCTTTTTTGTTATAAACCCGAGTTAGGAAAAAATAAGCGTTTTTATGGAACTTCTTGGATACCAAGAGGTTTTTATGTTAACAACTGACAATCTCCTTATCATCGCCGCGGCGATGGGGGTTGCCCTGGGATTCGTCATTGGTTATTTCCTCCGTCGTTTCATTGCCCACAAGGCCGTGCAAAACGCCGAAGTAAGAGCGGAAAAAACCATTGCCGATGCCAAGGCCAAACAGCAAGAAATGATCCTTGAGGCCAAAGAAAAATCCCTCAAGATTATCGACGAAGCTAAACAAGAGGAAACAACTCGTCGTCACGAACTGCAAGAAACGCAAAAACGTTTGGAAAAACGCGAAGCGACCTTTGACCAAAAAATTCTTGATCTTGAAGACAAGAAAAACAAGCTGGAAGAAAAAACCAAACAGGTCGAGGAAATCAAAAAGAAAATTTTAGAGTTGCGTGATCAAGAAACCACTAAACTTCAAGAAGTCGCCGGCTTAACCAAAGAGCAAGCTCAAGAACGTTTATTGAAAGCCATCGAGGAAACCAATCAAGAAGCATTACTTAGTCGTTTGCGCAAAATGGAACAAGCCACCGAAGAAGAGTTAGAACGCGAATCGCGCAAACTTATTTCTTTGGCTATTACCCGCTTTGCCGCGCCGCAGGCTGTGGAAACCACAACTGTGGCCGTGTCTTTGCCGTCGGATGAAATGAAAGGCCGCATCATTGGTAAAGAAGGTCGCAACATTAAAGCCATCGAACTCTTAACTGGTACAGAAATCATTGTCGACGAAACACCAGAAATGATTACCGTCAGCGGCTTCTCGCCTATTCGCCGTCAGGTGGCCAAATTAGCTTTGGAAATGCTTATCAAAGATGGCCGTATTCAACCGGCTCGTATTGAGGAAGCAATTACTGAAGCCAAAAAACAATTATCACAAGAAATCAAAAAAGCCGGCGAAGAAGCTTTGTACGCTTTGGGTATTCCGGTTTCCTCCATTGATCCTAAACTGGTTTCCATTCTTGGCCGCTTAAAGTATCGCACGAGTTATGGCCAGAATGTTCTGCAACACTCCATTGAAGTGGCCCAACTCGCCGCGGCCATGGCCGAAGAGCTTGGCGCTGATGTCGCCATTTGTAAAAAAGGCGGTATCTTCCACGATATTGGCAAAGCTGTTGACCACGACATGCAAGGGGCTCACCCGGAGATTGGCTACAACATCATGAAGAAGTTTGGCCTGCCGGAAGAAATTTGTTATCAATCGGTCGCCCACCACGAGGATCGCCCGCGCACCATTGAAGCCGCTTTGATTAAAGCCGGTGACGCTATCAGTGGCGCCAGACCAGGGGCTCGTAAACAATCTTTGGAACAATTCATCCAGCGTATGGAAGAGCTGGAAAAAACCGCTTCGACTTTTGAAGGTGTTGAAAAGGCTTACGCTATTCAAGCTGGCCGCGAAGTCCGGGTCTTTATTCAACCGGAAAAAATTAACGACATGGAATCGTATCAACTGGCCAAAGACATTGCCACTAAAATTGAAAGCGAACTGCAGTATCCCGGTGAAATTAAAGTGACGGTAATTAGGGAAACCCGCGTCATTGAATACGCTAGATAAAATGCAGGGGCGGACATTCGTTCGCCCCTCATTTAAAAATATGAAGATATTAATGTTTGGCGACACGATTGGAAAAATTGGTCGTGAAACCGTCAAAAAAATTCTCCCCGATCTGCGCGCCGAGTTTCAACCAGACTTCGTTATCATGAACGCGGAAAATTTGGCCCACGGTTTTGGTATTACTAAAAAAATTATTTTAGAAATGATCGAGGCCGGCGTTGACGCCTTCACTTCCGGCAACCATGTCTTGGCCAACCCCAGTTGTGACGAGGTTTTTGCTGATCCGGAATTAAAAAAACTTGTTCTTAGACCGTATAATATTCCCCACCAAAGTGGAGCAGGTTATTCAGTCGTAGAAAAAAACGGTAAAAAAATTCTGCTTGCCAGTTTGTCCGGAAATGTTTTTATGGAAGATAAAGCTGCCAGTAACTTTATTGTGGCGGCTGATGAAATTTTAGAAAAGACTAGGGGCGAAAAAATTGCTGCCAAGCTTTTCGACTTCCACGCCGAAGCAACCTCAGAAAAAGCTGTCCTTGGTCTATACCTCGATGGCCGCATTTCGGCCTTTGTCGGCACACACACCCACGTTCCAACAGCTGATGAAAGACTTTTACCTAAAGGTACAGCTTTTGTTTCTGACATTGGTATGGTTGGGGCGCACAATCAAGCAATCGGTGGAGCATACGAACCGATCTTGGTCGGTATGAGGGTTGGTGAGCTCGGTAAGTTCGAGGTCCCAGAATCGGGCCCGGTCGAAGTGAATGCCATCCTTATTGAAATTGACGAAGAAACCGGATTGGCCAAGGGTATAAAAAGGGTACGGAAGACCTTGACACTTTGAAGACTTTTTGGCTATACTATCAATAGAAATAAACATTCTCCTCAATATGAACAAAGCAGAATTGGCCCTTAAAATTTCCGAAAAATTGAACATTGCCAAAAAGCAGGCCGAAGATTTTGTCGAGGCTTTTGACGACATCGTTACCAACACCTTGGTGAATGATGGCGAAGTCACTATTGCTGGATTTGGCACCTTCTCGGCTCGCGTCCGTCGCGGTCGTGCTGGGGTTAATCCACAAAACCCAACAGAGAAAATCCAAATTCCTTCAGTTAAGGTTCCAAAATTCAAAGCTGGTAAATCATTAAAAGATGCTTTAAAGGGCAAAACCGCCAAACCGGCCACTGCCCCGGCCCCGGAAACTCCAGTTGCACCGGCCATTTAAATAGAATAGAAAAAAGAGAGTCTGAGAAGGCTCTCTTTTAGTTTTCAGACACGCGGCCTGAAGAGATACAGAACCAAAGCTCCGGCCACCATGAGGCTGCCACAAATCATCCAGACCGTGGCAATAGTCGTGTTGTCACTCGGTGCTTGACGCAGACTAAACCACACCACGAAGGGAGTAACAGCAAAACCCAAACGGCCGAGGAGCGACTGAAGCGAGCTAAAGGTCGCCCGATACGAACTTTCCACGCGATGATGAATGAAGACGTCGGAAAGTGGCTCGAAGATACCGCGGCCAAGTTCATGGATGATCACCATAGGCAGAACGAAACCCCAACCTCCGAAGACTGGAATCAGTGCCATGCCGATGCCGCTCATGGCCAAGGCGATGAGAATGCCTGACTCTTCCCGTCCGTTCAAAACACGGCGGCTTCTCACGACAAAACCAGCAATCGGCACGGCCGGATACATAACCAGCCAAGCAATGGAACCGCCTGATGGCCCGAAGAGCTCGTTGAAGTAAACGGCCCAGTAGTGATTGAAGGAAACCACCAAACCGAAAACAATCATACTCGCGGCCACCCACACCAGGGCGCGACTCTGGCAAAGAAGAGTGAAGCTTTGCTTCAACGCTTCGAGCTCGGAAATCTTTTCCTCGGGCTCGCCGTGACCATTCATACGATACTTGGCCAGCCACCAGACGAAAATTCCACTAACTACCAGCGGCAACCAAACGAAGTGCAACCCGATTGACTGGGCCAGAGTGTTGGCAAGAAGAGCGACAACGAACAAGACCGAACCATGAATAACTTTATCCATGGCAAAAGCTTTTTTGGTCGCGTGCTTCAACTCGTCATCGATCAAGCCGGAACACTTCAGCGAATCAACCATCCAGGCCTGCTTGGCTCCGGACATGAAAGCGCCGCCCACACCGACCAAGGCCTCGGCCAACATGGCGCTCCACAAACCTTCGGCAAAAAAGTAGGTGAGCGCACCAACGGCGTAGAAAAGACCGGACATGCCAATCGACCATGAACGACTGCGGCCATCGGCCAAGGCGCCGGTTGGAAGTTCAGCACAAATAACCGTGACCCAAAAAATCGTGTTGATCAAACTAAACTCGGCGTAAGACAAACCGAGCGAAGCCATGAATGGGCCATAAGCAACACAGGTGGCGCCCATGCCAACAGCCAGTGCGGCCGACAGAAGGTAGTACATTGATTGGGGACGCATAATCGACTCCTTGGGGCGAATTAAAACAACCCGGGGATTTCCCGGGTTGCTTAGAAATTGATTTAATTTAACTACGTGTCAAAAAAATCAGTGGCCGACAACCCGAGAAACGCAAAACTTCGCCAATACCGATAACAGTATTGAAGTGGTAAGACATTTTCGGATTGTGCCAACAATTATTCATAATTCTAGTCCGCTTTGGACTACATCTATATAGTCGTTCGGACCAGGCAAAGTATCACATTTGGTTAAAAATAGCAATGATACAATCAAAAAACCGCCATCCCTAGGCGGTTTTGATTTTAATCTCTATTCGGAAACTTTTGTTATCGTTTCAAAAATCGGTTTAAATACTTCTTCCTCGCCCAAAATAACAGAAACAACAATTAAATCTTCTCCGTTCTGAAACAGATAATGAGTTTTATCCATTCCAATAGCCGTGGTGCTGATCATTTTTTTCATGGCAATTCCGCCCTGGGTTACATCGGTTATTTCCCCAATGGCAATATTCCCTTGATCAGAAGCCTGAAGCGCTTCGGAAAACTGTTCGACACTGACATTTTTAAAAGCGTAAAAAAGAGCAAGTGTTGCTGGACCCTCTCCTTCACGACTAATGTCGCGAATGGACACAAAAAATTTTCCATTCAAACCAGCATAAGTCGAATCTTGGTCTTCGCTTGGACGCTCACGCAGCTCCATGGTGTCTGGATATGAAACAGCAAAATTGTAAGCAGTGTCAGAATAAGTTGTCCAACCGCTTGGAACATGAACCTTGGGGCTGCCACCACCAAATTTTTGACAACCAAAAGCCGTTAGAGTTAAGGCGATTAAAACTAGAGGTAAAAAATAAAGGATCTTTTTCATAAAACCGATTTTGGATATAAATAATTTTATTTTATCGCTGGTGCGCCTGGAGGGAATTGAACCCCCATTGCTAGTTCCGAAGACTAGCGCTCTATCCATTGAGCTACAGGCGCGAAATGAGGAACATAAACACGTCACTTTTCCCCCACTAAGAATACGTGAAATCTTGACTCGCGTCAATGATTATGACATAATTTTTCCGTTGGAAAAAATGCGCGCATAGCTCAGCCCGGTAGAGCAGGTGGCTCTTAACCACTTGGTCGAGGGTTCAAATCCCCCTGCGCGCACCAAAAAAATCTCTGTGAAATCAGGGATTTTTTTAAAAACTTTTCCTTCACTTCTCCTCCCTTTAACTCCCTTTCCTCCCCTTCGAATAAACACACCCACAATAATGTTGATGATAAATTCCCAGTTCCTTGCCGCGTTTTTGCGATTCCATTTCCCCGCCCTGTTTTTTAAAGTCGCCAGCTAAAAATTTTATTCCAATCTCGGCGGCGATTTTTTCGCCAATCGGATTAATAATCGCGGCTGGTTTAAAACGACCGACGGTTAAGGTGGTGGCGAAATAATCGAAACCTAGTTTTTTGGCTTCTTCAGCCGTGCGTCTCAAACGAAGTTCAAAACAAAGAGGACAGCGCGCTCCGCCCTCGCGCTCGTTCGCAAACCCGCGAACTCTTTCGAACCAAACCTTGGGGTCGTACTCACCTTCGATCATCGGAAGTTTCAAAAATTCCGACATTTGTTTTACAGCCTCACGACGGTGTTCATATTCCTCGCATGGATGAATGTTGGGATTGAAATAAAAAATTGTCACAGTAAAATCCTGCGACAATTTTTCAGGAAGCCAAGCGCCGCAAATTCCGCAGCAAGTATGAAGCAGCAACTTTGGTTTTTCCACATTTAAAAATTTTAAGCGGCTTTTCTTTTTTCCCAATTCACCTCTTTACCTAGTAGTTCGGTTGAGACACCGGAAGTATAGGCATCCAAAACTCTCCCAACCTCGCCGGCCGGCAAATCAACAAATTTTTCTTTAAGTATTCCAGCGATCAAACCCTTCGCGTCGGCTCGGGTTATTCCTTTTTTTCTCATTGCGTCATAAAGTTGAGCAATCGCTTCCGCCGGGTTATCAGTTTCCGGAACTCGTAGACTCGATCCCCGCTCTGGTGAATATCCTTCTCTAAACATATGGTTAAAAAAAATTACTAATAATTATTAATATTTTTTACCAATCTTTTGTTTTTAAAGCTTCCGCGGCCGCCGCTACCTGAGCTTCATGTTTCGAGGTTCCGTAACCTTTGGCCACAAGCTCTTTGTTAATGTAAACACCAATTTCAAACTTTTTATTATGGTCCGGGCCCTCTTCGGATAGTACCTTATAATTTGGCGTTACGCCAACCCGTTCCTGAGCCGCTTCCTGGAAACGACTCTTGGGATCAATGTGTAATTGGTCACGCAGAATCTCCGGTAACTTTATCAAAACCGTACGATGAATAAAGTCCTTTGCTTCGTCCCATCCAAGATCCAGATAAATTGAACCGATTACCGCCTCGATAGCATTGGCCAAAATATATCGTCTGGCTTTGGAGGCTTTGTCTTTTGCTTCACCTTTAGAAAGGTAAAGAAATTCTTCTACATTAAGGCCGTCACAAATAACTGCCATCATGTCGGCATTGACCAAGGCCGCCCGCCAGTTGGTGAGTTCACCTTCGGGGTTCTCGTAATTCTTATATAAGAATTCCGTTACCACCAATTCAAGAACAGCATCGCCGAGAAATTCCAATCGTTCGTTGTGACCCAGACGAAAGTCGGGGTGCTCGTTTAGGTAAGAGCGGTGAACAAGCGCTTGACGTAACGTGTCCTTATCTTTGAACGTGACGCCAAGAGTCTGCTCAAGCTTCTTCAAATCGTTCATAATTGTTCTTTTTTATCTTCGTTATCGTTTTCTTTTTTTGGTGGATTAATATCAACCTCTTTTATTTCGCCTTTGGCTACAACATCTTTATAAATTGCGCCAAGGACGCCGTTGACGAACTTTCCCGAAGCATCGCCGCCGAAACTTTTGGCCAATTCAATGGCTTCGTTGATAGCCACTTTGGAGGGCACGCCCGGTGAAAATTTTAATTCGTAAGTGCCGAGCCGTAAAATATTGCGATCCATGCAGGTCATGGATTGGAGTGGCCACTCCGGAGCGAACTGAACAATAATTTCATCGATTGTCGCCATGTTTTTAATGACCCCGTCAATCGTTTCCTTAACATAACCGGCGTCGTCAAAATTCGGAGCAAATTCGGCGCGGTCATACGAAATAATATCATCGAGTTTGTCGGTTGGCTGACCGTTAAAATCCCATTGATAGAGCGATTGCATGACTAAGGTACGCGCAAGGTGACGGTTGGACATAAAGAACAAAAAAAGAGGCAAAAATTGCCTCTGTTATAAATTATTTTTTGGTTGTCTTCTTAACCAAACGCTTGGCGGCGCGGGTGGTGTCGACAACTTTTTTGCCTTTGTAAGAACCGCAAGCCTTGCAAGCGCGGTGTGGCAAGACAGCAACGCCGCAAGCTTCGCATTTGTTGATGGAGAGTTTTTTAAGAGCAAAATGCGCGGCTCGACGACGCTTGTCCGAACTAGTTCGGCGATGACCAGGAAGTCCCATAGTGATTTTTAATGAAGATTAGTTAATACTGCTGGTTATCATTGTAGCAAAAATAAGAAGATAAGTCAACAAAACCCCGCCGTTCGCGAACGGCGGGGTTCTAAAAACCATTTAAACCACGGCCACACTGGCCACTTTGTCCTTTTCCTCTTTAAAGCGCATAACCCGCACCCCTTGAGTATCGCGGCCAAGAACAGAAACCGAGGTAATGCTGATACGAATAACCTGTCCGCCGGTGGAAATGACCATAAGGTCACGTTTGTCATCGGCATCAACAATGCGCGCACTGATGACCTTACCGGTTTTGGCCGAAACATGGGCTGTCCTGATACCAGAACCGCCACGCCCCTGTGTTTTGTATTCATCAATCGGAGTACGTTTGCCCAATCCATTTTCCATAATAACCAAAAGCTGGGCTTGATCCTTACGTTTGGCCATTTCGGTATTAATTACATCCATGCCAATCACCACATCAGAACCCTTAAGACGAATACCGCGCACCCCAGCCGCTGAACGGCCCATGGAACGAACACTGTCCTCGTTAAAACGAATTGATTGCCCGGCAGCCGTGACCAATGAAATATCATCTTTGCCGGAAGTTGGTTTAACCCATTCCAAATTATCACCGTCGTTTAATTTAATGGCAATCAAACCGTTTTGACGAATGTTTTCAAATTCTTCAATGGCTGTCTTTTTAACAGTTCCTTTACTAGTTATAAAGAATAAGAATTTGTAAGCATCGTCTTCAGAGAAAGACAGGTACGAAGTGACCGATTCACCCGGCGCCAAGTTAAGGAAGTTAACCAAGGCCTGACCCTTAGCTGTGCGCGCCGCTTCGGGAATGTCGTAAGCTTTAGTTTTAAAGACACGACCACGATTGGTGAAGAACAAAATATCGCGGTGTGTGGTGGTGGAGAACATTTGTTCAACTTCATCTTCTTCTTTAGTGGTAAGGCCCATGACTCCCTTACCGCCACGAACCTGAGTGCGGAAAGCATCAGGCGAAACCCGTTTGATATATCCGCCACGCGTGATCATGACGACAGTCGCGACATCAGGAATTAAGTCTTCCATGGCAAAGGCCTTAATGCCCTGCTTAACCACCTCAGTGCGACGTTCGTCGCCATATTTTTCCTTAATTTCTTCGACCTCGTTTTTAACCAGGGTACGGACTTTCTTTTCTGATTTCAAAATCGCTTCCAGTTCGGCAATCAGTTTTTGTTTTTCTTCCCATTCCTGTTCGATTCTTAAGCGTTCCAAATTGGCCAGCTGTTGCAAGCGCATTTCCAAGATGGCGACCGCTTGCAGTTCGGACAACTTGAATTTCTTCATCAAGTTAACCCGCGCTTCGTCCTTATCTTTTGATTTTTTAATTGTCTCGATGACTTTGTCGATGTTGAGTAAGGCAATACGTAAGCCTTCAAGAATATGAGCGCGATCTTTGGCTTTATCAAGCTCGAACTGTGTGCGTCGACGAATAACAACAAAGCGATGTTTTAAAAATTCTTCAATGATTGATTTTAAGTTCAAGACCCGCGGCTGAATTCCATCAATCAAGGCCAACATGTTGACGTGAAAAGTTTCTTGCAGCTGCGTTAATTGATACAAGCGGTTCAAAACTTTTTTGGGATAAGCATCTTTTTTAAGTTCAATAATAATGCGCACGCCATCATTGGTTGATTCATCCCAAAGATCGCGAATGCCTTCAATTTTTTTATCGCGCACCAATTCGGCAATTTTTTCCAGAAGCGTCGCTTTATTAACCTGGAAAGGAATTTCTTGAACAATAATCCGCATGTTGCCTTTTTTGTCTTCGGAAATCTCGGTCTTGGCGCGAGTCATGATTCCGCCCTTACCTGTGGCATAGGCTTGTTTGATTTCGTTCCAATCGTAAATAATACCACCGGTTGGAAAATCGGGGCCTTTTACAAATTCTAACAAATCTTCGATGGTGGCTTCGGGGTTATCCAGCAAATGAATTGTGGCATCACAGACCTCGGTTAAGTTATGCGGCGGAATGTTGGTAGCCATACCAACGGCAATACCAAGCGTACCGTTGATAAGAAGGTTAGGTGCTTTGGCTGGCAAGACCGACGGTTCCTCGTGGGTACCATCAAAGTTGGGGTGAAAATCAACGGTATTTTTTTCAATATCAACCAACATTTCTTCAGCCAATGGACGCAGCTTTGATTCAGTGTAACGATAGGCCGCGGCTGAGTCGCCATCAAGCGAACCAAAGTTACCTTGGCCGTTAATAAGCGGGTAGCGCAACTTAAAATCCTGAGCCATGTGAACCAAGGAATCATAAACCGCCAAGTCGCCGTGCGGATGATATTTACCAAGTACTTCACCAACCACAGTGGCGCATTTCTTAAAACGCGAATTGGCTCTAAGACCCACTTGCCACATGGAATAAAGAATGCGGCGATGCACCGGCTTTAAACCATCACGAACATCGGGCAAAGCGCGACTGACAATAACCGACATGGCGTAATCCAAATACGCGTCGCTCATTTCGTGACTAATTTCTCGGGCTTCAAGCCGACCGACTAAAGCCGTGTCGCTTAACGGAACCACTTCCTGGTCTTCACCCTTATTCGGCTGATGCTTGATTGTTTTCTTGAGTTTCGCCATATTGATTTTCTAAATTTTCTTTCATGATTTCGCCCACTATATTGGAGGCTTCTTTTCTTTGTTCAGTGGCCTCGCCCAAGACCTCGACAGCATCGCCAATAACTGGGGTGACTTCACTGACCGGTTCTTGCAAACCACTTTTTAAATCAGAACCAATGTCTTGCATACCGTTTTTTATTTCAGACATCTGGGTCAGAGTATTCTTTGACGAAAGGTTAAGATTAGCCCAACTCTTTTTAAAAGAAAAAAACCATCCAACCAACGCCAAACAGATAGTCAGTCCAACACTGACGTAAAAAACAGTTTGGCGATTGGCAGGTAGTTTATTGATTCGCATATCACGCCCGCTCAAGAGTCATAATCAACATATCTTCTTCTGGCAAATCGCGTTTGGTGACCTTGTATTTATTTGTAGTCTCTCGCTGGCAGACTCCCAAGGCTTTACAGAAAGCATCGGCTGTTCCCAAATTTTCTTTTAACCCTTCAACTGAATGTGTCATGGGAATAACCACGCGCGGCTCAAGCTGTTCAATAACTTCCGAGGCAAGCTTGGGTGAAAGAACCCGCCCACCGCCAGCCGGAATCATCAAAATATCGATATTTTTAAGTTCAGCCAACTCGTCGTCAGTCAAAACGCGATTTAAGGCCCCAAGATGCGCTAAATGAACGCCTTCAATTTCAAAACGAAAGATGCGATGATCTTCCATTCCCTTTTCGGCCAAAGGCGCCGAAATGGAATAAACGAAAACACCTTTAACCTCGTATTCACCGGGGGTATTAACAACAAACGGTTTGCCCTGAATAGCCTCGGTGTTGTTAGCGTCAGCTTCGTCATGACTGACAGCAACCAAATCAGCAGTCAAAGTCCGGGGGAAACGTAAACCGGTTTCGTTAACATACGGATCAGTGACCAAAGTCACTTCCCCGGCCGGGGTTTTGGTGGTGATTTCAAAGCTCGAAAGTCCGTGCCAAGAGATGTTCATAAAGTAAAAAGTTACGCGTCCAGTATAGCACGTGGGGGCAGTTTGGACAAGCGGAAAATGGGTAAAAAAACAGGCCACGAGAGTGGCCTGTTTTGATCTTTTTTCCTTATTCCTCCCCAAATACCCCTTGCCAATATTCGATTTCTTTTTTAACTGTTTCCAATTTTGGATCAGGCATAGTAACGAGCCATCCTTCCTCAAAGTTTTTAACCTTATCCAAAATTTCCGCCTCCCATTTTTTATCATGACTGGCCAAAGCTCGCAGAATATCAATTTGTTTCTGAATCTCATCACGTTGTCCCTCGTACTTCTTTACCAACTTGTCGTACTTGGGCAGATCTTTTTCGCTTAATTCTTTCATTTCTTCCTTAACATGCTCTTCAGCATCCATGAAACCATCTTCAATCTGATATTTTTCATCAGCATTAAACTGCTCTTCAAACATTTTACTGCGAGTAATTTCTTCGATATTGGCACCCGAGGCTAGAATATCCTCCAACTTCTTTTTCACGGCATCATCAACGTGTTCCAAAACATGTTCTTTGAGTTTCTCGAGCTTGGTCAGGCCGGTCAGTTCGTTATAGGCGTAGCGATACGGATATTCAGCTTTACCGGTGGTAGCCATGGCCTCAGAAATTCTTTTTTCATCAGTATTCGGATCAGTCAAAAGAGCCTCGCATGTTTTTTGCGCTTCGGCCTTAATTTCGGCTGGCACGGTTGGTGCCAAATGGTTAATGGCGTATTGGTACTCTTTTAAGATGTATTCATGGGGGTGAGACATAGAGGGGTGGGTGTTAAATCTAAGGATAGAGTACCAATAAATCGGAATCTTGCCAAAAATCCGCCCTTCGGCTATACTTTCCACACCCTTCCTACGCTCGAGGCGAGCTACGGAGGGCACGCCTTTTAATTATTAGTCCCGTTGGGCCAAACCTGGGGCCACCCAGACTCACGCCTACCGGAAAATCATATGGCTTTAAAGAAGCCCGAAAACGTAAATAGTGAATTGGGAAAACTGCTCGCTGATGGCGGGTATTTAAAGATCCCAAAAGTTGCCGATGTGGTGCGTGGCAAGGTCTTGTCGACCAACCGCCGCGAAGTCCGTTTGGACATTGAAGGCATGACCTCAGGCGTTATTCGCGGTCGCGAATTGTTCGCCGAATCAGCTTTCTACGATAATTTAAAAATTGGTGATGAAGTCGACGCGACCGTTCTTGAGCTTGAGAACGAAAACGGCGACATGGAACTTTCCTTTCGTTCGGCCGGCCAACAAAAGGCCTGGGACGAATTGCGTCGTTTGTTCACCACTAGTGAAATCGTTCCAGCTAAAGTTGTTGAAGCTAACAAAGGTGGTCTCCTCATGCGCATCGGTCATGTCACTGGTTTCTTGCCAGTGTCGCAGCTCTCGCCCGAACACTATCCGCGAGTTTCCGGTGGCGACAAAAATAAAATTTTAGAAAAACTTCGTTCGTATGTCGGCACCGACATGGACGTTCGAGTAATCGATGTCAACGAAAACGAAGAAAAATTAATTGTCTCGGAAAAATCAGTTTGGGAAGAACGTCAAAAAGATTTGATCTCGCGTTATCGCGTTGGCGATAAGGTTATGGGTGAAATCACCGCCTTGGCCGACTTCGGCGCCTTTGTTCGCTTTGATACTTTGGAAGGCTTGGTCCATATCAGCGAAATTGCTTGGCAGCGTATCGATCATCCTCGTGATTTATTGAAGGTTGGCCAACAAGTCGAAGCCGAAATCATCGGCATCGAAGGCAGCAAAATTTTCCTCTCCATGAAAAAGTTAGTTGATGACCCATGGAAGCGCATTCAAGAGGAATACAAAATTGGCGATACCGTTAAAGGAAAGGTTTTGAAGATTAATCCGTTCGGCTTCTTTGTTGAGCTGACTCCGGAAATCCATGGCTTGGCCCATGTCTCTGAACTTTCCAACCAGCCGAATATTGATCCCACCACCTTGGGTAAAATCGGCGATGAAATGGAATTCAAAGTCGTCTCGATTGAACCAAAAGAACATCGTCTTGGACTCTCCCTCAAAGCTATGACCGAACCGGAAGTTAAAACAGAAGAAGTTAAAGCTCCTGAAGAAACCAAGGAAGAAGTCAAAGCCGAATAATCAAACAAAAAAGCAGGGCTAACGGCCCTGCTTTTTGGTCTTGAAAAATCCAGCCGGTCGTGTATAATTTCTTCGTTATGAAACCATTATCAAAAAACTTCATTCTCTTTATTTTAGTCCTATTGGTCATTGGGGCCATTTTCTCGACCTATAGTCTAAAAACCGATAAGCCAACCGAAGTCGGACTCAACACTTTGGTTGAGCAGGTGGCTAGTGGCCAAGTTCAATCGTTGGCCATATCCGGCAACGAAGTTGAAATTACTTTAAAAGACGGCACCTTAGAAAAAACTACTAAGGAAGCCGACTTGTCGTTGACCGAACTTTTCGCTACCTACAATCTTGATCCGGCTGTGGTCGCGGCCGTGGACATGCAAATCGAAAACGAAAGCGGTAGTGGAATTTTTTGGGGGGTCATTATTCCTACTCTCTTACCAATTCTTCTTATCACTCTGCTCTTTTGGTTCATGATTCGCCAAATGCAAGGGGCCAACAACAAAGCCATGATGTTTGGTCAGGCCGGGGCGCGCGAATTTTCTAAGGATGCTAAAAATAAAGTTTCTTTCAAAGATGTTGCCGGAGCGCGTGAAGCTAAGGAAGAGTTAATGGAAGAAGTCGATTTCTTAAAAAATCCAAAAAAGTTTATTGACCTCGGAGCGAAAATTCCGAAAGGGGTTTTGCTCATGGGTCCGCCGGGCACTGGTAAAACTTTAATGGCTCGCGCGGTGGCCGGTGAAGCCGGTGTTCCCTTCTACCACATCAGCGGTTCGGAATTTGTGGAAATGTTCGTTGGTGTTGGTGCCGCTCGGGTGCGTGATTTGTTTGCCAAAGCAAAAAAGAACGCTCCGTGCATTATCTTTATTGATGAAATTGATGCTGTCGGTCGACAACGTGGAGCTGGCCTTGGTGGCAGTCACGATGAACGCGAACAAACTTTAAACCAAATCTTAGTGGAAATGGATGGCTTCGAACCAAACCTTGGGGTCATTATTATTGCCGCCACCAACCGCCCCGATGTTCTTGATCCGGCCTTACTACGCCCAGGTCGTTTCGATCGTCGCGTTATTTTGGATATGCCGGACATTGGCGAACGCGAGGAAATATTAAAAATTCACGCTAACGGCAAGCCGCTTGAAGCCGATATCAATGTTCGCCGCGTGGCCGAGCGCACCCCGGGCTTTTCCGGAGCTGATTTGTCCAACGTTTTAAACGAGGCAGCCATTCGCGCGGCTCGTAACAACCAGACGATTATTACTTTGATCGATGTTTTAGAGTCAATTGAAAAGGTTTTGCTGGGACCAGAACGCAAAAGCTTTATTCTACTTCCCAAGGAACGGGAAATCACTGCTTATCACGAAGCTGGCCATGCCTTGGTAGCCCATATTTTGCCGCACGCTGATCCGGTTCATAAAGTTTCCATCATTAGCCGTGGTCGCGCCGCTGGTTACACTATTAAACTCCCGAGCGAAGACAAAAAAATGCACAGCAAGTCTGAATTTCTCGACGACATTGCCGTCTTCTTGGCCGGCCACTTGGTGGAACAAGAAATTTTTGGTGATGTTACCACCGGTGCTTCCGATGATTTACGCAAAGCCACCGGCTTGGCTCGCGAACTCGTCACCTCTTACGGCATGAGTGATCTTGGCACACGTACCTTTGGTGACAAGGATGAAATGATTTTCCTTGGCCGTGAAATTCACGAGGCCCGAGATTATTCCGAAAAAACCGCCGAGGCTATTGATAACGAAGTAAACAACATCATTACTCGCGCTCACGGCGTGGCTTGTGATATCATTAGTAAAGAACGCGCCAAACTTGATTTGATTGCTAAGACGCTTTTGGAAAAAGAAACAATTGAAAAAGACGAGTTTGAAGCGTTAATGAAATAAAAGACCAAAGGAGGATATGTCAAAACCAATTTATCGCCCGCTATTTTTAGAGGCCTGGAAAAAATCCTGGCACCACAAACGTTTGTGGGTCTTGGGAATTTTTGCCACGATTATGGCTTCCGGCGGGCTTTTTGAATCCATTTTTGGCAATTGGCAAACTGCTTTAAAAGGCCGAGAAATGTTGGAGCAATGTATTAATGGCACTCTCCCGGGTTATCAATGGTTGGTTTCTTATAGTCGTTACTTATCAATGCTTGAACCAAGGCAACAGTACACAATATCAGCCGTTGTTATTTTGCTTCTGCTTGGTCTAATCTCTTTAGGTGCTTTGGCTCAAGGAGCGATTTTGGTTGGTGGGCTAGAAAAACATTCCCTTAGTTTCCGCGAACTCCTCAAAAAAAGCTATCATTTTTTCTGGCGCATTCTTGGAATTGATATTATCGGCAAAATCGGCCTGGCCCTACTTTTTATTATTACCGTGGCCCCGGTCGCTTTCCTAAATCCTCTACCGTACGGTTGGCATCAATATCCGCCAATCATTTCCTTAGCTGTTTTCTTAGTTGGAATGATTGCTGTCACGACATTACAAATGCTTTCCCTGGTCGGAGTCGTTAGAAAACATCTGAATATTTCCGGGGCTATCCACGAGGCTTGGGATATCTTCCGTTTTCATGTCGTCGTAACACTTGAACTGGGGATTCTGCTTTTTATCACTTCCTTCCTCGCAACTTTGGTTACCATGGCTTTGCTGTTTATCTTATCCATACCGCTCATACTGTTATTTGTTATAGCAACCATCCTCGGCTCAGCCGGTTTCTATCTGCTTTCCATCTTTGCTTCCATTGTCATCGTTGTCGCCATTATCCTTCTTGCCTCGGGACTTCTTACAACCTTTCAATACACGGTTTGGTCTTTATATTTTGAAGAAGCCGGCCGTTTCGGAATTATTCCAAAAATTAAAAGATGGTTTAAAAAATAATCAACTGTTTGAAAACACCGGATAAAAAGCCGGTGTTTTTATTTCTATCCTCTTAACCGCCTTTAACCTCCCGTGCTATACTAGAACCACGCTCGCTCTCGTCTTTCAGACTTCGGCGAGATAAAATATGTCGGACTTACCATCAATTGAAGACTTATTAAAAAAGAAACCCTCGCCTGCTTCCTTGCCCGTGGCCAGTGCCACCTTCGCCCCAGCCGCCTCAACGGCGCCCGCAGCCGCGGCCCCGGCCTCAGATTTAGAAGAAAAAATGAAGGAAGTTCGTTTAAAGGAAAAGGAAGATGAAGCGCAAGGAAAAGCGCGCGACCTTGGCGTATCTTTCGTTAACCTAAAAGGCTTCCCGATCAGCCCGGAAGCTTTGTCTTTGATTCCTCGCGAGCAAGCGGAAAAATTAAAAGTTGTCTGTTTTTTACACACTGGTCCGGAAATTCGTTTGGCTGCTCTGGAACCAAAAAGCGAAGGGGTCCAAGAGTTGGCCTTTCAGTTAGCTGAACGTTATAAAGCCAACAGTGTGGTCTATCAGGTCTCCGAGGAAAGCATGCGCTTGGCCATGAAGGCTTACGATTCCCTGCCGAAATTTAAACCGATTGTTAAAGGGGTAAAAATAACTGATACCGAATTAGCCAAGTTTCAAGCGGCCATGACCACCTTTGCTGATATTCAAAAAACTATTCAGAACGCTTCGGTTACCGATATTTTAACCATCGTTGTGGCCGCTGCCCTTAAATTTGATTCCAGCGACATTCATATTGAGGCTGAGGAAAATAAAATCGTTGTGCGTTATCGCCTGGACGGCGTTTTACAGGATGTCGCCGATCTGCCACACGAAGAATGGAAAAAAATTATCTCGCGTATTAAATTGATCTCTGGTTTAAAAATTAATATTGTCGAACGTCCGCAGGATGGCCGTTTCACAATTTTTATCAAAGATGGCGACACCGACGTTCGTGTTTCCACCATTCCCACCAACTGGGGCGAATCAGTGGTTATGCGTCTCTTGAAACCGGAATCGATTGATGTTTCTTTCTCACAACTCGGCTGGCGACCAATCTTGGAAAAAAAGATTTTGCGTGAAATCGAAAAGCCGCATGGCATGATTGTCACCACCGGTCCGACCGGCTCTGGTAAAACCACGACTCTTTACGCTATTCTTAAAAAATTAAATAAGTCCGATGTAAAAATCATCACTTTGGAAGATCCGATCGAATACAAAATCGAAGGTCTAAACCAATCACAAATTGATGCCTCAAAAAATTACACTTTTGCCGCCGGTCTCCGTTCTATTCTTCGCCAAGATCCGGACATTATCATGGTCGGCGAAATTCGCGACCTGGAAACAGCCGACACAGCCATCAACGCCGCCCTTACCGGGCACCTTCTTCTTTCCACTATCCATACCAACTCCGCTTCCGGGGCTTTGCCGCGTTTTATTTCCATGGGAGTCAAACCATTTTTACTTGCCCCGGCCCTAAACGCAATTGTCGGCCAACGCTTGGTACGCAAGGTTTGCGAAAAATGTAAAACCAATGACGCTTTGACACCAGAACGATTGGAAGAAGTTAAAAAAATACTTGGCGTTATTTCTCCGACTTCGGGTGAAGCTATTCCCGACCTAAATAATCTAAAATTTTATAAAGGAACCGGTTGTGAAGAATGTAACAACACTGGTTACAAAGGTCGCATCGGTATTTATGAAGTTATTTTAATGGATGATACGGTTCGTGCTTCCCTTTCAGAAAATATCTCCGAATATGAAGCGCAAAAACTAGCCTTGGCTCAAGGTATGGTCACCATGTCGCAAGACGGTTTACTTAAAGCCCTTGATGGCATTACTGATGTGGCCGAGGTGTTCCGGGTAACTGGCGGCACATAATTTTACAACCAAAAAATACCTGCCGCATGGCAGGTATTTTATTTTTTATTATTCGATAGTGATGATACGCTCGGTTTCTGTGCTACCAGTTTCAAATCTTACTACTCGATCGGTTTTAATTTCCGCTTCTTCGACCATTCCCGGCCACTCGATTAACACAATTGAGTCCGGCCGACCGACCCACTCCTCCAAACCAAGATTTAATAAATCGTCCGGCGTGCGCAAACGATAGGCGTCGACGTGAACGATTTTTTTTATATGGTCATGAGTGGCTGGATAAACATTCATTACCGTAAAGGTCGGGCTGCGCGCCAACCCCTCGGCTCCAAAGGCCACGGCCAGACCTTGAACAAAGGTTGTTTTGCCAGCCCCTATTTCGCCCTCAAGAGCAACAACTTCACCACCCTTAAGAGTGGCCGCAAATTCCGCGGCAATAATCTTGGTCTGTTCAAGTGATTCGGACTTGTATTCCATACTAAGCGAGACGGAGATTAGGATCAGCCTCAAACTTAAGAGGATCGATAAATTCTTTTCGCTCGGCACGCCACGCTCCAGCCGCGGCAATCATGGCCGCGTTGTCGCCAGTAAATTCAAGTGATGGAAAAAATACCGGCAAGGGCGACAATTTATTTTTCATTTCTTCGCGAAGTAACAAATTAGCCGAAACACCGCCAGAAACGATAACTGATTTAGCATTGGTCTTTGCAACAGCTTTAATTGTTTTTTCAACCAAAACATCGACCACAGCTTGCTCAAAGGAGGCACAGACGTCTTCGATTCCCCCTCCCACATTGGGGGAGGGGTTAGGGGAGAGGGATTCGGGATGAGTCTTAAGATAAACCGCTACCGCTGTTTTTAATCCGGAAAAACTAAAATCAAAATCTTTGCTGTCTAACATTGGCCGGGGAAAATCTATTGCCCCTCTTTTCCCTTCTAACGCATGTTTAGAAATTTGCGGCCCGCCCGGATATGGCAAATCAAGAAGTTTAGCTACTTTGTCGAAAGCTTCACCGGCTGCATCATCACGTGTGCGCCCCAAAAGTTCATACTCACAAAAATTTTTCATGAGTAAAAGTTCGGTGTGTCCGCCGGAAACCAATAAACAGACGGCGGGAAATTCCGGCGGGGTCTCGACCGCAGCAATAAAAGCGCTGGCAATGTGTCCCTCCATATGGTTCACGGCCACCAATGGTTTTTTCCAAGCAAAGGCTAAAGTTTTAGCTGCTTCAACCCCAATCCTGAGGGCTGGAACCAAGCCCGGGCCAGCCGTAACAGCAATCGCGTCGATATCGGCTCCGTCGTGTGACACACCAGCCGCTTCAAGCAAGGGAAAAACCACATTAACGTGACAGCGAGCCGCCACCTCGGGTACCACTCCGCCATACTCGGCATGTTTGGCCGCCTGTGAAGCAATCAAACTTTTCTCAACAACAAAACTCCGGAGGCCATCGCTCGAAACGATGGCGACCGAAGTTTCATCACAACTTGTTTCAAGTCCTAATAAACGCACATTAACTATTTTTTGGAAAAACCTTCAAAAGCTTTTAGAACTTCCAACGGGACGGCAAAGACAACAGTGTTCGAGGCATCAGAAGAAATGTCGTTAATCGAATTCAAAGTACGAAGATGTAAGGCACCTGGAGAATCGGAAAGCATTCGAGCGGCTTTGGCCAAATTTTCAGCTGCGGCGACTTCGCCCTCGGCGCTAATAATGACAGCGCGACGTTCACGCTCGGCTTCGGCTTGTTTGGCAATGGTACGAATCATTTCTTGTGGCAAATTAATATCTTTCAGTTCGGTCACAGTAACTTCCACACCCCAACCCATAGTGGCTTCGTCCACAAGTTTTTCGATCTTATCAGAAATGACGCCGCGCTGACTCAAAAGTTCGTCGAGAGTCACTTCACCGACAATGTTACGCATGGTTGTCTGCGCCAACTGAAGAACGGCGTAGTCGACATGTTCAACCTCAAGAATAGCTTTACCGGCATCAACAACTTTATAATAAATAACCGCGTTGATTTTAGCTGAAACGTTGTCTTTGGTAATCGCGTCCTGTGAAGGAACATCAATCGCTTTTAAACGCATATCGACTTTGCGGATGGATTGAAAAACCGGAATGATTGGATACCAGCCCGGGTTAACGATGCCGGAAAACTTACCCATGGTAAATTTAACGCCGCGTTCGTATTGGTTGACCTGTTTTAAACAGGAGAGGAAAAAGATAACCACGAGGATTATCAGAGGAATGTAGGCTTCCATAAATAATTTCTTTTAATTATTAATCTTCGATTAAAACTTTTTTACTTCGATCTTTTTTAACTTTTCCGCGCCGTGTTTTTTCATCAAGTTGTCGCCGCCGCACGGCCCGCGGTTTTCTGGTCGGAATACGCGGCACAATTGGCCTTAAAGCATCCTCAAGATCGGCCAGAAAATTATCCAATACCATTTCCCGATTTTGCCTTTGTGACCGGGTAACCTGACATGCCATAACCAGTTCGCCTTTTTTATTAATCATGCCGGCTAAGGCGCTTTTTATTCTGGTCTTTTCTTCAGGTGAAAAAACTAACGAGGTTTCAACATTCCAACGAAGATGCACCTTGGTATCGCTAGTATTAACCCCTTGGCCGCCAGGTCCCCCGGAACGAGCGAAATCGAATTGTAATTCGGCCCTAAGAGCTGTTTCGTCAAAAAATCTCGCCTCACCATCAATTACGGCCGGATTATGCCCAAATTCCTTTGGCATAAAAATATTAATTATTTCTTTAAAATAATAGCATAACGGCGTGGAACAGCAACCCTTGACCAAAGGGCAAAAAAAGCGTTAAATAATGGCGGGGACACAGACCGGAGGAAGAACCATGGTACACCATGCCGTGGCTCTGCCTGTTAGCGAGGATGGCCGTGAGGTCCTCCTCGCGTGTCACACTGAGGGAACCAATTATGGGGCCCTCCTTCCTCCCAGTGGTAAGGTGAAGCCAACGGATCGAAACGCCCAAGCTGCTGCGGTCAGGGAAACCCGCGAAGAGCTGGGTATCGATCTCGACGATCCACGATGCGTAGGTGTCGTGGAGGTCCTCAAGGAAGACGGCGACTGGCTGAGACTGTTCGTCTTTGTCTCGCGCTACCGTGGGAAGCCCCGGAAAAGCAACGAGATGAGAGACGCGCGTCTCTTCCCGATCGACGACCTGCCTCTCGAGGACATGTGGCCCGATGCTAGTAGCTGGGTGCCTCACGTGATCAACCATGGTCACGACGCCCCGCCACTCGGGTTCAGGCTTCGCCACGTGCGTGGACCAAATGGCCGTCCCGGGTTCCTTGTCAAAAGGTTCAACCCGGCCGCGTTGGTCAGGAGGTACTGCGCATGACCACCTCACCCAACAACCCCTCGGCCGCCAGGCCAAGGACTCACGTCGATCGTTCGAGCACCCCACTTGCTCATGGTCGGCGTTTTATTTCTCCACGAGAGTGTCTGGCTTATTCCTTGACTCCTTTTCAAAAATCATTTATCATAACCGCGCAATTTATGGCCCCATCGTCTAACGGTTAGGACGCGAGCTTTTCAAGCTTGTAATCCGGGTTCGATTCCCGGTGGGGTCACCACAAAGGTCATCTGTAAAAACAGGTGATTTTTGTTTTTAAAAAACCGCCCGCCAAGCGAACCTTGGGGACGGGACGAACGAAGACTACTCCTCCAAGAAACGTCGGTGTTGTTCGACCATCGCGAGCAACTCGGGGCCGGTGAAGACTGGGCGTTGAATTGTCTGCCAGTCGTTGGTCGAACGTGCAGGGTCCCACGGGCAAATCGAACGCATCCAGTCAAGGCGAGTCCGCACATCAGTCGCACCTTCGGGATTGATCCGAGTATAGTGGAGGATATGGCCGTTGTGAATGCGGTCCAGGTTGCGTCGCGACCTATCCAAATCGCGGAAGCGCTGCGGCGTCATGCGCTCAATAAGCACACGAACGGCCCACATAACCTCACCATGACAGACGATGATGACCGAGCCGTTGGACTGCTCGCGGTGAAGTGAGTCAAAGAAAGCATGCAGACGATCAAGGACATCGGCCAGTGATTCACCGCCACCCGGCCGCCACCACACACCATCACGTTCCCTACGAGCCAAATTTTCGGCCATCTCGCCAGTGGCCCGCTGTTCAGCCGTGGCCGAACTAAGCCGACCCCAGTCGCGCTCGGACAGCATGGGGTGCAAAAGCCACTCAGCCCCCGGCATTTCTAGCAACCCGGCCGTTTCGATGGCCCGAGCGTACCAGCTAGTCAGGTAACGAGTGAAGCCTGCGGGAAACTCACGCCGCAGCCACTCACCGGCGGCCGCAGCTTGATTGCAGCCGCGCGGACTAAGACGCCATTCCTGGGTGTGAACCGCGTCGAGCTTGGCCATGAGTGAGCTATCGCCTTTTTTTACCAGAGCCTGGGCAACATTCCCCTCGCTCTCTCCGTGACGAACGAGGACAAGATTAAGCGGCATAGTCATGGACACATCCCCTTTCATTGAGCCTTGGAAATCGACCTTAACACCTAATTTTTTAAGCGTCAATTATAAAAAACCGCTTTAATTTTCAAAAAAAATAAGCTATAATTGTTCCGTTATGGAAAAAGTTGTGCTCTATTTTATCTTTTACGGTTTTGTTGGTTGGCTCATGGACACGGGCTTTCGCACTATTCGTGATAAAAAATTCAGTCAAGGTAGTTTTCTAAAAATTCCCTTTTGTTCAACCTACGGTTTGGGGGCGTTATTACTTTTGCTTATCCAATCATGGATCATTGAACAAAATATTTTAGTCCAATTTGTTCTTTTGGCTGTTGTTTTATCGGCTTTTGAATTTATTATCGGTTTTTTGTCATCACACGTCTGGGGGAAACGTTACTGGGATTATTCTAAACAGCCATTTAATCTTTTTGGCCACACCGATCTTGAACATGCCATTTATTGGGGCGGCCTGGGGGTACTCTTTATTCATGTTGTTCACCCCATGGTAACCGCCATTTTTACTTTTTAATGGCTTCTCAGGGTTTCAAAAAAGATATACAATATAAACAACTTATATGTTTAATCTTCCTTTTCTTTTTATCGCGCTGATACTATTTTTTATCTGGGCCCTTTTATTTTTCTTTGGCAAAAACACACGGCGTGAACAAATTATCATGAGTTTGGCCGGCCTGGTTCTGACTCCAGCCGTTCTAATGGTGGCCTCTAATGATTATCGCGTAACCGGAACCTTGTCCTACGGCCTTATCGGTGTTGAAGATTTAATTTTTGCTTTTTCTTTTACTGGTGTCGCGGCCGTGGTTTATGAAATTCTAATTGGCCGACGTTTAGTGCCGGCTCGCCACAAACATTTGTGGGGCAAACATCCCATTAATTGGTTTGCTTCGCTAGTCATTATTCTTGGCAGCTGGGCCTTGGTATCAATGGCCGCCTTGTGGCTATTTCCGGTTAATTCAGTCTACGCTTTAATGGTCGGTGGTTTGTTGGTTTTAACCTACATCATTACCGATCGTCACGATTTAATTTTTGACGCCTTATTCTCTGGGTTATTCATGGCCATCTTAGTCTTTGGTTTGGAACAGTTATTTTTTGTTCAACTTTTTCCAACCGAAGCGGCCGCTATTTGGCAAGTCGATCGCCTTTCCGGTTTTCTCCCCGGTGGCGTTCCGGTTGAAGAAATAATTTGGGTTTTAATCGTTGGTATGGCCATTGGCCCGGTTTATGAATTTGTCCGACACTATCGCGTTAAATAATATGTCTGAATTTCAGACCATGGCAAAAGAGGAAACCTGGCTCCCCGAACACGAGGGCCAACTTTCAATTGATGTCTTGGAAGATGATCAAAATATTTATATTCGCTCAGCCGTGGCCGGTGTTAATGCTGATGATTTGGATGTCACTATTACTCATGATACTGTAACCATCCGTGGCCAGCGTCACCACAACTGCGAACATTGGGTTGAAGCCACAACTCATTTAGAGGAATGTTTTTGGGGCAGTTTTTCCCGTTCGATTGTTTTGCCAAGTCATGTCCGACCAGAGGCCGCCGACGCGGTTATGAAAAACGGCATTCTAACCATTACAATTCCTAAAACCGAATCAGCTAAAAACCTCGATGTTGTAGAGTGGTAAAATCATATGCACCTGCCATTATTCCTAAACGACGAATCAGCGCCTTCCGAAGAAAATAAGAAGGCGTTTTCTAAACCGCTTAAAATCGGTTTGATTATCGGTGTGGCCGTTATCCTTATCGGCTATGCCGGAACTTTTGCCTGGGCCAAATCTTATGAAAACCGCCTGGCCCCACGCACAAGCATTGATTCAATAAAGCTTAGTGGTGACAATCCTGACCAAGCCAAACAAAAAATCAACACCCGGGTTGATGAAATACTTTTAAACGGTCTTCAATTATCCGTCGACGGACAATTGCGAACAGTCCCGCTCTCCCCAACAGCCGCCGAAACCGGCGAATATATTATTTTTGATGTAAACCAGGCAATTGAAGACGCTCTTTCCAAGCAACGTGGAAACATCTCAGTATTTCAACCTTTTGTTTTCTTATATACCATTATTCGCGGAAACGAAATTAAACTTCCGGTATCAATAAACGAAGAGGGTTTGCGCGCGGCAATCCTTAATACTTTTCCCGACAGTATCCAGGAACCGCTCAACGCTGGTTTTTCTTTCAAACAAAATGGTGAGGAATGGACCGTTGAAGTTACACCATCAGCCAAAGGTTTTACCATTCCGACAGCTGAATTGTTTTACAAACTCAGAGTTCTTCTTGCCGAACTCGATCCACAACCGATTGTTTTGACTCGTGCTTACGAAGAACCGACGATTATTGAAACTGACGTGGCTAAACTTTCAGATGCGGCCATGGCCGCGGTTGTCGTCGCTCCCTACACCATTACTTATGAAGATCAAACCTGGAAAGTTGATGCCGCAACCTTAACCCCAGCCCTTCAGCCACTACTTAATAAAGACAAGGAATTAATTCTTTCTGTTTCAGCCGACGGGCTCAAACCATTGTTTGACGAAATTGCCATCAAGGTAGAAAAACCGGCCGTTGACGCGCGGATAGCTATGGAAAACGAACGGATCACCGATTTTCAAGGCAGCTCTAACGGTGTAGCCATTGATCGTGAGGCCACAGCCGCCGCCTTATCAGACATTATTCAAACCCTTCCAAAAATTACCGAGGTCACAGAAATAAATAAAAACGCCGAACTGGTGGTTGTAATAACTGAACCGACAGTAAAGATGGAAAGCATTAATAACTTTGGAATTAAAGAAGTTTTGGGCGTCGGCACTTCCAACTACAAAGGTAGCCCGACCAATCGTATCAAAAACATCCGCAATGGGGTGCGACTTCTTAATGGGATTCTGATTAAACCAGGCGAAGAATTTTCCCTACTTAAAGCCTTGAGTCCTTTTAATACCACCAATGGATATTTGGCCGAGTTGGTAATTAAAGGTGACAAAATCGAACCAGAAGTCGGCGGTGGCTTATGCCAAATTGGCACCACTACTTTCCGTGCTGCCATGAACTCAGGTTTGCCTGTTACCGAACGTCGTAACCATTCTTTGGTAGTCAGTTATTACAATGATCCAACCAACAATAAACCAGGCACTGATGCCACCATTTACGAGCCGGCCCCTGATTTAAAGTTTATAAACGACACCGGTAACTACATTATCTTCCAAGCGGAAATGGACGAAGTTAATTACGATTTATATTTCAGTTTTTGGGGAACTTCTGATGGCCGAAAAGGCTCGTACACTCCCCCAACGCTAATTCGCTGGATCGGTGTTGGTGAAGATCAAAGAACAGAGACCTTAGATCTTGCCCCAGGGGTTGAACAATGCCAACACGCCTATGTTGGAGCTGACACCACCTTTACTTACACTATAGAACGGGCCGATGGAACGAAAGAGGAAACGGTTTTCGATTCCCATTATCGTCCTTTACCAAAAATCTGTTTAGTCGGCGTTGAAGAACTAACACCAACCCCCGAGGAAACAACTGATGAAACCACGATTCCGACCGAAGAACCGGTTGTGCCTCTCGCCGAATAATTTTATCCACAAATTTGTATTGTAAAAAACCACCAACAAGGTAATATCAAATCAACCCATTGGTGGATGCCCGTGCATTCGTCTCCGGGTCTCAAACCAAAAGAAAAAAAAGAATCCTCCTTCGCTCTTCGAGCTTCGGGGGACAAGAAAACCGTTGCCGTGAAGAAACTGCAGGCAAGAAATTTCGAACGAGGATTGAACGAGTCGAAACCCGGTCATCCGAGACCGAAATCCCATGCTTGTCGTGCCTGCAGGTTCCTTACGACAACGGCTTTTCTATTTGGAACGTGACCGGACATGATAACCTATTCCAAGGAGACTGTCAATACTTAAAACTCAGAAAATAAAAAATAAGGCTAAAACCCCTTATTTTTTATATTTTTTTACTCTTTATTAAAAACCTTGTCGACCAGACCGTATTTTTTGGCTTCATCGGCACTCATAAAATTATCACGTTCGGTGTCTGCTTCGATTGTTTTAAGCAACTGCCCGGTATGAGTAGCCAAAATCTGATTTAAACGATCTTTGGTCTTTAAAATTCGCTCGGCATGAATCTTAATATCCGTAGCTTGACCCTGAAATCCACCCAAAACTTGGTGAATCATAACTTCAGAATTAGGTAAAACAAAACGTTTACCCTTGGCTCCGGCCGCAAGCAAAACCGCGGCCATGGAAGCGGCCATACCAATGCAGGTCGTGGAAACGTCGGGCTTTACGTATTGCATGGCATCGTAAATTGCTAAACCGGCGGAAACCGAACCGCCTGGAGAATTGATATACAACTTAATATCCTTGGTTTTATCCTGACTCTCAAGAAACAAAAGTTGCGCAATAATTGTGTTAGCCGAAACATCATCAATCTCGGAACCGAGAAAAATAATACGATCCTTAAGCAGGCGTGAATAAATGTCGTAAGCGCGTTCACCGTTGCTGGTTTTTTCGATAACCGTAGGGATTAGGAAAGACATAAAAAAGTAATGTTTAATAATCTTATTTTAGCACTTCTTCGATCCTCCAGCAACCATCGGGACCACAGACAAGATGAGAATTTTTAATAGTAAAACCGGCCGCTTTGGTGTGTCCACCACCGCCATGAGCCCGAGCGATTGCCGCCACATCCCCGCTTCTGGTGCGCATACTGGCTTTGACCCCGTTATCTTTAGTTTCGCGGAAAACGCAAATCGTGTCAGCCGCCAAGGCCCAATTCAAATAGTTTGATAAGCCGTCAATATCCTCTTCGCTTGCCCCGAAAGTCTCCAAATCTTGTCTGGTGATGGCTGTGGCCACGGCCTGAAATTCTTCGTGGTTAAACAGGCGTTCCAAGGCAATGCCCCACATTCGTAAAGCTGGAATTGAACGATTTTTTAAAAGCAGACGAATTGCCTCACTGCCCCGAGCGCCCAACATAAGCATTTCCGAAGCTCGCTCCAAAACCAAAGCGCTGGTGGCGTTATTAGAAAAGGCTGTGGTGTCAAAAATCAAACCGGAAAAAAGGCAAGTGGCCATTTCTTTATTTATAGAAATTTTATTCTCCTTGAAAAAACGAATAATGATTTCACAAGTGGCTGGTGCGGTCGCGTCGACAAAATGTAGGTGGCCAAATTTAGGGTTCGAAGAGTGGTGATCAATATTTATGACAAACGGTTTGGGGCCGGACAATTTAGCTACCGTGTCCTCAATAAACTGAGCGTCAGAACAATCGAAAGAAACAACCAAGTCTGGAGAAAGTTTAGCCAGCTCGGCTGGATCAAAAAAACAAATATTCTGATGCGGTAGAATGCGATATTTTTCCGGTACGGCCTCGGAAATAAAAACCTTAACCGGCTTTCCTAACTGTAATAAATAATCAGCCATGGCCAAAGATGAACCAAGGGAGTCGCCATCCAACCTTTCGTCCGCGACAAGCAACGGTTGTTTGGCTTGGATGAGCTTTTCGTGGATTTGTTCCAAGGTGGAATAGCTCATAAGCAAGGAATGAGTATAAAGGAATTTCGGAAAACGGTCAAGATTAAAAAAGCCCGCACGGATGTGCGAGCGAGGCGGCTTCAGAAGCGGAAGACGAGGATGCCAGTGCCGGTGGCCAGCAGAACACCGCCGACAGCCAAGGTGCTGATCTGCGAGGCGCGAACCGCCTCGTAGGCCTTCTGGTCGCGCGGCTCCAGGGGCTCCATGAGGTAGGCGTCGCCGATCCCGTAGAGGGAGGCGCTGGCGACCCCAAAGAACAGTCCGGAGCCGATGACCGCCCAGCCGGCGTTCGGGTGCCCCTTCTTCTTGCCGGGGACGACCGGGGCCGGCGGCAGTACCGCGACTGCCCGAACGGGCGGCATCGCGATGACATCGGTCGGATCGTAGTTGCCGGTCACGTCGACGTGTGCCTTGTCTTCGGTGGCCTCGCCGACCCTCTTGTCGACGAAACGCTGGAACTCGGCCACGGTGATTTCGCCGTTGCCGGAGGCGTCGGCCAGACCGTCCAGGCCTTCGGCTACCACTTGACCGAAACCTGCCCACTCCGAACCAGTGTTGGCCGGAAGGTAGGACACGGCCAGGATGTTCGGAGCCTGGTCGGACCAGTGGCGCGACTGCGGACCAACCAAGGCCACGTTGCCGAGCGAACCCTGACGCATGGTCTGGGTCACGACGATGACCTGAACCCCGGGCTTGATGGACCCCATGAGCCCATCGACCCTGACGCCGCTGGCCATGACATCACTTGGGTTGACGTCCCAGGGCAACAGGTAGGGGTCATCGAAGTCGCCCCCGACGGCCAGCATGGAGATGTAGAGGAAGAGCGAGTCGCCGGCCTCCAGGTTGATGGCGAAGTCGTTCGAGAAGAGACTCTCGATGTCGACCTTGTTGGCCTTGCTGCTCACCACGAGGTTGACCTCGTAGCCGGAAGCCTTCAGGGCCAGACCCAGCTGGCGAGTCTGCTCCAGCCCAGCGTCGAGCGACCGCGGCAAGGTGGTGTCCTGGTAGTTGTCGACAGCCAGGACGACCGCGATCTTCTTCGGATCCCCATCCTCGGCCCCCGCCACTGCAGGGCAAAGGAGGGAGAACAGGAAAGCCATGGCAACGGCGAAGGCCAGACGATTGAACATTTCTGAACTCCCACAGGTGGAAAATTGGGTGAAACCGACGCCTAATTCTTATCATAAAATCGAAAAAAGTCAAGGATGTGTTATAATATTTCCGATATGTATCTCGCCAAACTGGAACTTCAGGGTTTCAAAACCTTTGCCGGCAAAACCACCTTACTTTTCCCCGGACAAAAAGATGGTGGCTATTCCGTAACCACTATTGTTGGCCCCAACGGCTCGGGTAAATCAAACCTGGCCGATGCTATTCGTTGGGCCCTTGGTGAACAAAGTCTCAAACTCCTCCGCGGAAAAAATTCCGAGGATGTTATTTTTTCCGGCTCGGCTAATAAGTCTCGCTCGGGTTTTGCCGAGGTTAACCTGACTTTTGACAACAGCGACCATGTCGTACCAGTTGATTTTTCCGAAGTGGTAATTACTCGCAAACTTTATCGCGACGGTGAATCGGAATATTTGGTCAATGGCAGCACCGCCCGCCTCTCCGACATTCGACTTATGCTGGCCGAGGCTAATGTTGGTCAACAATCGTACTCGGTTATTGGCCAAGGCATGGTTGATCACATTTTGGTGGCCACGCCCGAAGAGCGCAAAGCTTTTTTTGACGACGCCATGGGGGTTAAACCATTACAATTAAAACGACATGACGCGATTTTAAAATTAAAACGCACGGCGGAAAATCTTTCTGAAGTAAAAATGCTTTTAATGGAAATCGAGCCACGTTTGAAGAGCTTAAAACGCCAAGCTAATCGTTTAGAAAAACGGGCCATTATCGAAACCGAGCTAAAAGATCTGCGGCAGCGTTATTACAGCTCGCTCTGGTGGTCATTACACGATCAATCGGTCTCGGTTCGTGACAAACACGACAAAATGGAAGGCGCTGTTGGACGTGTGATCGAACGGGTAAAAGATTTGGAAACAAAAGTTTCGACCAAAGAGGCCGAGGAACGCGGTAAAGAAAAAACTAATGCCGGACTTTTGGCTCTGCAAAAAGAATATCAGGAAACGCAACGCGAGCGGGCCCGTCTTCGCGATGAGGAGTTCGTGGTTGAACGTCAAATCGAATTAACCAAAGTAAAAGCCGAGACCACTTGGGCCCCACTGCCCCTTTCTAAAATTATCGAGGAAGTGGAAAACATCAAGGTCTCGCAAAAAGGTTTGGTAGCGGCGTTACGCGCGGCCAAATCAATGGATGATGTTAAAAAAATCGCCGATGAAGCGGAAACAGTTTTTGATCGCTCCAGTCTATTAGTTAGTCGCTTACAAAAACCAACGCCGATTGAAGCTAAACCAGATCCGGCTTTGGTGGCCAAACGAGAAAAAATTAAAATCGAACGTTTAGGTATCGAAAACAAACTGGTTGAGCTGGAAAAATCCATTAACACTTCGGCCAGCCAAGAAAAAACCGATCGCACGGAATTGTTTGCCATGCACCGCGAGCTTCGACAAGCCGAGGAAGAACGTCATCACCTCGAGGCCGACTGGCATGAAACCCAAATTGAATTGGCTCGGTTGGAAGAACGCGAAAAAAATCTTGATCGCGAAATCCAAGAGGAAATGGGGGCTGAGGCCATGACTTCAAAAAGTAATCGCCCGACCGGACAAATAAATACCGATGAATTATACCCGGAGATTCAACGTTTACGTTATCAACTGGAACTCATTGGCGGGATTGATCCGGAAACTTTAAAAGAATATGAAAGTACCAATGAGCGCTTCACCTTTCTTTCCGCTCAAACCGAAGATTTGGAAAAAGCCATTAGGGACACTGAAAAAGTTATTGATGAATTGGACGAAAAAATTAAAGAACAGTCCGAAGAAGCCTTTAAAAAAATAAACAAGGAGTTTTCTAAATTCTTTAAAATGCTTTTTGGTGGCGGATCGTGCGAATTGGTTAAACTGACGGTCGAGGATTTGGCCCCGGAAGAAAGCGAAGTAAGTTTGGAACGTGCTCTAAATGACACAGCCGAAACCGAACAGATTAAAGAAGAACGACCAATTTTTGTCGAAAAGAAAGATCGGGTCATCGGGGTTGATATTTACGCCACCCCGCCAGGCAAAAAATTAAAATCACTAAACCTCCTTTCCGGCGGCGAACGGGCCCTGACCTCGATTGCCTTGGTCTCGGCCATCATGGCCACCAACCCGGCCCCGTTCGTAGTTCTTGATGAAGTCGATGCCGCGCTTGATGAAGCCAACACTGTCCGCTTTGCTTCTATTCTCGATGAGCTGGCTAAACTAACACAATTTATTGTCATCACCCACAACCGTGCCACTATGGAAAAAGCCGATGTTCTTTACGGCGTTACTATGGGTGAGGAAGGTACCAGTAAAGTTCTCTCGGTCCGTTTGGAAAATGTGGCTGGCGGAAATGGAACGGCAAGACGATAATAAAACTCCCCAGGCTGAAGTCCGAGTGCATTCGGTGAAAATAGACAAAAAACTAGTCGAGTAATCGTCTAGTTTTTAAAAACATGGGGCTAGTTTAGTGTTGGTTTTTTATAAAGAATTCCCGTCCTGTCCGTATGTACACAATATTAAACTCTCTTGTAAAAATCAAAGAAAAAATGTACTCTAAAAATAGGCTTAGGTACAAAATTTTCATAAAATTATTACACCATAAGATATGAGTAAATCAATAAAATGGGTTATCGGAATAGTTGCAGTCGTTGTTGTCGTGGCCATCGGATACTTTGTATCAAGAGGTCCGAAAGAGGTTTCGGAAGTCCCGATTAAAATTGGGATGGTTGCACCAATGACCGGTGATCTCGCCTTCATGGGCGAGGGGATAAGAGACGCTATTTTATTGGCCAAAGAAAACATGAGTAGCACGAAATATACCTACGAAGTAATTTTTGAGGACGACCAACTGGATCCTAAAATGACCGCAAGCGCCGTCAATAAACTAATAAGTGTAGACAAAGCTGATGTAATTATATCTTTTAGTTCCGTGACAGGAAATGTGATCACACCAATTGCAGAACAAAACGAAGTTGTGCATTTTGGCATAGCCTCAGATCCTAACGTGGCAATAGGTAAATTTAACTTCATCCATTGGACGCCTCCCTCTGAGGAAAATAAGGTTTTCATTGAAGAATTGCAACGAAGAGGGATTAAAAAACTGGGAGTGTTCGAGTCGAACGCACAAGGTGCTGCCGCTGTAATGGCCGACTTGCAAGAAAGATTAAAAGGGACGGATATTGAAATAGTAACTGACCAGGTATTTAACTTTGGCGAAAAAGACTTTAGAAGTATTATCGCTAAAGCAAAAAACAGCGAAGCAGAAATTTACTTATTAATGGCTTTCTCGCCAGAGTTAGAAATATTAGCCAAGCAAATGAAAGAAGCCGGAATAAACACGCCACTTACCTCTATTGAATCTTTTGAACTTAGCGAGCAGGTAGCTCTTTTCGAGGGAGATTGGTACGTCAACGCCGCTGACCCGACGGGAGATTTTGCTGATAAGTTCAAAACGAAAACTGGCAAAAACCCAACATTGGGAGCGGCTAACGGATATGATATTTTTAACTTAGTGGTTGCAGCCACCGAAAAAATTATAAGTTCAACAAAACCTACGCCCGACCAAATTGTAAGTGAACTAATGAATATTAAAGACTTCAGCGGCGCGCTTGGTAACTTAAGTATTGACGAAGATGGACTTGTTGTATCAAAGGCAGCCATCCGTATGATAAAAGACGGGCAACCTGTTAGTGTCAGTGAGTAGAAACCCGACCTTATGTGCAGAATAAAATTGCCTCGTTTTGCGAGGCAATTTTTTTGAAAAAACACGATGAACCAGGTAAAATAAAACTAAATGAATATACTTCCACAACTCATCTTGAACGGCATTATCGCTGGAGCGATATATACTTTGGTCACACTGGGTTTTAATCTCATTTACGGCGCGACAAAATTCTTCAATTTAGCGCACGGCGTAATGGCGGCAATCGGCGGCTACGCGATGTTTTATTTTGCCAAAACCTTAGGACTAAATGTTTATATTGCGGTTATTCTCGGTGTCGTTTTAGTCGGTCTTGTCGGTTTTGGCCTAGATAAACTCATTTATCGCCCGCTTCGCAAGCGTAAAGCGTCAAATATGGTTTTATTTGTTGCTTCACTTGGAGCAATGACTACCTTACAAGCCGTTATTGCAATCCTCTTTTCCAGTCAATTCAAAACGCTTTCACAAAACTTTGGTACCCAAAAATTTTTCATAATTTTTGGTGGCACCGTAACACAAACACAGCTTGTTATTTTATTATCTGCTGTTTTAGTTATGGCAGGGCTCGTTGTCCTTCTTTACAAAACGCAATTTGGCCGGGCCGTACGAGCCATCAGCGATGACGAGGAAGCAGCGCAGATTATCGGTATAGATACCAACAAAATAATTGGCTATGTTTTTTTCATCGGCTCGGCAATTGCTGGACTTACTGGAATTTTGGTCGGTTTTGATGTAGGTATTGAACCGGAAATGGGATCGAACTTACTGCTCAAAGGTGTCATTGCTTCCGTTGTCGGTGGGGTCGGCAATATCTACGGTGGAGTTTTGGGCGCGTTTCTTTTGGGATTTGCGGAAAATTTCGGCATTTGGAAAATATCTGGCGAATGGAAAGACGCCATTGCCTTTGCCCTCTTGATTACATTTTTAATTTTCCGTCCCCGCGGAATTATGAATAAGTAGTATGGTATATTTGGAACATTTAGCCATTTTATTTGCCATCTACGCTATCTTAGGTATGAGTTTGAACTTGGTTGTTGGCTACACTGGACTTTTGTCCGTAACCCATGCCGCTTTTTACGGCATTGGTGCCTATACTACGGCAATACTTCTGACAAAAAGCGATGTTGGTTTTTTCAGTTCTTTGATTTTAGGAATTATCATTGCAGCCGCTGTAAGTTTCCTCATCGGCATAGTTTTGTCTAAGCTCAAAGGTGATTATTATGCCCTTGGTACATTTGGATTTAACACGATTATCTTTGCTGTCTTTTTGAACTGGCAAAAATTGACGAGGGGCCCTCTGGGTATTCCCGGAGTTCCCAAGCCGGAGTTATTCGGCATAAACTTTGCGAATAATTTTAATTTCCTAGTTCTTGTTTTGATATTTCTGATCTTGACATATTTTGCCTCACGTTTTGTCGTCAACTCCTCTTTCGGCCGAGTATTGAAAGCAATTCGCGAAGACGAAACGGCCATTGCTGTTTTCGGATACAACGCTTTGTATTTCAAACTTACGATTTTCGTTATTTCCGCCGCCATGGCAGCGATTGCCGGATCTTTCTTTGCTTCCTATGTTACTTTCATTGACTCCTCCAGTTTTCAGTTGGCGGAGTCGATGTTCATTCTTGCGATTATTATTTTGGGTGGACTCGCCAACCTACGCGGTTCGATTTTAGGCGCATTATTTTTGATACTGCTTCCTGAAATTTTACGTTTCGTCGGCTTTCCGTCCGGCATCGAGGCTCAAATGCGACAGGCCGTGTATGGCATAATTTTGATTTTACTCATGCTCTATCGGCCGCAGGGGTTAATAGGTGAATACAAGTTATGAAAATTCTTAAAACAAAAAATTTAGAAAAACGATTTAACGGCGTTCGTGCCGTTGATCGACTTTCAATAAGAATTGAAAAAGGAAAGATCACCGGCATTATCGGACCGAACGGCTCCGGCAAAACAACACTTATTAATCTTTTGAGCGGGATTCTGGAAATGGATAGCGGAGAAATTATTGTCGATGGTATAAAAAAAAATACAAGGATACTGCCACACCAAATTTTTTTCTACGGTATTACCCGTACTTTTCAAAATGTTCGGCTGTTTGAACAAATGACGGTGATGGACAACATTTTAGTTGTCGTAACCGAGAGAAATGTTTTTAGTTCGCTTTTTGAGAGGCACACTGAATACCACAAAAAAATCGCCGAGGAAGTTTTGCAGAAAGTCGGTCTTTGGGAGAAAAAAGATCAGTTGGCCTTCAATCTTTCCTACGGCCAACGAAAACTTTTGGAGATTGCCCGGACATTAGCAACGAAGGTGGAAATTTATCTTTTTGATGAACCTTTTGCCGGACTTTTTCCAGAGATGAGAAAAATCGTTTCCATCATTCTTCAAGAGTTAAGGCAAGAAAATAAAACCATTGTCTTGATTGAGCACGATATCGGTTTAATCCGAGAACTTTGCGACCATGTTTTTGTGATGAATGAGGGCAAACTATTGGTCGAAGGCAAGCCCGACTCTGTTTTAAAAAAAAGAGAGGTTGTTGAGGCGTATCTTGGTGGATAAATAATAAATATGGAAAAAGAAACTTTACTACAACTTCACAACGTTTCGGTTAACTACGGCGGAGTAAAGGCTCTCAATGGTGTCGATATTTCGCTTGATGAGGGTGAAATCGTGGCTTTGATGGGTCCAAACGGCGCGGGTAAATCAACAATACTCAAGACGATTTTCGGCTTGGCGCCAATTCATTCCGGAAAAATTTTATGGCACGAAAAAGAGATAAAACCGGTTTCCTATGAGGTCGTGAAAAGAGGTATTTCTTTTGTTCCACAAGGCCGAAGAGTATTTAGTCATTTAACGATTGAAGAAAATTTGGAAATCGGCGGTTTTATCGTTGACGATAAAAAGGAATTGAAAAGACGAATCGCCGAGGCAATGGAGACTTTTCCAATACTGAAACAACGGTGTAAAGCTAAAGCCGGAACGCTTTCCGGCGGTCAACAGCAGATGCTTGCCTTGGCGCGAGGGCTGATGACCGAACCGAAAGTTTTACTTCTCGACGAACCATCTCTTGGTCTTGCGCCAAAAATCGTTAAAGAGGTTTTTGCAAAGATTAAAGAAATAAACGAAAAACACAAAACGGCAATTTTGGTAGTCGAGCACAACATTAAATCGTTGCTTGATATCGCCAATCGTGGTTATGTTCTAGATAAAGGAAGTGTCGTAGCAAAAGACACCGCACAAAAGCTTCTTGAGAGCGATATTTTAGAAAAGGTATTTATGGGTAAATAAAAAACTCTAACCATATTAATAGTTATGAGTTTTTTATATTCCTCGAATCCTTCTTATTTCCTAGTTTCAAAAATTTCCTTCAAAAACTGTCCGGTATAACTAGTCTTAACTTTGGCCACCTCACGAGGCGTACCTTCGGCCACCACCATACCGCCCTTGTTCCCGCCATCCGGACCCATGTCGATAATCCAATCAGCGCCTTTGATGACATCAGGGTTATGCTCGATGATCAAAACCGTATTGCCCTTATCCGCCAAACGATGAAGAACATCCAAAAGTTTTTTAATATCTTCAAAGTGAAGGCCGGTGGTCGGTTCATCAAGAATATACAAAGTCTTACCAGTGGCCCGACGAGAAAGTTCTGTGGCCAACTTAACACGTTGGGCTTCACCACCAGACAAAGTCGTAGCTGATTGGCCGAGGTGCATATAGCCAAGTCCGACCTCGCGCAAAATTCCCAGCTTGTCGGCAATGGCCGGTTGGTCGGAAAAGAAACGGAACGATTCTTCCACGGTCATATCCAAAACATCGGCAATATTTTTACCTTTGTAATGAATTTCCAAAACCTCGGCGTTGTAGCGACGACCATGACACTCGTGACATTCAGCGTAAACGTCGGGCATGAACTGCATTTCAATGCGCTGCAAGCCATCACCACCGCAAGCCTCACAACGACCGCCACCTTTGACGTTGAAGCTAAACTTACCGGCATCAAAACGACGAAGTTTGGCTTCCGGCACCTCAGTAAACAAATCGCGCACGGCCGTGAACAGGCCGGTGTAGGTGGCCGGGTTGGAACGCGGGGTGCGACCAATAGGTGATTGATCAATGGCCACGATTTTATCAAGATTTTCTAGCCCCAAAATTTTATCATGCTCGGCCGGCAGTTCTTTGGCCCGATAAAAATGGCGCTCCAGTGCCTTCGCTAAAATCTCCAAAATCAAAGTTGATTTACCGGAACCGGAAACACCGGTAACACAAGTTAAAGTGCCGAGCGGTAAATTGACCGTGACGTTTTTCAGGTTAAAAGCACGCGCCCCGACAATGGTTAATTTTTTACCACTGCCCTTGCGAACGCGGGCTGGCACAGGAATTTCTTTTTTACCAGATAAATATTGTCCGGTTAGCGATTCTTTATTTTTAGTTAAATCTTTAATGGTACCCTCGGCAATAATTTCACCACCATAAGTGCCGGCGCCGGGCCCGACATCAATTATCCAATCAGCCTCATTCATCATGGCGGCATCGTGTTCAACAACAATAACACTGTTACCCTGGTCACGGAGTTTTTTAAGGGTTTCAATTAATTTTTCGTTATCGCGTGGATGCAGACCAATAGACGGTTCGTCCAAAATATAAATCACACCGGTTAAACCATTGCCAAGTTGCGTAGCCAAACGAACGCGTTGCGATTCACCACCAGACAAAGTCATGGCACTGCGATCAAGGGTTAAATAACCTAACCCAACATCAAGCAAGTTGCGTAGACGACCACTAACTTCTTTGGCCACCCGTTCCATGACTTCTAGGTCAGAACCGGCCAAGCCACAGCAACACCGTTCCTGTTTACTTTTGACGGTGTGCTTACCCGGCACATAAGCTTTAAAAAATTCGGCCAGTTCATCCAACGGCTTATTTACGAAATCGGAAATGGAAAAATTCAAAACCTTAACCGCCAAAGCCTCCGGTTTCAAACGTTGACCACGACAAGCTGTACAGAGCAAGGTGCGCATGTAGCACTCCAACTCGTGACGAACATAATCAGAATCGGTTTCTTTATATTTTCTTTCAAGCATGGCCAAAATGCCCGGGAAAGTTACGGTCTGACCATCGATGTCGTAAGTTTCCTCACCGGTACCGTCAAATAAAACTTTCATTTTAACCGCGGGAATTTTTTCCACCGGAGTCCCCATGGGAATTTTATGGCGATGTCCGACGGCTTCAAGCAAACGCATTTGCGCCGCCGAATTACCGGCCGCCCTGGACCACGGCCGAATCGCCCCTTCGTCTAAAGTTAAACGCTTATTAGGAATAACCAACTCTGGTTCAAAAACAAGTTTAACCCCAAGGCCGGTACAATCCGGGCAGGCTCCGTGTGGCGAGTTAAAAGAAAAAGAACGCGGTTCAGGCTTGGACACCGACAACTGACAATCAGCACAATAGTAAGCCTGGGAAAACAAACGATCTTCGCCATCAGATTCGGACACCGCATTAACCACACCGTTACCATACTCTAAGGCCTTACCAACCAATTCTTTAATTCGAGCTAACGGAAGGTTGCTGTCGGGTTCAAAAGTCGCAATCAATAAATCAATTGTGTGTGGCTTGGCCTTATCCTTCCGCATTTCAAGTGCTTCCTCGGTATCCATAATGACACCATCAAAACGTATTGACTTGAAACCAGAATCAAGTGCTGTTAACAGAACTTGTTTATGTTCACCTTTTTGTTCGCGGACAATCGGAGCAAACAAATAAAGCGTTCCGACCTCGCGGAGTTTATTTATAGTTGAAGAGATTTGTTCCAAAGTTTGCTCTTTCAATTCGCGCTGACATTTTGGGCAATGCGGTTTACCAATGCGGGCGAAAAGAATACGCAAAGCGTCGTAAACCTCAGTTACGGTGCCGACGGTCGAACGCGGATTGTGCGAAGAAGATTTTTGATCAATGGCCACGGTTGGCGACAACCCGGTAATTTCATCAACATCGGGCTTGTCTTGCATTTCCAAAAATTGGCGAGCATAGCTAGACAGCGATTCCATAAAGCGACGCTGACCCTCGGCATAAATGGTGTCAAAGGCCAGAGAGGATTTTCCCGAACCGGATAAACCGGTAATCACCACGAAACTATTTTTAGGGATATCGACGTCAACATTTTTCAAATTATGAACGCGCGCCCCGCGCACGGAAATGCAATTTTTTGTCATAGATAAAAGCGTGGGACATGGTACCACGCTTTTGTTTTTGCTGCAAGGATTCGATTATTCGATTTTATTTAGGTGTGGAAGCACAATTAGCTGTACCTAAAATATTTAAAGAATATGTGCACTTAGTATTCGTTTTTGCCCCAATTCCACAGGAATCTTCCTCGCAAACGGTTTTTAAACTTATATCTGAAGAATCGGGAGCGTAATAACCTAAAGGCGGTTGAACTCTGCCTGTCTTTGTCTTTTGATCTTTATAATCTTCACATTTTGCAACACTGGAACTGGAACAATCGAGTGTTAAAAGAACACACTTATTTAGTGATGCATCCGAGCCAAAAAGTGCTCCGTGATCGTAAAAACATTCATACGAAATTTTAGGAATTCCATTACCGCCAGTGGTATCTGTCCGCAAATCATATTGAGAACACGCAGAAGAGTCAACGGCTAGACCGGCGATGGTTTGGTTCATCTCTTCACAAGCAAGACAGCGATCGGCCGGATCTAGACGGGTACATTTTTGGTAGGTTTCAGGACAGGTGTTCCAGTGACAAGTTTTTTGTTCGGCCTCTGGAACATCTTTTCCGTTTTCTTTTACAAGTTTAGAAACCGTGCTGCCACATTTACCAGTAGTTGGTTCTAAAGTATATATTCCTTTGGCCTGAATGGATTCGCAACTGGTCGAATCAGAAATAAACATGACTCCTTGCATTTTTGGAATTTGCGGCATTTCTAATTTAATCAACTGGGGGTTAACGGTAAAAAGAATAAGAGCCGCACACATAAGCAAAACTAATCCGGTCAATGCTTTGGTGATTCGCTCTTTAGCTTTAGAAATTTCCCCACCGCCCGGCGAACTAACATACTGCAAGCCACCGACCATTAACATAAGAACAGCAAAAATCGTGGCAATACTTAAAAGAAATTTATAGGTCTTATCAACATAATCCCCTAAACCGGTAACACTGGCCGTAATTCTACCGGCAATCGGCAAACTTACCCCAAGTTCATATTCCATTGGCGGCGGGTAACAAAATCTGTACGTACTATTTCCGTCTGGGTTACATGCCTTATTCGACGCCTTATCATTAGAGTCGGCGAATCGACCGTCCGGACCGTCTTTTCTGTCAGCATCATTCGTACAAATTTCCTCAGTCCAGCAACGCGGATCTGTCGTGGGATCAACAACAGCCTCGGCCGCCATAATCGGACCAGCCGGAAAGAGTAAAAACAAACTGATTAAAATTAACCAAACTTTCATAAAAAATTATTCAGTCATTTTTTCCATAACGCCGCGCAACAAATCAGCCGGAACCGCCCCTTCGATCATTTGGTCACCTAAAAACATTGTTGGCGTGCCATAAACACCGGCCTGCAAGCCTTCAGCCAAATCGGCTTCAACCAAACTGGCTTTAACTCCGGAATTAAGACAAGAAATGAATTTCCCCATTTCTAAATCTAAGGCGCGGGCGTATTCGACAATGGCTGTTTGAGATAAATCGGATTGATTTTGGTACAACTTATCAAACATTTCCCAAAACTTCCCTTGATCTTGAGCACATCCAGCGGCTTCGGCGGCCAAAATTGCTTCAGGATGAAGATCAGCCAAAGGGAAATCTTTATAAACAAAATAAACTTTGTCACTAAACTGAGTGGTCAACGAACGCAGAGTAAACGCCAACTGTTGAGAATATGGACAGGCAAAATCACCAAACATGACAATTTTTAGAGCCGCCCCAGGATTACCAAAGGCCGGCTCTTCGGCTAAAGAAAAATTTGCAATTTTGTTGGAAGTTGACGCGGCAGCCGCCGTTAACTCACTAACGGTCATGTCCCTGGCCTGCTCAATCCGATTTTCGGCGATTTGACCCGATTTAATCAAATCAAAATAGTAAAAGATACGCCAAACAAATAAAGCCACGCCCAGTAAAACCACAAAAGTGACTATGGCCGGCCACCAATGGCGGTGTGGCGATAAACTTTTTTCCCCCTTAATTATTGGCATAGAAATGAAAAAATTCCTTGATAAAAGTATAACAGAATCTTAGGATTAACAAAAGAAAAAAATATCGTCAATTGACATAAGCGGCCATCTCTGGTATCTTTAAACTTGTTGTTTTGCTAGTTATCCCTCTGTAATTATGATCGAGAACATCTTAAATATCTCCCAAGCCGTATTAGCCGTAATTCTTGTTGTTTGTATTCTTCTGCAAGCCCGCGGCACTGGTTTGGGCGCAGCCTTTGGTGGCGACAGCAATGTTTATCGTACCAAACGCGGCATTGAAAAACGACTTTTCCAAGCCACTATTGTCGTGGCAATTCTCTTCTTTGGTGTCTCTTTGGCCAACGTGGTTTTCTAAAACAAGAGACAAATTTTTTGTGCCATTAGGCATACTCTTAAAATCCGGTTTTAAAAATCTATTCAGACGCTTAAAGGGCGCTTGGTCTGATTTACGTTCCCCAAAAAACCAAACCGGCAATTTGACCAAAAAACAAATCCTGCAACTCTCAACCAACCATCGTTTTCCAACCTTGGCTCAATGGAAACATTTGCCTTCAGTCCTTTCTGAGACGGAAAAGAAAACCCTGCAAGTTGTTTTGGCTGTGGGAGCAGTCTCTTTCATTACCTTGGGTAGTTGGTGGTTGGTTACTCATCGGGCCGAGGTTCCGATGGTTGGTGGTTCGTATACCGAGGGTTTGGTTGGCTCCCCACAATTTATCAATCCCCTTTATTCCTCAACCAGTGATGTTGATTCTGATTTGGTCAGCTTAATCTATTCCGGACTTTTTAAATGGACTCAGGCCGACGGCCTGCAACCCGATCTGGCCGAATCCTTTACGGTTTCCGAAGACCAGAAAACTTATACTATTAAATTGCGCGGCAACGCCGTCTGGCATAACGGCGACCCGGTTCGTTCCAGTGACGTCTTATTCACTATTCAAAGCATTCAGGATCCGGCTTATCACAGTCCTTTGGCTATAAGTTTTCGCGGCGTAACCGTTTCAGAAGTTGATGAGTTGACTGTTCAGTTTGTTTTAAGTGAACCGTTTGCCCCGTTTCTTTCTTCCTTAATTGTCGGTATTTTACCATCGGCTATTTGGGCGGAATTGCCAGCCAAAAATGTTCCTTTAACCTCATTCAATCTTTCCCCTATTGGTAGCGGCCCGTACAAATTCGAAAAATATGCCGTGGAAAAAAGTGGTGAAATAAAATCATATTCACTAGTTCGTAACCCGGCCTACTACGGTGAGCCAGCTAAAATCGAACATTTAATTTTTAAATTTTATAACGATGCCACCAGCGCGGTGGCCGCTTTGCAAAACCAAAATGTCGAAGGGGTCGGTTTTGTGCCTAGTTACTTAGTTGAGGAAATAGCTGAAGACAAATCAGTTAATCTGTTTTACCCCAGCATGCCACAGGCCGTAACCCTCTTCTTTAATTCCGACACACAACCGCTTCTTGACGACGAAGACATTAGGCAAGCTTTGTCTTTAATTATCGACAAAGATCAAATCATTAACGAGGCCCTGGGCGGCAAAGGAACAAAGATCAATTCACCAATCCTGCCCGGCACCCTCGGTTACGACGAAACAATTGGCCAAACGGCCATTGATTCGGCCCAGGCCCTTGCTTTATTGGATAAGACCGATTATACTCAAACCTCTTCGGAAGGCTATCGAGCCAAAACCGTCAAAAAAACCGAAAACGGAACAACTGTCGAAGCCCTCGAAGAGTTGACTTTAACTTTAACCGTTATTAATCAACCGACCTTTATTAAGGTGGCCGATCTGATTACGGCTCAGGCTAAAAGTGTTGGTATTAAAATCCAAACCGAAACCGTTGAACCAACCTCGCTTTATAATGAAGTTATCAAACCGCGAGCTTATCAAATTCTTTTAACAGCCACACAATACGGTTTGGATTCTGATCCATATCCGTTCTGGCATAGTTCGCAAATTAAAGATCCCGGTCTAAACCTTTCACTTTACAGCAACCGAACGGTTGATGAATTGTTAGAAAAAGCTCGGGCTACCAATAATTCTGAAGAACGGGCCACAGCTTATAAAGATTTTCAAACACAAATCGTTAAAGATTTACCAGCTATTTTCTTGTATCAACCAGCCTACACCTACGCCGTCGGTTCGAAAATAAAAAATGTTTCTCTTCAAAAAATTCAGTCACCGGCCGATCGTTTCCAAGACATTACCGGTTGGTATATCAAAACAAAAAATGTCATCAAATAATGGGCGAGTGGCGGAATTGGTATACGCGTAGGTCTCAGAAGCCTATGTCTGCAAAGACTTGAGAGTTCGAGTCTCTCCTCGCCCACCAAGCTTAGCTTGGCCCACCATTGAGAGTTTCCCGCCTTTGGCGGGACCCCGCCGAGGCCACCGAAGGCGGGGCGAGTCTCTCCTCGCCCACCAAGTAGTTTTCCTTCTTATTTGTCTTCCCCTAAAAGCTTTGGGAGAAAACAAATAACGAGGAGAAATCCCCGTCTCTTCCCTTAATTAAATAATCGTTTTGCTGTTTTTACGTATTAAAAACAAAAATATTTATGGTAGAAAAAATTCAACCTAAACAAGCCCATCGTGGCGGCCAACGTCGCCATCACCGGGCCGGTTTTCAAAAAACCAAACCGCTCGCCGTTAAAACACCAGAGGTCCCAAAGCCATTGGATAGTTTTAATCGCTTTCGCGGAAAAATTTTCCGTCGTCAAGACGCCAAACCGCTTCCTTCTAATCAACCGTCGTCACCCGGTGACACCCTGCGGGTGGTTATTATCGGCGGCTGCGAAGAAGTTGGCCGCAACATGACTGTATTCGAATACGGTAACGATATTGTCATCCTCGACATGGGTATTCAATTCCCCGAGGAGGACATGCCCGGCATTGATTACATTATTCCGAATATTAGTTACCTGCGCGGCAAAGAAAAAAATATTCGCGCCGTAATTTTTAGCCACGGCCACTTGGACCACATTGGCGCGGCCCCAATTCTTTTAGAAAAATTGGGTTATCCGCCAATTGTTGGTCGCAGCCTGACCTTGGCCATGATCAAAAAACGCTTGGAAGACCACGAACCAGGCTCAGCCAAAAAATTAAAAACCATTCTAATTAAAAATATTAGCGATCGTTTTACTTTTGGTAAATTCAAAGTTGGTTTCTTTGATATCGAGCATTCCATTATGGACGCCGTTGGCGTTATTTTGGGCACCCCGGCCGGCAACGTTCTTCACCCCGGTGACTGGACCATGGGTAAGGATGTGGAAAAGAATCAAGTTATTTCTTATCGTCACTTAACCAAAATCCCCAGCCCGCGCATTTTAATGCTCGAAAGTTTGGGAGCCATTGATTTTCGAACCGAAACCGTCTCTGACAAAGAAATGTACGAAAATCTACAACTGTTAATTGATAAGGCCCCGGGCCGAGTGATTATCGGAACTTTCTCTTCGCAGATTAAACGCATTGGTAAACTAATCGAGTACGCCGAAAAAATCGGCAAAAAAGTTGCTCTCGATGGTTTTAGTATGAAGATGAACGTGGAAATCGCTCAGTCACTTGGTTACATTAAAGTTGCCCGAAACACCCTTATTCCCATCAATGAGGTTAATAGCCACCCTGATGAAAAAATCGTGATTATTTGTACCGGCGCCCAAGGCGAAGGCAACGCCGTGTTGTCGCGCATCATCAGTGATAACCATCGCTTCGTTAAAATTAAAAAGAAGGACACTGTCATCTTCTCTTCCTCGGTTATTCCTGGTAACGAACGCACTGTGCAGCGTCTAAAAGACAATCTGTATCGCAAATGTGACAACGTTATTCACACCAGTATCATGGATGTGCACGTCAGCGGTCACTCCAACGCCGAAAACATCAAAGAAATGATTCGCCAAACTAAACCCGACTTCTTTATTCCGGTTTATGGCAACCACTTCTTCTTAAAGGAGGCCGCCAAACGGGCCGTGGAAATCGGTTTCCCCAAAGAACGAATTATTGTGCCGGACAACGGCTCGGTTATTGAATTCAAAAACCGCCAAGCCAAAATATCCGACCAAAAAGTTGATACCAGTTATATCTTTGTCGACGGTTTGGGCATCGGCGATGTCTCGCAAATCGTTTTGCGTGACCGCCAGGTTTTGTCCGAAGACGGTATGATTGTCGTCATCGTCCAAATCGATCGCAAAACCGGTAAACTGGTCGGCTCGCCCGACATTATCAGTCGCGGCTTTATCTTCATGAAAGAACATAAAGATTTAATCGAAGCGACTCGTCAAAAAGTCCGCGACATTGCCGCTGATAAGGATCCAAAAACCGAAGCCGACTCGGATGACATCAAAAACAACATCCGAAACGGCTTAGGCCAGTTCTTGTTCCAAAAAACCGAACGCCGGCCAATGATTCTGCCGGTTGTAATCGAAGTTTAATAGAAACCCCTGGGGTAAACCCGGGGGTTTTGATTTTTCCCCAACGGCCCTTGACAACAAAATGGCTATATACTACTATACTAGTATAACAATATGGAAAAAAAATCTGCTTGGCGTCGGGAATTAGAAAAGACTCTAAGTCTGGCGGCCCGCGACCCAAAAACTCTCAACCTTTTCTTAGACGATTTACTCTCCCCCGAGGAATTACTGGCCTTGCCAGTGCGTTGGCAAGTTATCAAACGTCTCAATCAAGGCCTGCCTCAACACCAAATCGCCAAAAAACTGGGAATTGGCGTAGCCACCGTAACGCGCGGGGCTAAAATGTTAAAAAATCAACAGGGTGGTTTTCGAAAAATTCTCAATACCCTCAAATAATTTATTATGTCGTTTCGCATAAAAGACAACCTAATTTGGTGGCGAACTTGTCAAAGGTAAGGCAAGATTCGTTTTGATTTTTCGAATATTTAACGAAACATCCCGGATCTGGCCGGGATGTTTTTTTATTCGAAAGGGGTCAACGAATTGTTCGTTTGTCCTGACGGACAAAAAACCGTCACTTCACCTCAAGAGGTCTGTCATGCTCGCGACTCCCTTCGCTCCTTCTGCCGTTTCTGCCAACGGATTCAAAATCGTTGTCAGAATCCCCGACCCGGAACAGGCAACCTTGGCCGCTTCGGAAGGCTTCGGCAAACCAATCGACCCGGCTCTAGAAAAAGACGTGACCGAACATCTGGCCGCCTGCCATTTCGGTCTGTCTTTCTTTAGCTCCGAGGACGAATTCGCCGGCTTTGCTCTCTACCGAAGACTCGGCAATATTCTCTGCGGTGGTGGCATGGTTCTGCGAACAGCTTTCCAAGCTCATGGGCTTGGACAAATTGCCATCCAAACCGCGCGGGTCGTAAGCCAAACCGAATACCTGGCCTTCCGAACTCAATCGTTGCGTATGTGGACGGCTGGGAAAAAGGCTGTCTCGATCTGGCGACCAAATCCCTCAGGCACGGACGATCCGGCGTTGGCTGAAGCAATCGAAAGAGCGGCGATCTTTCTTAAGGTCAATCAGACCGTGACCTCAGGATTCTACGGCGGCCCGCTTTACGGGAAAAAGCCGCTCTACACCAAAGACGCGGCGCGTCAGGCCTGGTGGGACTCCATTTGCTCTTTCGAACGTGGCGACGCTATTCTTTGCGTCGGACGCTTTTAACTTCAATGGCCGGCGGTGCTAAACCGCCGCCGGCCGAACCTTTTTTTATGAAAATCATCATTAACCGAAAAATAACAAAACCTTTTGTTTCCGTGGTGTGTTGTTTGCATGGCAATGAAAAATTCGGCTTGCGAATTTTTAACGCCCTCAAAAAACAGATCAATCGCTATCCCGGTCTGCAACTTATTGTTGCGAACGAAGAAGCAATAAAAATTAATAAACGCTTTGTCGATCAAGACCTAAATCGCTCGTTTCCTGGACGACCACAGGGAAACCACGAGACAAAATTGGCTTACAAAATTCTTAAAAAAGTTTTTCAAAGCGATTATGTTTTGGATATTCACACCACGGTTTCCGCGGCTGGTTTTTTAACGCCGATTTTTGCCAAACAAAATAAAAACACTCAGAGAATAATCAACTTACTGCCCGAAGAAAAAATAGTCATGGTTCGACAACCGCTGGCTAATCTTTCTCTTATCGGTAATGTCAAAAACGGGGTTTCTTTAGAATTTGGTAAAAAAGAAGCTAAGGGAAAACCAGCAGTTAAAACAGTTATGGAATTAATTGAAAATTTATATGCCGGACAAACAAACCGACCGCGACAACGACAGATTTTTTGTGTAAATGGAGTAATTCCAAAAGAAACAAAACTTCCAACCAAAGCTAAAAATTTTCAGTTAGTTAAAAAATATAAATTTTATCCAGTTTTGTTAAAAGACGCTTCTTATATTGGTAATCAGGGTTTAAAGGCTAATAAAAAAATCCAAAAGTTGATATAAAATACAAAAAACTGCTAAACTGATTACGTTATGTCTAAATTTCTAACTGCCATCCAGCCGAGCGGCCTTCTGCACCTCGGTAACTATATCGGGGCCATTGAACCGGCCGTGGAATCGCAACGCGGCAACGAGCTGCGAATGTTTGTTGTTGATTACCACGCCATCACTGTGCCGCAAAAGCCGGAGGAACTGCGTAAAAATATTCTCCTTGCCACCGCCACTTATCTGGCCTGCGGTATTGATCCAAAAAAGACCATACTCTTTCAGCAATCGCGCGTGCCCCAACACGCCGAGCTGGCTTGGATTTTAAACTGCACGGCACGCATGGGCGAGCTGGAACGCATGACTCAATACAAAGACAAGGCCCGAACCCGCGGCGAAACCACCACCGTCGGTCTTTTCGACTACCCGGTGCTCATGGCCGCTGATATTCTTCTTTACGACACGGCCATTGTTCCGGTTGGCGAAGATCAAAAGCAACATGTGGAGCTGGCTCGCGATTTAGCCATTCGTTTTAATCGCGATTTCGGCGAAACTTTTGTTGTTCCGCAGCCGAAAATCCGCGAAGTTGGGGCGCGTATTATGGGCCTTGATGATCCGACCAAAAAAATGTCGAAATCGGCTTCCAATCCAAAAAATTACATCTCGCTAATGGACGACACTGAGACTGTCCGAAAAAAAATCATGAGCGCAGCCACCGATTCCGAGGGACTTGTTGCTTTTGACGAAAAACGTCCGGGAATAGCCAACCTTATGACGATCTATACAGCTGTAGCCAAAAAAGACAATGAAAACATGGAACGGCTCGAGGCTGAATACGACGGTAAAGGCTACGGCGAATTCAAAAAAGATTTGGCCGAAAAAATAAATGAATTCCTCGTGCCACTGCAGGCCAAAATTAGAACTAATCTGAAAAACGAAAAGGCCTTAATCAAAATTTTGGAAGCCGGCTCAAAACGCGCGGCCAAAGAAGCCGAGAAAAAAATGGAGTTGGTGCGGAAAAGGATTGGAATAAAATTATAAAAAAGATATACAAAAAATCGTCCTTGCGGACGTTTTTTTGACACAGAACCATCTGTAAGCCGAATTTTGTCTGCCCGATCTTACGACCGAGGAGGCAATCATTTATCTAGATTAGACATTGCTGCCTAATTCATCAGCGAGCTACCAGTAAAACTTGCTCTTGTACCAGAAGGGGTTTTCCACGCGTCCATGTTGCCATGGAGCGAAAGGCGTTCGACGCCTTACTTTTCACCTTTCATCCCGCCAGAGGCGGGACTAGTATTGTCTCTGTGGCACTAATCCCTAAGCTTTTGAACTTGAACAACAGAGATCTCTCAAGGTCGTCCAGATTCATTATGCTTGGTCGCCGTTAGCGACTTTCCTTTTCATCAGCCGTTGCCGACTGAAGGGTATTCGGACTTTCCTCAACTCACCTTTCGGCAAATCGCGATTGCCCGATGGTCTGTGCCCGAAGAAGATATCATAAAAAGGCGTTATTGTCAATGAAGCAAAAAAAGATTAAAATGGAGCTACTTCATTTTTATGAAAAAAAGCGAACTTTTTCTTACCTTCCTTTTACTGCCTTTGGATATTTCAGCAATTGTTGCCGGCGGTCTAACAGCCTATGCCCTGCGCTTTCACCCGGCTTTAGCCGAAATAAAGCCGGTCATCTTTCAGCTACCGCTTGATCGCTACGCCGGTATTCTGGCCTTGGCCGTGGTGTTATGGATTGTTGTTTTTGCTTTCGCTGGACTATACAACACCCACCCCCGTCCTTTAAAAAAAGAATTGGTCCGCCTTTTTATTGCTTCGGCAGCCAGCATGGCGGTAATTTTTTCTGTCTTGTTTTTCTCACGTTCTTTTTTTGAATCGCGTTTTATTGTCATGGCTGGCTGGGCTTTAGCCCTAGCCTTTACGGGGTTGGAACGCGTGGCCATACGCCTGTTGCAACGAGCTCTATTAGTCTGGGGTATTGGCATACACCGTGTGGTTGTAATAGGTAAAAACAAAACTGCCGAAGCCTTAATTAAAGAATTTAAACACAAGGGCCGCCTGGGTTTTAGAGTTATAGCTCACCTTGCCAAATACGACGAATCGACCCAAAAAGTTTTAGCTGATTTAGTAAAAAAGGATGCTGTTGATGAAATTCTTTTAACCGATCAAAATGTTTCGCGCGAAGATACCCTCGAGCTTTTGGCTTTCACTGATGCTGAACATATTTCTTTCAAATACACGGCTGATTTGTTTGCCGCGGCCATTGGTCGTACTGACATTGGCACTTACGCCGGCATTCCGGTCGTGGAAATTCGCAAAACTCCGCTTGATGGTTGGGGGGCAATTTACAAAAGATTTTTTGATATCGCTGTTTCTCTAACTTTAATTGTCATTACCTTACCTATTCAAATCATCACGGTTATCGCCCTTTTTATTGAACAGCCCGGACGAGTTCTTTTCTCGCGTTTGCCTGATGGTAAAAAAACCGTTCGCGTCGGACAACATGGAAAAAACTTTCACTATTTTAAATTTCGTTCAATGATCAAGGATGCTCACAAATACCGCTTTGATCCTGACTTTATAAAAAAATACGGCAACGAACGTGAGGGCACGCCGCTCTTTAAACTTAAAGATGATCCGCGCATCACTCCCGTTGGCCGTTTTATTCGCAAATTCAGTATTGACGAATTACCGGAATTTTATTTGGTCTTTTTTGGCCGTATGTCGCTTATTGGTCCACGACCACACCTGCCGGAAGAGGTGGCCGAATACAAACCACATCATCGTCGCGTTTTAACCATTAAACCGGGCATTACTGGCTTAGCCCAAATCAGCGGTCGGGCTGACCTTGATTTTGAGGACGAAGTGCGGTTAGATACTTACTACATCGAACATTGGAGCCCTTGGCTCGATTTAACGATTTTACTCAGAACACCCTTTGTTGTCCTATTTGGACACGAAGGGGGGTAGTATGAAATTAGCTTTAGTTCACGATCACCTTATCCAAGACGGAGGAGCGGAAAAGGTGCTAAGGGTCATGCAAGACATTTGGCCCAAGGCACCCACTTACGCTCTCTTTTATGATAAAAACAATTTCCCTGACTTTCAGGAAAAGGAAATTAGGACTTCGTTTTTACAAAAACTCCCCCTGGCTTTAAAAAAATATCAGTGGTATATCGGCCTTATGCCGGCCGCAACCGAAGGTCACAATCTTTCGGAATTTGATGTTGTGGTTTCCAGTTCCAGTGCTTTCAGCAAAGGCGTCATTACCCGTCCCGACGCCAAACATATTTGTTATTGTCACACCCCGACGCGCTATCTTTGGAGCGACACCCACAGCTATGTGGCCGAATTGCGCGCCCCAAAAATTCTAAAGATGTTTTTACCACCAGTTCTCTCTCGTCTCCGTTCGTGGGATCAAATAGCCGCTCAACGTGTCGATCTTTTTGTCGCTAATTCTAAAACCGTTCAGGAAAGAATCAAAAAATATTATGGTCGCGATTCCGTGGTAATCCATCCACCAGTGGAGACGGAAAAATTTTCCATAAGTCATGAACCAAAAAAATATTTTCTGGTCGGTGGTCGCCTGGTGCCATACAAGCGTTACGATTTAATCGTCGAAGCCTTTAATCGCACCGGACTGCCCCTTAAAATTTTCGGAACAGGCCCAATGGAAGCTGATTTAAAAAAACAAGCCAAAGGAAATATTGAATTTCTTGGTCGAATTTCTGACGAAGAACGTGCCAAGTTATATTCGGGCTGTCTGGCTTTCTTACATCCACAAGAAGAGGACTTTGGCATTACCGCGGTTGAGGCCATGGCCGCCGGCCGACCGGTTATCGCCTTAAAAAAAGGCGGAGCCACGGAAACCGTGGTCGAAGGTGTAACTGGCGAATTTTTCGAAGAACAAATTTGGGAGGAATTGGCTGATCGTGTTCTTCGTTTTGATGAGACAAAATATAATCCAGAAGTCATTAAAGCCCATGCGGAAAAATTCGGGGTGGAACAGTTTAAACAACAAATGAGACATTTGGTGGAACGAATGGCTGGTGTATGAAAATCGTCATCGACATTAGACATCTGACCAAACCAGAACCCAGTGGGGTCGGACAATACACAACAGAGCTGCTTAAAGCTCTTTTTGCTTTAGATAAGGAAAACGAATATTTTCTTTTTTCCAGCGGTTCTAATCGCGCCAAAGCCAATCTGCCAGTTTTCGATTATCCGAATGTTAAATCAATTCATCTAAATCTCCCCAACCGCCTTCTTAATCTTTCGCTGCTAACAACCGGCCGACCAAAATTCGATGAAATAATTACCAATAAAATCGGTGCGGGTGAAAAACTTCTTTTCTTTTTTCCTAACCTGAATATTATTTCTCTTTCTCCCGGGACGTCGTATGTCCTGACTCTGCATGATCTGTCGTTTGAATTTTTCCCCGAGCTGTACAATCCAAAAGCCCGCTTGTGGCATCGTCTCACTCGCGCTCGAGCCCTGGCCCAAAACGCAAAAGCGATAATTGTTCCTTCGAAGTCAGCCGCTCATGATGTTAACTTTGTTTTCGGCGTACCAAAAGAAAAAATCTTTGTCGTGCCGCACGGTGTTGATCCTCGTTTTTCGCAAAAAATTGAAGCGCAAGATTCTGGGGTTCGTTCGCGCTACCATTTACCAAAAAAATTCGCCCTGTTTGTCGGCACACTTGAACCTCGCAAAAATATCGCTCTAATGATAGAAGCGGTTGCGGCCTACCGCAAAGAAACTAAGGACGATCTTCGTTTGGTTCTGGTTGGCAAACCGACAAAATACAGCCAACGCTTAATAACTCGTAAACATAAAGAATTTATCCATGAGCTCGGTTACGCCCGCAGCCAAGACCTCCCCGCTCTTTTCCGTCTAGCCGATGTTACTTTGTTTCCCTCGCTCTACGAAGGTTTTGGTTTACCAATTGTCGAATCAATGGCCTGTGGTACGCCAGTTATTGCCGGAAAAACCTCGTCTATGCCCGAGGTTGGCGGCCGAGCGGCTCTTTATATTGATCCGCACAAAACCAACGATTTAACCGCAGCCCTACGTGAATTGTTGAGTTCACCAGAATTACAAAGACAAAAAATTGCTCAAGGACTGGAAAGATCAGGGGATTTTAATTGGCAAAAGGCGGCGGCCGCCACCCTTGCTGTTTTTAACTCTCTTTCGTAATTTTAGATGCTTGATACAGACCCTTATCTCTGAAAAATCGGAAACAAAGGCCTTTACCAAATCGGACCAGCTTCAAGAAGGTGACAAATGGAGGAAAACAAAAAGAACGGTCTCGGGGACCTAAAAAAAGCCTCACGATCGTGGCTAAAGAACACGCTCCTGTTGTCGCTAATTATTGGCTCTGTGGCGACCCTCCTGGCTACTCTGGTCTTCAAAGAACCAACATGGAAGGACAATCTTCTGGTAGTCTCAAGTTTCATGATAACCAGTCTCACGACCTTCACCACAATAATGAGTATTAAACTCCTAAGGTTTGACTGGCACCCGGTCTTTCTCACCCGACAACTCGCCTTAAAAAATGAAGCTATCGAAAAGCTGACTGGGGAACGTGATCGGTTGGCCTTTGCCGCTGACCACTTAATCGCGGCTCTGGTCCAAGAGGTTCTACTGCCTCTCTGGAGACACCGCGATGAACAATCGGTGTATGATCCAATTGCACAACAGATCGGGGTGCTCGTCCTCAGACTTGCTGAAAGAATACCTGATCATGTTATGTCCAGTGGAAACTTCATTGGGCTCTTTGAGAACGAGGCAGGCCTGGTCAGGAGTATCTTCGACACAGCGACCAACCTTGGAGTAGTCGACTCGGCCAGCCCGTTAATCAAAGAACTCAGATTCTGGCTCAACATTGCCGCGGCCGAAGAACCAAGACAACCACCGCCAGACGACGATCTTCTCTCCGACCACTGAAAGGTGGCCGGATTTTTTATCTATTGGTATTAAAGGGTTTTGAAGGGTTGGGAAGAGTTAGGAAGGGTTATTGAGATATATTTCTCTCATAAAAAAGTCCATCCCCCTTCTCAACCCTTCAAGACACTTCCAAACCCAACCAATGTTGATAACTTCTGAACAGCTAGCCAAAAATTTGATATAATAAAGTCGCATGAAAATCGGAATTGACGCAAGAATGTATGGGCCAAAGGTGGGGGGCGGTGGTCTTGGGCGCTATGTTGAACAACTAGTGACCAAATTGCAAGAAATTGACCAAGAAAACCGCTATATTTTGTTTCTAAAGAAGGAAAATTTTCACCTCTGCCCCATTACTAATCCTAACTTTGAAAAACGCCTGGCCGATGTCCCGTGGTATTCCTTTGCCGAACAGTGGGTTCTACCAAGAATAATTGACCGCGAAAGGCTTGATTTGGTTCATTTCCCTCACTGGAACATTCCTCTGCTCATTAAAACCCCATTTGTCGTAACTATTCATGATTTGATTCTTTTGGATGATCTCTCCTCAGCCAAAGCCACAACTTTGGGACCGGTTCTTTACGCCATTAAACGTTTTGCCTACCGCACCACTTTAATAAATGTCGTTTCAATGAGCGAAAAAATTATCGCCGTTTCCGAGGCCACCAAACTTTCTATTTTGAAACATTTTCCCAAGGCTAATCAAAAAAAGATCGAAGTGGTTTACGAAGGAGTAATCACTCTTCAGTCTCCCCAGTCTCTTCAGTCCCCTCAGTCCCTCCTTTATGTCGGTAATTCCTATCCACACAAAAACCTGAAAACCTTACTCGACGCTTTCAAAACATTTTCTGAAAAAAATCCCGAAGCAAAGCTGATCATGGCCGGGCACAAAGATTTATTCTCCGAAGCGATTGAAAAATACGCACGAGAAAAACAAATAACCAAGGTTGAGTTCTTCCGAGATATCGATGATACAAAATTAGCTGAACTTTACGCTGAGGCTAAGCTCTATATCTTTCCTTCGCGTCTGGAGGGCTTTGGTCTGCCGGCTCTGGAAGCTATGAGTATGAAAGTACCGGTCATTGCTGCCCGAGCTGGCTCGCTGCCTGAAGTGTTGGGCGAGGCCGCGGAATATTTTGACCCGGATAACACCACTGAACTGGTCGACTTAATGGAAAAACTTTGGCATGACGAAAATCATCGCAACGAACTGATTGCTAAAGGCCTTGAACAAATCAAAAAATACTCTTGGAAAAAAATGGCGGAGGAGATCAAAAAAATTTATCAAAAGGGACTAGGTGACTGAAGAGACTGAGATACTGAGTTATGGAAAATCCATAAACTCAGTCCCTCAGTGCCGCCAGTATCACAGTCCCCCAAACCAAACCACTCCTGCTTGTCGGAGTTATGGAGGTCAAACGCAAAATAAAAAATAAGAAGAAGCTCGCGGCTAAAAAGCCGGCGGTTTTGCGTTATCGCGCCCCAAAAACCACCAAGATGTTCGACGAAGGCGTGCCAGCTAATCTTCTTAATTTCTCCGGCTTAAAATTAAATAAACCAACAATAAAATTTACCGAGCGAACCGACCTGTCGCCGTTTATTGTCTCTTTTGTTTCAGAAAAACCGGCTATTGAGGAATTGCCGTTGGCCCAATTAAATTTTGCCGTTCCTGAATACGAATTTCGTCCAATTAAAACAGCTGCAGACGAGTCTTTATTGCACGAAGACTTGCTCGAACAATTTTTAGAAGAGGAACGCACGCCGTTCCGCTCAAAAAAAATCATACCAGCCGCCGCGCCCGTTTGGCCATCGTTTGAATCAATTAAACAGGCACTGCGAAACTTCACCGGTCGTGAAGAAATCATTGAACCGGTCGTCGCCCGATTTGATTTAGATGTTCTTCAACCAGTTTATTCAAAACCAGCCATGATTGTTGAAGAAAAAATTGAGGAAAAACAAAACGAATACATTGCTCAGTTCGACTTGCCGGAAATGGAAGAAAACGAAACCGCGGAATCAGAAATTTTAACTTGGGACGATGTTGTTCGTTCCACCATCAAAGAAGGACCACAGGTTTTTGAGGAAACCGAGGAAGAAATTGAAGCTGAAGAAAAACCAGTCAGTTGGCTTGAATGGTGGAGCACGGTTAAGGTCCCTGTTCATTTCGGTTCCCTCGAAATGTCGGCTGGCTGGCATCGCGCCCTAGTGGCTTTTGTCTTGTTATCTTTCGTGTTTGTTCTACCGCTCCACGCCATGGAAACAATTCACGACTTACAGAGTGTTAAAAATAATTTATCATCAGCCGGCGTTTCCGCGGTTACTAAACTAAACGAAGCCGTCTTACAGATTACGGCCAATTCCGCTTCAGCCGCTACTTCATTTGAAGCGGCCAAAAAAGATTTCAGTGCGGCTCGCTCAAATATTGAAAGTCTAAACACCACCGCCGAATTACTTCTTTCTGTTCTGCCTTCAACCCACAAAGTTTACACTTCCGGCGTCAATTTAATTTCAGCCGGTGAAGAAATCTCCTCGGCTGGTGAAAAAATAAGTCAGGGTCTTTCCGCCATGCAGACTGATGGGCTGGATACAACCGGCAAGCTAGCAATTTTAACCAAAACTTTCGAAGCGGTTCTGCCAGCGTTGGAACGCGCTGAAAAAAATCTTAAAAAAGTTGATCCAACTGTTCTGCCAGCTGAATATCAAGACCGTTTTTCTGAATTACAAACCCTTCTCCCCAGTTTCCTTGCTTCGGCTAAAAACGTCACGGAATTTTCCGATGTTTTGGCCACCCTACTCGGCGCCGAAGGAAAAAAACGTTATCTACTTCTCTTTCAAAACAACACCGAGATAAGACCAACTGGTGGTTTTATCGGCAGTTTTGCTATTCTTGATGTTTCGCACGGTGAAATCACCAACTTAGAAGTACCAGAAGGCGGCAGCTACGATTTACAGGGCTCGCTTAAAGAAAATATCGTTGCCCCGTTACCGTTACAATTAATTTCCGCACGTTGGGAATTTCAGGACAGCAACTGGTTCCCTGATTTCCCCACCTCGGCGCGCCAAGCCCTAGAATTTTACGAGGATGCCGGTTGGCCGACGGTTGATGGCGTTGTGGCTGTAAACGCAACTTTTGTTTCATCCCTTTTGTCATTACTCGGACCAGTCGAAATGAGTGAATACGACCGAACCATTGATTCGGAAAACTTTTTGTTTGAAACACAAAAAATGGTTGAGACTGATTACGTTAATTATCAAGATGAAACCAGCGAGCGCGAGGAGGCCGCCCCCAAAGCTTTCATTGGTGACCTGGCCGAAGCCCTACTTAGCCGAGTTGGTGATCTCGACACGGCCTTTTTGTTACAAGCGCTTGATGCGATTCAAAGCGGTTTGACTCAAAAAGATATTCAACTTTATTTCCCCGACGAAGCAATTCAAAAAGTCGCACAAAAACTGGATTGGACCGGCGAAATAAAACAAACCGATCGCGATTACCTAATGATCACCGACACTAACTTGGGCGGCGGAAAAACCGATTTGATTATCAGCGAAAAAGTTGATCTTAAGGTTTCCGTTCAACCCGATGGTCGCATTATCAACACGCTTACCATTAATCGAAAACACAACGGTATTAACGGAGCCATGTTTACCGGCGTCAATAATGTAAATTTCATGCGGGTATACGTACCAAAGGGCAGTCGACTTATTTCATCCAATGGTTTTTCCATTCCCGATGTTTCATTGTTTGAAAAACCTGGAGCTGACTGGGAACGCGATGTTGATGTTCTATTTGGTGAAGAAAATACTGAAGTCGATCCGATTAGCGGCACCATGGTTAGCGAGGAAGCCGGTAAAACGGTTTTTGGTAACTGGACACAAACCCGACCAGGCGAAGCTTCAATAATAACTTTTGTCTACGAGTTGCCGTTTGATTTATCCCAACCAACCGGACTTGTTCAAATGGTAAAAGATAAGGTTGGTTTATCTAGCGGGCTTACTTATTCTCTTTTAACCCAAAAACAATCGGGTTTTCTTGATCGTCAGACCTCCGTTACGGTTGATGCCCCGAATTTAAAAACGGTCTGGTCATCGGAAGCTACCAATCAAAACACTTTCAGCAACGAAACCGATTCCTTCATAAGTTTTGTCTTTGAGTAATATGTCAGTTCTCTCCCGTCGAAAGCGACCTTACAATCGTGTTTCTAAAAGTCTAGAAAAAAGCCTGAAAGATATCTACAGTCATGACGGTGATTTAAACATGACTAAGATTGATCGTCACAAACGGTCCCGCTTGACCGCTTTTTTAATTCGCCTGGTCGGCGTTCTTTTTCTTTTGGCTTTAATTTCTTGGGGTGGTTTTCTATGGTGGCAATCTAATCCAACTTCAACCAGCCAACCGCTCAGGGCGGAAATTGAAACACCACAAACCATTACTTCAGGGGCAACTTCGTGTTTCAAGGTGCGTTACGAAAACGCCGGCCGTGTGCCGATTGCCGCTTTGTCTGTTTCAATTAATCTCCCCGAGACTTTCACCTTAAAGGAAGCTAAACCGGAAGCAACTGGAGAAAATTATCAATGGACCTTATCGCCCCTCGGCGTTGGTTCGGACGGTTCGGTCGACCTTTGTGGTATCTTCCGTTCTGTCACCCCCGGTTCGGAAAAAATCCAAGCTGTCTTTACTTATCGGGCAGCTAATTTCAGTTCTGATTTTCAAGATATCGCCGGCACAACCGTGACTATTGAAAAATCTATTCTAGCCCTTGAAGTAACCGGGGCAACCGAAACCGTAGTCGGCGATCAAACCATTTATACGGCTAAAATAAAAAATAACGATACCGAAACAACAGAAAATCTTCGACTGCGCGCCGTCTTGCCAGAATCGTTTACCATTACTTCCGCCGATCCGGCCGTCTCCGAAATTGGCTCGGCTTACTGGGACTTCACCACTCTGCAACCGGGCGAAGAAAAAACCATCACCTTTACCGGCTCGTTCACCAGCTCGGCTTCGGGGATTTTGCCGATTACTATGGAGGCCGGTTTCTTAAACGCCAAAAAAGATTTTATCGAGCAAGCGGAGAGCAAGACTGAGACAAAAGTCATGGGCGGCGACCTGGCCTTTAACCTTATCGTCAATGGCTCAGACAAGGAACAGACCGTTGATTTAAGCAGTCGGTTACGTTTATCACTTTCCTATACCAATCGCGGTGGGGAAACTATGGAAGATGTTTCTTTTGCCCTGACTATCGAAAGTGGTGGAAAAACCATTCCGATTGATTTTCAAAATTCCGATCTTGTCGGAGGAAGTAAAACCGGCAATACCATTACTTGGAACAAAACAAACACGGCTGGGTTGGCTCTTCTTTCTCCAAGCGCTTCCGGAACGGTTGACCCGGTTCTAATTGCTGTCAGTTCGCTTGATCCAAACACCACTGCCGACTCCATTACTCTCCTTGTTAAGGCCTTAGTCGGAAAAGTTAATGGTACGGTCACGACCAGAACAATTTCTTCCACACCATTAACAATAAAATTTAATTCTGATGCCAAACTTTTAACCGAAGCACGTTACTTTGATCGCGATGGTAACTCGCTTGGCTCGGGCCCCTTACCGCCAACCGTTGATGAGGTTACAACCTATCGAATTTTCTGGACAATCGAAAATAAATTGCACGATTTAAATAATCTTTCCACCACCATGAACCTGCCAGCCAACGTGGCCTGGACTAACAATGTCCAAGCCGACAGTGGTTCAATCACTTTCAACGAAACAACCAGACAAGTAACTTGGACGGTTAGTTCTCTCGCTAAAAGTGCCGCCTCGACTTCAACTTGGTTCGACTTGGCTATCACTCCTTCGGTCAGTGACATTGGTTCATTCATCAACCTGACTAATCCAGCCGCTTTCGAGGCCACCGATGCCTCGACTGGTGATACTGTTCACGACTCGACTGATACATTAACCACCGCCCTGCCCTTCGACGAGTTAGCTGAAGGTAAAGGAGTGGTGGAATAAACGAACAAAAACTAAAAGACACTCGGTTCAAACCAAGTGTCTTTTATTTAAAACACCAAAAATAAAACCCGCATGGAACCAGATGTTTTCAGCGGGTAGGGAGAGCGTGATCATTCCTTGTAGGCATTCACTGCCTTGATGATCAGCTCGGCGTCGGCAGGCATCAGATGCTCAGCGACCGGATCGCCGAAGCGATCCAACACGGCGTGGGTGCCGTGCCCGAAACCTCGGTCGCAGTACCCGAGCCGCCAAGGACGCGGCCGTGGTGTGAAGTAACCCTTGGCTTCCAGAGAGGCCATCGCCTTTTCCGGAGGCACACTACCTTCAGCCCTTAGGGCTTCAAGCAGCGGCGGCCTTCGTTCGTTCAAATACGATTCCGGGGGCATTTACCTTCCTCCTGTGACGATTATCGAATCGTTACTTTGGTCGAGCACAATATCATAATAAAACTTAAAGGTCAATACTAAACCAAAAACCGCCCGGTTTAATCCGAGCGGTTTTTTATTTTTAAGATTGGTGCGTCGAGCTGTGCTCGACTCGCACCATCGAGCTTATCTGACTTCTATGCCAGGCAAAAGCTAAGCTTTTGCCATTGTAACAGAAATCGAGCTAAGCTCGATGGTGCGCCCAAGACGATTCGAACGTCTGACTTCTTCCTTCGGAGGGAAGCGCTCTATCCAGCTGAGCTATGGGCGCATATTATTTTGTTGCGCCTAGCGAAGCTGGCAATTTTTCCAGCTGCCCCGCCGACGGTGGCCTTTGGCGGGGTCCCGCCAAAACGAAGTGACGGCGGGAAGCTATGGGCGCATATTATTTTGTTGCGCCTAGCGAAGCTGGCAATTTTTCCAGCTGCCCCGCCGGCGGTGGCCTTTGGCGGGGTCCCGCCAAAACGAAGTGACGGCGGGAAGCTATGGGCGCATATTGTTTTGCCCTCTTCTGTAAGCTCATACTGTTGAGCTACGAAGTCCACCGAAGCTCCGAAGCCTATAGATGAAGGCGAGGAGCGAAGGTGGGTGGGCGCATTAAACGAGAGCTTAAACCTCTTTTTTCAACAAGTCAACTACTTCTCTAGCCTCTTCAAAATAAAAAAACCGTGTCTTACCTTATCTGGTTTTATTTCATGAACTTGTTTTGTTTCAAAACCATGCGCTTTAAAAAAAGCTTCCCACTCTGGAATACTTTTATAGCCATGCGGTCCGTTCCTTAATTCCAAATTAATCTTCTTATCAATACTAGTAGTTATTTGGCGCTCGGCTTCACTTTCAACAATATCTTCAGCAATAAAAATTCTACCATCTTTATTTAAGACTCTGTCTATTTCAGAAAAAACGTCTTCCAAATCTTCACCTTCGACATGGTGCAAAACGAAAAACAAAGTCACGGCGTCTTGTGATCCGTCCTCAATCTCCCGCAAATCGCCACCATGTATACTTTCATGCAAATAAGAAGCGTTATGGCCTAACCTTTCTAATCTTGCTTTAACTGGTGGCGCCCAATGGTCGTGCGGGTCAACGCCGGTCACAGTTGTCTCTGGCAGCTGGGAATCGATCTGATCCATTTCATGACCCTTTCCCGCGCCTAAACACAAAATTGATAAACCACGGCCTTTCTTTTCTCGTAAGGGACGAAGCTCTCCGACCAAACCAACTTCCTTTAACATCCACTGAGCCCGTTCGGTAAGGGTCTTGTCAACCTGCCCACGAGAAAACTCTCTGATAATCGTCGGCCACAAATCATGTCTTCTTGACTCGTTCATATCTTTTATTATTTTATCGTCTCTAATCTTTTTTCGTCTCTAATTTCTCTAATCGACAATCCTAAAAAAACAATCAACAAAACAGCGGTGTTAAGCGGGGCCACCCAGAACGGAAACTCCTTACCAAAACTTTCTAAAACCATTATTCCACCAAGCATACCAATGGAATACATGGCCCCATTTTTTAAATATGCAAACTTGTTTATAAAATTAAGACCGTGAACGGTGAACTCTCGGACAACTAGGGCACCAATACCGTTACCAATCAAAATGAGCGGCACGGACATGGTAAAGGCAAAGGCGCCAATCACCCCATCAATGGAAAAAGAGGCATCGAGGACTTCCAAATAAATTAATTTGCTCCAAGCGCTCATGTTGCCCTTCTTCTCCAATTTTTTTTCCATTTCTTCGGCGTTCTTTCTGAAACCATCGGTCAAAAAGAAAGCTGTAGCTCCGATCGAAGCGGCCAAAGCCAAAAAGGGATTCACAACAATGGAAAAATAAATCACCGCGGTGATGAAAAGCGAGGAAATGGCATAAAACCACACCCCTTGGCGATGGATAAATCCCTCGACTAAAAACGCGTACTTTTTTTCTTCCAAAAATAGCCAAGCTAAAAAGACAAAGAAAAGATAAACCCCACCACCGAGAAGCAATAACGGTTTAGAATGTTCTAAAGCTCTTTCCATTAATTCTGGATTGGAAAAAACTAAACTAAAAACTTCACTCAGCGGTTGACCGGCGTTGGCTAACCAAACGATCACGAACGGCAAGACCCCGCGCATGACAAAGACCGCTAAAAGCAAACCCCAAATCAAAAAAAACTTACGAAACTTTTCCGGAACGGTTTTTAAGACATTGGCGTTAACAATGGCGTTATCAATCGAGCTGATAATTTCAAAAAGAACCAAACCAAAAATTATAATTAACGTTTGAACCATAAACTAACGAACTAACCGCGCCAGGCGGCGAGTAACTTTATAAAATAAGTAACCGAAGGGTTTAATTATGTAATCAAAGGTGCCTGGATATTTTACCACTTCACCGCCAAAACCTTTTTTGAAGCGAGTAATCCCGGCCCAAGGATCCTTGGGATCATCACTCGAGGCAATGCCCCACCAATCGTAAAACTTTAAACCTTTTTCTTTTGCCTCTTTCATTAACTCCCAGTGTAATAAAAACGGCGCCATCAAATTCCGGTCTTGGTTTGATGAGGCCCCGTGGAGGTAGGTTCTGGTTTCGTTAAAATCAACCATGATGTTTGCGGCAATTGCTTTACCTTCAAAAAATACGGCGACCAAAAAGACCTGCAGGCTGTCGTCGGATAAATTCAACAAATTCTGATAATGCATTTTTGGATGAATCCGGAACCCGTCGCGTTTAGCCGTTTCTTGAAACAACGACCAAACCGAATCGAGGGCACCAGACTTCAAAAATTTAACCTCTAAATTTTTGCGCTGAGCCAGGCCGATGTTGTATCTAGTTTTTGGATGCATGGCCCCCAAAAGTTCTTGTACGCTTGGCTGAAGAGAAGTAATCAAGGTGGTAGCCGGGGTAATGGAAATAGTTTTTCTAATTCGGGGTGACTCAATTTTGTCTGATGGCTCGAAACGAATAAATAAAGAATGCTTATCGGCCAGAGTTTCTAAAATTTTTAAAATATTTTTCTTATCTGTGGCCATTGGTCCGCAAATGCCGGAAATATACGACTGTCCTAATGGTAAAAAGATTCGGCCAACGCTGGCCAAGCCGACCAGCTCATTATTTTCAATAAATTCATAACGCTGACCGCTGGCCAACTCACTCCACTCCCAAGCATACAAAAAAGCTCCGGAGCGTGGCCCGTACTTTTTTACAAAACTGTTCCATTTTTCTTTTTCCGTAGCTTCCCTCTTTTCCATATTGCCCTCTCCTCTTATCCTCCCCCGTCGTGGCGACGAGGGAGGAAGATTAGAATTTTTTAAAAATTAGTTCTCCCTCTCTCGCTGCCACAGCGGGGGAGGGCTGGGGTGGGGGATTATCGCGACAAAATTTTTAAAGCCGCTCTAATACGATCTTCAGTCGTCGAGCCTTCCAATCCAGATAAAACATCTTCCGCTTGGCGGCGAGCGTAACCAAGCCCAACCAAACCTTCAACGGCGTCGGCGTCAAAACCAACCGGCCGTCCGGTATCTTCAACCAATACTCCCTTCATTTCAAGAATAATCTTTTGAGCTGTCTTTTTACCAACCCCGGGGATGTCCGTCAAAAAAGCAATGTCGCCTTTCATTATTTTCTCCTTAACATTTTCGACTGTATTGGCAAAAACGATTTTTTGTCCCACCTTTGGTCCAACTCCGGAAACACTTGTCAGCTTCCAAAACAAATTTAGCGCCTCCATCGACAAAAAACCAAACAGCTCGTGTTGATCTTCTCGCTGAACCTCGTGAGTATAGAGCAAAACCTCGCCGGAAAGTTCGTGGGCCCGATCTTCGGGTAAGTTAACCTTATAACCAACTCCGCCGACTTCGAGAATGACGAAACCGATTCCGTGATATTCAATTTTGCCACGTAAAGAAGTAATCATAATGATCTAAACGTCGTCACTCGATTTAGTATTTTGCTTTTAACCTCGGCCGACATCTCCGGTGCTTCAGCTTCACCTTTGGCAAAGGCGTGAATCGACGCCAACAACCTACCAAATTCCGGCCCGGGTTTCATATTTAAAAGTTTCATTAAATCATCACCGGCCAGACCAGCTTCATGCCAACGTATCTGTTCGGCCCTTTTCTTTTTTTCTGTCTGGCGAAGAAGTCTGGCCGCCCCGCGCTCGGGGGCGTGATGGCGCTCAGCTGACAAAAAATTGAAACAAACTTTAGACAAGCGTTCGGCATCAGTGGTCATGAGCAAAATAAGTGCCGACAAAAGCAGATCAAGAAAGTCATCAGCATCACGCCCGTATTTTTGGCAGTACTTTTCTAAATACTCATAAGTCGGCTTGGCCGGACCATGCGAAAAATCCTCGATAACTTTTTCGTGCAAAATAATTAGATGAAAAACATCCTCAGTATCCTCCGGTGAAAGCCGAAAATTCTTTGCCAATTCTTGAAACCCGGCTAAGTATTCTTTATTAACGATTCTGTGAGCATAGGCTTGCTCGACCTCAAGTTTTCCTAATTTATGGGCCAGGATAAAAACCTCGAGTGAAGCCGCTTTTTCTTTTATGGTTTCTTCGGCCTCGTCAATTTCGCCAAAAAACATTTTGTCGCGCCTTAATTCCTCGATCTCTGACAGATGGATCTTATCGTTAACTATGGCATACAAAAAACTCAAAGGTAGCCCAAGCCCATTTATTGATATAGACGAAAAAAGCCGAGCCATAATTTTATCAGCTTGGGCTTTTTCTAAAACCTCGCTCACTTGTCTACCAATCTCCTGGTCAGCCAAAACCATCTCCGTGGCCTCGGCCAAAAACTTAGTTTCTTTAGGCTGGTGAGTAGTCCAATCACGCCACATATTTCGTCATAATTTTATCTAAAAAACGGTCTTCTGTCTATTAAATACTCCTGAAAGCCCCGAGATCAATCGAGGGGTTGACTTTTTTCGGCCAATCTCGTACACTTTTGGCACCGTCCAAGCTCTAAAGACGAAACCTGAAAAGTAATAAACTATGTTATCAATCCGTTTTTCTAAAGTCGGCAAGCGCAATCGCCCGGAATTCCGCCTGATTGTTGTCGACAAACACAAAGATCCGTGGGGCAAAGCTGTCGAAATTCTCGGCTCCCGCAACCCGCGTACCAAGGCCAATGTCTTTAATCTTGATCGCATCAAGTATTGGCTCAGCCAAGGTGCCCAACCGTCGGCCACAGTTCACAACCTTTTGGTTGATTTGAAACTGGTCGAAGGCAAAAAGCAGTCGGTTACTAATATTTCAAACAACCGTACCGCCAAAATGGCCAAAGAAGCCGGCGAGAAAAAGAAAAAAGAAGAAACTCCGGCCGCCTAAAAACAACATTTTAAAAGAGACCGCAACGCGGTCTCTTTTTTAAACTTTCTTTTGCTGTTTCCTTCGCCACTCAGCAATCTTTTTATGATCACCGGAAAGCAAAACCTCCGGCACCTTCCACTTTTTATAAACTTCCGGTTTGGTGTATTGCGGATATTCAAGTAGCCCTTCTTCGGTATGTGATTCCTCGGCCAGCGACTCTTTTGCTCCAAGAACGCCGGGAACATTGCGGGCAATGGCATCGGCCATAATCATAGCCGGAAGCTCCCCGCCAGTTAAGACATACGGACCAACAGAGAATGATTCATCAACCAAATTTTCTTCCACCCGGGCATCGATTCCTTCATATCGCCCACAGAGAAAAATAATTCGATCGTATTTCGCCAAACGAATGGCATCTTTTTGAGTGAAGGGTTTCCCTGAGGCCGAAGTCAAAATAACCCGAGTCTTAGAGCCCCTCAACGCCTTAATGTCCTTTAGTGCCCTATCAAAAGCCTCCACTTTCATAACCATACCTGGCCCCCCACCATACGGCGTGTCATCAACCCGATGATGCTTATCTAGAGCCCAATCGCGTAAATTGTGTGATTCTATCTTAATTAGACCGCTTTTCTGGGCCCGCCCCAAAATTGACTCATTGGTATACAAGGTGATCATTTCGGGAAAAATAGTGAGAAAATCGTATTTGTGAATTTTGGCTTTGGACATATTGTCTACATCCTACCGATTTTTTGTCTAAAAATCAAAACCCCACCGTAAAAACGATGGGGCTTTGTTTTGACTTTGGTTTTAAATACCGAGGTCGTCAACCGAGGCGCTGTCCGTAGCCGGGGCTTCCGCGTTGTGAAAACGACGGGAACCTTCCGGTTCGTAAATCTTCAAATTGACGCGGGCATTGTTCTTGGCCCCGACAATCTTTAGAAGAATGCGGATGGCGCGAGCGGTTTGACCCTGGCGACCGATGACGTAGCCCATATCCTCAGGATTGATGTGGAGGGTGATGAGCACGCCGCGCTCGTCGACAATTCGGTCAGTCTTCACGTCATCCGGATGGTTGACGATCTGCTTAACCAGACTCTCGACAAACAGTTGGTCTTGTTCCATGTCTGCCATAACTGCTTTTGCATTAATTTCTGTTAGATTCGGCCTGTTCGACCTGTCCGTAAAGATACGGAGCAACAAGCTATTACTAACCAAAACAAGAGTATCATAAAGAAGTCGAGGCGTCAATGTGTGTAAGTAATTAAAATGGCTTAAATGAGCAAAATAATTAACACTTTTTAACAGTCCACAGCTTCCCCACACCTAAACACCCCAAATCTCTTGACAGCCTAAATGAATACAAGTAAAATACTGCCGTTCGCTACAATTCAATTTTTCAAGAAAAAAGGCTCATTCATCCAGTCTTTGGAGAATGGGTTTTAAAACTCCAGCGAACAACGATCATTCACAATTGAAGACCTGCAACAAACAAGCAAAAAGAATCAATTGTCAATTATACGATTGTAACGTCTATCAATGACAAATATTTAACTCCAAACAATAACGGAGCTAGTCATTTCTCAGAGTTCCTCCGAAGCCCGTAAGGGCAAAGGGGAATTTCTTCTGAGAGTTTGATCCTGGCTCAGGATGAACGCTGGCGGCGTGTCTAAGGCATGCAAGTCGAACGGATCTTATGCGATTACATCAAGCAAGATTAGTGGCAAACGGGTGCGTAACACCTTGATAACCTACCTCGAGGTCGTAAACAACTCTGGGAAACTAGAGCTAATATACGATGGTCAAGGGAAGCCGAAAGGCATCCCTTGTAAAGCTTCGGCGCCTCGAGAGGGGTCTAGGCCCTATCAGCTAGTTGGTGAGGTAATGGCCCACCAAGGCTATGACGGGTAGGGGGCGTGAGAGCGCGACCCCCCTCACTGGGACTGAGACACTGCCCAGACACCTACGGGTGGCTGCAGTCGAGAATATTCCTCAATGCACGAAAGTGTGAAGGAGCGACGCCGCGTGCCGGATGAAGGCCTTTGGGTCGTAAACGGCTTTTATAGGGGACGAACAAATGACGGTACCCTACGAATAAGTGGTTGCTAACTCTGTGCCAGCAGCAGCGGTAATACAGAGACCACGAGCGTTATCCGGATTTATTGGGCGTAAAGCGTCCGCAGGTTGTTTAGCAAGTCATGTGTCAAATTCCCGGGCTCAACCCGGGGACTGCGCGTGAAACTACTAGACTCGAGGCCGGGAGAGGTACATGGAATTGCCGGTGTAGCGGTAAAATGCGTTAATATCGGCAAGAACACCAAAGGCGAAAGCAATGTACTGGAACGGTTCTGACACTCAGGGACGAAAGCGTGGGTAGCGAATGAGATTAGATACCTCAGTAGTCCACGCCCTAAACGATGAATGCTAGATATGGGAAGTATCGACCCTTTCCGTGTCGTTTAAACAAGCTAACGCGTTAAGCATTCCGCCTGGGGAGTACGATCGCAAGATTAAAACTCAAAGGAATAGACGGGGACCCGCACAAGCGGTGGAGCATGTGGTTTAATTCGACGGTAAGCGAGGAACCTTACCTGGGCTTGAAAGATAGCTGCAAGCCGCTGGAAACAGTGGCCGCTTTCGAAGGTGCTATCTAGGTGCTGCATGGTCGTCGTCAGCTCGTGCCGTGAGGTGTACCCTTAAGTGGGGTAACGAGCGCAACCCTCGTCTCGTGTTAATTTCCACGAGAGACTGCCCGCGCAAGCGGGAGGAAGGCGAGGATGACGTCAGATCAGCATGGCCCTTACGTCCAGGGCGACACACGCGCTACAATGGCCGGTACAATGGGTTGCCAAGCCGCAAGGCGGAGCTAATCCTAAAAAGCCGGTCCCAGTTCGGATTGAGGGCTGCAACTCGCCCTCATGAAGCCGGAATCGCTAGTAATGGCCGATCAGCCACGCGGCCGTGAATACGTTCTCGGGTCTTGTACTCACCGCCCGTCACGTCAAGAGAGTCGGAAGCACCCGAACGTCGCCGTAGGGCGGCGGAAGGTGAAGCCGATAATAGGGACGAAGTCGTAACAAGGCACCCGTAGCGGAAGCTGTGGGTGGATCACCTCCTTTCTAAAGGAATCCGAGGCTTAGGCCTCTATCCTATTAGGTCGACCAGTTAACCGAGTTCGCTCGGCTTAACAGGCAAGGATCAGTCTCGCAAGAGAATGATTTACAGACGTTACAATCGTATAGAAGACAATTGCTTGAAGACACCTGAAATATGGTGTTTTTTGTTTATTTTTCCTCTTGACCTTATTGGGTTAATTTTCTATAATATCACTCGTCAATACGGGCGTGTAGCTTCCCCCTTCGCCTTCGGGCTTCGGAGGACAGGCAGCTGGTCCAGCTTCGCTACACGTTCAAAAATAACCCGGGCGTGTAGCTCAGCTGGTTAGAGCGCAACACTGATAATGTTGAGGTCACAGGTTCGAGTCCTGTCACGCCCACCAGAGCCGAGGTAGCTCAGTGGTAGAGCAGAGGACTGAAAATCCTCGTGTCGCGAGTCCGATTCTCGCCCTCGGCACCACACCACGTCGCTGCATTTTAAATGGAGCTATGTGGTGTGTCCCTCCGAAGTCCTGCCTGTGGCGGGACGAAGGGGGACATCAAAACATCCAGACTCGTTCTGGGTTTTTTGTTTTATCCATGTTATACTCTTTCCGACAGAAATCTTATAAATATATGCGCAAAATATTCACTCTTTTCTTTGCCGTCGCCTTAATTAGTTTTATTGGCCTGCCGGCAGCCAAAGCCGAGGAGGATACTGCCTTAAACGAACCAGTGTTAATCTCAGAGCAAATCGAAGCTTGTAATGGCAATCAAGGCTTAGTAGTAAAACGTTTAAATAATGACGGCGTCAATGCTATACCAACAGTTTTCGTTTTAGGTTGCTATGACACCATCCATATTTTTCCTAATGAGCAAACCTACAAAACATGGTGGACTGATTTTGAAGACATCTCTTACGTTGATGGCGCCTATATTGCTGACAAAAAACTGGAAGGCAATGTGACGATTAGACCAGGAACCTACTTGGTTAAACAACCTTCGAGTCCCAAAGTTTACGCTGTTGAACCCGGTGGTGTTCTCCGTTGGATCCCCGACGAAACCACGGCCGAGGCTCTTTATGGAAAAAAATGGAATACAATAATCCTAGACCTATCTGACGAACTCTTTTCTGACTACACTATCGGTGCAACTCTAACGACCACAGCATATCCTAACGGCGTCTTGGGTTATTTGCCGGAAGGTCGAGTGGTTTACTTGTCGGGAACCTCTTATTACAATCTTCCTGGTAGTGTAATGGACCCTCTTCGATTAGAAAGTAAATTTTTAGTTCCTCTCTCGGCCGGAGTTATGGCTACCTATACCGATGGCGGTGACCTGGCCTACGACCAAGCAATTGCTTTTCCTTTTTAAAAAAATAATAGAAAAATCTATGGACGATACCATGTTTATCTTAATTTTTGGATTAATGGGTCTCTTTATTCCGTTATTAGGTCTGGCCAGTTTAGCTTTTTGGGTCTGGATGTTGGTCGATTGTCTTCAACGTAAACTTGCTGAGAACGACAAAATTCTTTGGATGTTAGTCATAATCTTCGGCAATATCATTGGAGCACTTATTTATTTCTTCATGATAAAGAACAAAAAATAACAATAATAAAGCAACAAACAGCCTTGTTTACCAGGGCTGTTTTAATATCTTTAAACAGTTGCCAAAAGATAAAGAAACTGTTATAGTTTCCCCCGTATCGGGCCGTAGCTTCCCGCCTTTGGCGGGACCCCGCCAGAGGCGGGGCAGTAGTTTTTCTTCGCTACGGCTGATAAATGTCGGGCCGTAGCTCAGTTGGCTAGAGCGCCTGCTTTGGGAGCAGGAGGTCGCTGGTTCGAGCCCAGTCGGCCCGACCATTTCTATGAAAAAGGCATTAATAATTTCTGTTTTAATTTTTGTTCCGTTTTTCTGTTCAGCTGCCGACATTCGTCCGGGCACTGATGATTATTTAATTGCCAACGGATGGACCGAGGAACAACTGACGACAACAATGGCCACCGAGGGTCGTGAAACTTTTGCCGCAACTACCGGAGAAGCCAAGGTTGAAGATCCGTCTGGCGATGTCTTAAGTCGCACTGGCACTCATCCTTTAATCAATAATGCTTGGGGCGATATCACCGCGGTTGAAATTAAAAAGGATGAAACTCGTCAATGTTGGTCAGCCGATTTCACCATGGCCGCAGATATTCCGGCCACGTCTTCTGTTCAGGCTAATTTCTTGATCTACATGGATGGCGACAATGACGTTACTAACAACGCACCGGAAGGGGTTCGAGCCAACACTGACAAAGAGTTCTCTATAAAAAATTCTGAGGATGGTTGGTCTGCCGATTATCGTTGGTACAACAGTGCCTACAACGCCTTAACTTGGGCTATTAACAAAGACACAACTTCGACTTTCGCTTTCAACGGAAACAAATTGAATGTCTGTATTCCCTTCGCCGAAGTTGGTGCGGATATTACACCGATCTGGCGGGCCGCGGTCGCGATTTATGATGGCACCAACACACAAGTTGATGTTGCTCAAAACACCGGCTTTCCACCAATCAAGGGCGAGACTGATAACACTGTCAATCAAACATCTGTAAATTATTTAAAAAATCTATTAAGTTGGCAAACACTGGAATTTTTTGGCGGACTTGTAGTTTTGGCTGGCTTGGTTAAGTTAGTAGTTTGGTTGATTAAAAGAAAGAAAAAAGCGGGTGTCGTATAATGGTAATACCTCAGCTTTCCAAGCTGATGCCAGGGGTTCGATTCCCCTCACCCGCTCCAAATATTGTCACCACGATTTTAATCTCTAATAATTCAGTGGTCGGGGTGAATCAAAATAAAAGCCATTAAAAAAGACAGGGTGTGATCCTGTCTTTTTTATACTAACCTCGAGGAGGAAAGAGGTCGGGTTTACCATAGGTGTTTCGTCCACGGATTTTACCATTCAAACCATGGATTATTACATCTCCACCTTGATTATCGGCAATTTCTTTTGCTATAGAAAAAGCCTGAAGTTGAGTATCTAGGTGCAAGGTGTCGCGCGAATTACCCTCGCCTAGTATAGCCCAACTCCCATCTGACCTATGAACAATGTGTTGATTGGCCATATAATTTATGTGCCTTCGCTCTAGATTCCGGCCGGTGTTAATTAGCTAATTTCTAGAGAATTAGGAATTGACTTTTCACGGGGCAGTCTAACACAAGACGTGCCTTTTGTCAATAAAATGATTAACCTATTGTGTTAATAACTTTCTTGACACACCAATTTTTATGATTTATAATAATATCGTTATGCAAGGTCAATAACGCAACATATGGAGCTGTCTTTTAAAAACGAGAGGTTGAAAAAGCTTTGCGAAAATCATAAAAAAATGTTCATAAAATATGGCTGCGACCAGGCGGAGAAAATAATACAAAGGATAAACGAGCTACAAGCCGCGGAAACCTTATATGACATTTCCAAACTGCCGCAAACCAACTTGCACCCATTGGCCGAAGATCTCAATGGCTTTTTTGCTGTTAATCTAATTAATCCTTATCGATTATTATTTTCACCGGTCAACGGTGTTAGTAGCGACCTAAAAACAATTACGAAAATTAAAATTTTCGAACTAAAAATCAACTATCACTAAAATATGGCTGAAACTAATTTTCAACCAGATAAGGCTATACACCCCGGTAAAACGCTGCAAGAAACGTTGGACGTTTTAGGTATGAGCCAAATTGATTTAGCACAACGAACCGAATTAACAACGAAAACTATTAACGAAATAATTCAGGGTAAAAATCCTATAACTTCCGAAACAGCGATGAAACTCGCCAATGTCTTCGGTATGGATCCTAATTTTTGGAGTAACTTACAAAAAAATTATGACGCCCAAATAGCAAAACTGCGAGAAGACGAACATCTGAAGGAAGAATCCGAATATTTAATAAAGTTCAAATGTTATAAGAAGTTGGAGGAACTGGGCTTTGTACCTAAAGTATCCGGAAAAAAAGAAAAAGTGAAGAATCTTTTAAACTTTTTCGGCATCAGCTCTCTCGATTTAGTATGTAATGTTCAACAAGTCGCCTTTAGGAAACACGAACAAAAAAAACTAGAAGAAGAATCTCTGGCGGCGTGGTTAAGGTGTGGGGAATTAGAAGCTTCAAAAATAGACACTGCTCCCTTTGACGAAAAAAAAATACAAAACAGTCTTCAAAAATTGAGAGGATTAACTCTGGAAAAGGCGGAAGCTTTTGAAAGCAAACTAATAAATGAATGTGCTTCCTTCGGAGTCGCTGTGGTCTTTATACCATACTTCAAAAATACCTATGTTTGTGGCGCTACACGATGGATCAATCCTGAAAAAGCAATGATTCAGCTGAGTCTAAAAGGTGGACATAGTGACATTTTCTGGTTTACCTTTTTTCATGAATTGGGTCACTTATTAAAGCATGGGAAAAAAGGACGGTTTATTGAATTCGAAAAAAATAAAATCGCAAACATAGAGGAAGAACAGGCTAATAAATTTGCGTCTGATGTTTTGATTCCTCCCGTTGAGTACGCTCGATTCAAGGAGACACGAATATTTAATGACGACACAATTAAAAAATTTGCTCAGAAAATTAATGTCTCGGCAGGAATAATCGCCGGCCGCCTAGCACATGATTATGGATCTGGAAAAGCATATCGAAATTTTGAACATCTAAGGAGTAAAATTAAGTTCCGTGATAAATCCACATAAAACAAAACTCTGAAGTCAGAAGTAGCAAAATTAAAACCGCCCCACCAATTGGGACGGTTTTTTGGTTATCGAATATTTCTACTTATTAATCCGGTTGAGGCCGTAAGGGCAATGGCCAAGGCGTCGGCGGCGTCATCTGGTTTAGGCACACACGACAGGTTAAAAAGGCGCGTGACCATTTTTTGCATGGCTTTTTTGTCGGCCGCCCCATTGCCAGTGACGGCTGATTTAACCTGGTTTGGGGTGAATTCGACTGTTGGGAGTTTACAGCGAGCCGCTGTCAGAGTCACCACTCCGCGGGCTTCAGCCACCTTCATGGCGGTTTTTTGGTTAACCGTGGTGTAAAGTTTTTCCATTGAAAGCAGATCCGGTTTATGCTCTTTCAAAAGACAAAGCAAGTCTTTTTCAAGCTGTAACAGCCGACTCCCAAATTCGTCTTTTTTGTCTGTGGTAATAACACCAAAATCAATGGCCCGAACGCGACAGCCGTCGACAACAATAATAGCAAAACCAAGACGATCAAAGCCTGGATCAATACCAATGATCTTAGACATATTAAGCTTCGTTGGTAAAAACCGCATCGACGTCGTCGTTTTCTTCCACTGTTTCAATAAATTCTTCGATTTGTTTTTGAACGGCCGGGTCGTCAACCTTGGTTGTAGTCTTGGCTAAAAATTCTATACCCACACCGTCCGGTTTAAGTTTAAGAGCTTCGGCAGCATCAACGACTTTTTTTAAATCTTTTACATCACAAATAACTTGCAGACCTTCTCCAGAAGAAATAATATCTTCAGCCCCGGCCTCGATCATGGCCATTTCAAAAGTTTCACGATCACCAACAGCACTCGAGTCAACAAAACTGACTACCCCCTTCTTATCAAACATCCACATGACACTGCCTTGGCCGCCAACTGAACCGCCGTTTTTGCTGACAATATTTTTAATCTCACCGACCGTACGATTACGATTATCAGTTGTACAACGAATAAGCAGGGCCACGCCGCCCGGAGCAAAGCCCTCGTAAATAACCTCGTCGATACTGGCCCCCTCCCCACCACCGGCCCCACGAGCCACGGCCCGCTCAATATTATCCTTGGGCATGTTTACAGCCTTAGCCGCATCAATAGCCATGCGCAACTTAAAATTAAAAGACGGGTCAGTTCCCCCTTCTTTGACGGAAACTGTAATATTTTTTGCCACCTTAGAAAAAGTATTTGCCCGAATAGCATCGGCTTTACCTTTTACGTCTTGAATGTTATGAGAGTGAGAGTGTCCGGACATATTGAAGGGGTTAATTAAAAACCGCCATAATTTTAGCAATCTGGGCGGTTTCTGTCGAGGTTATTTTTCCATTTGGAAATACTTGGACAAAATGGCATGGTAAATGGTTTTACGTCCGACCATGCCAATCAATTTTCCATTCTCGACAACCGGAACCTGATGAATGCCGCTGGCCGACATAAGCGCCCCGACTTTAAGGACCGGGGTTTCCGGATCAGCCACCAATGTTCGAGAAGACATAATCTCGGACACGGTACGCTCGGTTGCCGCCCGGGCTTCTTCTTCCATTAATTCGAAATCTTGATAAGCGTGCGGCGCTTCCATCCAATCTTTGTAAAGAGGAAAGAGCGCACGAAATAAATCTTTTTCAGAAAGTACACCAACAACCGTACCGTTCGCGTCAACCACAGGCACGGCTGGTAATTGTTTTTCAATCAAAAGCATTGCGGCTTTTGACCATGACGTCTCGGGTGAACAAGTGTGCACCTCAGACGGCGTAAAGATATCTTTGATCTTCATATACTTCTACTAAACCACGGGCGTGAAAGGGACGCAAGGGGTGGAAGGGTTTGAAGGGGACAAAGGGAATTTCTTTATTAAATATTTTATATTAAAACAACGACCTTGCTGGCCGTTGTTTTAATTAAATGATTAACCGTTTTTTTCTAGGTCGGCTTCGGTCTGACTGACGTTGACCTCGCCTTCGTCATCCTCTTCACATGCGTGATGACCAAAGCCAGTGCCGGCTGGGATCAAACGACCGATGATAACGTTTTCTTTAAGACCTCGAAGTGTATCAACCTTACCGGTAACCGAAGCGTTAATAAGAACCCGAGCGGTTTCCTGGAAAGACGCGGCCGAAAGCCACGACTCGGTTGAGAGAGAAACTTTGGTAATACCGAGGAAGATTTGATCGGCCGAGGCTTCACGTTTACCCAAGGCTTTGACACGATCGTTTTCATCAAGGAAACAATTCTTTTCTGTGATCTCGCCAGGCAACAATTCAGTATCGCTCGAATCAACAATACGCACGCGGCTAAACATTTGTTTAATGATAAGCTCGATGTGTTTGTTGTTCAGTTTCTGACCTTGGCTCGCATAAACAAACTGAATTTCTTTTGAAAGATAACGTTGCACGGCGTCTTGACCCTTGTGTTTGAAAAGAATCTGCAAATCAAGACCACCATCAGTTAACGGGTCGCCGGCCTGAATTTCATCACCGTCCTTAACAATTAACGAGTAACCTGGCGGGATAATATATTCACGTGCTTTTTGGCTTTCCGCGACAAACTTGATGATGCCCTTGGCAATGGCTGAGATGGTACAACTCTTTTCGGCCAAAATCTTGGAACCGTCGGACTTTTCGGCCAAAACATCACCTGGCATAACCTTATCACCAACTTTAACCTTGGCTTCAGAACTCTTACCAATAACCATGGCTTCGTCTTCGACACTACTATACATGATACGGACAATCTTTTGACCGGAACGAGTGTCGACAATTTGTTTACCTGTACCAACTTGAACAATTTCACGTTCCACTGTTTCGATTTGCGCTTTACCGGAAACTTCGGACATAACTGCCTTGAGTTTCGGGTTACGCGCTTCGAATAATTCTTCCACGCGCGGCAAACCTTGAGTAATGTCTTTGCCAGCCACACCTCCAGTATGGAAAGTACGCATGGTGAGCTGAGTACCAGGTTCACCGATGGATTGAGCGGCCATGATACCGACCGAGGTGCCAAGTTTAACCAGCTTGTTAAAGGCCAGGTCGTAACCATAACACTGCTGACACACACCGCGGCGCGACTTGCAGGTCATAACCGAACGCACATGAGCCTCTTCCAATTCCTTGCCAGACTTTTCTACTTCACGAATATGATCTTCGGTAATCAAATCACCGGCTTTAACCAAAGCCTTTTTGCTACCTGGTAATTTAATGTCAGACAAAGCTGTACGACCAAGAACACGAATTAAAAGTGGTTCGCCAATTTCATCAGACTCGGCTTTGGTAAGTAACACACCGTCACGATCACCGCAGTCAATTTCACGAACCACCACGTCTTGAGCCACATCAACCAGACGACGGGTAAGGTAACCAGCGTTGGCTGTACGAAGAGCCGTATCAGACAAACCTTTACGCACACCGTGGCTGGAAATAAAGAACTCCAAGACATCAAAACCTTCTTTAAACGAACGTTTAACTGGCAGCTCGATAATTTCACCGGCCGGGTTAGCCACCAAGCCTTTCATACCAACCATCTGAGTAAACTGACCCCACGAACCACGAGCTCCAGATTCAATCATGGTATAAACCGGACCATTGTGAACCAGGGATTTCTTGGCTAGGTCGGAAACACGATCTTTAATTTCGTTCCAAATTTTTACAACAGAGTTGTGGCGTTCAGCTTGCGTTAACAAACCTTGAGCGAAAAAGTTGTCGACTTCACGAATACGCGTATCACCTTCGTCAAGCAATTCTTTTTTGGCTGAAAGATCCGGCAAGTCGGCCATACCCCACGAGTAACTTAAAAGGGTGGCGTTGCGGAAACATAAATCTTTAATAGCATCGAGGGTACCGGCCGTTTTTTCTTGGCCCTCGAGTTCAACTGAAGTACGAATAATGTTAGCCAATTCTTTGCGACCGAACGGTTGGTTCATGAAAGGAATAACCGCCGGAATGACACTGTTAACAATAACGCGACCAATGGTTGTGACAGTAATCTGACTTTCATCCTTCATGCCTTCCTTTAAGCTGCCGCGCAAACGAATCCATTCACGCAAACCGATCTTCTTTGTTTCGTAAGCGTAACGAGCATCGGACACGCTGGCAAAAGCCTTCATGTCTTTTTCTTCTGGCTTATCGGCAGTCATAGACATGCAATAAGCTGTCCAGGCCAAATCACGACCAGGCGTGGCCACTGGGCCGCCGTGGGCTGGTTTCAACAAGTTCTTGGTAGCCATCATCAAATCACGAGCTTCGTTCTTGGCTTCCTCGGTCAACGGAACGTGAACAGCCATCTGGTCGCCGTCGAAGTCAGCGTTAAAAGCGTCGCAAACTAGCGGGTGAATTTGAATTGCTTTACCTTCAATCAAAATCGGTTGGAAGGCTTGGATACCGAGACGGTGCAAGGTTGGGGCGCGGTTTAACATGACATAAGCGTCTTTGGTAATTTCTTCCAAAATGTCCCAAGTCTCAGGATGATCGCCTTCAATAAAACGGTTAGCTGAACGAATGTTGTGAACAAACTCGCGTTCAATTAACTTGGCAATAACAAACGGTTTAAAAAGTTCCATGGCCATGGTCTTTGGCAAACCGCATTGATTCATGCGGAGGTGTGGACCAACAACAATAACCGAACGACCAGAATAGTCGATACGTTTACCAAGCAAGTTTTGACGGAAACGACCCTGTTTACCCTTCAAGAAATCAGCCAAAGATTTTAACTGACGCTTTTTGCCGGTGGCGGCCAAAACCGTTTTGGAATGTCGGGCGTTGTTATCAATAAGCGAGTCAACGGCTTCTTGCAGCATGCGCTTTTCGTTTCGAGCAATAACTTCCGGAGCGTTCAATTCGCGTAAACGATTAAGACGGTTGTTACGGTTGATAACGCGACGGTACAAATCGTTTAAGTCGGAAGTGGCGAAACGGCCGCCATCAAGAGCGACCATTGGGCGCAGGTCCGGTGGGATAACCGGAATAACCTGAAGAATCATCCACTCCGGACGAATGTGATTTTTAGATAAAGCCCGCAAAAGTTTTAAGCGGCGCATGAGACGATCTTTTTTGGCCCCAATAGCTTTCGTCAAACCTTCCTCGATAAGAACAATGGTTTCTTCCAAGTTAATGCGTTGCAAAAGTCTTTGAATGGCCCCGGCACCGATATCGGCATCAAACAAATGACCATAACGAAGCGACCATTCATGATAGGTAGCTTCGTTAACCACCTTAAGTGGTTTTAATTCCTTAAGTTCTTTATCAACGGTTAAAAAGTCTTCTTCTAATTCGGCCAGTTTGCGATCACGGATACCGGCCAAGTGTTCGGCCTCTTTGCTTATTTTCTTTTCATCACCGGCAAAGCGTTGTGCCAAACGATCGACATCACGGCTGTATTCGCCTTCGATCATTTTCTTCTTACTCTTATACTCCTGCTTAACTTGTTCCAAGGTTTGTTCCTTGGCGGCTTCGTTAACATCGGTAATTAAGTAGCTGGCAAAATAAATAACCTTTTCAAGCGACTGCACCGACATATCAAGAACTGTCCCGATTTTGCTTGGCAAGCCACGCAAAAACCAAATATGGCTGACTGGCGCGGCCAATTCAATGTGACCCATGCGTTCGCGACGAACAATCGAATGAGTAACTTCCACGCCGCATTTGTCGCAGACGATTCCTTTAAAACGAATCTTTTTGTATTTACCGCAATAACACTCCCAGTCTTTGGAAGGTCCAAAAATTTCTTCGGCAAAAAGTCCGTGCTTTTCCGGTTTCTGAGTACGATAGTTAATGGTTTCCGGCTTGGAAACTTCCCCATAGGACCAGTTGCGCATTTCTTCCGGCGAAGCCAGACGAAGACGAATGGCGTCAAAGTCCGTGGTTTTTAAGGTGTCGAGTTTCTGAAACATATTTATATAAGATTAGGCTTTTTTGAGAGCACGAGCTTTCTTTTCCTTTTCCTCGGCCAACTCGACAACTTGGCCGTTCTTCATAAGTTCAACACCTAAACACAAGCCTTTAAGTTCGCGTAAAAGCACGTTGAACGATTCTGGAATATTAACTTTTCTGATGGTCTCGTTTTTAATAATTGATTCGTACGCTTTGGAACGGCCGGGCACGTCATCTGATTTGATTGTCAAAATTTCTTGCAAGGTATGTGCCGCGCCATAAGCTTCAAGGGCCCAGACTTCCATTTCACCAAAACGCTGACCGCCAAATTGGGCCTTACCACCAAGCGGCTGCTGAGTAATGAGTGAGTACGGACCAGTGGAACGCTGGTGAATCTTGTCCTCGACCATGTGGTTAAGTTTCAACATGTACATGTAACCAACAGTGACCGGATTGGCAAAAGCCTCGCCAGAGCGACCATCGTGCAAAATCAACTGACCGGACTTGGGGAAACCGGCTCTTTCCAATTCATCACGAATTTCAATTTCCTTGACTCCGTTCAAAACCGGAGTAGCCACCTTATAACCAAGAGCGTTGGCGGCTAACCCTAAATGTGTTTCCAAAATCTGACCAAGGTTCATACGAGAAACAACGCCGAGTGGTGTCAAAATAACATCAACCGGGGTGCCATCCTCAAGGAACGGCATGTCTTGAACCGGAACCACTTTTGAAATAACCCCTTTGTTACCGTGACGACCGGCAACCTTGTCACCAACCTGAATCTTACGAAGATCGGCCACGGCCACCTGAACCGACTTCACCACGCCCGGCGGAAGTTTGTCGCCAGATTCGCGAGAGAAGACTTTAATGTCAACCACCTTGCCGTGTTCACCGTGTTCCAAATACATGGAAGAGTCACGAACATCACGAGCTTTTTCACCAAAAATGGCGCGCAACAATTTTTCTTCAGCGGAAAGTTCGGTCTCGCCTTTCGGAGTGATTTTACCAACCAAAATGTCGCCGGATTTAACTTCAGCACCAACACGAATAACACCTTCGGCATCAAGATTTTTTAATTTCTCTTCCGAGACATTAGGGATGTCACAAGTTATGACCTCGGAACCTAATTTAGTATCTCGAACATCAAGGGTGTAATTTTCAATATGAACTGAGGTAAAACGATCATCGTGCACCATGCGTTCATTAATGATTACGGCGTCCTCGTAGTTATAACCTTCCCACACCATGAAAGCGACGAGGGCGTTTTGTCCCAAAGCCAACTCACCTTTTTCAACAGCTGAGGAGTCGGCAATCAAATCGCCTTTTTTAACCTTATCCCCGACATCAATCGAAGGAACTTGGTTAATACAAGTTGAAGCGTTTGAACGCAAGAACTTATTAAGACGTTGAACATGAACATTATCTTTTTTATCAGTAATTTCAATGCGATTACCATCAACAGCAGTAACCGTGCCTTCAGCATCGGCCAAAACTACGTGACCGGAATCGCGTGCCGCCCGTCTTTCTGACCCGGTGCCGACAATCGGCGACTGTGGTTTGATGGTTGGCACAGCCTGACGTTGCATGTTCGTACCCATGAGAGCACGAGTAGCGTCGTCGTGTTCCAAAAACGGCACGAGTGAGGAACCAATAGACACGATTTGTTTGGAAGAGACGTCAACGTAGTCGACTTCTTCGACTGGAACAATTTGTGGCTCGCCAAATTTACGAGCACTGACAAAATCGTCGACAATGAAACCTTCGGCATCCATTTTAATGGTGGCCGGAACGGTAACATGCTTGTCTTCCTTAAAAGCGTTGATGTATTCAATCTCGTCAGTCACGTGCACGCGAACCTTACCCTTCTTGTCAGTAATTTTTTCGGTTTTGCGATAAGGTGTTTCGATGAAACCGTATTTGTTAACCACGGCATAGCTGGCCAGCTGGCCAACCAAACCAATGTTTGGACCTTCTGGGGTTTGAATCGGGCAAATACGACCGTAGTGTGTTGGGTGAACGTCGCGAACTTCGAAACCAGCGCGTTCGCGGGAAAGACCGCCCGGACCCATGGCTGATAAACGACGTTTGTGTTCCAATTCGGACAACGGATTCATTTGGTCCATGAATTGCGACAACTGTGAGGACATGAAAAATTCACGTACTGCCCCAATGACCGGTCGAGCATTAATAAGACGAGCCGGTGTTAAGAGTTCGACCTCTTGTGTCGACATGCGATCTTTAATAATGCGCTCCATGCGCGCCAAACCAACGCGGAAACGGCTTTGGATAAGTTCACCAACCGCGCGGACACGGCGGTTGCCCAAGTGATCAACGTCATCAGGATCTTCTTGAGTAATATTTAAACGAATAATTTCGCGGATGATTTGTACCAAATCTTCTTTGTGCAAAATGCGCTTTTCTTCTGGAGTAATTTCTGTCTCGGAAGCATCCAAACCAAAACGCAGGTTAAACTTAAAGCGACCAACTTTACCCAAATCATAACGATCGAAATTGAAGAACATGGAGTGGATCAAAGACTTGGCGTTGTCTGGGGTAGCCAGGTCGCCCGGACGAATGCGCTTGTAAACTTCGATCAAACCACCGTTCTCATCTTTAGAAGGATCCTTAGCCAGAGTCGATTCAATGTAATGGTTCATTGGGTGAGTATCGATGTCCTCGAATAGCTTGATGATTTCTTCATCGGTAAAATAACCGAAAGCGCGGAGCAAAGCTGTTACCGTAACCTTGCGCTTGCGATCGATTTTAACCCACATGACATTTTTTGGATCAGTCTCAAATTCCAACCAGGCTCCGCGATTAGGAATAATCTTGGCGCCGTAATAACGGCGACCGCGTTGTACCTCGGCCGTGAAAAAAGCTCCGGCCGAACGCACCAACTGCGAAACAATAACGCGCTCAATGCCGTTGATGATAAAGGTGCCGCGCGGGGTCATGACCGGCAAGTCGCCCAAATAAATTTCCTGTTCCTTGCTGGTGTTGTTGCGCTTGTTGGTTAAACGAGCCTTGATGCGCAACGGTGCTTCGAAGGTAATATTTTTATTACGGGAAGTAACCTCGTCAAACTTTGGTTCATCCATGTAATAGTCGTCAAAATGCAATTCCAAATCGCGACCAATAAAATCACGAATCGGATTGATTTCATCAAACAGTTCGCGCAAACCTTCTTTCATGAACCAGTCGTAAGAACTTAACTGGATTTCCGTAAGCTCGGGCAGTTCCATGCTGTCCGGTACGGTCGTAAAAGTGCGACGTTCCTTCTCCTTCGGAGGTGTTAAGCGGTAAATCATAATTTGGCTTATAGAACAAAAAATCCGTCCCTAAAATAAAGGAAGGTTAATTATGTTTTTTTATTGTTAGGCAGGACAGTTCCAGCGCGCTCGTCAAGCGGGTCGCGTTAGTAACCGTTAAATATTGCGCCAGCATGGAAAATATTTTTTCATGCCTCGAATCCCGTCAAACGGGAGAAGAAGCTTTTGCTGGAGGTCCGCCCGGTAGACCTGTCTGCCTCAAACGGGGCGAATTTTAGCCGAAAAACTTCGGCCAGCTCGACGCAAATATATCAAAGCTGTGGACAAACGTCAAGAGGAAAAAGAGTGAATAAAAAACAAGCTGTCAAGACTAGAACTTTTTTAGCTTAATTTAGCTAAAAGACAGTATAAAACCAACTTTTAACCCGGAAGTTATCCCCAAAATCCCCCTTCGTCGAGCCTAGCTCGACTTCGGAGGGATTGTTCAAACATTCATGGAACAAACACAAATGCTCCACCAAAAGCCACAAAGCAACAGCGATGACTTGAGCGAAGAAACACTAAGCCAATATTGTTTGAACGCGAGGAGAGAGATTTGCATTCAAGACATTGATCTAGCGGCATCACGTGCTTTGCGGCTTCCGATGGAGCATCCGAGGGTATTATTAAATCATTTTTTTATTATTTCGACAAGGTAACTAAAACGCCCCAAAACGGAAGACAAGAACCATGAGTGGCCGGGCTTACGCTAGGCATCGTGGGTAGAAGTCGAAGGCGGTCAGAAGAAAGCCGAGGCCTTGTTCTGATCGAATCGAGTTCAAATTATCTTATTCGGCAACAAAACCGAACAAAATGTGGCTCCTCTTGTCCTCCGTTTTAGGGCGGAATCAATCATTTTTGACCGAAAAATATACCACAAAATCACGACTTTGTCAATGTTCGCGTCTTCTAATTGATAAAACAAAACCTCTCGCAAACTTCTAATCCCTAAAGATTAAATATCTGCGAGAGGCTTCCGAACGCGCTGGGCACGCTCGGATTAGACGTCGATCGCCTTGGTGCGGTCGACTTCGAGCTGGTCGGGCTTCTTGCGGCGGCGGATCTCGATGATCGCCCGCCAGCCGATGAACCCGAGCGTCAGCTCGTCCATGAGAGGAATGGTGTCCGGAGTGAGAATGCCGATCCCGAGGATCAGCAGAATCGCCCACAGAATCCAGCTTGGAAGTCTGCGAAGGATCTTCTTGTCCGCCCAGTCGAGGACGGAATGATGAAGGAACTTGGCCGGAAGCATAAGCATCGATTTTTCCTCCAGGCTTAATAGCCTGTTTACTCGTTGTTAAGTCCAAAAAACTAAACTATCGGATATAAAATATACCATAAAAAAGCCCTTTTGTCAATGGTCAATAAAAAACCACACAGCCGTAAAGCTGTGCGGGGAGAGGGGGTTGTCGGGTACTACGCCACGCGGCGGAGGAGGCGCCCGTTTTCGAACCAGCCGCCGGGGATGTTGCACCAGTCCTTGATCCACCGGCCACCGATCCACCGAACACAAGCGCATCTTGAAGAATCGCTAGGGTCCAGCCAGTTCAGGAAGGCGATGAATACCTTACGTAAAGCAGCGGGAATCTCGTCCTGATGATCCAGGAAATGTTGGCCTTCTCCTTCACCCTGAGCGGCACACATCTCCTTAGACCTCTCGAGCAACCTACGGCTATCGATAGACTTCTCACTATCGGAGAGGTAGGAGAGAACCTCGTAGGTTCGTCTGCCGATAACCATAGTGGTCGGTAGGGGCTGACCATCTTCCACCAGCTTCTGGAGACCTTCCAGAAGTCTCGCCGGATCGTGGGGATACTCCGCCTGCCCGAGCTGACGCTCGATCTCACTAAGGCGCCGAAGCGCCGTTCGAAGCTGATCGCCAGTGAGGATATACCTCATGACAATCTCCTTGTGATAGTGGCTCACGCCCGCCAGTGCGACATACACCAACAGACATTCGCCGTCCGAAACCGGTTGTGTCCCGATCTTCTCTCAAGTTTCTTATTAAAAAATCTAAAAGAAAACCAGGACATTTTGGTTCCCGACTATACTTTAAAATAGGCAAAATGTCAATGTTTGTACCTAACCGATTAAAAATGCTAAAATAGATGAGCTTTCACTTTGTCCGCCTTCGTCGAGACTTAAATTCGACTTCGGACGGATGTCGCTATAAGGCGGATAATCCCACCATAGCCCCGCGAATGCGGGGCGAAGGGGGATGATGCCTGTGGGGCTCCATTTTTTATGTCCAGAAGAAGAAAACATCGTTATCAAACTGATTCGCCAAGATTTGAACTGCCGCCGCTGAATCCGGAAACCAAGCGCGGCATTATCGTAGTCTTTTTATTTGCCGCCGCGGCTCTACTTCTTCTTTCGTTCTTCCAAATAGCTGGAACAGCTGGAATAACTTTGGACACTTTAATGGCCAAAGGTTTTGGCGTTGATCGTTTTTTGGTTCCTTTTCTTTTTGTGGTCATTGGCTTTTCCCTTCTCTTCCCGGAACGCAGCAAAATGGGACCATGGAATTATTTGGGAACACTTTTTTTCTTTCTATCATTAAACGGTTTAATTAATTTGATTTGGAACCAAAAACAACTAGCTACTCCGGAGCGTTTAATGGCGACTGGTGGTTTGGTTGGACAAGCCCTTGGTTCCACGCTTGAAAAAGCTACAAGTTTTTGGGCAGCCTTACTTATCTTAGCTGCCTTACTACTAATCTCTGTCATTCTGACTCTTAACACCTCTCTGCGTTCAATTGTCGGCTTTCATCGCCACCTAACTGGTTGGTTTGGTGAGATGTTGCACCGCCGCCGCACCGAAGCTTTGGAGCGCGAATTAAATTCTGGAATCACCGTGTCTGAAGAGGACGAAGGGGTTGAGGGGGACGAAGAGGACGAGGGGATTGAAACCGAAGAAGTTGATGAAGACGAAGCCAAAAAGAATTTCCGCACAACTAATCTGGTGCCAGCTGAAGCGGAAAAGGTTTTAACCACTCGCCAACATCGTCAGATAAATCTTCCAATTGATCTTTTGGAATACCGTTCGATGAAAGTAAATTCCGGGGACACTGATCGCAACAAGGAAATTATTCGTCGGACTTTTGAACAATTTCATATTCCAGTGGAGATGGGGGAAATTGCTGTTGGCCCAACCATTGCTCAATACACTTTACGTCCGCATGAAGGCGTTAAACTTTCTAAAATTGTCGCCCTTAATAACGACTTGGCTTTGGCTTTGGCCGCTCACCCAATTCGTATCGAAGCACCAATCCCAGGTAAGTCATTGGTTGGCGTTGAGGTTCCAAACCAATCAATCGCCACTGTCTCCTTGCGTGACTTGCTTGAATCAAAAGCTTTTAAAAATCGCCCCAGCAACTTAAGTGTGGCCGTTGGTAAAGATGTTACCGGTAAAGTTTGGGTCGCCCCTCTGGAAAAAATGCCGCACATGTTGATTGCCGGAGCCACCGGTTCCGGTAAAAGCGTTTGTATCAACACGATTATTGTTTCTTTGCTTTACACCAATGGTCCTGATGATCTTAAACTCATCATGGTTGATCCAAAGCGTGTTGAACTCACGGCTTACGAAGGAATTCCTCATCTTCTGGTACCACCTATCACCAAAGTCGACGACACTGTTAATGCTTTGAAATGGACTGTCCGTGAAATGGATCGCCGTCTTGATTTACTTTCCAAATTTGGCGCCCGTGATATTAATTCCTACAACCAACGGGTGGAAGAAAAAATGCCACGCATTGTCGTGTTGATTGATGAGTTGGCTGACCTTATGGCCTCGAGCGGTCACGAGATTGAAGGAACAATTGTCCGCATTGCTCAGATGGCTCGTGCTGTTGGTATTCACTTAGTCTTGGCCACTCAGCGACCGAGCGTTGATGTTATTACCGGACTTATCAAAGCCAACTTTCCAACCCGCGCTGCTTTTGCCGTAGCCTCGCAAACTGATTCGCGCACCATTCTTGATTGTGCCGGTGCAGAAAAACTTCTGGGTCGCGGCGACATGCTTTACAGCTCAGCTGAATTATCCAAACCGGTTCGCTTGCAAGGCGCTTATGTTTCGGAAGCCGAAGTTAATCGTATTGTTGAACACTTAAAACAAGAGTCCACACCTGATTACAACTACTCGGTTTTAGAAAAAGAAAAAATGGGTTCTATTTTCGATGGCGCGGCCGATGTTGGTGACTCTGATCCAGTCTTGGTCGAGGCGGCCCAGATTGTTATTCAAGCCGGCCGAGCTTCCACTTCCCTTTTGCAACGTCGTCTAAAAATCGGCTATGGCCGAGCGGCCCGTATCCTGGATGTCTTGGAAGAAAATGGCGTTATCGGCCCACCTGATGGTTCCAAGCCTCGAGAGATCTTGGTGGAATCATGGCCGCCGAATAGTAATTTACGAGATCCGGAATTTGCTGAACGAAAAGAGTTCTTAAAAATCGAAGAACTACCAGTGCCTCCGGATGCCGTTGATCTTGAAATAGAAGAGGTTGAAGAAGAGGCCGTGATAAAGGAAGAGGACATTAATAATTATGTTCCTTCGCCGGATCAAAATTTTCTCGATGCTCAAGAGGGTGAATATTTAGATGAAAAAGAAGAAAAGTAGTTGAAAAGTTATGTCCTTCTTTGTCCGAAATTTGAAACAGGAGGAAGGCCTTGGCGAAAAAATTCGCGCCTTGCGCAAACACAAAAACATCACTTTAAACGAAGTGGTGAGTATTACCAAAATCCAAAAAAAACATCTTGAGGCTTTCGAGTCCGGCCGATACGATCAATTGCCTGAACCAATTTACGCCAAAAATTTTCTGCGAAAATATATTCAGGCTCTAGGCGGTGACCCTAATTATTTTGTCACCCGTTTTGAGGAAGAGACAAAAAAATGTGATCTACTCACCCCACACCGTCTGCCAGTTCAACGCACTCGAGCCGCGGCTTTGTTTGCCTCGCATCGTTTGTGGAAACTTTTAGTTGGTTTATGTTTTGTTGGAGCGATTATTTTCTACCTGGGCTGGCAAGTTAATGCTTTAATGGCCCTGCCGGAAATAACTGTTTTCGAACCATTGGACGGCATCGAGGTTACCAAGGCAACCATTACTGTCAAAGGAAAAGTTGATCGTGAGGCAGAAATATTTGTAAACAACGATGCCGTTGTCTCAGACATTGACGGAAATTTCAGCACAGAAGTAACGCTTGAGCGAGGTTTAAACATAATCACGATCGAGGCGAATACCAGACATTCCAAAAAAGCCGCGGTTTATCGAAAGGTTGTGTTAAAACAAGAATAAATATTTATCCACATCGCCCTGAAAATTGGGCGATTTTGTTTATTGCCTTTTCTTCCTTTCACCTTTAAGATGGAAGGGCTACTGAGAAAACGGGTGGGTATTTTTGAGGGCGTTAAGGCCTTAAGGCCGGGCTCCCTCATTTCCTCAACGCCTAAACGCCTTAGCGCCCCCCCCCACAATTTAACCCCCTCTATCCACCCCAACAAAAAATATGCCTAAACATGTTATCGAAGAGCCGACGGGTAAATCCCAGGCGGCCACTGAAGCCATTGCCCAAATTCGCCAACGTTTTGGTGAAGGTTCCATTATGAAACTCGGCGAAGCCAAAACCATGAAGGTCGATGCTGTAACCACCGGTTGTTTGTCGCTCGACATCGCTCTTGGCGTTGGCGGGGTGCCGCGCGGGCGCATTATCGAAATCTTTGGACCGGAATCGTCCGGTAAAACCACTTTGGCCCAACACATTGTGGCCGAAGTGCAAAAAGCCGGCGGCGTGGCCGCCTTCGTTGATGCCGAACACGCCCTGGATCCTGATTATGCCCAAAAAATCGGCGTCAATATCAACGACCTGCTAATTTCACAGCCTGATAACGGCGAACAAGCTTTAGAAATTGTCGAAACCTTGGTTCGCTCAAACGGCGTTGATGTTGTGGTAGTTGACTCGGTCGCTGCTCTCACGCCAAAAGCCGAAATCGAAGGCGACATGGGTGACCAGCACATGGGTTTGCAGGCTCGTCTCATGAGCCAGGCCTTGCGTAAACTCGCGGCCATTGTCGGCAAAACCCACACCATTGTTATTTTCATCAACCAAATCAGAATGAAGATTGGCGTCTTTTTCGGCAATCCGGAAACCACCACTGGCGGCAATGCTTTAAAATTCTATTCCTCCATGCGCATCGAAATTCGTCGTTCAGCGCAAATCAAACAAGGCGAAAGAATTATTGGCAACCGCACCCGCGTTAAGGTGGTTAAAAATAAAATGGCTCCGCCTTTCCGCACTTGTGAGTTCGACATTCTTTATAACGAAGGTATTTCCATTGCCGGTGACATCCTTGATGTTGGTGTGCCGAGCGGGGTTGTTAAAAAGAGCGGCAACTCATACATGTTTAACGAAGAGAAGTTGGGTGTCGGTCGCGAAGTTGTTAAACAATATCTGCGCGAACATCCCGAAACCATGGCGGCCATTCGCAAAGTGATTACTGACAAAATGGAAGCCGGCGAATTGGAGATGGAGGCGTCCGAAGGCGAAGGGGAATAAAGTCATAAACAAAAAACCAACCGGACAAACGGTTGGTTTTTAATTCCTTTACGGTTAACCTTCAAAATTGTATATTAAGACTGGCTTAAAACAACCAATATGGAAGAAAATCTAAAACCAATCGCCAATTTCTTATTTGAAACCGGCATGCTACAAAAAACACCACGTAGCGGTTTTTTCTTTTTAGGTAGTGGCAACCAGTCAGTGGCCGAACATATTAACCGCGTTTCATATGCCGGTTTCACTTTAGCTAAAATGAATGGCCAAGCTGATCTAAATAAAATTCTCCAGATGTGCATGTTCCACGATCTTTCCGAGGCCCGAGTTTCCGACCTGAATTATGTTCACCAAAAATACAATGAGCGTTTGGAAACCAAAGCTGTGGAAGATTTAGCTAATACTCTACCTTTTGGTGATGACATGAAGAAGATAATCGATGAATACGAAGCTAGAGAAACCATCGAAGCCAAATTAACAAAAGACGCTGACAACATTGAACTTCTGTTATCACTAAAAGAACAATCAGACATTGGTAACGACCGTGCTGATACTTGGATCCAACCATTACTTGGTCGTCTACTAACAGAAGAAGGAAAACAACTGGCTCAAGTAATTCTTAATACCGATTCTGATCAATGGTGGTACGGAAACAAAGATGACAAGTGGTGGATTAATAGAGATAAGTAATCAAAAAACCAACCGGACAAACGGTTGGTTTTTAAATTTTCCAAAGCCTCTCAAGCCTTTCCCGCCTTTCCAGCATCTCAAGCGTTAGTTATTCACCCTTTCCGAATATTCCCCATTATCCGTGCTGACCAAAACTTCTTCGTTTTCTTTTAAAAAGATCGGCACGCGAATTTTCATTCCATTATCAAGGGTCGCTTCTTTAGTAACATTGCCTGAGGCGGTATCACCTTTAACAGCCGGTTCGGTGGAAACAACTTTGTACTGAATTTTCATTGGCAGGTTAATGGTGAGTGGGGTTTCGCCGTGCATAATGATCATCACTTCCAAACCTTCTTTCAGAAACTTGGCGTCATCACCGACATCATCAACCCCGAGCTGTACTTGCTCGTAAGTCTGATTATCCATGAAGGTGTAGAAAGTTCCGTCGCCGTATAAGTACTGCATTTTTTTGTATTGTACTTCCTCAAATTCCAGTGATTCGGCTGACTTGAAATTTTGTTCGACGATTTTTCCGGTTTTGATGTTTTTGGCGCGGGTGCGCACAAAAGAACTACCTTTGCCCGGCGAAACGCGTTGGAAATAGACGACTACCCACAACTCGCCGTTTAGCCGAAGCACGGTGCCTTTTTTGATATCATTTGGTGATGACATAATTTATCTTTGAATGAACGGAAGAAGGGCCATGATACGAGCACGCTTGATGGCGTCGGCCAAGACCCGTTGGTGTTTGGCGCAAACGCCGCTGCGATGACGCGGCACGATTTTAGCGAAGGACGAAGTAAAGCGTCGCAAAAACTGCGAGTCTTTATAATCGATTTCGATTTTTTTATTAACGCAAAACGGACAATGGCGTTGTTTGGCGTTATTATTTTTCTTATTGTTATTATCTTTCATAAATTGTCATTCTTTAAAAAGGAATATCTTCAACCTTGATTTCCGTGGTCGGATCGATTGACGGATCATCTGGCAATGAAGTCGCGGCCGGAGCAAAGCTGCCGCCACCGGCACTGCCGGCGCGATCAAGAATAATGGCATTCTCGGCCACCACTTCGGTGCGATAACGCTTAACACCATCCTGACCCTCCCAGTCACGGGTTTGCAAACGACCTTCAATATAAACTTTTTTACCTTTGGCTAAATACTGTCCAAGAATTTCCGCGAGCTTGCCCCAAGCCACGATGTTATGGAATTCTGCTTTATCCTGTTTAACTCCATTGGCATCGGTCCAGTTGCGATTGGTGGCCACACCAAAAGTGCAGACACTTTGGCCAGACGGCAATTGTTTAACTTCCGGATCCCTGGTGACGTTACCAAGAATCGTCGCGCGATTGAGTGAAAACATATGTTCGATGATTAAATATTTTCGGAAGTGTTAACATCCAAAATTTCATCAAGTTTTTTATCCAAGTCTTCCATGGACAATGGTTTTTCGTCACGCAATACTGGTTCGGTTTCCGTTACTTCGGCTGGTTTAACCGGCGCAGCTTCGGCCGCGCGATGTGGGCGACGGATTTCCTCTTCCTCTTCCGACAACGGGGCCACATAGGATTCGAGCAGGAACGAACGTTCCGGCACGCCCTTAGGAAGTTGCACCAACATGTGACGCAAAACCTCCGTGGCTAAACGGAGTTGATTTTCGATTTCGGCGACCACCGAAGTTTCGGCTTCGAGGTAGGCCAAAATATATGAACCATGGCGCGTTTGCTTGATAGGATAGGCCAAGCGAATGCGACCAAGATTTTCCTCCTTAACGACTTTGGCTCCGGCCTTTTCGATTAGACCGCGAACCGTTCCTTGGATCCCCTCAATTTCCGCGTCAGTGAAGCGGGTGGGGATGATGTAAAGTAATTCGTACATCATAGAGTGTCGCCCCGCACCGTACGGTGCAGGGACTCTGGTTAAATAACGCCCCAGAGTATGGACGACTTAAATTGTAAGTGCCCAGACTTTAATATATTTGGCGGTTTTGGTCAAGACTTATGGCTTGAGATGCCTTAGGGGCCGGCGAGGCTGGAAAGGCCTCTGTTATCCACTTCTGCCTAATAAGGCTTGTGATAAACTGACTGCGGTTCATTCGTTTTTCACGGAAGGAGGCGGGCTGTGATTTCTCACTTTTTCGACTCGTGGTCCCGTCAACTGGCCATCAAGCTCGATGCCTGGCTCATTGCCAAAGGATACGTTCCTGAACGCCAGCAGGTGAGAGATGAAAACGAGCACAATGGCCGGATCATCGTCATCACCGGCGAAATGTTCTCGGGCAAGACCGAAGAGCTGATTCGTCTGGTCAGGCGCAATGTTTTTGCCAAGGTTTCCTTCGCCACCTTCAAGCCGCGGCGCGACACGCGAGAAAGTGGCCTAGTAAAATGTCGCAACGGTCACCACTTGGAAGCAATCGAGGTGGGGGATTCCAAGGAAATCCTCCGACACATCGTGGCCCATCCGGAGATCAGAGTCGTCGGCGTCGACGAAGCCCAGTTCTTCGACGAAGGAATCGTCGAGGTTCTGCGGACTCTGGCCGACATACGCCACATCACGGTCATCGTGGCCGGCCTGGACATGGATTTCGAAGGCAAACCGTTCGGACCAGTGCCCGGCCTCATGGCCATCGCTTCCGAAGTCCGTAAAGTCCACGCCGTCTGTGTCGAGTGTGGTCGTACTGCCGCCTACAGTCGCCGCAAGGTGCCCGACACCGCGCAGATCGTGGTCGGCTACGATGGCTACGAGGCCGTCTGCCGCGCCCATCGTTCTTTCTAGGTTCCTAGTTCTCTGTCCCGCACCCACTCAGGGTCGCGGGTTTTTAATAAATTGACAAAGTTACCATGTTCTAGCATCCTTAAAATAGTCACCAACCACCCGATCGGAGAAAAAATGTTCATTCCCGTCACAGATCTTCCACCAGAAGCTTACAAGCTCGCCTATATCTTTGTCATTTTTAGTGCGATAGGTTTCTGGTCACACCTCCTGCTCTTTCATGGCAGAAAACGGAAGCTTATCCAACATCTATTCTTCATGATGTTTATACTTGGCGTGATTACTGGGCTTGAGGTATTAAGCCGTACAAACTATATAACCGGCTTAGACGGTGCAATATCTTTTACTGCCTCCGTTTGCCTGATTTCTGGTTGGTTTACCAGTGTAATGTACGACCTTGTTGAAAAAAAATGGTGGGAACCACAAAATCCGACCAAGAACTAGTTTCGGTCGGTCAAACTCCCCGAGCCCGACATGCGACTCGGATTTTTATTTTGCGACACATTGTGATATTATCGGGGGGATAAATATGATTAATCGGCGTCAGGGCGCTAAGGCGTTTAGGCCTTAGGGGCATAACCTTAAAGCCCTTTAACGCCCGGATGCCGACCATCCAAACCAATCCCCAAAATATGACATTTTTTGTACTCGGTTCTCACCCGGCCCTTTCGGTCGCAGAAATTGCGAACGTGCTTGGTGTGGAAATAAACCACTCACAATATTCAAAAGAAATTTTATTGCTCGATGAAATCGGCACTTCACCCGAAGCCCTGCAAGGTCGTTTGGGTGGTACGATTAAAATCGGCGACATTGTCGGCGAAGTGAACCCCCCTTCGCCGGGCTTCGGCGGGGCAAGAAAAATTGATAAGGAAGAGGTCGCTGATCTTTTTGTTTCGCTTCTCGCCCACCCCTCACCCCTGCCCCTCTCCCTGAGGGAGAGGGGGGAGGAGGAGAGGGGTAACCGTGTTGTTTTCGGCATCAGCACCTATTCACTCGATGCCCACCGCGATCTTTCGACTGAAGTCAAACAAATTGGCATGACCATAAAAACCAAGTTAAAAGAAGAAGGCCGAACCGCTCGTTTTGTTTCGACCAAAACTGCCGCCCTGCCAAGCGCGGCGGTGACCGGCGAAAAGCTTCTGGAAAACGGAGCTGAATTTGTAATCATTGTCTCTAAAGAAAAAATATACCTTGGTCAAACCCGCATTGTGCAGGATTTTCAAAGCTGGTCAGCCCGTGACTACGGTCGACCGCGTCGCGATGCCAAGTCCGGCATGTTGCCGCCAAAACTCGCGCGCATGATGATTAATTTGTCCGGCGCCAAAACCTCGGCTGCTTTGCTCGATCCGTTTTGTGGCTCGGGCACAGTGCTTATGGAAGCGGCGCTAATGGAATTTACCAATCTTATCGGCAGTGATATTTCCGAAAAAGCCATTAAGGACACAACAATAAATTTAGATTGGTTAAATCAAAACGAAGAAGTTGATACTTCCGGAATTCGTCTTTTTAATAAACCAATCGAAACCCTGGCCGGAGACTTAAAAGAAAAAGTTGAGGTGATTGTCGGTGAAACCTATCTCGGTCCACCGCTCTCGGGTCGCGAAACACCGTTTCGACAAAAACAAATCATGGACGAGCTGCTTGAACGCACCGCTTCCGGCCTGGCCGCCTTACTTCAACTTCTTAAAAAAGGTGGAACCGTGGTTTTGGCTCTCCCGGCTTTCTGTGCCCGCCATAGCCCGGCGACGGCGGGTCAGAATGGAAAAAATATTCAATATCTACCAACCAAAAAACTGGCCGAGGCCGTTGGTTTACAAATTGTTCCCTTCACCGGCGAACCAAACGAGGTTTCGCCTAATGGTGGGCTACTGTATGTTCGTGAAAATCAAAAAGTGGGAAGAGAAATTGTGAAAATGGTTCTTAAATAAATACCAAAGGGATTCTTGAATTTAGACGGCACTCGGGCCTTAAGGGGCGTTAAGGTTTTGTCTGGGCTTGGATAAAAATTCCATGCCCTAGTGCCCTAAAACGCCTTAACGCCCGACCGTGTCCGTCATAGCTCGCCTCGAGCGACGGCGGAATGCCACCTAGCCACCGCGATTCCAAAAACACTATGCCAACTCAAATCGATAAACTCTTAACTGACTTCCTTGAATATCTCGAAGTCGAACGCGGTCGCTCGGCCCGGACGATTAGAAATTACGATTTTTATTTGCGCCGGTTTATTAAATGGGCACGCCACCCTTCGCCGGCCGGCATTACCGATGATTTGATTCGCAAATTTCGCCTGTGGCTTAATCGTGCTGTGCCCGGACGACTTGATTCCACCATAAAAAAGAACACACAAAATTATCACCTTATTGCCTTGCGAGCTTTTCTTAAATACTTGGCTCGTCGCGATATAAAATCCATGTCCCCGGAAAAAATCGAGTTGGCTAAAGCCCCCTCGCGCATTGTTGCTTTTTTAGAAGCCGATGAATTGGATCGTGTTTTACAAATTCCCCTAGCCGCCGGCGAAGATTTAATCGGCTTGCGCGACAAAGCCATTTTGGAAATGCTTTTTTCGACCGGCCTACGCGTGTCCGAATTGGCTAATTTAAAAATCGATCAGGTAAATTTGAAACGCGACGAATTCACTGTCCGCGGCAAAGGCGACAAACCGCGCGTTGTTTTTTTATCCGACTCGGCCAAAGAGTGGTTAAAAAAATATTTAAACAAACGCCACGATACTTCGCCTTACATGTTCATTTGCCACGACCGTGCCAAACGCGGCCGTGAGGATTCCGGTCCAATTACTCCGCGTTCAATCGAACGGATGGTTGAGTATTGTGCCAAAGCCGCCGGGGTCACCAAACGCATTACCCCGCACACCTTGCGCCACACTTTTGCCACTGACCTTTTAATGAACGGTGCCGATATTCGTTCAGTTCAATCGCTCCTCGGCCACGCTTCCATCACCACCACCCAGGTGTATACTCATATTACGAATAAACAGCTAAAAGAAGTGCATAAAAAATTTCACGATAAGAAATAAAATATGCGTACCATAGAAAAATCAGAAGCACCTCCGGTCAAAGACACTCGGGAACCGAAAAATTCAAGCGAAATTATTAATGAAATTTTTCAGTACCTGGAAGAAAGAGAATTGATTGAGAGAAAACCGGATGGTGTACTTATCGTAGATAGCCAACTTTTATCCCGGTACGATGTCAGAGACGCTTTATTTCGAAAACTCAACGGCCGGTTAGGTAAAACAAGGGCCGAGCAAATAGGCAACTTATTTCTAGAAGAAAAAGTTGTTATAAATTATTCAGAAGATGAAGTCGTCCCAATCGGCAGCCAGAAACCAGAGCCACTTTTTTATTCACCTAAATCAAAAGAGGACGCCTTTGATTTAGAAAAAATCAAAGGCGCTAATTTTCATTTTGGCCTCTGGGAAGATTACAAGGGCTTTGTCGACAAAAACGGAAACACTGTCGAACAGCCGGGGGCAACAGATGGTTTATCTTTAATTGAGGCTTCGCTAGCCTGTCTTATTTTTCATCCTAAATTTGGTAATGGCCACCGCAACGAAAAGGGACAACTGGTTGTTCGGAGACCTAATGGACAAGAAACGGTTTTTTCGTCCAATTGGCTGAAGGAATGGCCCGGCATGCATACCAGAGTCAATGAAAAAAACAGTCGACCGTTGTTTGAATATTTTTTTACCAACAGTCAAACCATGGCCGCCAACCTGCTAGAACAAGGTTTGCTTAATCGAGCTGATTTTGCCCGAACCAAAGAAGTAAGGACTTCGGAAACACGAGTTAGTAGTAATGGTATGGTTTCGATTGATTCGGTCAAACACTACTTGGGTCGGCAGTATGCCGGAACCAGAGTTGAACCGCTTGGTGAAATATTAGCAGTGATTAGAGCCGACGAATCGGGAAACGAAACCTTAGTCGCCACAAGTCGACAGCTTAAAAAAGGTGATGTTGGCCTGGTCCAAAGAAAAACGGCCACCGGAACCTTTCTCGAAGCTCCGGTTGATCTATGCCAACCAATACCTTTCGACCCAAAAAAACCGCACACCCTAGACGATTCCGCGGATATAGAAAAAAAAATTGAACAAGCCAAAGTCCTTAATGGCTTGCAAATGAAATTGGATTTTGATAATCACTTAAATCGCTCCGGATCCGAAGCCAGACTCAGCCTTCTTCCGTCTTTTTTGCAAAAGAAAATCCAAAAAAATATTGCCAATCTGCCAACAATTTTTTCGCCTGGTTTAAAACTAAGTGAAGAAGACGGTCAGGACGGTTTAGAAATTTTTGCCATGACTATCGACCAACCGATTTTATTTTTACAAACTTTTTATTCACTTAAGGATTTGTCTGAAAGTGAACGTCTCAAGGCCCAGGAAACAATAAAAGAACTTTGCCACTTAAGACTGGCTGTACAGCATCTTTCTAGGAACCTCGGCAAAAAAGATTCAGAAAAAATTGGTGAAATGGTTAATGAAAGTTTAGTTAAAAGAGAAGAAGGCGGATTGGAAAAACTCCGAACAGCTGTGGTTTCTGAACTGGCCACGGTTTTGGGAGCTGAATCATTACGGGTTGAACTACAAAATGCCGCGGAAACCGGCGAGGCTTATTTAAAATCAGTTTTTGAAGATCTATTGCGAGTCATGAGTCCGGAAACACCTAATAATGTCAAAACCAGTCTTAGAAAGTTATATAAAGAAATTAAATTTGAACAATACAAACTCAACGAGTTATCGCAACAAAGAGATGAAAACTTTTTGAGGAAAAACTTGCAACTGGGTAGTCGTGTCGCCGACTTAGGTGCCGGCACCGGACGCCTTTCCCAGCCATTGTCCGAAGCGGGAATTAAGGTAACTGCCGTTGACAATGTTCAACGCCACGTAGATTTAATGCGCCGAAAATTTCCAAAAGTTGAAGTTGTAAATGCTGATTGGACCAGAACCGGATTGCCAAATGAAAGTCAGGAAACCGTTTTCTCTTTGGGCCGTTCGATTCTTCACGAATTTACTTTGGCTAGACAAAATGCTTTGTTTCGCGAGGCCAACCGCATTCTTCAAGATGGTGGAAAATTTATTATCGATATTCCCGATCGCACCAAAGGCAACTACGCCCATTTGGTTGAAAGCTACCGAGCCGCCATGGCCGAAAGAAACATTCCGGTTCGAGAGGGTTTAATTTACGACAGCCCCGATGGTCAAAACTTTTTTACAAGATACGCTTATTCCCTGGAAGACATTAGGCACTTGGCCGAAGACAACGGTTTCCAAATTGAGACAACTGAAACCGCCCAGGTTGAAACAGGAGAAGGTGACGAAAACATTTATATTGTTATGAAGAAGGTTGGGCAACCAAAGGAGCAACTTCCTCTGGCGGCATAACTATTCCCTTTGAAGATAAAATAAACTTTATTGCCGAACGCAAAGTTGCGGCCAAAGAAGAGCTTTCAATAATCGTTCCGATAAGCTCTTCTTTTTTGTAACTGATAAAAGCCACCTTGTCACCAAAAACATCAATCTCACCATGAAAATCATAAAGGTCGTGATCGACCGTGGCCACGGAACGCATTTGTTCTTTACTACTTTTAACGTAACTTTCAATATTCTTTTCACCAGAAGCCACAACATAAGCGTAAATACCCTTTTCAGCCCTGGCCGAACCGTAAGTTTTGGAAAGCCAACGGAAAATCTCCGGAGCCGGGTCATCGGGCCCAACCAGAGCAAAAATTGTCTTTTTGTCTTCCAGTGTTTCCCGATAGATTTCTTTCAGACTATCAATTCCTTCGAACATTCTAACTGTCGGACGCTTGGTAACCAGGTTGTATTGAGACTTAAGGGTTGGTAACGCTGCCGATAACTGGTTTAAAAGGTCATGACTGGCGGCCACCTTGGCCTGGGCAAGCCTACGCAAAGTCTCGGGATCAGCCGCTTTAAACACGGTTTTGGCCCCGGACTCCTCAAAAATTAGCCCCTTTTTCTTTAAAGAAGCCATTACATTATATAGGTTGCCACGGCCTAAACCCGAAGGAACCAGTAAATCCTGGGCCGGTTTTGGCCCTAATTCCAATAAAAGCTCATAAACCAGGGCCTCGGAATCATTTATTCCCAGTTGGGAAAGGATTGGGTAATGGACTTCGTGAATCATAGAAAAGGGAGGGAAAGGGTTGGAAAGAGAGTGGAAGAGAGGGAAAGTTTTTCTTACTTTCCTTCCCTTTAATCCCCTTTCCTTCTCTTTCATTCTTTTACAAATACAGTATAACATCAAAATGCCATATTGTAAATGACACAAAGTGGATAACTATCTTGGCTTAAATTGGCCTAAATATGTAATATCTGCCACTAAAGTCTTGACAAGTTTCCTCTTTTATGATACTATAGTGTCATCAAGATGAGGTACAGGGAAGCGAAGACCAGTACTTCACCAGATCTTTAAAAAATAACGAGCGAGAGAGCCCTAGTCCAGGGTTAAATGGACATCTACTGAACAAGTAGTCTCCCCTATCCTTATATAGGGGGGCGAAAGAACAGTGGAAAAGACAGGTTTGTGTATCTTTCTCAAATAAGAACATAAACCTGTCTTTTTCTTTAAGACTCTGTCCTGGCCAGACTTGCCAGGAATTAACTTGGATGAAAAGGAGATAAACACGCTATCGGTTGAGTCCAACTCAATGGATTCCCGAGGAGATACGGCGAGAGAGATTATCACCCTTTCAACTAAGCCAAACTTCTTAACGAGTGCGCAGTGGCCTAATTCCCTACGGGTTGAGTTGGACCACCTGCAGTCTTTAAGAAGACTATGAGGTTCTGCAAGAGGTGTTGGAACCATCTTCTGCCGGATGAACTTTCACAATTGAATATTCATCAAAAAAACTGACCGATACTTCGGGGGCAATTCGTAATTCGTATATTCGTACGAATTCGTAATTTCGTCCCCTCTCTGGAACAAGCCGATTTCGGATACTCGACCTTTAACCAGCCATGCTTGGATTAAAGATCATCGAGCCCGAGACTCAGGACGTTCTGGAAGATTCGGTCTTCTTAACGAGGAGGGTTCTTCTTCCTCGGTTCGAATAAGTTCTTAACCCCTCTCCCCAACCCTCCCCCAAGGTGGGAGGGAGATCTAACTTGAGAACTTTGAGAAAAATATGATTTACCAAATTACCTACATCGCTTCGGCGATCGGAACACTTGGGTTCATGCTCGGATTGAGCTAACCCAAAAAGCACGAGAGAAAAATCTCACGCGTGCTTCATGATTTATAACCTCACCCCACCCTCTCCTTAGTAAGGAGAGGGAGTTACAGATCACGAAGCATTCGAGGAGATCCACCTTCGCCGAGCTTCGGCGGACAAGGAGTCCACGATTGCGAATCCTGTCCATGTTGGACGGGTCCGGCAGGCATGCCGTCCTTTTTTGGAGGAAAACATGCGCTTCGTCATCAGCAGCAATCCCGTCGTCCTCGCCGCCGCCCTGCAGGACAAGCCGTCCGCAACGGTCGAGGCCGAGTACGGCAACGCCGTGGTCGAGGGCTCTGTCCTCACCATGGCGCACCACGGCCCCCGCGCCGGCCAGCCCGCGCCCTGTGCCTACGAGAACGGCTGCGCCGACGGGGTCGAGGTGGTGGGCCTGTCCCACTTCGATCTCGACACCCTCGGCGGGTGCGCGGCCATCCTCGGCCGCAAGGTCGAGGCCCCGACCTTCTGGCAGCTCGCCGAGTTCATCGACCTCAACGGGGCTCACAAGCTCAACGAGGGGATCGAGAAGACCGGCGCGACGCCCGACGACGTGGCCAAGCTCTTCGCCTTCTGGGCGTGGTCGCGCAACTTCCGCGTCTTCCCGAACCGCGACGGCAGCGTCAGCGACGTCACCGACAAGGTCATCGAGGGCTGCAACGTCCTCGACAAGATCATGAACGGCGATGCCGACCTGATGAAGGCCGGAACGGTCTACAAGGACGCGGAAGGGAAACTCAACGCCGACTCGTTCGTGGAGGCGAAGGACGGCGTGGTGGTGCGGGTCTCGTCCCAGTTCACCAACCACCTGTACAACACCCCCGACGGGAAGGCCCACGCCGCGGTCGTGGCCTACACCACGACGACCGGCGCAGTCACGGTCAGCTTCGCGGACTCCCCCAAGGGCAAGAACGCCCGCCAGATCGTGCAGGAGCTCTGGGGTGAGCTCGCCGGTGGCCACGCCGGAATCGCCGGCAGCCCCCGCGACCGTCGCATGTCCCTCATCGACCTCACCGCGGCGGTCGAGGCCCTCCGCGCCGCGCTCGCCGGCAAGTAGTCACATAGGTTTCTTTCCCAATTTCTTCTCCTTAGGGCGAAAAAAGTAAATTGGCCATGTGTGCTTTCGAACTCGAGCACGCGTGGAACCGTAGAGTTCAAAAGGAAAGTCGTCTCCCTTTAAGTAGACGGCAAAAACAATGCACTCGATTGGCGGATTCACTCCCCGCCTCTTCGACTAAACTCTTGAATTTTCTTTCGAGGGCTTTGAGAAGAAAAAATATGATTTACTATTTTGTCTACGTCGCTTCGGCGATCGGTACGTTGGGAGTTTTGCTCGGATTGAGCTAACTCAAAAAGCACGAGAGAAAAATCTCACGTGTGCTTCATGATTTATAACCTCACCCCGCCCTCCCCTTAGTAAGGAGAGGGAGTTACAAATCATGAAGCTCTCGCGAGTCTTCCAAGGTCGAGTCTAACTCGACAGAGGGAAAAAGAGAGAGCTTTGACAACAAGAAACCGCGCATCGGAAGTGTGGATGAGGTGTAGGCATTAAGTCGGTGAATCGAAAGATTCAATACCGCAGCCGTAGCCAGAAATGGCTCACCAAAACTTCACGCAACCGGTGCGCACTATACCGCTGTTCCCGTCGGTTTGTTACGGGAAAAAAGGTAAGAGACAATGGCGAAGCCGGTCATCACCATCACCGATCGCCCCGACACCCGCCTCGTCACGTTCGAGATTCCGGGGGGCGTCACCACGCCCGTCGAGTTCGCGGATGCCGTCCGGGAGATCGCGGATCGCCTCCCCGGCACCCTCCCGGTCCTGCTGAACGGACGCGGCCCGGTCTGGGGGTACGCGATGCTCGTCCACGCGGCGCACCCGACGCCGGCGGTGGCCACCTTCGACCCCCGCCTCGGGTACATCGTCGTCGCGACCCACGATGAGCGGTTCGCCGTCGGCAACGTGATCGACAGCGAGTAGTATCAAACTCGCACTCCTGCCGGACGCACGAGGTCGTCCGGGACAACAGGCTAACTAACCTCAACCGGAGGGTGGCATGTCCACCACCGATTCCGACCCCCGCGGGTCATACAAAGGAATCGTGGTGGCCATCGGCGGGCCGCCACATTCCGGAAAATCAGTGTTCCTCGCGGAGCTGTACCGACAGCTTCTCGCGAGACGGCCCTCCGGCACGTTCCTGCAAAGGGCGTGCCCGGACGGCGAGGGCATGTGGTCAGCCGAGTCTGACCCAACCCTCGTCGCCGAGATTCGGAGGAAAGGGACTTTCTCCTCAGAGTTCATGGGCTTCACCCTGAAGTCCGTCGAACGCCTGGGGAGGACAATGTCCATCGTCCTCTTGGACCTCGGGGGCCGGCGGACCGCGGAGAACGCCGAAATTCTCCGCCGGTCATCGCACCTCCTGGTGCTCTCGTCGAAAGACACAGAGTGCCAGCCGTGGTGCGAGTTTGCCGAGGCTGAGGGGTGCAAACCTCTCGCGATCCTCGGCTCTCGGCTGGTCAAAGGAGTGGACGGCTCCCTTGATCAGACAGTGCGTAGCTGGGTTGATACGTCTGCCCGGCCCGTCCACGGAGAAATGCTGAATCTGGACCGCCAGACCAGCAGCTCTCCGTACGCAGAGGCGATCGGCCAGTTCGCCGACTGGTTGATCGCGGAGGCGGATCGGTACCGCCTTTGCAGGGGTTAGCCTCACCCATTGTCCTCTCGCCAGCAGACCGAGGGTGCAAACACAACAGTCTGCTAAAAAATCTGGAGGGCTTCACTCGCCTTCCCCAAAACCTTGTACCGATATGCACATGTCGAGTCCAGGGTTCCCACCATATGATTTGAACATAAATTTGAGTCATGTGGTGGGAATGTGATGAACAGAGGCAAAACCGCCAAAGTGAAACAACCCAACGAGGTCTAAAATGGCATCGACAACGACTGCGACTGCGGCCCTGGCGGCCAAAGTCAAGGCGGTCAGTGTCGATGTTCTTGCCCGGAACATCGGGCGCGGCGACGTGGTTAAGGCCACGTGGCTCGCGCTACTTACGGGCCGTCCGGCGTTCTTTCTAGGATCGCCGGGCGTCAACAAGACCGGCACTGTCGAGGCCCTCGCGGGCCGAGTAGACGGTGCGGTTTTCTTCGAAGCCCTCATGCCGGTCATCGCGTCGAGCGAACAGCTCCTCGTCGAGTCGACCAGCATCGAGGAAATGCCGGCCGCAAACGGCGGCAAGAGCATCCGCACCCGCGATGAGCTAGGGCGCGCAGCGAAAGCGCACCTGGTCTTCGCGGACGAAATTTGGAAGGCGGACCCCCGTGTCCTCCAGACCCTGCTCGACCTTTCGAAAGGCGACGGGGTAAGGCATGAGGGGTCCATGGTCAAGACGCCGCTCATGGCGTTCTTGGCCGCATCGAACGAACTGCCCGAAGAGGAGGGAAACCTCGCGGCCCTGTGGTCCCGTATGACCATTAGGGTCGTGGTGAATCCTCTCGACCGCGGCGGCAAGCTCGCGCTTGCCAAGGCGCGGCTCGCCGGGCAAAAGTCGGGCGTGGGCGGCAACGCGGTTTCTTCCGCGAAGCTCTCGCTCGATGAAGTCCGTCAACTTCGTGCGGCCCGCAACACCGTCATCGTCCCGGACTCCATCGTGGAGCTTGTGCTGGAAATCTACCAGCAGCTCCTCGACAAAGAGGACGGCGACTTCGATTGGCTGTGGGCCGACGATCGGCGCTTCGGCCGGGTTCTCGACGTCCTGCAGGCCAATGCCCTGCTCGACGGCCGGAACACGGTCACGAAGCAGGACCTCGCGGTCCTCGAGTGGCTGCTCTGGAATGATCCGGAGCAGATCGGGACGGTAAAGGCGGTGCTTGCACCGTACTGCCGGACTCCGCTCGACGACGCCCGCGAGCTCGTCGATGCACTTCTGGCCCCGGGCGGAACCGTGGCCGAGGTTCGTGGTGGCGCACGAGGCAAGGGCGTCCAAGCGCTGACGCAGGTCGAAGAAACCTGCAAGGCGCTCGAGGCGCTCAAGGCCAACGCCGGCCCGCTTGCCGGCGACGTCGACGCCCTGCTCCGCCAGACCGTGGCGGTGAAACAGGAAGTAATCAACGTCATCACCGGCGCGGTCCGGAGGTAAGCAATGGCCACCAAGCCGGCGCTTATCGGCCGCGGGGAGCTGCAGAAGCTTCTTGTGACTGATGCGGACGCGTTCACCGCGCTCCGCTACCTTCGTCACCGCGACGAAGTTCCTGCCCTCGCCGAAATTGAGGAGCAGGGAGAGGTAAAGCACCCCGGAACAGCCGGATGCCTTACGGATCTCTACCACGCACTTTGGGCCCCTGAGCCCGAGGTTCGCGAAGAGTCCAAGGTTCCGGCTGATCGCCGCTGGTGGCGCCAGCTTCTGGCCCAAACCGTTTCGACGGGTGGGTACCAGGAGCTACACGCCGCCACTGAACTCTCCGACCTTCGGAGTGTTCTCGGCACGGTCACAATGGGCGAGACGGTTCTTGCCTGTGTGTCCGACGAGGACGCCGAGAAGCTCGAGGAGCTTTCGCAGGCGCAGGCTAAGGCCGACGACTTGGCAGCGCAAGCTAGCCAGGCACAGGCCGAGGCCGACGCCATGCAAGCGGCATCCGGGGAAATGGAGGGGCAGACCGGCGCCGGTTCCCCTTCGGAAAAAAATTCCGGCGCAAACGGCTCGGGACAGCCGTCGATGTCCCAAAAGTCCTCGCAAGCGCGAGGCAACCCCGGAGCTAGCAACTCTCGGATGAGCGCAGAGCAGGCCAGGGCTATTGCCGACCAGCTCGCCGAAGAGTGGTTGAAGGCGCAAGATCGCGCCGATACCGCTTCCAAGGCAGCCGGCCAGGCGAAAGCCGCGGCTGATGCGCTTGCCGAGAATCTGCTCGGCGCCCCCGGCTCGCAGAAGGCCACCGAAAAGATGCGGGAGCTCGCCCGTATTGGACAGGCGGCCGTGCGCAACGCCAAGGCTAAGGTGGAAGAGGTTTCCTCGACCATCGAAGCCTGGGGCCTGGATGAAGGCGAACTTATTCGCGAGGGCATGCCAGAAGCAATGGCATTGCTCGAGCGGATGAAGCGCAGTGATGCGCTTAAAAAGTTTGCCGCGCTCCTTGGCCGCCTTCGCAAGATTGCGGCAAAGAAAGCGCACTCCAGAAGCCGCGGAGAGGGCGTGAAGGAAACCCGCCTGGAAACAGGCCGGGACATCCGTCGCGCTCACACCCGTGAGCTCGTTGCTCTCGCCGTCGGTGGAGCCACGCGCGTCCAAACGCTTCAGCGCTGGGCACGTGGTGAGCTCTGCCTCCGGGGAGAACGTTCCAGAGAGAAGCTCGGACATGGGCCCGTGGTTGTCTGCGAAGACAGCTCGGGTTCCATGGACGGAACAAAGCAGCAGTGGGCCAAAGCGACCGTGTTGTCGCTGGCTCACTTTGCCAAGCTCCGTCGCCGCAGCTTCGGCTGGATCATGTTCGACTCTTTCGTAAGGAAGTCGGGCGTGTATCCCTCCGGAAAGCTGTCGGCCAAACAGCTCCTTGAGATCGCCGAATCCCGGTCCGGCGGAGGAACAAGTTTCGAGGCACCGCTTCGGCACGCTGTCGAGATGATCCGCGGTGAAGGCCTCACAAAGGCCGACATCGTCTTCATCACCGACGGCGAATGCCAGGTGTCGTCGGAGTTCCTCCGCGAGTTCCGGGCAGCCAAGAAAGCGCTCGAGTTCAACGTCGTCACGGTTCTCTGTGACGTCGGCTCTAGCGCGGACGCGGCTGTCCGAGAATTCTCGGATCGGATCGAGCACGTTTCCAACTTCTCGGCGGAGGAGTCGGAGACGAAGGTATTCCAAAACCTGTAGGGCAACGCCGCCGCGTTGTCTTGCACTTCACCCGCCATGACTCCGAAAGAGCGACGGCGGGTCACTCGCTTAGCCTCTTCGCTTGCTTGCACTTAGCATTTGAAGGGGCTTCGTTCCGGCTCTTCGACAGACTCAAGGTCTGCGACCAGAAAGTCATTCGAAGCGCCAGAATCGAAGTTTAAAACAAAAAACCGTCCTTCATTATTTTATCGATGGGGGACATGGAGGCCGTCATGGCCGAAACGAGAATCGTCGAAACCCTCGAGGCCGAAGCCGGCCGCCAGTGGGAAGAGAAGAAGGAGGCGATCGGCACCTACCGCCGATCGATCGTCTTCCTACCCAAGGGCGTACAGCCCGGCGAGAGGGTTCGGGTCATTCTGCAGGAGGTCCGCGCAGATGGCCGCGGCCGAATGATGTACCGCGGAACACCCGCTCCGGACGAAAAGGTCCGGGAGTGGCGCGCAGTTCCCGGCGCCCTCGAGTGCGTCGACTTCTTGGTCAACTGGAAACTCCAGAAGACCGAGATCCGCATCCTCGAGACGAGACCGATCGTGCGCCGTGACGGCGACCCGATTGTCCGTGCGACCTTCGCAGTCGAGTGGACGAGCTCGTTCGAGAACGCCCGGGTCAAGGTCGAGACCAAGACCGAGATCCCGGAACTCGAGGAGCAGCTCGACAACTACTCGCGCGAGCCGCGGAAGGTCGAGATCGCGCACCGCGATGGTGGCACTGCGACCGAGATCTTCGCGCTCGACGCAGTCGAGCCCGGGTACTCGCACTGGAGCGGCGAGTCCGACTTCGTAGCCAACCGGCTTTGCCGCGTTGACTACGAAGGCGAGCCGACGCTCCACCTCACTCTGAAGGTCGCCTACAGCGGCCGGACGAGCGAGACCAGCGCCAGTCTCTGGTCCGACCTGCCGGCCTGGCTGAAGACGCACCTTGCCGCCCCCTACCCGGTCTGCAACTGCGGCCGAGCACGGGTGGATACGGCCGCGGGCCAGACGGTCTGCGCGCTCTGCGAAAAGGAGCAGGCCTTCGAGGTTGCCTTCCCGATGGAGCAGCGCGAGGCGCTCGCGGCCGAGGCTACCAAGCTCGCCGCGGCCGAGGCCATCGAGGGCACGACCGGCGAGATCATCCTCCGGTCGCAACTCGCGGCGGTCAGCGATAGCTACCGTCGCGAACAACTTGTCCGCGCGAGTGCCGGGTTCGCCTGGTACTTTTTCGCGGATGACGGGGTATGGGGATCAAAGTTCCCCCAGCCTGTCATGCAAGTCCTCGCCGTGCTCGCTTCGGCGGGCAGGCAGGGTTTGCACGAGCTCGCGGCCTGGATGGCCGGCCCGCACCAGCAGTCGGACTACCGGTACGATGGATCGTACTGGCACCGGACGCAGGTGAAGGGTGAAACGGTCGGAACGCCGGACATCTCCGTGGAGGAGATCGCGAATTTCGCGGTTGCCGTCCGCGTGGGCGAGTCAACAGCGTCGGCCGAGGCACTGAACGTCGCAGTTTCTGCCGCGCGTTCGGCGGCCTGGTTCGAGGCCTTCCCGCGCGCGGTGCGGGACGGACTCAACACTGCGGCCAGCCACCGCGATTTCGCCGTTGACTGCGTGGCAGCCACGGCAGCTCGCCAGGCTCTGGCCGCGACCGAAACAGCTCGGCCCGCAGCCGAAGCTCTCTTCTCCCGGGCACAAGCCGGAGAAGCGCTCGTCCCGTTCACGGCCGAAGTGAACCGGCGTTACGGCACGGCCGACGCCTGGGTCATCCAAGCGGACGGGGCCGTGCGTCCGCACGACAGTGACAACTTCCCGGGCGGGAAGGCCGGCAAAAACGGCCAGGCCCGCTGGGATGTGGTCGAAACTGACGAGCTCGCCATCTGGTGGGCGAGTCAAAACGACGGCAGCAACTGCTTCGCCGTCGCCCACGCGCCTGCCGGCCTCACGTCCGCGCAGCGCGAGGCAGTCGAGCGCATCGAGCGCGAGATTGCCGGTCACAACTGTGGCAACGGCGAACTCACGGGACGCGGTTTTGGTCTGCGCCCCGGTGTCTCGCCACTGCCGAACATCAAGCGCGTCCTCGAGGTCGCCCGGGCCGAGGTCATCTCCCTCGGCGGTTGGACTCGCGAGGATCGCGAGGCGATCGAGGTGTGGACTGCCACCTGGCCGCAGCTCTGCGCTAAGGAAGGCGCCGGCGGACTCTACAACGAGTACGCTAGCGACCCGACCTGGCTTGAGCGCGTCCGCCGGGTCGCGACGGCAAACATCACGAGCGGAAGCCGTGATGTGGACGTCGCGGTCCTACGCCAGGCCTCCGCTGGCAACGGACTCGTCGAGGTCATCTACTTCCGTAAGTACGGGAAGCAGAACCTCGCGGTCCGCTGGCGCGAACTCCGGCCTGGTGAGCGCCTGCCGCAATCCGCCGCGGCGAAGTCCACCACAACGCCCGCCCCCGCCCCGGCTGCAAAGCCCGCGAGTGGCGGAAGTATCGATCTCTCCGGACTCACCATGTCCGGATTCAGTGTGCGCGGACCGAAGAAGAAGTAAGCCCGCCACCAGTAGTTCTTTCCTCCCAACCCTTGCACAGGGTAGACAGGTGGGAGGCCAAACAACTCGAGGAGTCACCTGTCGACTCCTCACCTTCGCGACGTGTATGCATTCACACGTCGCCTCAGCCGAGTTCTTAAAAATAATTTTGAGAATTCAGTTGAGGAACAAACAGTATAAGGAGGCCAAATGGCCAAGAGAATCCTGTGGATGAGTCAGCACGAACCCCTCCCGTCCCAGCTCGCCGCGCTTGCGGCGATGTTCGGGACAGATGTCGTTGTCGAGAAGGATCCCCGGCCCTTCGACAGTGCCGAAATCATCGTCCGCCGCTTCCGAAGTGGCGGATTCGATGATCTCGTCGTCGTCGCGCCACTGTCCGTGATCGATCATCTCGTCCGGAACGGCGTCAAGCCGCTCTGGGCCGAGATGGTCGAGACCCGCGACCGACGCGAAGCCGAAATCTGGTTCGATCGCCGGCGATCGGGCTACTACTTCGACCGGTTCCGCCGGGTGAAGCGCGTGGCCGTGGAGTTCGAGAACTAGTTCCTCAGCTCCACGCAGGTTTTCTTAGAAATTTCTTTTTCCTGCCACAAAAAAAGAAAAAATACCCTCCAACCCGCACGCGCGAGGGGCACACGTTCGACGTCACACTCTGACGTCGATCCACACCAATCCACCATGACAAACGTAACTTTCAACAGGGAGCCTTTAGCTCTCTCGCTCGGGCAACCTGTTGGAAGAGACGCGAGTTATGATGGATTGATGTGGAGGAAAATAAAAAGACCCCGGCCAACCCCGGGATCTTTTTTATTTTTTAAAAAATTAACAATCCCAACCCATACCCCGCAGCCAAACCAATAGCCAAAAGCGGCACGGCCGGAATTCCTCCTTTAATTTTTCGCACCAAGAAAAAATTTCCGACGTTTCCAAGCAATGCCCCAGCTAATGAAACCAAGGCAACCGAATAACCAAACTGAAACGAAGTGGCTGAGAGGAATATTAAAGGAATGAATAAGTCACCGGCCCCGAGCATGGAAGCAATCGTGTCGGGTGTCGGAACTTGTAACCACAAATTATTTTTCTTTGGTATAAGTAAGATTAACGGGGTGCCATTTTTAGCCGCGTTCTTAGCCACCTTGGGAATTGCCTTCCACCAAAAAACTCCAACAATGTCGTATATGGCAAACAAACCGATGAGGATCAACAAAAAATTCACGCTATAAGAACTGACAAAAGAAATGGCCGCGGCAAAAACTCCCAAAACAATTAAAAGATTGTTTGAAACAAAAGATCGATACATCCGTTCCAAGAAAACAAGCAAGACAGAAACCGTAAAAGCCACGAGCGGTTCGATAAAAACAACCATGGTGTTGAAAATAACGATCCCGAACAAAATCGAGACTGCCGGCGCCAGGGCACGCTTGCGGCGCAGGAAGTAGAAAATGGCCAAAGCCCCAATAACTGAAACCAAAATAAAAAAGGCATCAAAAATATTGGCTTCCCCGGCCGCACGCGACAGGGCGACACTGGATTTTGGTAAAGGCAGATAATAAAAAAAGATTCCCAAAAGCCAAACTATAAGGCAGATTGCTTGTAAAACCACGACTTGGCGGAAAGATTTCGGTTTCTCTTCGACTTGATTTTTCTCGTCCATACCGCTAAAGTATATCCTGTTGAAAATAAAAAATCTATTTTCGGCGACATATGATGCCCCCATAGCTCAATGGATAGAGCAGGGCTCTTCTAAGGCCTTGATGGGGGTCCGATTCCCTCTGGGGGTACCACATGTCGCTGAAGAAAAATCTGATATGAAAAACGAGGGCCTTTGGATTTCAATAATCATCTTTGGGGTTATTGGACTCCTGGTGGCCTCGCTTTTTTTAACCCCGGAACAAAACAAAAAAAATCCGGTTGTCGAGCAAACAGTGCCGCCGACTGAAACAGTCGAAACTACTTCGTTACCAGAGGGATGGAAGGAATACGACGGCGGCGACTTTACCATCACTGCCCCGAACACATGGATTTTTGAAAAGTCACTGGAAAATTATTCTTTAAAAAGTAACGCCACGGCCGATTCTGATACCATCACAATTAATATCACAAAAATCGAAAAGGCTGGAAAAACATTGGAAGAAATTTCTTCATTATTTTCTTCTGCTGTAAAGGACTCGGCCTATGCTTCACGCGACCACTTTGTCGAAACGCCCGAAGCGGTTTTTCGTCTAACGGCCAGAACGACCTTTACAGAAAAAACCGAGACTCTGATGCTGGTGGCGGAGCAAGTGATAAAGACTTTTAAAATTAAATAACTGCCAAATAAAAATCGTCCAACAAGGGACGATTTTTTGTCCACAGAAAAAACCTACCTAAGTTTGCGTGATATAAGGAATGGGTGGCGGACAAGGAGACGTACCAGACGGTACGTCGACGAAGTCCGTCGGGACCCATGACGCAGTAGCGCGCAAACTTAGGTAGGTTTTTTGTGGGGCGACCAGAGGGAGTCTCACATTCCATAGGGGAACGTCGTTCCCCTATGGCGGCCAGCGTGAGCTGGCCTGTCACCCCTCCTCCTTTATTGGTGGGGAAACAGCGTGTTTCCCCAAACCCCTTCCGGTTCGACTCTGTGCAAAAAGAAAAAACCTCCTGAAAGGGAGATTTTTTCTTCCATCCCCCATAGCCCAACATTGTTGTGGCGACGGGGGATGGGGCGACCAGAGGGAGTCGAACCCTCATAGCTGGGACCACAACCCAGTGCACTAACCGCTATGCTATGGCCGCCATATTTAGCATCGGCAGGGCTTAGGATACTGAAAAAAGACACCCTCGTCAAGTCCGCCCACAGCTTATCCCTTTACGAAATCGTGGTTTTTCAGTATTGTTTTGTGGGAGAAGATATGAAACGCGTAACTCTAATAGCAATTTTATCCCTATGTCTAGCCGGCAGTGGTTGCCTGGAAGCTGCTTTAGAGTACCCAAAGGAATATGGTTCCAACAGCCCGGAAGTAACGGAAGCAACCGTCAGCCTAATTGGGGTAATTCGTTCAATTGATCCAACCTCCGGACAAATGGAATTGGAAACCGTCAGTGGTTTAATTGAAGAGGTTTCGATAACGCCGGAAGCAATTATTTCCTTAAACATTGAGGAAGGTAAAACTATTCTCGATCTAACGGTAAATTCCTTGGCGGAAATGTTTGGAACACGCGACCCTTCGACTTTGATTATAAACGCGCGAACCATTCGCATGGAAGACGTAACCAAAGTTAAAATCGTCGCACCGGCAACAGGAGCCACGGTAACCTCACCGCTTATCGTTGATGGCTTTACTAAGACCAATGATCAAAATGTCTATTGGCGAATTAAGGATCAAAACAACGCCACACAACTTTCCGGTTTCAGTGCGGTTATTGGCGAGGGTGAAAATTACACACCTTTCCGTTTGGAAATTTATTTACCGGCTCTAGACGCAAACAATTTTACTTTGGAGGTTTTTTCAAAACAGGGATCTGTTGAGGTTGGTTTAGTTGCCCTTCCATTGAATCTTCTTTCTATTAAAAAAAGCGAGTTTGAAATATTTCTCTCAAACAATTATTTAAATACCAACAAGGCTTGTAATGCTGTTTTTCCGGTTAAACGAACCGTGGCCGAAACCTCAGCCGTTGGTCGCGCTTCATTAATCGAACTTCTAAACGGCCCAACTGATTCCGAACGCTACGAGGGTTTTCGTTCCAGTCTTCCATACAACACAACTATCAGTTCGTTTGTCATAAGTGGCGGTATTGCCACAGTTACCGTTTCAAAAGATTTCAATTCTTTGAGCACTTGCGAAAAACAACGAGCCACAGAACAAATTAAACAGACTTTACTACAGTTTGGTTTAGTGGATGATGTGACGATTCAAGTCGAAAACTAAAAGGCAACCGCCGTCTGGCGGTTGTTTTGTTTTCCTTGTAAAATGTAACTATTATGCCTGACAAAAAACCCTTATTTCTACTGCTAGACGGCAATGCCCTATTACACCGTGCTTGGCATGCCCTGCCGCCACTCACGACCAGCGATGGCCGAGTAGTTCACGCGGCTTATGGCTTTTCCATGATCATGGAAAAGTTGCTCGATCAGCTTAAACCTGAATATACGGCCGTGGCTTGGGATTTGCCTGGCAAAACTTTTCGTCATGAGGCTTTTAAGGCTTACAAAGCACAACGCGAAAAAAAAGAGCCTGAACTCTACGAACAAATTCCCATCATCCAAAACATTTTAAGAGAGTATGGGGTAAGGAGTGTTTCTAAGGAAGGATTTGAGGCCGATGATGTCATCGCCACCCTAAGTAAAAAAGCGGAAAGCCACAAAGTCAAAACACTTATCGCCACCGGCGATATGGACAGTTTTCAGTTGGTAAGTGAGCTGACACAAATTCTAACTTTTAAAACCGGCATCTCGGAAACTAAAACTTACGACCTAGCGGCCATCAAAGAACGCTTTGGTTTAACTCCGGAACAGTTAATTGATTACAAAGCCTTGCGCGGCGACCCCTCGGATAATATTCCCGGGGTTAAAGGGATTGGTGAAAAAACGGCAGCAGAGTTGATTCTAAAATTTCAGGGCATTAAGGGGCTTTATAGGGCTCTAAAGGCTGGTGAAGTGCCGGAAAAATACGCTAAGAAACTTGAAGGCACAGAAAAAATTGCCGAAGAAGCATATAGCTTGGTAAAACTGGTCCGCGATGTCCCGCTCGGCACTTTAGACTTTGCCGATTTGAAAAGAAAAGAACCAGACGTCGAGGCATTAAAAAGAATCTTCCGTGATTTACAATTCAAATCACTGCTTCGTAAATATGAAGGTACCGCGGCCGGTGAAGTTATTGCTGGCGCCCCTAAAAAAATAAAAAAAGAATTGAAATCAGGCGGTTGCACCATGACCAAAGATGAAAAGGATGTCACAGAACAACTTAAGTATTTCGAAAAAGCGGAAACCCTAGGAATTGTAATTCAAGAGGGGCCGAAAACTTTGTTCGACAATGGGGCCCTGACTTTCGCCGCTGTCTCCGACGGCCGAGCTTGCGTTATTATTCCGCTTCCTAAAGTAGCCGAATTAGAAGAGCTGCTTCATGTTTTGGAAAAAAGTAAAACCGTGGTTATTCACGACCTTAAAAAACTTTTTCACCTTCTTGACCGTTCCAAAATCGAAGTTGCTCCGTGGACTAAACTACCGTGGTTCGATTTAATGATCAGCGGTTATCTTTTGACTTCGGGCGAGCGCGATCACGATCTTGATCAAATTGCCGATCACTATGGAAAATTTTCTCTTCCTTCATTACCCAATGGTGCGGTTGGTAAAACCGGACGGGAAGCTGTTAGTAAAATTGTCACTTCACTCATTACCTTACATGATGCTTTAAAAAACGAATTGGAAAAAGACAATTTATTAAAACTTTTTAAAGAAATAGAAATGCCGCTGGCGCCAATTCTTTTTCGCATGGAAAAAGACGGCATCGAACTTGATGCGGAATTCATGAAAGATCTTTCCAAAGAATTCGAAAAAGAACTTGGCGCCCTTACCAAAAAGATTTTTAAAGCTGCCGATGGCGAATTCAATATCCAGTCACCACAACAGTTGGCCGAAGTCCTTTTCGACAAACTAAAACTACCAACCAAGGGTTTGAAAAAAACCAAATCAGGTGTTTCCACAGCCGCCCCAGAGCTAGAAAAAATTTACGAGGAACACGAAATCATTCCCTCGATCATGGAATACCGTGAACTGGCCAAACTGCAAAATACTTACGTCGAAGCCTTGCCGCAACTTATCGCTAAAGACGGCCGCGTCCATACCACCTTCAATCAAACCGTAACTTCCACCGGTCGTCTGTCTTCGTCTGATCCGAATCTGCAAAACATTCCCACCAAAACCGAACTTGGACAAAAAATTCGTCACGCTTTTGTAGCCGGTCGCGGAAAAGTTTTGCTTTCCGCCGACTATTCGCAAATCGAACTCCGTCTTATGGCTATTGTCGCTAAAGATGAGTCGTGGATTAAGGCCTTTAAAAAAGGTGAGGATATTCACACTCACACTGCTTCCGAAGTTTGGGGTATTCCTGATTGTGAAGTTACCAAAGAACAGCGTAGCGCCGCCAAAGCCATTAACTTTGGTATTCTCTATGGCATGGGGCCGCGTTCGCTAGCTCGTTCCACTGGTCTGACTCTGGAAGAGGCAAAAAAATTCATTGATAAATACTTTGAGGTTCATCCGGCTATTAAAAAATATCTGGAAAAAACCAAACGCCAGGCTCACGAGCTCGGATATGTCGAAACCCTCTTTGGCCGCCGCCGCCATTTACCTGACATTAATTCCGGCGTCCAAATGTTGGTCTCGACCGCCGAACGTATGGCCACCAACATGCCGCTCCAGGGCACGGCCGCCGACCTTCTTAAAATGGCCATGATCCAAATTGATGGCTGGTTACAAACCATGGCTAAGAGTGAAAAGAAGAAAGACGCTGAGCCACGAATAAAAATGCTCTTGCAGGTGCACGATGAATTGGTTTTTGAAGTTGACGAAGATTACGTTAAACAAGCCGCCGCTTCAGTTAAAAAATTAATGGAAACGGCCGCTTCATTTGAAGTACCAATGATCGTTGAGGTTGAGGTTGGAAAAAATTGGGGTGAATTAGAAGCTTTAGAAAAAAAATAAATATTCTATAAAAAACGGCCAATTGGCCGTTTTTTTTATTTGACCTTTTATTTGTCTTGTTTTAAAGTCGTTCCGGACCGGTTCCAAGGAGTCACCATGCTCGCCATCGCCCCAATCATCTTCTTCGTCGTCACCGAGACTTCCCTCTACCGTGTGACCTGGGAGCCGGGACACCCTCCGGTCATCACCAAGATTGCCCTGCGCCCTGGCCGCCAGAGCCGGGTCCCCATCGGAGACAGTTTGTGTCTCGGCGATCTCGTCGACATCCGGGGCAGTGGTCTGATCACCTACCTGAGAGCCTCGCGCCGGCCGTCCGACATGGTCAACAACGAGCGGCGCGTGGACAACACCTCCGGCGTCGTCGGCCTCTTCATGGATGAGGACGACGCCCGCCACTGCCTCGTGGAACCGGGGCTCCAGATGCTGGATCCGCGCTTCCGCCAGCCGACCGAGGAAGTCCTCGCGGCCATCGGCAACGACCACCCGGTCTTCTTCATCTCACGCGGTTCGTTCGTCTACCCCGAACCTTCCCCTCCGCCACCCGCAACGTGACGGAGAGCCCATCGCCCTTGCCACCTTCGTCGGCAGGGTTTTTCTTATCCAAAAACAATGGTTGTCTAACCACCCCTGACGCGGTAAGATATTGGCGCTATGGTCATATTAGTCTACGGCGACGATGCTTTCCGAGTGCAAGAAAAAGTAATGGAATTGCGCAGCGCCTTTGTTAAAAAATTTGATCCGACCGGTTTAAACCTGTCGATTTTTCCTGATGCCAAAACCGGCAAAATGGATCCGACCGAAGTTATTCGTTCGGCTATGAGTTTTCCATTTCTCGCTGAGCGGCGCATGGTTATTGCCCGCGACATGATTGCTTCTTCAAAAAAAGAAACCGACTGGGTTGATAATTTAGACAAGGTTCCGGCCTCGAGTATTTTGGTTTTTTGGGAAACCTTGGAACCGAAGGAGCTGGAAAGAAAACCATTATTTAAAAAGCTGGAAAAAATTTCCGAAATTCATTTTTATCCGTTTCCAAAACTGGAAGGGGCCGCCTTATCCAAATGGACAAGCCAACGAATTGTCGGCTATGAATCGACTATCGCGCCCGAGGCGCTCCGCGCGCTTATCGAGCGCGCCGGGGAGGACTTGTGGCAGCTTGATGGCGAAATCCAAAAGTTGGTGGCCTATGCCGACGGCGAACAAATCACTAAGGAGATGGTCGACAAACTGGTTCGCGCTTCTTTTGACAGCAATATTTTTGCCTTGATGGACGCGGTCTCAAGTCACAAAGCTGCCCAAGTCCTCCAACTCCTCGAAGAGGAGCGCGCCTCGGGCGCGGCTGATGGCTACATTTTTTCCATGTTGCTTCGCCAAGTCAGAATTCTTCTTGGTGTCCGTTTGGTTATGGAAGAAAACCCGCGCTTCAATCAAAACGAAATTGCCTCGGCTCTCGACCTCCATCCATATGTTGCCGGTAAAGCTGTTCAACAGGCTCGTAATATTTCGGCCGATAAACTTCGCCAGGTTCATGATATGCTTTACACTTTCGACTCTGGAATGAAGACTGGAAGATATACTGATAAAATTTCTGTTGACTTGGCCGTGGTAGAATTATTAAAGTAAAAACAAAACCGACCGGCTTTCGTCGATCGGTTTTTTTATTTCCTTAATGTCTTAGTGCCCTTTAATGCCCGAGCGCCGCTTGTCCAAACCAACCCCCAGACACCACCTATTTCATCGCGTTAATCTTTTTCATCATACGCGACTTGATGCGAGCGGCAGCGTTCTTTTTCAAAATCTTTCTGGAAACAGCCTTGTCCACCTTTTGACCGATGGCTTTGGCAGCCTCGGCGGCTTCGGACTTTTTAACCGCGACAATAGCTTTGCGAAATTTAACACGCAAAGAGTCGATTTCGGCTTTAGCGACTTTGTTGATTTGTGAGTGCTTTACCGTTTGGCGCATGGCTTTAATGGCGTTCTTTTTAATTGGCATAAATTTATAAATTCAAGATGGCGACAGTATAACCTCGTGGCTAATTTTAGTCAAGAAAAACCGGTTGCCAATCAATTTTCCCCGGATAAAATTTAAGTGTGTTGACCATCACAACCTCTGGCTCGCCGGTCGTATAAAAAATCCGTTCGCCCGATCGGTCTAGCTGCTTGTCTATCTCGGCATGCCTTTCCAGATATTTTTTAAGTTTCTTGGCAACAATAGGCCCGGAAGTAAAAACTCTTGTCCCGGGTGGAAGATACATGTGAAACAATGGCTCCAAAAAAGGATAATGGGTGCAACCGAGTAAAGCCAGGTCACCCTCGAAACCACGACAATATCCTTCCACTAATTTTTTAGTTTCTGGAGAATTAATCTGCCCGGCCTCAACCGCTTCCACTAATCCCGAACAAGCTTTTTGACAAAGAAAAACCTGGCGGGAAACTCCGGCCATTATTTTGTTAAACTCGTGAGCGTACGCTTCCGAGCGCACCGTGGCCGGGGTGGCAAATACGCCAATATTTTTTGTGTCAGTCTCCTCAATCAAATATTCCACGGTCGGACGAATAACCCCAAGGACGCGACGATCGGGAAATTCGCGCGGTAAAATTTCTTGTTGGATTTTTCTAAGGGCTTGGGCACTGGCAGTGTTGCAGGCCAAAATCACCAGAGGGCAACCTTGGGCAAAAAGAAAACGCACACCATCAAGAGTGTGTGCAAAAATTTCTTCAAAACTTTTTGTTCCGTACGGTGTGTTGGCGTTATCACCAAAATAAACCGTTGATAACTCCGGCAATAATTCGTTTATCGATCGAAGAACCGTGAGACCACCAAGGCCGGAATCAAAAATGCCGAGTTTCATATTTTGTAAAAATGTAAAAGCGTAAAAACGTAAACTTTTTTTATCGATCTTGACCAAATCTACACCGTGCCTTTTTAATCTGAGACTCTCGTAAATTCCAAAGTTTGAACCAAACTTCTTCTATTAATGGTTGTATTTCATCGAAGCATTTTTGATTGATATAATTTCTGCGCCTTGCTAAAACCAAACAGGCATGAACCTCGGCTAATGAAGCCATGGATATTGTTAAAAATCTGGCAAACTCTTTATAACTTCTCCTGGCCGAACCCTCGGCCAAATTTAAAAAAACCGAATTTGCTGCCCGCCTTATTTGACTACCAAGAATCCATTTTTCATCTTGAGGGAAAAATCCCACCAAAACACAAATCCGATCTATTAATTTTAAAATGGGTTCACCGGCTTCTATTCTCTCATAACGAAATTCCATAAACCCAATGTTTACGTTTTTACACTTTTACGCTTTTACCCAATCTTCTTAATCTCCATCGGCTCCAACTGTTTCTCCACTGCGCCATCAGAAATTTTATAAATATCTTTGTCGATTTTTTTCAACTCATTAGAAGCATCGGTATAAGCATTAATTGTTGTCTCAAGATTCTTGCCAACCTTATTATGATAATCTTCGTATGCTTTAAGATGACGCATTAAGTGCTCAGCTTGTTTCTGAATCTCTTTAACCGACTCCTCAATTTGGAGCGCCTTAAGGCCGAGAATGACGGTTTGCAGATAAGCAAAAAACGAGGTTGGCGAAACAATCATTACTTGTTTGGTAAAAGCGTACTCAATAAGATTTCGCGCGTTTACTTCGGCCGAACCAACATTGGCGCCGATCAAATTGTAGTAAACGCCTTCGGCCGGCACGAACATGAAGGCAAAGTTAGTTGTACCGCGCTCCGGATGAATATATTTAGAAGTTTCATCAATTCTTTTCTTAACATCAGTCTTAAAATCACGCTCCAAGACTTCCCTTCTGACTGGATCGTTCTCTTGTGAGATGCGGTTATAATTTTCCAAAGAAAATTTTGCGTCGATTGGAATAATCATGTCCTTAACAAAGATGACGGCGTCGGCAATTAACTTGGCACCGGTATTTTCATCGGCCCCAAGATCGTATTGCATGCGATATTGTGTTGGCTGAAGTACTTGACCGAGCAGCGTCTCGAGCCAGTATTCGCCGAGAATGCCACGATGCTTGGGATTTTTCAAAATATTTTCTAAACTTTGCAATTGATTTGAAAAACCTAAAATCTGTTTATTAGTTTCATCCAATTTAGTAACGCGTTCAGTGACATCACGAATAATAGTATGTGTGGCCGCAAAATTTTTCTGCAAAGCCCCGGAGGATTCGAATAGGCTCTTGGTTAAGTTCTCGTTCATCTTATCCATACGATCCTGAATTTCTGTCCGCTGCTTGTCGGTGTCGCGCCGCAGTTCATTAAAAAGATTTACGAACCCACTCGGATCATTGGCCGGGCCTTTCTTTAAATACATAAAAGCCAGAACCAAAAGCAGCAGAGTAGAAACAACGGAAAGGATCAGGGAAATGATTTCAATCGAAGACATAATCTTTGACGCAAAGGTTAAATTCATTTATTATTTACGCGTTGGATTGAAACTAGTATAACACGCCCACCCCAGGAAAAGGAAAATGTTGTAGGGGCACAAAATCTTGTGCCCCTACAACATTTTACGACACATAATCAAGTCCCCATAGTTCAATGGATAGAACACCTCCGTCCTAAGGAGTAAATGTACGTTCGACTCGTACTGGGGGCACCAGATGGGGTTTCCCGCCTATGGCGGGATCCCGACCGAGCGCGGCGAGGCGGGACGATTCCCTCTCGGGGCACCATCCTTCGCTCTAGGTGAGCTACGACTTGGCGCGCCATCATAACTATGGAAACAATTCGTTGTAAAAATAGTCTTGGTGGGTATTCAGAAGTGCCAAAAGAAAAATTCTTCTTTAGGCCAAGTGTTTATGGGGTTATTTTGGAAAACGACAAAATTATCCTTCTAACAAATAAAAGCAACGGAAAATATTGGTTTCCTGGCGGTGGAATAAATGTCGGTGAAAAAACAGAGGATGCTTTAAGGCGAGAAATAAACGAAGAAACTGGATTATCTGTCGAAATCATTAGACCGCTTCTTTATAAGGAAAGTTTCTTTTATTATGAGCCGGAAGATGGTGCCTACCACGCTTTCTTAATGTTTTATCTTTGTCGAGCGCTGCCCGGAACAAAATTAATAGAAGACGAGCTGGTAGACGACCTGGAATCTGTAAACCCGCGATGGATTCCGATTCGTAAATTAAAACCCTCCGACTTTTCCGATCTTGAAGAAGATTTGTTTGCAATAGTCCAATCCTTAACAAAAGACAAAAAATAGAGTAGTATATTCGCACAAACTTGGGCCTGTAGTAAAGTGGCATTACGCGGCATTCGCATTGCCGAGTCGGGGGTCCGATTCCCCCCAGGTCCACCAAGCTTAGCTTGGTACACCAAAATATGCTTCCTCCAGATAATTACAAAACTTTTCATGTTGGGATAAACGCCTTTGTTGTTAGAGAAGGAAAATTATTGTTAGGAAAGCGAAAAAATATCTTTGGGTCAGGAACTTGGGGATTGCCAGGCGGACATCTTGAACCAGGCGAAACAATGATTGATGCGGCAAGACGAGAGCTTTTTGAAGAAACAGGGTTGTATGCAAAAGAAATTTTCTTTTCAAATCTCGTTAATGGAAGAGGTCAGGAAAAACACTATCTGCAAGTAGGCTTTATAATCAATGGTTCGGATGGCGATGTTTGTCTAAAAGAACCAGAAAGATGTGAGGAATGGAACTGGTTTAGTATAAGTGAATTACCGCAAGATCTGTTTCCTCCTCATATAAAACAGATAAGAAACTTCTTAGAAAACACAAATTTCATTGATGATTAGTAAAAAACGGCCTCTCGGCCGTTTTTTTGTTTCACAAGGAACAATGGTAAAATTATGGTGTTATGCTGGAAAAATACAGAAAAACACAACGAATGAGCGGATTTGATTATTCAAATTCTGGTTCATATTTTATTACCATTTGTGTAAAGGATCGTTTGGAATATTTTGGTGAGATCTTCAACAAAAAGATGATATTGAATAAAAATGGAAAAATCGCGCAAAAACAATGGTTGTGGTTAACACACAATTTTCCTGGCATTTATCTGGATAATTTTGTTATCATGCCCAATCATATCCATGGAATTATTGAAATTGATTATGATTTTTTGGATTGTTCGGACAACCGTTCGTTTACAAACCAATGTAGGGACAACCCTAGGGTTGTCCCTACACGGACGGGTTTCCTTACACAAACGGTTGTCCACACATCGGTACATGCACGCCGTTATAATTTATTGTCAAAGGCAATTAACGCCTTTAAAACAACGTCTTCAAAATTAATCCATTTAAAAGGAGTACCCAAATTTGAATGGCAACGATCGTTTTATGATCATATTGTCCGTGATGATCGAGACCTGATGAGAATCCGTTCATATATTGAAAACAATCCCGCCAATTGGGGAACCGACCGAAACAACCATTAAAAAGTTCCCCGTGAAACAATTTTCTGAAAACAAAAGTTATCCAAAGGTTTATTTATCTATTTGTCTACAACAGACTAGACAAAATATATAGACTGTGGATAACCTTGTGTAAAAATGTGGATTACTGTGGGTAAATCAAAGTTATCCACTTAAAAACTAAAGGATAGGTAAGAAAATCTGCTTAAATTAGCAGATTTTATGCTTGAATAAATTTTGTTTTCATGGTAAAATACTAACAGATAACAGAGTAAAGTATGCGTTTAGGACTTATCGGCTTAATAGTAGTGGGGATTTTTAGTATCACCGGTTTTACGTTTGCCGAAATGTCCTCGCCTAGTTATCAAATCGATTGGGACACTATTAGTACCGGTGGAGGTGATACAGGTGCATCCAGTTCTCATGAAATAAAAGACACGATTGGAAATTCTGGTGCTGGTATTGGATCCAGCGTGTCCTACTCAGGACAAGCTGGGTATCGAGTTGACTATATTCCCCACATTACTCCTCCAGGAGGTGGTGAAGAGCCGCCGCCACCGGAACCAGAAACCGGCTGTGCAGTTGATTTAACCGGCCCGGTCATTAGTGAGGTCTCTGCAGGCACAATTTCCGCAAACTCGGCAATAATCTATTGGACAACAAGTGAATCAGCTCCCGGGCACGTTGATTATGGAATGACAACGTCGTATGCGACAGGCACAGAAAGTGAAACAGGCGAAATAATTCACACTGTCTCTATTTCTGGTCTTTCTGCTTCGACCACTTATTATTATCAGATCGAAGCGACTGACACTTGTGGAAATCTAACAACGTCCAGTGGATATTCTTTTACAACTACGGCAGCTGATCTTGCGCCAGCTAACGTTGCCTCGTTCACAGCCACAGCGGAAGATGGTTTTGTTTCTTTAAGTTGGGTTTCACCAACTGATGGTGATTTTGCCGGAACATTAATAATCTTTTGTCTAGACGCTTTTCCTAGTGATCATGCCGACGTTGATTGTTCAACAATATATGTCGGAACAGGCACAAGTTACACCCATAGCGGATTGACCAACGGAACGACTTATTATTATGGAGCCTTTTCTTACGATACTGGCGGAAACTTTGCTTCTGGAGCTTTAGCCTCGGCTACGCCGGTGGCTATTCTAATTGACGTCTGCGGTGATGGTACCTGCGGCTCAACCGAAACATCAGAAAGTTGTCCGAGCGATTGTCCTGTTATCCCGGTTGAAGTTTGCGGTGATGGAAGTTGTAACGGTTCAGAAACCACTGGTTCTTGTCCAGCCGATTGTGCTGTAGAGGTTCCTGTGACTGACGTCTGCGGCGATAGCGTTTGCGGCTCAACCGAAACAGCGGGTAGCTGTCCGGCCGACTGCTACCTTGCACCAACTGGAGATGTTTGTGGCGATGGCGCTTGTGGAGGTTCGGAGTCGTCGCTGACCTGTTTGACTGACTGCGGAGTAGCTCCTTCTGGGGAAACAACTTGTGGCAACGCTGTTTGCGAAGATGGCGAAACCTCAAATACTTGCTCGTCCGATTGCCCGTCCATTGAAATTCCCACAACTACAGTTGAGGATGAAGAGTTAATTCCCTTCACAGATCTTTCTGTTATCTCGAGTGATGGGGGAATTGATTTACCTCTTTCCGAAACGGGGGGTGTAACTGTTTTATCCGGTACTGATATTTCCTTTTTCCTTTCAAAAGAAAATGTAGACAAAGAAATTTCTGAAGTTATTTTGACTCTTGGAGCTGATACGTATCTGCTTCAAAATTCAGATCTTTATTACTTCACAACCATAGCGATTCCGACAGGAACCGCTAATTATGCTGTTTACCTAATTATCAGATATCAAGACGGAACTGATCAGACTTTTGAATTTTTAACCAAGGCTGCTTCTTGGGGATTGGTTTTTGAGAAAGATAACGGAGAAGAGTTTCCGGTTTCTGACGCTACGGTAACGCTTTATGAATCAGTTGGCGGCGATTGGAAAATTTGGACACCTAAGTCTGGCCAAAGTAATCCAATTTCGACTTCGAGTAGTGGTTCTTTCGCCTGGTATGTTGAAAACGGAACTTATCGAGTGACAGTAAATAAAGATGGTTATGAAGAAAAAACTAGCACCTTAACAATCAGCAATAACATTGTTAGTCCAATAATAGAAATTGCTAAAAAAGTGGAATTATCAGTCACTGTAGAAAACACCATTAGAGAAGTTACAGAAAATGTTACAGCAACCGTAACAGAAACCGTTACAGCTATTACTGAAACTTTCGAAACAGTAAAAGAATCACCTGTAACACAAACCACAGCCACGATTGCCGCTCCGGCAGTAACAGCTGTAGCTGTAACCAGCACTGTACTTCTAGCCACCTCTTTCAACCTCTTGCCCTTCTTACAGTATCTTTTCACTGCGCCGATTCTTTTACTTGGTCGTCGAAAACGAAAATCCTATGGGGTAGTTTACAACGCTTTTACTAAGGCCCCGCTCGATTTGGCCACAGTGAGACTTTACTCTGTAGCTGAAAATAAATTAGTGCGAAGCCGGGTGACCGATAAAGGTGGGAAATATTTTTTCATGGTACAGCCGGGTAAATACAGAATAAGTATTAATAAATCTGGTTACGAATTCCCTTCCTCGATTCTCTCTGGAAAAAAAGATGATGGAATTTATTTGGACGTTTATCACGGCGAAGAAATCGAGGTGACAGAAAAAGACGTTGTTATCACTCCAAATATTCCGATTGAACCGGTTGCTATCGAAGAAAAGAAGGAAGTCAGCTCGGTCAAAAGAATTCGTGCCCTGCGAACAGTACAACATTGGTTCGCGCTTGCCGGAATTTTTGTCTCGATCTTTGTCTTCTTGGTTCAAATGTCAATTTGGACCGGTGTTGCCCTAGGAGTTCAATTGGTTGTTTTCCTTTTGATCCGTCGTTTGGCCACTTCAAAAAAACCAAAAAGCTGGGGAATTGTCTATGACCAAAAAACCCAACGTCCCATTGGCAATGTTGTTGTCAGAATCTTTGAACCGAAATACCACAAACTTTTGGAAACCGGACTTACTGATAATCAAGGACGTTATACCTTCTTGCTCGGACCAAGTGAATATTCTTCAACTTTCGAAAAAACTGGTTATGAACAGGCTACAATTCAACCAATAGATTATTCCCAAGAGAAAGAAACTAAGGAATGGGCGCAAGATATCGCCCTGTCACCAAAAGGAAACACCCCACCACCCAAAGAAGAAACGAAATAGTTATGAAAGGTCGCTCAACAACCAATTTAATAGTAAAGACCTTAAACTTGGCCATAACCTTGGCCATGGTATTTTCGTCTTTTCCTTTGGTTGGCTGGGCTGCCGTTTCGCCGACAAACATTATTACTTATCAAGGCCGCCTTCTAGATTACACAGGGGCTGAAGTCGTCGGTGCCTCAGCTTTGATGTCTTTCTCCTTCTATGATGCTTTAAGCGGTGGCACGTGTTTATGGTCAAACAATTCAACTACGTGTGCTTCGGTTGTGGAGAGAACTGTTACTTTAACCAATGCTTTATTTACAGAAAATTTAGGCGACACAACTATCGGAGTTCCTTATGCTGCCGTTGCCGACACGGTTTTTTCTAACAACGCCTCGATATATCTCGAAGTTACAGTTAATGGTGAAACTTTGTCACCGCGTAAAAGACTCACCGCTTCTGCCTACGCACTAAACTCACAAACCTTAGATGGACTAGATTCTACAGATTTCTTATCGGCTTCTGGTGATACTGGAACAGGAACTTTTGATTTTACTGGCGACCTCAATGTAACTTTATCTGATGGATCAACGGCTAGCATCACCGATGATGGTTCTGGAACAGCGCCGATCCTCGCGCTGACTGGTACATCATTAACAGCTGACGCTGATATTCTTAACATTTCTTTAACTCAGTCTAACGGGGCTGGATCAGGTGCTGACAATATCGGCTTGGATGTGTTGTTAACCGGCAATGATACTGATGGCGATCTCTTTGGTCTAGTTATAACTGGCGCGGCCACAGCCAACGCTGGAGCAGGAACTTACGAAGCTGGAATAAAAATTTCCAACCTAGAAGATACTGCCGGTTCCATGCCTGACGGAATTATTATCAGTGCTTCAACAAACACGGCAATCACTGATGCAATTGATGTATCTGATGCAGAAATAGTAAACGCTTTAAATGTCGGGGCTAATGATATAATCGGCACGACTGGTCTTATCAACCTTAGCAACTTTGATGTGGCCGCGAACGGTGAAATTATCACTGCCGACGATCTTCATGTTAATGGAGACAACATCGATGCTGATGGTGACCTCACTATCACCGGAGCCACGGGTCTAACTTTCATCGCTTCAGCCAGCGACGCTACGCTTGATGCCGTGACTTCCCTTTCCATTGATGTCACGGGGGCCACTGGTGCTTCCAACATTTCTGTCGTTACTGATGCAGATGCGGAAGATTTAACGATTGAAACGACTGGCACTGAAGGCGATGTAATTTTAAGTGCGGCTGACGACGTTATAATTAGGGCGGTAAGCACTGCCGGCGGTTCAATAACCCTTGATGCTTTTGATGGAGGGGTCAACCAAACTGGCAGCATGA